>JBFXEQ010000037.1:0-31187 GCA_050179935.1 Bacteroidales bacterium | reverse complement strand
ATCTTGTTTTTTTGTTATGCATCATAAAAATAAGTGATAAAACTTTATTTACAAAGCACTGTTTAAAATAATATTAAACAGTGCTTTAACTTATTTTTTTAATTAATTGTTTGCGGATTTAAGGTATTAATAGACTATTATGTTTTTATTTTCCTTTTCACAAACCTCACCAATAACAGTTGTATGTGGATAACCTGCTTCTGAAAGCTCAGCTTTCATTTCATTAACTTTATTTTTAGGGCAACAAATTAATAATCCTCCCGATGTTTGAGCATCTAATAAAAGCATTTTATGATTGTGGCTTAACGATTTTTCAAAAGTGCAATCATTCTCCACATATTCAAGATTCCGGAAGCATGCTCCGGGTATGCAGCCCAACTCAATAAGGTTCATAGCACCATCAAATGCGGGAACTTGTTTTGATTCTATTTTTAAAGTAACATTACTTCCCATCGCTAATTTTAGAGCATGTCCCAGTAGTCCAAATCCAGTAATGTCTGTGGCGCATTTAACTCCGTATTTCTGCATTATTCTACCACCTTCTTTGTTGAGTTGTTTCATGCTTTCCAATATAGGCTGGTATTTATCTATGTCAATTTCTCCAATTCTTTTACCGGCCATTATTATTCCTGCCCCAATAGGTTTGGTAAGCAAAAGAATATCACCCGGTTTTGCTGCGGCATTTGTAATTATCTTATCGGGATGAATCCAACCTGTTACTGCAAGTCCGTATTTAGGAATATCATCAACAATGGTATGGCCTCCCATCATAGTTCCTCCGGCTTCAATCACTTTATCTATTCCACCTTTTAATATTTCTTTTAAAACGTTGAGCGGAACGTTTGCAGGAAAAGCTACAATGTTTAGGGTGGTTAATACTTCGCCGCCCATTGCGTAAACATCGCTAAGTGCATTGGCCGCAGCAATCTGGCCAAACTCATACGGATCGGAGCAAACAGGAGGGAAAAAATCGGTGGTTTGTATTAAGGCATATTCATCATTAATCTTATAAACACCAGCATCATCATGTGTTTCAATATCAACGAGTAAATTCTTATGAGCTGTTTTTGGCAAATCGGCTAATGCTTCACTTAATTCTTTTGCAGATAGCTTAGCTGAACATCCGCCATATTCAACAGTGCTTAAAAGGTCATATGGTTTCATTTGTAAATCTTTTCGTGTAACTGAAAATTGATATCGTTTTTCTTAAGTATAGATTTTATGAGGTGTTCATCAAACAAATTGGGATCAATTCTTATGGCTATACCACAATCGGATGAAATTTCTTTGGGTACAGGCATACTGTCGAATTTAATACCCATTCCGGTAAACACCTTTTCGGCTTTCAACACATGATGTGTCGATTCAAAAATCAGGATAAAGTATTTCATAAAAGATTGATTTTTATATTAATAAATGGACTAAAGTCCTTTATAGGTTTTTTATCTAACCCCAGCCTTAAGGCTGGGGTTATTAACTTAAAGCCTTATTGGGCTTTAGCCCACTCTATTATCCATATAGATTATGAATAAATCACTTTCGATGCTTTGCTCAACGTTTCAAGAATAACGTACATATTGGAAACGATACCAACACCTAATTCTTCTTTCTTTTTAAAATAGTCTAAGCAGGTACCACAGACCAATATCTCGATACCCATTTGTTCGAGTTTTTTTAATGTATCAATTACCGTCGAATCTTTTAATGTCAAATAAATTCCTGAGTTCAAGAAAACTAGTTTTTTTGGTTTTACATCGATTTCGGGTAGAGTATTAATAAATGCTTTTGCCAGAATAGTTCCCAGCTCGTCTGATCCTTCGCCAAGTTTGTTTTTTTGAAATGAAATTACATAATCTGATAATTTTTCAGAATCAATTGTACAAAAGTCTTCGACATTTATACTTTCTAAAACTTCTCCTGTTTTATTTACAAAAACATGATAGATGGAATCTTTCTTTTCAGTACGTGGTTTCATTCCCATCTCTTCTATATAACGGGTCACATTTTTAACCGATGTTTCATTATCCATCAACACTTCTAATAATTCATTTTCTTTTAATTCGCCCAATGCCTTTTTTGTCATTATTAATGGTATAGGGCATAATTTGCCTATGGCATCAATAGTTTTCATCGTATCTTTTTTATTTTATCAATAGTATAATTAATTTCTTCTTCGGTAGTAAAGCAACTCAAGCTAAAGCGAATTGTTCCGTGTGGAAATGTCCCGATTGTTTTATGTGCCAATGGTGAGCAATGAAGTCCTGCTCTTGTCATAATACCATATTCTTTATCAAGCATAAATGCAACGTCGCTTGGCATTTTGGTTTTTATATTTAATGAGATTATAGGTAGTCTATCTTTCGTATTGATTGGTCCATAGATTGTTACATCGTCCAACTCTTTGAGTTTACTTATAAAATACTCAGTTAACTGGATTTGTTTTTTTAGAATGTTATCCATTCCTTGATCTAAAATATATTGCAATCCAGCTTTTAGTCCGATAATTCCTACTGTATTTAATGTTCCGGCCTCTAGTCTGTCGGGGTAAAATAGGGGATGGGTTTCAGTTTCTGATTTACTTCCTGTTCCTCCATGTAAAAGGGAATCAATTTGAATATCATTTTTAATGCATAATCCGCCAATTCCTGAAGGCGCATAAAGCTCTTTGTGCCCTGTAAATGCAAGTATATCAATATTATCATTCTGAAAATCAATAGGAAGAATTCCTGCACTTTGCGAAGCATCAACCATATACAATACATTCTTCGATTTACAGATTTCTCCGATTTTTCTTATTGGTTGAATTGTGCCAGTTACATTCGATCCGTGAATAGTTACTACAAGTTTTGTATTTGATTTAAAACTATTTTTCAGGTTTTCAAGGTTTATATATCCTTCCTTGTCACAATCAATTATTGACAGTTCAATAACCCTTTTCTGCTCAAGATGTCGCAAAGGTCTTATAACAGAATTGTGCTCCATGTGACTGATAATTACATGGTCGCCTTTTTTTAACAATCCGAATAAAGCAGTATTGATTGCCTGTGTTGCATTTGCAGTGAAAATAACTCTGTCTGATGAAGGAGCATTAAATAGAGACGCCAAAAGTTCGCGTGTTTCAAAAACCTCTGTGGCTGCTTTAATTGTAAAATGATGTCCCGATCTGCCCGGACTGCCTCCATAGTTATTCAGGTAGTTGCTTATTGCATCAATTACCGATGGTGGTTTAGGCCACGATGTTGCTGAATTATCAAGATAAATGTTTACCAATTAATTTTTTTCCTGTTTGTGTAATAAAAAATTTCGTTGTATCAACACCTGCTCCGCGCTGAACCATTATTATTTTCTCGTTTTCAAACATATCTGTTAGCATAGCTCTGAATTTTTTTGTTCCTCCGATTGTATCCTTAAATTCATCAAAGGTAAATCCATCAATTCTTGTTGAGAGTTTTTTTAATAAATCAATTCTGAGTCTGTTAAGAATACTTGTATGAACAAAATCATTCTGGAAAAACTGTATTTTATCAACACTTGCCAGGTAAGATAAATACATTTTGATTTTATTTTTTTGTATTTTGTTATTTACAGCTTTTTCTTCAATTTCAGTTAGCACTGGTTTTTCGGTTTCGTATCTTTTAATTTCATTCTCAATCCAATCAATTTCCTTTTTTGTCTGATTATCAAGTACTGGCTTATGACCTGCAATGATCCAAGTGTTTTTATATTTCTCAACCAGATTAGCTGAAAGCATTTTTTGGAGCAAAAGCTCAATATAAAGTCTCTCTGTTTTTAATTTCGAAAATCCAACTTTGCCTGTTATTTCATTTACATCCAATCCGTTAGGAAATATTTTATTTTTTTCATGATGTTCTTTCAGAATATTCAGTAGCTTTTCCTGAAACGCATGATCATGAGTTGTGCTAATTAAAATAATAGATTCTGTTGTTTTATAAACTCCAAAATTGCAACTACCTGTGTTTACCTCATTTTTAATGTCATCAACAGGAATGTTCAACTTATTGCTTATTTCTTCAATTCCAAAGGGTTTAAATTCTTTTTTTAATTCACCGTTAAGCATCTCTTTAATGCTTTGAGAACTCATAATGTGCGACGATAGTTGCGTTAAACTGTCGATTAGCTTAAGTGTTCTTCTCCTATGATGTAGTGGTGCTGCATCCATAACAAATCCACCACCAAGTGTTAAATCTCCCGATGAATTTCTGATGATGAATTTATCTTTGTTGATAAATATTCCAGGTTTTCGCAGATGAATTTGCACAATGGCTTCTTCATTAGGTTGAATGTTTTCTTTGTTTATAAGATGCATTCGGGCCTGGCAATCAAAGGTTCCTGTATGAAACGTAATGTTTGACCAGAGTGGGAGCGAAAAGGTGTTATCGAAAAGCGAAACCTGTGCATCAATCATGCTTGTTGCTTCTAATGCTTTATTGGATATGATCATTCCTCTCTCAAAATCCTCATTATTTAATCCAATAAGATTTATTGCAGCTCTGTCGCCCGCAACAACTGATTCTACTGGCTTACCATGTCGTTCTAAAGAGCGTATTCTGAGTTTTTCATTATTCCCTGGTAGTAAAAAAACTTCATCTTTGGTTTGTATCGATCCACCCAAAACAGATCCAGTCACAACACTCCCAAATCCTTTAATACTAAAAATGCGATCGATATACATTCTGAACAGACTGCTGTTTTCTTTTTCATCGACTTCGGTAATTATCTTTTCAATTGATTTAATCAGATCATCTTTTCCTGCTTCGGTTATAGCCGAAACGCCAATAATTGGAGCATCCTTTAATGATGTTTTTTTAAGATATTCTGAAATTTCAGACTTGGCCATTTCAATCAATTCATCATCTACCAAATCGATTTTCGTAAGAGCAACAATACCTTTCTTTATTCCTAATGCCGATATAATATTGATATGTTCAATGGTTTGGGGCATAATTCCGCTGTCTGCTGCAATAACGAGTAAAACAAAGTCTATTCCACAAGCGCCACTAACCATAGTGTTTATAAAATCCTTATGTCCGGGAACATCAATAATACCTATTGATTCTCCATTGGGTAGATTTAGATATGAGAAACCGAGATTAATGGTAATTCCACGTCTTTTTTCTTCTTTGTGGGTATCACAATCAATGTTCGTTAATGCTTTTATCAGGGATGTTTTTCCATGATCAATATGCCCGGCTGTTCCCATTATCAGATGTTTCATCTCGTCAGCTCTTTATGGAAGATGTTAGTTTATTGTGTACTTCACAAATAATCTGAGCAATTTCTTCCTGCTCATTTTCGAAAATGGTTAACACATCAAAGTAGATATTTCCTTTGCTCAATACTCCCAACACAGGGTTTTCGTGCATCAACAATCCATGGAACATTTTTTCTGCGAATTCAGATCTTATTCTATTTGATGATTCGATTTTAATTATCACTGCATAACTGTTAATTTCCTTATCGGGAAGAGTTCCTCCGCCGCATTGACCATTTGTTTGAATGACCTCTGTTTTTATGCCTTGTTTATTCAAGATGTTGGAAATAGCTTCTGCAGTGTCTTTTAGCTCTTTCTGCGATCGGTTAAAGGTTTTAAAGATGATGTTCTTCTCTTTTAATAATTTGTCATTTAAATAATAAATACATGCGGTTTCGAGCAAGGCAAAGGTTGTTTTACAAACCCTGAGTGCGCGCATCATGGGTTCTTTTTTAAGTTTTTCAATCAGATGTTTTTTTCCGGCAATAATTCCTGCTTGTGGGCCACCTAATAATTTGTCGCCACTGAAACAAACCAGATCGGCACCTTTTTCAATCGATTCGCGAACGGTAGGCTCATCCTCAAAAGCAGGATGAATTATTTTTCTTAATAAACCTGACCCCAAATCGTACAAAACAGGAATTTTATTTTCTTTTCCAAGAGCTGATAATTCTTCCAACTCAACTTCTTTTGTAAATCCCGATATCACATAATTTGATTTGTGAGCTTTAAAAAGGATTGCTGTCTTTTTACTAATAGCCTTCTTGTAATCATCCAATTTGGTTTTGTTTGTGGCGCCCACTTCTACCATCTTGCAATCCGATGCGGCCATTATCTCTGGTATTCTAAATGATCCGCCAATCTCTATTAGCTCCCCTCTCGAAACAATTACTTCTTTCCCTTTTGCAAAAGCTCTTAAAACAAGCATTACAGCAGCAGCATTGTTGTTAACAATAAGCACATCTTCAGCTCCAGTAAGAAACTTGATTAATTCTGATGCATGATTGTTTCTGTTTCCTCTTACACCCTTAGCAAGATCAAATTCAAGATTGTTATAACCTTTTAAAATTTCTATTGAATCATTAATAAGATATGAACCATAGGGAGCTCTACCCAAATTTGTATGAATTATTACCCCAGTAGCATTATAAACTTTTTTAAGACTTCTTCCGCTGAATAGTTCAATCAAAGACTTGATTTTATTAACTATTTCTTCTGAAGTAGGAGGTAATTCTCCATTGCTAATTTTGGTTCTGAAAAAATCTAAGGTACTACGAATAGAATAGATAACTAACTCTTTCCCATGGCTGGAAATAAGCAGTTTAACTTCAGGTGACGACAGAAGTTTATCAACGGCTGGAAGGCTTTTAAAATCCTCCTTTTTTGATTTCATATTCTGTATTTGCGGTTTTTCATAAAAAATTATTTGCAGAAAGGGCAGGAATCGAACCTGCCACAGCCGGTTTTATCCGTCTGCTACTGGTTTTGAAGACCAGGTGGAACACCAGTTCCGTCCTTTCTAAATAAATAGACGGACAAAAATAAAATTTACAATTATCAAAACCTAGCAAATGGATACTTTAAAGCAAAATGGTTTAGTTCTCTAAAGATTATCTGTTTTTAGATTAATTCTAAATTCATGCTTGGGTTTACCTTAAAACAAGGATTTAGTATATTTGTATAAAGCCGATTATTATCATTCTACGATATTCCAACTCAAAAATATGACTTTTATCATGTATTTAAATAATAAATGTCATGTTTATGCATTTGGGCTAGTCCTATATTTAGAAATGTGAGACTAGTATTTATAAAAGAATTTATTGTTAATAAAATAACAGTGTGAAAATAATAACAATATTATTTATGAATTACTTGAAGAGTGTAATTCTTTGTTTATAAGTTAATTAACTGATAAAATAAGAGTGTAAGTCGTAACAAAAACTAAAACTATTATGGAAAAATTAATTGTATTATCGGTAAAATGTCCTCACTGTGGAACATCTTTAATGGATGAATCACATAAAGTTAATGGACATCCTGGAATTAAAGTCAATATCGAAACTGAACGTGAACATGGCCTCCTTTGGTTATGTCCTGTTTACGACTGTTTTAAACACGAAAGCAATATTGTTATTAATGACAATGAAATTGTTAAGTTTTATTGTCCTCACTGCAATAAATCATTACTGCGTGAAATACCATGTAAAATTTGCGGAGCACCTGTAGTTGGTTTTAATATTAATGTAGGGGGCAAGGTAAATGTTTGCTCTCGAAAAGGATGTACGAACCATTATGTAGTTTTTGAGGATATTAATGATGCTTTGCAGCTTTTATATGATAAACTCGATAATGCAGCTAAAAAATAATATTTATATATTAATTTAATATGGAAAATACGCTTAAGATTACTATTAATGGGAAGGTTTTTGAGGCCTCACCAGGAAAAACGGTATTAGATATTGCTCGCGAGAACAATGTCTACATACCAACTTTATGCTATCATCCAAGAACTGGAAAAGCAGGTAAATGTAGAGCTTGTTTGGTTGAAATAGAAGGTTTCAGAGGACTAAAAGAAAGCTGTGCACTCGAAGCTAAAGATGGTATGATTATTAAAACTGATACAGATCAGATCAAGCAGGTTCGTAAAATGATTGTTGAACTTCATTTGGCAAATGGAGAACATAATTGCATCGCCTGCGAAAAAAATGGACATTGCGAACTGCAAGATATGGCATATCATTGTGGTATTGAGCGACCAAGTTTTCATGACGGCCATAAAACAATGCCTTTGGATGAATCGTCGGAAGGAATTATTCGCGATCCTAATAAATGTATTGAATGCGGACGATGTGTTACTGCTTGTAATCACAATGTTATGCACGAAGTACTTGACTTCGGTTGGCGTTCGGGATATACAAAAGTAATATGCGACAACGACCTCCCAATGGGTCAATCATCATGTGTTCAATGTGGCGAATGCGTTCAGGTTTGCCCTGTTGGTGCTTTAACATTCAAAAATGCAAAAGGTAAAGGTCCTTACTGGGAACTTGAAAAGAAAAAAGTGATATGTACCTATTGCGGTGTTGGATGTTCCATTGATATGTATGTAAAAGATAATAAGTGGGTTTATTCAATGGGAACCGAAGAGAATTGGGAAAAACAGACAAACAAAGGAATGCTTTGTGTGAAAGGTCGATTTGGAATGGATTTTTTAAATCGCGAAGATCGATTAACAACTCCTCTAATTAAGAAAAACGGAAAATTTGTTGAGGCTAGCTGGGATGAAGCATTAGATTTAGTATCTAGTAAGTTAAGCGGAATAAAAGCAAAATATGGTTCTGGATCAATAGGTTTCTTTACATCAGCCAGAGCTTCAAACGAAGATAACTACGCAATTATGCGTTTAGCCCGAGGGGTAATCGGCACTAATAATGTCGACCACTGTGCGCGGCTTTGACATAGCTCTACGGTTGCGGGACTGGCAGCCACGTTAGGTTCAGGTGCTATGACAAACAGCATGCAGGAAACCGAAAAATCTGATGTAATATTTATCATCGGAACAAATACTACCTGGAACCACCCAGTTTTTGGTGGAATGGTTAAAAAAGCAGTAAAAGAAAAAGGAGTTAAGCTTATTGTTGTTGATCCTCGTGAAATAGATCTGGCAAAATGTGCAAATATACATTTAAAACAAAACCCAGGTTCAGATGCAGCCTTACTTATGGGATTACAACATATTATTATTAAAGAAAACTGGCATAATAAAGCTTTTATTGATGAAAGAGTCGAAGGCTGGGATGATTACTTAAAGAGTATAGAATTCTATACTCCTGAAAAGGTTGAGAAAATTAGTGGTATTTCTAAAGAAAAACTTTATGAAACAGCTAAACTATATGCAACTTCAGGTAAAGGAGCACTCTATTATGCTATGGGTATTACCCAACATACTCATGGCGTTGACAACGTAAAAGCCTGCTCAAATTTGCAAATGATTTTAGGAAACTTTGGCGTTGAAGGTACCGGAGTAAATCCACTTCGTGGACAAAATAATGTTCAGGGTGCTTGCGATATGGGGGCCTTGCCAAATGTATTTTCAGGGTATCAGCCAGTTACCGTTGAAGATAACCGCAAGAAATTTGCTCAAGCATGGGATGTGAAATTTGAAGATATGGATCCTAATGTTGGTCAAACAGTTACTACTATGGTAAATGGTGCTGGAGAATCTATTCGCGCAATTTATATCATGGGTGAAAATCCAATGATGTCGGATCCAAACCTACACCATGCAGAAGAACAATTTAAAAAACTTGATTTCCTTGTTGTTCAGGATATTTTTATGACTGAGACAGCTCAAATTGCTGATGTTGTATTGCCTGCTTCTGCATTTGCTGAAAAGACTGGTACTTTTGTAAATACGGAACGTCGTGTTCAGATTTCTAATAAAGCATTAAATCAACCTGGCCAAGCTAAACAGGATTATGAAATAATTGTAGAAATTGCTAAGCGTTTGGGATGTAATTCATTTCCAGAAACTCCCGAAAGTTTATTTGAGGAAATGAGACAGCTAACTCCTTCATATAAAGGGATGACCTACGAACGTTTAGAAAAGGAATGTGGATTACGATGGCCTTGCCCAACTGAAGAACATCCGGGAACACCAGTGCTTCATATTGGTAAATTTTCAAGAGGTAAAGGATTACTTGTACCAATTGAATATAGAGCTCCACAAGAGGTTGTTGATAAGGAGTATCCAATTTGGTTAACTACCGGTCGTTTATTGCAACACTATCATACTGGATCAATGACCAGAAGATCGAAAGTGCTTAATGGAATAGTTCCTTACGCAAAAGTTGAGATCAACGTTGATGATGCTAAGCGAATGAATATTAAAGATGGCGAAAAAGTAAAAGTATCTTCACGAAGAGGATCAATAGAGATTCATGCGAACGTGACAAAGAAAATTCAACCTGGTGTTGTATTTATACCATTTCACTTTGTCGAAGCAGCAGCAAATCATTTAACAAATGATGCTCTTGACCCAATAGCCAAGATACCTGAGTATAAGGTTTGTGCTGTAAAAGTAGAGAAGATAGAGGCTTGTTGTTAAACTTTAAATGTTGAGATTGATGAATGATAAATTAAGAAATAGTATTCAGCAGATCATGGCAAAATATCCTCACAAGGAGTCTGCCTTGATGCCTGCTTTAACATTGGTTCAAAAAGCCAGTGGCAACAATCTTACAAAAGAACTTATTGCAGAAATTGCAGAAGTGGTTGGTGTTACTCCTTCGAGAGCATTTGGCGTTGCTACGTATTATTCAATGTTCAATGTGAGTAAAGGTGTTGGTAAATACCACATTCAGGTTGATACAAATATACCCGCAACTTTGATGGGTGCACTTAAGTTGTACGATTATATCAGCAAAAAACTTGGAATAAAACATGGCGAAACTACTCCTGATGGTTTGTTTACTTTGTCAAAAGTAGAATGTCTTGCGTCATGTGGAACATGTCCTGTGGTTCAGGTTAATGATGTTTATTACGAACTCATGACCCCTGAAAAGTTTGATATGCTAATTGATTCTTTGAGAAAAGGGATTATGCCCGAACTACCTGTTGAGTATAACTGGGCTTCACAATGCAATGTGTTATTAAAGCGAAGAGGTGACAAAAGTGCTGTTACTATCGAAGGATATAAAAAATCTGGTGGATATAAGGTTTTAGCCAAAGCGCTTAAAATGAAACCAGAGGAGATCATTAGTGAAGTTAAAAATTCGCAGCTACGTGGTCGTGGTGGTGCTGGATTTCCTACAGGTGTTAAATGGAGTTTCTTACCAAAAAATACAGGTAAACCTGTTTATTTGATTTGTAACGCTGATGAAGGCGAGCCTGGTACATTTAAAGATCGTCAGATTTTAGCTTATGATCCTCATTTACTTATCGAAGGAATGGCTATTTCGGCTTATGCATTGGGATGTAAAACAGCTTTTATTTATATCCGTGGCGAATTCAGTTGGATTGCATCCATTCTTGAAAAAGCGATTAATGAAGCCAAAAAGGACGGACAATTAAAGGATCTTGATATTATCGTTCATCAGGGTGCAGGATCATATATCTGTGGCGAAGAAACCGCTCTTATTGAATCGATTGAAGGAAAAAGAGGATTGCCACGTATGAAACCACCATTTCCTGCTGTTGCCGGTTTATATGGATGCCCAACCATCGTTAATAATGTTGAAACACTTGCAAGTGTTCCTTTTATTGTTGAAAATGGAGCAGACGCATTTAAAAAGTGGGGTTCTGAAGGTGGATACGGATTTAAATTATACGGTGTTTCGGGTGCTGTAAATAAACCTGGCGTTTATGAATGCCCAATGGGAATATCGTTTAAAGAACTAATCGATATGGCTGGTGGAGTTAAAGGTAAAATGATTGGTGTTATCGTAGGTGGATTATCTGTACCAATTTTAACTCCTGAGGAATTGAAAAAAGGAACCGGTTTAAAAATGGATTACGAATCTTGTATTGAGTATGGCACATCTTTAGGCTCAGGTGGTGTTATGGTTATAAGCGATGAATTTAATATCCCAGAAATAGCTGCTCGTACTATTCAATTCTATAATCACGAATCGTGCGGACAATGTACTCCTTGTCGCCAAGGCTCCGGAATGATGGTAAAGCTGCTTAATAAAATTGTAAGTGGTAAAGGCGAAGAAGGAGATTTAGATAAAGTATTATGGTTCTGTGATAATATCAAAGGAAATACCCTTTGCCCAACAGGCGAAGCATATTCATCTCCAATCAAAGCAATGATAAATAAATTCAGACCAGAATTCGAGAAATTGATTAATTAATATTTACTAACAAAACTCTAAAAATGGAAACACAAAAACACAATCGATGGCTAATTGCTATCATGGGAACAGTTCTTCAGTTAGCTCTAGGAACAGTTTATGCTTGGAGCTTTTTTCAAAAACCAATTATGGCTGCATTTGGATGGTCAAATGTACAGGTAATGTGGATTTTTAGCTTGGCAATTTGCTTTCTTGGTATTGGAGCTGCTATTGGTGGCATGATATTACCAAAATTTGGTCCAAGAAAATTAGCAACCACAGGTGCTATATTATGGGGCTTGGGTTGGTTAATCGGAGCAACAGCCATGTCAATGAATAGTTTAGTATTGCTTTATATTGGTTATGGTGTTATTGGTGGTCTTGGTTTAGGATTAGGTTATGTTACTCCTGTTGCAACTGCTGCAAAATGGTTTCCTGATAAAAAAGGATTCATTACAGGAATGGTTGTTATGGGTTTTGGACTTGGTGCACTATTAATGTCAAAAGTTATTGCTCCAACCTTTATGAAGATGTTTGATGGTAACTTAGTTCAGGTATTTACATATACAGGGATATCATTATTGGTAATCGGTGTTATTGCTGGTCTTATTATGAAAAATCCTCCAGCAGGGTATGTTCCAGCAGGATTTACACCTCCAGTACAATCTGTAGGAAGTCAGACAAGTGAATCAAAATTAACAGCAGCAAATTGCATTTTATCTAGAAAATTCCTAGGGATGTGGCTTGTCTTCTTCTTAAATATAGCTGCAGGTATTATGTTTATTGGTCTTCAATCACCAATGTTACAAGATCTTCTTAAAAATACTGGTAGTACATTAGATTCAGCTGGACTCGCTGCTGCTGGAGCTACATTAATTGCAATCAGCTCATTATTTAATGGTGTTGGCCGTTTCTTCTGGGGTGGTTTATCAGATAAAATTGGTCGTATTCAGGCTTTCCGTTTAATCTTAGGATCTCAGATACTTGTATTTGCTTTGCTCGTATGGGTTGGTAATCCTTGGTTATTCGGAATTATGGTTTGTTACGTTTTACTTTGCTACGGTGGAGGATTTGGTACTATGCCATCATTCGTGGGTGACATATTTACAGCTAAATTAATGCCTGTAGTTTATGGTGTAATTTTAACTGCTTGGTCAGTGGCAGGTATTGTTGGTCCACAGATTGCAGCTTATATAAAAGATAATTTTGCTGAAACAGCTGCTACTAAAACATTTATTGCTGGAGCAATTATGTTAACTGTTGGTTTTGTCATAGCATTGACCTTGACAAACAAGTCTATTACTCATGGAAAAGAATAATATTATACTTAGTTTTTAATTGAATAAATTTGCAAATACCTTCGTATTGAAGGTATTTGCTTTTTTTGACACAATTTTTTTATGATTAAAAAGCCTGAGTTCATAGTTTTGGGATCTACTGGTCGAAATACCGGCAAAACTGAGTTTGCTACCAGGCTAATAAATCGACTTTCGAAGCAAACAAAGGTTTATGGATTAAAAGTTACCAGTATTGATCGTGATGAAGGCTTTTGCCCCAGAGGTCCTGATAGTTGTGGCGTTTGTGCTTCGCTAATTACCGATTTCGATATTATCGACGAATCGATTACAAATACTGGTAAAGATACTTCCCGAATGCTTAATGCTGGAGCACAAAAAGTTTATTGGCTTAAAGTTGACAAGAACCATCTGGAAAAAGGGATTAAAGCTTTAATCGAAAAACTTCCTTCTGATGCTATGATTGTTTCAGAGTCAAACTCCTTAAGAAAGGTTTTGGAACCGGGTCTTTTTATTGTGATTAAAAATAAAAATGATCGTACGATTAAAGAAAGCTGTTCGCAGGTTATAGGGTTTGCTGATAAGATTATAGAGTTTGATAATATGAGTTGGGATTTTTCTCCTGATAGAATAATTATCAAAAATAATACATGGCGAATAAAAGAAAATGCAACAGCGATAGTTCTTGCTGGTGGTAAAAGTTCGCGTATGGGTGGCGAGGATAAAAGTATGCTCCCTGTGGATGGCGAGCCAATGATTCAAAAAATTGTAAATCAGCTTCACGATTCCTTCGATGAGGTAATTATTGGCGCTAACGATCCCGAAAAATATCACTTTTTAAATTGCCGCATAATACCTGATCTAGAAAAAGAAAAAGGCCCACTGATGGGGATTTTATCATGCTTAAAAGCTTCAACCAATGAATTAAATTTTATTACAGCTTGCGATATTCCTATAATGAATATAAAATTAATTCAGAACATGATTAACCTTTCGGTTGATTCAGATATCGTTATGCCAGTTAAAGACTATGATAAACACGAACCTTTATATGCTATTTATAAAAAAAGTGTTATTCCTGCGATTGAAAAGATTCTTAAGAATGATGGCCGCAGAATTATTGAGTTGCTCGATAAGGTTAATGTAAAGTTTGTAGATTTCGAGGCAGAAACATGGTATGAAAATCTAAATAAAAAGGAAGATTATTTTGGGTTTATTAAAAAAGTTGAATATCGAAATTGTCAGCGAAACGAAACAAAAAAACAAGTTTAGGTATATGGCAAAGAACAGTTTTTTTGTAAGAAACAGAATTCATTTTATCGAAAGAAAACCCTAAATTTGGGATATTGAAGTTTTAAAGACAAGTATTTTTGAGGGCACAATGGGGAATTATAGTAAACGTATTTTTGACTTTAATTACACGAAATAAATTTTAAAAGAAACTATTATGGAAACTAAAAAGAAAATATTAATTGTTGATGATGATATTGATGTGATTACTGCGTTACAAACTATTCTTGCAAAAGCAGGGTATGAAGTTTTTTCGGCAATGAGTAAAGAAGAAGGTATTGAAAAACTTCGCTCAGTAAAGCCAAACCTTGCTATTCTAGATGTGATGATGACAACACATTATGAAGGTTTTGAATTAGCCCAAGAGATTTTGCAAAATCCTGAATTCAAGGATATACCATTTCTTATTCAATCATCAATAGAAATTTTGGTTACTTCAAAATCCAGTGTACAGCAAATGGCTCGCGAATATCGTGAGAATCCCGATTTTAAAGATTTACAGGTACTATTGTTTAAGAATATCGCTGATGGCACTGCTGGTATTGATTATAGAGCCGAAAATGGAAAATCACATTGGTTTCCTGTAAGAGGTTTTATCAGAAAACCTGTTGATGCACAGAAGATTTTACCTGAAATCGAAAAACATATTAGATAAACTATTTTTGTAACTGATTGATAATAAAAGAATGAGGCTTAATTAATCTAGCTTTTTTCGAATTTGTCTTTTGTCTTTTATCTTTTGCCTTTAATCTTTTATCTTGATATGGAGTTTCTGGTTTATCAATAGTTAATAAGCGAAAAGCTATTTATATCATTAAATCTGAAAGAAAAATTCATGTTTAATAAAAAAATTGTTCCCATAAAACTTAGGTTATTATTACCTGTAGGTTTTATAATTATTGCAGTCATTTCGCTTGTAACTTCCTGGTTTATATACACATCTATAAATACCTTTAATGCGCATATAGAAAAGAGTTTAGAGCTTAAGGTAACAACCATCTCGAAAATGTTTGAGCGTGAAAGTATCTTAAAACTCAAAAATGTTCAAACAAACCTAAAAGTTATCAATCATCTGTTTTATAGTTATCCACTGGATATTTTAGATGAGAAGATTGAAATCGATGTTGAAAACCAAAAGTCCGGACAAAAGCATAAAGCCTTCATTCGTCGATGGAAACACAATAATACTGATCTTTACGACAACAGTTTCTTTGTCGATAAATCCTTTGAGCTAATTGGAGGAACAATTTCGGTATTTCAAAAAATTGATAGTGGTTTTGTTCGTGTAGCTACAAATGTAAAAAAAGCTGATGGCTCACGTGCAGTTGGAACCTATATTCCAAATAATTCCCCTGTGGTTGAATCGATTACAAAGGGTAATACATATTTCGGTAGGGCTATTGTAGTTAATGAGTGGTACACAACTGCCTACGAACCTATAATTGTAAACAACGAAATTGTTGGTATGGTGTACGTTGGCGATAAGGAAAAAGATCTGGAAGAACTTAAGAAAATATTGTACACCCTAAAAATAGGTAAAAGTGGTTATCCTTTTGTATTCGATAGAAATGGCTACCAGCTTATCCATCCTACACACGAAGGCGAAACATGGTCCGACAGCGCTTTTCTTAACCCGATTCGAAAAGCAAATTCAGGAATATTTTACTACCGACTTGATAACAGAGATAAAACGATTGCTTTTACCTATTTCGAGAAGTTCGAATTATATATCGGAGCATCAATTATAAGTAAGATTGAAAATAAAGAGTTAATTCGTGATGCCATTCTTGGAGCCAGTGCTGTTGGATTGGTTGCTATTTTATTTCTTTTAGGATTTATTTATTATTTCACCACAGAGCGCATTTATAAGTTTATGAAAATGCTTCAGGTATCAAACAAGAAATTGGCGGATGCTGAGCTAGCATTAAAACAATCGGAGAAACTTGCTACGATGGGTCAAATATCGGCCGGAATTGCACATGAGCTAAATAATCCACTTGGAGTAATAACTATGTATAGCAATATAATTCTTGATGAGCTTAAATCCGACGATCCTCATAGAAAAGATGTACAACTCATTGTTGATCAAGCTGACAGATGCAAAGGTATTGTGAGTGGTTTGTTAAATTTTGCACGTAAAAACAAAGTAAAACTACAAGAAATAAATATTAAAGAATTTATTGAGCGAAGCCTTAAATCTGTTGTAATACCTCAAAACGTTAAAACCCAAATAAATTTACATACTCACGATTTAACGATAATGATCGACAGCGATCAGATGATGCAGGTTTTTACAAATCTCGAAAAAAATGCCTGCGAAGCTATGCCCGATGGAGGTATTCTTTCAATCGATATAAATGGTGATGATAAAAATATGGTAATAAAAATTTCCGATACAGGAACAGGTATTGTCGAAGAGAATCTGGATAAACTGTTTACTCCATTTTTTACAACCAAAGAAATAGGAAAAGGTACAGGCTTGGGATTGCCTTTGGTTTATGGTATTGTTAAGATGCATAAAGGAAAAATCGATGTTTCATCCAATGCCGATAGCACAGCCGGAAAAACAGGAACAACATTTACTCTTACTCTGCCAAGAGTTTTTTAACTATGGTATAACTTAATTTACATTAAATAGATTGTAATTAGCACAACACATAAATTTAGATTATGAGCAAGCTTAAATTGTTGGTGGTTGATGATGAAGAGGGAATACGATTTGGAATTAAACGAGTTTTAATCAACTTTTCTGTTAGTTATCCATTTATGGATGATGATTTTACTTTTGATGTACTGGAAGCTGAAACAGGCGAAAAAGCGATCGAAATAATTGAGTCTGGTGGAGTAGATATTATTTTGCTCGATAATAAATTACCCGGCATGGATGGTATTGAGGTGCTGAATTACATCAAAAACAAAGAATACGATATTTCAGTAAGTATGATCACATCGTATGCCTCGCTCGATCTGGCTGTTAAAGCAACTAACTTTGGAGCTTACAGTTTCATACCAAAGCCATTTACACCTCAGGAAATTAAAACTGCGCTCGAAGGAATTACCAAGAACCTGTTTCTAAGGCGAATGACCAAGCAAATGACCGAAGAAAGCAAGCAGGTTCGCTTTCAGTTTTTATCAGTTTTATCGCACGAGCTTAAATCTCCAATAAATGCTGTTGAGGGTTATTTAAAAATAATTCAGGAGAAACAAGCTGGCGACATGGTTGATGATTATATGTTAATGATTAACAGATCTATTGAGAGGCTTAAAGGAATGCGTACGCTAATTCTTGATCTGCTCGATCTTACAAAAATGGAAACCGATAAAAAACAACGCAAACTCGAAAATATTGATCTTCACGAAATAGCTAAAATAGTTATCGATACCATCGAACCGCTTGCCGTTCAGCGTAATGTGAAAGTTTATCTTGAAGCTGAAGAAAATACATTTATAAATGCTGATAAAAATGAGTTGGTTATTATATTTAGTAATCTGTTATCAAATGCGGTAAAATATAACAGAGAAGGAGGTAAGGTGTTTATTGTTATCGAAAAGCAAAAAGGTCAGATTGTTGTAACCTTTGAAGATACTGGTATTGGAATACGAAAGGAAGATCAAGTATTACTTTTTCAAGACTTTGTGCGGATTAAAAATGCTAAAACCATGAATACAACCGGGAGTGGACTGGGTTTATCGATTACAAAAAAAATGGTAGAACTATATAAAGGTACCATTGAACTTGAAAGTACTCCGGATGTTGGAAGTAAGTTTATTGTAAAGATTCCGGTTTAAAGTCTCTTTAAATTTATGATATTAATCGTTATTTATTTGAAAATCATTTTTTTTATTTGCAATCTGAAAAATTAAAAGGAGTTAAATATTAATAATAAATCTAATCAATTAAAACTATGTCTAAAAAGAATTTTTTACTAATGGCTTTAAGCCTGATTTTGTTCACACAGGTTTCATTTGCTCAGGAGGCTGAGAAAAAAGAAGAAAACAAAAAAGTGGAATTAAAACCTTATGGTTTTATAAAAGGCGATATGGTTTATTCAAATGGTGGTGTTACTTCGTTTGGACTTGAAAACCTTGGCGCAGCTCAAATTGCAAATGATAAAGATTTGGAAGCAGTTGGTTTTACTGCTCAACATACTCGATTGGGTATTAAGGGCAGTGTTGGCGATAAAATTAAAGCCGGTGGTTTGGTTGAAGTCGATTTCTTCGGAGGTTCATTCGATGCAAACGTTAAACCTCGTATCCGATTAGCATATGCTTCTATTATTAGTGGCGGATTCGAAGCACGTGTTGGTCAACAATGGGATATTTTTTCACCAAACAACGCCAACACCAATAATACAAATGGTAATATGTGGTTTGCCGGTAACAGAGGTTTCCGCAGAGGACAAATTCAGTTAAGCTATCAAATTAATAATAAGAGCTTTGCTCCAATGTTGCAGATTTCATTAGCTGAAGCTACAAAAGATGAGGCTGGTTTAGGTAAAGACAATTTATCTGGTATGCCAATGTTCCAAGCAAGAGTTTCTGGTAAAATAGCCGATAAATATACCGTAGGTGTATCTTATGTAAATGCAAGCTATCTCGAAAAAACAGGAAATACTTTTAAAGTGGATACTATAACTTACACCTTAACTTCTGATCAGAATTTTAAAACCTCAGGTTTTGGAGTTGATATTAACCTACCATTACACAAGTATTTTTCATTAGTTGGGGAGTTTAATGCAGGTACTAACCTAAATAATGCTAATTTATTTAACATCGCAAACAATTATAGTTGGTCAACAATAAATGGTAAAATCGACAAAAAAAGTACCGGTTTTTGGTTAAATGCAACATCTATAATTAAACCCTGGTTACAGGTTGTTGTTGGTTATGGCTGCGACAGAAATACTAGCGATAAATATGCAATTGATGATCTTGCAACGAACAAAGTATTATACGGCGATCTTATTTTCCCAATTAAGCATGGTTTCTCCGTAGCATTAGAATATCAGTATATAACAACTAATAAAGTAACATTTGTTGAAAATAATGAGATTGAACATACTGATCGTTTTACTGCTGGAATCATTAATTTATCAGCTAAATTAACGTTCTAATTTATCATTCAATATAAGTTTCTTGAAAAGGATAGCACTGCGCTGTCCTTTTTTTTTGACCTAAGAATTTGTATTTTCACCCTTGATCAAATATCCATGTTTTATGAGAAATCTTCGTAATTTGTTTTTATTCTCGCCCTGGTTTATGGGAGTTTTATCTGTGATTCTGGCAATGGTGCTGGCTTTTGCAACCTATGTCGAAAACGATTATGGTGCTAATGCTTCGCGTTACTTTATTTATAATACCTGGTGGTTTGAGTTTCTGTTTTTAATTTGTTTGGTTAACCTGCTGGGCAGCATTATTTTAAATAAGCTTTATTTACGAAAAAAGCTTTCGGTATTTTTGTTTCACCTTGCATTTGTATTTATGATTATTGGTGCAGGTATTACCCGATATACATCAGTCGAAGGGATGATGCATATTAGAGAAGGAGAAACCTCTAACGAGATAATTATTGCAAATGATTCGGGCTTTTCGAAAACAAAAAATAACAAAGAAACCAGAACTCTCCCTTTTGCTTTAAAACTAAACAAGTTTACAATCGAACGATATCCCGGATCGAATAGTCCTTCATCCTTTGTAAGCGATGTAGTAGTAAAAGATATCGAAAAGGGTAACGAATTGGTGTATTCTATTTACATGAATCATATTTTAAAATATCAGGGATATCGTTTTTTTCAGTCATCTTACGATCAGGACGAGAAAGGAACTATCCTTTCAGTTAGCAAGGATAGCAAAGGAATACTTGTTACTTATACAGGATATTTTCTGATGATTCTCTTTTTTATCTTCTCACTACTAAATAAAAACTCGCTTTTTAGAAATGTGACTCCTCATTTTTGGAAGACAACTTCAATAAAATCAGCTTCTTTGATTGTTCTATTCGTTGTAATAACTTCCTTGACCTTTGGAAACGAACCTGAAAAATTAATTGTTCCTCGTGCTATGGCCGATGAATTTGGTGAATTACTGGTGCAGGATCAGAAAGGTAGAACAAAGCCGCTTTATACGATTAGCCATGATATATTGCGAAAAATTTCGAAAAAACCAACTTACAATGGATTAACTCCAATGCAGGTTTTTCTTGGGTTTTATTATGATTTTGAGCATTGGAAAAATGTTCCGATAATTAGAGTATCGAATAAAGAGATTAGTAAAAAACTAGTATTAAGGGATGATTTAGCCTCGTTTGATGATTTTATTGATCTGGAAAATAACACCTATGAGTTAAATGATTTGCTTACCATAGCTTACACAAAGCCAGTGGGTTCCAGAAATAAGCTCGAAAAAGAGGCCATCAAGATCGACGAAAGGTTGAATATCTGTTTTATGATTCATCGTGGCGATTTTTTACGAATCTTTCCGGTTAATTCTAAAATAAAAACCTGGTATTCGCCATTTGAAGCAGCCGAGAATGTAGGTTCAACTTCTGATTCTATTTTTATTTCTACAGTTTTAGCAAGCTTTCTTACAGATAGTAAGACTGATAATAATAAAGGTGCGAGTGAAAAAATCCATTTGATTAAGCAATATCAGCGAGCAAAAGCTAGCTATACAATTCCTTCGGCCCTAAAAATAAAATTGGAGATCGTATATTACAAAGCCATGATTTTTGAACGGTTATTTCCCTTTTATGCATGTTTGGGTATTTTGTTTTTCGGTATTATAATTTATAAAATAGCGGCCAAAGGCCGTGGGTTAGATGGTGTTCTTAAAATTCTGCGATTACTTTTATATGCAGGTTTTCTATTCCATACATTGGGGATAATAATAAGGTGGTATATTTCAGGACATGCACCCATGAGTAATGGCTACGAAACCATGGTATTTATTTCGTGGGTAATAATTCTGGCCGGAATTTTATTTCAGAAAAAAACATCATTAGTATTAGCTGCGACAGCTTTGTTAGCTTCATTAACGCTATTGGTGGCTCATCTAAGTTTTATGGATCCGGAAATTACAAACCTTGTTCCTGTGCTACAATCCTATTGGTTAACATTACATGTATCGGTAATTACAAGCAGTTATGCGTTTTTAGGATTAGCCGCTATGCTCGGAATAATTTGCATGGTTTTATACTCAGTTCTGAATAAAAATAATTCAACCGATATTTTGAAAGTGATCGATGAATTAACCGTAATTAATTATAAATCAATAACCATCGGATTGTATTTATTAACTACAGGAACCTTTCTGGGAGCTGTTTGGGCAAACGAATCCTGGGGTCGATATTGGGGATGGGACCCAAAAGAAACCTGGTCGCTAATTACCATCATTATTTATAGTTTCGTTATCCATTCACGTATGATCGAAACGTTTAAAAGTATTTTTGTCTTTAATCTGATGTCTTTGATTGCATTCTCGTCAGTATTAATGACCTATTTTGGTGTTAATTATTATTTGTCCGGGTTGCATTCGTATGCAGGAGGCGATCCTGTTCCAATTCCTTTTTTTGTTTATATTTCTATTGCTGTACTAATCTTGTTAACGATAGTTGCCTTTTCAAAGTATCAAAAATTAGAGAGAAAAGTGGATGCAGTTGGAAATAAATATGTTAAAGAATAGAGTTTTTAAACATATCTACTAATAAATCAATATAATTATTTAAAAATCAATAAAATAGGAAATATTTTTAAGTATTCTTTAATTTTTAAGAATGTGAAAATAATAACAGTGTGAAAGAAATAACAAAAAATGATTTAATTTTGTATCGACAATTAAGCATTTTTAGTTCAGGATAATACAGTTAAATTCACATCTATAATGAAAATTAAAGACATAGTAAGAGTTATCGAAGGAAAAGTAATTTGCGGGCACGATTTATTAGAAACAGAAATTAACAAAGGCTTTGCATCTGATTTAATGAGCGATGTATTAACTCTTGATACTGATGGATTGATGCTGATAACAGGACTTGCTAATACTCAGACAATTCGTACAGCAGAAATGTCTGATATTAGCTGTATCGTTTATGCCCGAAATAAAAAGATTAGTGAGGATATGATTGATCTTGCAATTGAATCAAAAATTGTGTTAATTGAATGTTCTAGTTCAGTATTTAAAACTTCAGGCCTGCTTTATAATGCGGGTATAAAACCAGTATTTTAATTTATGTATTTTGAATTCGACATAGAAGGAGGCGATTTTTCAAAAGCAGGATTGGCTTCCAGTCAATTAAAAAAAATTCTTAAACAATTGATTGGGGATCATAAAATTGTAAAAAGAACTGTTGTTGCACTTTATGAAGCCGAAGTAAATGTGGTTGCTCATGCTTATTCCGGAAAAGTTATTATCAATATCGACACTGATAAAATTACTATAAATGTAAATGACAAAGGACCCGGAATACATGATATCAACCTAGCTATGCAGGAAGGATATTCAACCGCTTCAGAAAAAGTTCGCGAAATGGGTTTTGGGGCAGGAATGGGCCTTTCAAATATAAAAAATAACTCCGATGAGTTTAGTTTGACCAGCGAAGTGGGTGTTGGAACAAACTTGGTAATTATTGCCTATCTGAAAAAAGAATAAGCTATGGAACAAACAGTCTTTCATCATGCTTTAAAAATACACAAAGACTTATGCGTAGGTTGCTCGCATTGCATGCATGTTTGCCCAACTGAAGCTATTCGTGTTATAAACGGTAAAGCTGAGTTGTTCGAAAACAGATGTATCGATTGTGGTGAATGTTTTAGGGTTTGTCCGGTAAATGCTATAATTATAGAACAAGACGACTTTAATAAAATTTTTCAGTACAAACACCGTGTAGCTTTGTTACCAGCTGTTTTAATTGGTCAGTTTCCCGAAGATGTTAAAACCTCACAAATTTATAATGTTTTATTAGATCTCGGATTTACCGATGTGTATGAAGTGGAACATGGTGTTGATGTTCTTATGGACTCTATGGATGATTATGCTTTAAAGAATAAGGATAAAAAACCGCTTATTTCATCATTCTGTCCTGCTGTTGTAAGATTAATTCAGGTTAAATTTCCAGCTCTCGTTGATAGCGTTATTCTTCTTCGTCCACCTCTTGATATTTCAGCTCTTTATTATAAAAAAAGATTAATGGACAAGGGGGTCGATAAGTCGGATATCGGTATATTTTATATAACTCCCTGTGCTGCTAAAATTGCGGCTATTAAAAGCCCTGTGGGTGAGAAAAAATCGCCTATTGATGGTGTAATCAATATGGATTTTATCTTTAATAAAATTTATACAAGCGTACGAAGAGGTGATATTAAAACCGATAATCTTCAGCCTAATGAATATTTATCGGCTGAGGGAACTGTGTGGAGCCTTACCAATGGCGAAGTAAATGTTATGAAAGGTCGTTGTTTAGCTATTGATGAGGTGCATAATGTGATGGAGTTTTTAGAGAAAATCGAAAATGAGGAGATTAAAGATGTTGATTTCCTCGAGCTTCGTGCTTGCGACCAGAGTTGTGCAGGGGGTGTTTTAATTACTACAAATCGTTTTTTAATTGTGGAGCGACTCAAAAAAAGATCAACTTACATTAAAGAAAATAGCAAGGAGAATCAGACCAAAGATATTTTAAATTATAAACCATATCTGACAAAAAACATTCAGGTAGAAAAGATAAAACCTCGCTCCATGATGAAACTCGACGAAAATATGACCGAGGCAATGAATAAGATGCGGAGAGTAAAGGAGATTACTAAATGTTTGCCTGGAGTGGATTGTGGCGCTTGTGGTGCACCAAATTGCTTAGCGCTAGCCGAAGATATTGTTCAGGACAGAGCTTCAATAAGCCATTGTATTTTTATTCAACGTATTTTCGAAAGAAAAGGAATTATTGATGCTGAGGAATCACAAGAGATTATGAAGAAAATATGGGGATCAGAAAAGCTCGATCGTAATTGTTAAAAAATATAAAGTATGCAAGTAGAAGATATTATAAAAAAACTAAACCTGCAAATGGTAAGCGGTAACTCTGGAGTAAACAGAGAGGTTACCGGTGGCTATGTTTCTGATTTATTGAGTGACGTTATGGGTAATTCAAAAGAAGGTCAGATTTGGATTACTCTTCAAACACACAAAAATGTAATAGCTATTGCTTCGCTTAAAGATTTGGCTGCTGTAATTATGGTTAAGGGATTTATGCCCGATGAAGATACTGTTGAACACAGTAATCAGGAAGGAGTACCTATTTTAGTAACCAATATGAATACCTTCGAAGTTGCAGGCAAACTGTATGAAATAGTAAAATAGAATGAAGCTCTATAAGGCAGATTTACATATACATACCGTGCTTTCGCCATGTGGTGATCTGGAAATGAGTCCTGCCAATATAGTAAATAGAGCAAAGGAAAAAGGATTAGAGATTATAGGTATTACCGATCATAATAATACCAAAAACTGCAAAGTAATAGAGGAAATTGCAGCAAAAGAGGGCATTCTTGTTTTGAAAGGAGCCGAAGTAACTACAAAAGAAGAGGTTCATTGCCTTGCGTTCTTTGAAAAGGATAACGAATTAAACGAATTTCAGAATTATCTGGATTCGTTTATAACAAAGATAAAAAACGATCCCGAAAAGTTTGGATATCAGGTGGTGGTTGATAAAAACGAAAATATTGTTGAGCAAATCGACTGGTTGTTGATTTCAGCACTCGATCAGAATATACAACAGGTCGAAAGAAAAGTCCATCAGCTAAACGGGTTATTTATTCCGGCTCATATCGACAGGGCAAGATATTCATTAATTAGTCAGTTGGGTTTTGTACCTGCCGATCTGAATGAAGATGCGCTGGAGCTATCGAAGCATATTGCCAAAAGCAGTTTTATTGATCAGAATAAATATTTGGCTGACCGATGTTTTATAAGAAACTCTGATTCACATTTTACTGAGAATATTGGCGATTGTTCAACAATCTTTCAGATGAATGAAAAAACATTCAGTGAAGTAAGAATGGCATTAAAATCCGAAAACGGGCGAAAGGTAATTGCGCAATGAATAACATTTCAATGCATATATTAGATATTGTTCAGAATTCTATTCGTGCTAATGCATCGCGCATTGAAATAATTATTTCAGAGCTCCCTGAAAAAAACATTTTGGAGCTTGCAATTAATGATAATGGTAGTGGTATGGATCATGAAATGCTTAACAAAGTTACAGATCCTTATATTACATCAAGAACAACACGCAAAGTAGGGATGGGATTACCATTATTGAAACAAAGTGCCGAACAATCGGGAGGATTTGTTAAGGTTAATTCTGAAAAGGGTGTTGGAACGTCGGTTTATGCATTATTTGATTATGATCATATCGACCGCCCACCTTTGGGTGATTGTGGCGGAACAATCGTATTACTTGTTGCTGCAAATCCCAAAATCGAATTTAAATATATTCATTCGTTTAATTCAGCACAGTTTGAATTCGATACAAGCGAAGTAAAACAAGCTCTTGGCGATGCTGATATAAGTAATCCCAAAATTCGGGCAATGTTAAAAGAAATGATAACAGAAAACTTAAAAGAATTATATGTTTAATAAAATATATGTTTAAGGATATATATTTTAAGAAGCTTATTAGTAAGGTAACTAATATCTTTGTGCAATAAATTAGGCTATAAAAACTATTAAATAATTATTTAGTATGACAAAAATAAAAACGTTGGCAGATCTTATAAAGATGAAAGATGAACTGCAGGCAAAAGTGGATCTCCGCGAAAAGGGAGAAAGCGCTGAAAACTATGTTCAGATTAAAGTAGGTATGGCAACCAGCGGTATTGCTTCTGGTGCTAAACAAGTGATGGATTTCTTAATTGAAGCCCTCGAAAAAAGAAATATTGAAGCAGTAGTAACTCAAACTGGTGATATGGGTTATTGTTTTGCAGAACCAACCATCGAGGTTAAAAAACCTGGTGAAGAACCAATTGTTTTTGGTTATGTTGATATTAAAAAAGCTGACGAGATTATTGAAAAATATATCAAGCAAGGCGAGCTGGTTGAAGGAATAATACCAGTTAATTATCAAGTTATTGATGATAAATAATAATCTAAAGGAGGAATAAAAATGGCAAAATATAAAATGCATTTGCTTGTTTGTGGAGGTACTGGATGCAGAGCATCAGCAAGTGATTCGGTTCTTGAGCATTTAAAGAAAGAACTCGAAAATAAAGGTCTTCAGGACGAAGTTCAGGTTGTTATGACTGGTTGCTTTGGTTTTTGTGAAAAAGGACCCATTGTTAAAGTATCTCCTGATAATACCTTTTATGTTCGTGTAGAACCTAAAGACGCAAAAGAAATTATCAAAGAGCATATTATTAAAGGACGAAAAGTAACCCGATTATTATATCAGGATCCTGAAAAGAAAGAAGCTGTTTCAGACTCAAAACATATGGATTTTTACAAGAAACAGATTCGTATTGCTTTAAGAAACTGCGGGTTGATAGATCCAGAGAATATTGAGGAATATATTGCACGTGATGGCTATATGGCGTTGGGCAAGTGCCTAAACGAAATGACTCCACAGGACGTTATTAAAGAGATTAAAGATTCAGGATTACGTGGTCGTGGAGGAGGTGGTTTTCCAACTGGTTTAAAATGGGAGATTGCTTCAAAAAATAATGCTGATCAGAAATATGTAGTTTGTAATGCCGACGAAGGTGATCCAGGCGCATTTATGGACAGATCGGTACTCGAAGGTGATCCACATGCAATCCTCGAAGCTATGGCTATTTGTGGTTATGCAATTGGTGCTACAAAAGGATTAATTTATATCAGAGCTGAATATCCCTTAGCAATTAAACGTTTAAAGATAGCTATTGATCAGGCTCGCGAATACGGGTTGTTAGGTAAGAATATATTCGGTTCTACATTCGATTTCGATATGGAATTGAGATATGGTGCTGGTGCATTTGTTTGCGGTGAAGAAACATCGTTAATTCATTCAATGGAAGGATTACGTGGTGAACCAACCATCAAACCCCCATTTCCTGCTGAAAAAGGTTACTTAGGTAAACCTACAAACGTTAATAACGTTGAGACTTTTGCATCAGTTCCAATCATAATAAGAAAAGGTGCAAATTGGTTCAATAAAATCGGTACCGAAAAATCAAAAGGAACAAAAGTTTTTGCTTTGGCTGGTAAGATAAACAATGTTGGCTTAATCGAAGTGCCAATGGGAACAACCTTACGCGAAGTTATTTATGAAATAGGTGGTGGAATAAAAGGAGGAAAGAAATTTAAAGCAGTTCAGACTGGTGGTCCATCAGGTGGTTGCTTAACAGAAAAACACCTCGATACACCAATCGATTTCGATAACCTTATTGCTGCAGGCTCAATGATGGGATCTGGCGGTATGATTGTTATGGACGAAGATAACTGTATGGTTTCTGTAGCTAAATTCTTCCTCGATTTTACTGTTGACGAATCGTGTGGAAAATGTGCTCCTTGCCGAATTGGTAATAAGAGACTTTATGAGTTATTGGACCGAATTACAAAGGGACTTGGGACCATGGAAGATCTTAAGCGTTTAAAAAACATGAGTCAGGTTATTAAAGATACTTCACTTTGTGGATTAGGTCAGACATCTCCAAACCCTGTTTTATCAACACTTGAGAATTTTTGGGATGAGTATGTTGCTCACGTAAAAGATAAAAAATGTCCTGCTGGCGAATGTAAAGATTTAATGAAATATTTTATCGTAGCAGAGAATTGTGTTGGTTGTACAGCTTGTGCGCGCGTTTGCCCAGTTGGAGCAATTACAGGCGAAAAGAAAGAACCTCATTTTATTAATCCTGATATTTGTATTAAATGTGGTGCATGTATGGAGAGATGTAAATTTGATGCAATCATTATTAAATAATAATTATTTGTACAATGGAAAAAGTAAAATTAACGATAGATAACAAGCTTGTTGAAGTAGAAAAAGGGACTACAATATACAAAGCTGCAAAACAAATAGGAATAGAAATTCCTGTGCTTTGTCACATGAATCTCGAAGGCCTAGGCATTGAAAACAGACCCGGTGGTTGCAGAATTTGCGTTGTAGAAGTTGAAGGCAGAAGAAATCTTGCTCCATCTTGCTCAACTGATTGCACCGATGGAATGGTAATTAATACACACTCAATGAGAGTTATTAATGCACGTAGAACTGTTATGGAATTTATTCTTTCTGATCACCCAAAAGATTGTTTAACTTGTGCAAAATCAGGAAACTGTGAGCTGCAGGATATGGCAGTAAAATTAGGTATCAGAGAAATTCCTGGTCAGGAATATGCTGCGATGTCAACTTATAAAATGGATTTTTCTCCATCAATTATTCGCGATCTTGATAAATGTATTATGTGTCGTCGTTGTGAGATGATGTGTAATGAATTTCAAACTGTAGGTGCATTATCAGCTTTTAACCGTGGATTTCAGTCAGCAGTTGGTCCAGCTTTCGAAATGGATCTTGAAGATTCAACATGTACATATTGTGGTCAGTGTGTAGCTGTTTGTCCAACAGGCGCTTTAACAGAGAAAGACCATACCCGCGAAGTAATTAACGCTCTTTCTGATTCTACAAAAACAGTTATCGTTCAAACAGCTCCTGCTGTTCGTGCTGCATTAGGCGAAGAGTTTGGCTTAGCTCCAGGAACTTTGGTTACTGGTAAAATGGTTTCAGCATTGCGCCGTTTAGGATTTAATTATGTATTCGATACAGATTTTGCAGCCGACCTTACCATTATGGAAGAAGGTACTGAATTATTAGATCGATTAACTAAATTTTTAGCAGGTGATAAAGAGGTTAAATTACCAATCTTAACTTCATGCTGCCCTGCTTGGGTAAATTTCTTTGAGCATAATTTTCCCGAGATGAAAGATATACCATCAACAGCACGTTCACCACAACAAATGTTTGGTGCAATTGCTAAAACCTATTTCGCCGATAAGATTAAAGTGAAACGTGAAGACTTAATTGTTGTCTCAATCATGCCATGTTTGGCTAAAAAATACGAAGCACAACGCGATGAGTTTAAAGTAGACGGAAATCCTGATGTTGATTTTTCACTTTCTACCCGTGAGTTAGCACATTTAATTAAACAGGCAAACCTTGATTTAAAGACATTACCTGATGAGGATTTTGACAAACCACTTGGTGAGTCGACAGGTGCTGGAGTAATATTTGGGGTTACTGGCGGTGTTATCGAAGCAGCAACACGAACTGCATACGAACTGCAAACAGGTAAAAAACTTGAAAGAGTTGAGTTTGAACAATTGCGTGGTATGGAATTTATTCGTAAAGCAACCATTGATTTTAATGGAATTCCTATTAATATTGGTATTGCACACGGTTTAGGAAATGCAAGAAAGTTACTTGACGATATCAAGGCTGGGAAATCAGAGTTTCATGCAATAGAAATTATGGCATGTCCTGGAGGTTGTATTGGTGGTGGTGGTCAACCATCGCATCATAGCGACTCAAGCATACTTAAAGCTCGTACAAAAGCAATTTATACCGAAGATGAAGGTAAGGTTTTACGTAAATCACACGAAAATCCATATATCATCAAATTGTATGAAGAGTTTTTAGGTAAACCAATGAGCGAAAAAGCGCACCATTTATTGCATACACATTATTTCGACAAAAGCGGAAAAATTGAAATCAGCTAGTTTGAAATTTAAATTGGAGGAAAAAGACAATGTCAAGAATAAAAGTTAAAATAAAAGAAAAAGACTTAAATACAATTAAAGAAATATGTAAGTCTTTTAATAACGAACAAGGCGAATTAATAAATGTGTTGCATAAAACACAGGAACACTTTGGATATTTACCTGCTGAAATACAAGAGGTAATTGCAAAAGAATTAAGTATGTCGGTTGCAAAGGTTTATGGTGTGGTTACATTTTACTCATTCTTTACCATGAAACCAAAAGGTAAGTTTCCAATTTCAGTTTGTACCGGAACAGCTTGTTATGTTCGTGGTGCGGAGAATGTGTTGGCTGAGTTTAAACGTCAGTTAAATCTTGAGGTAGGCGAAACTACTGCTGATGGTAAATTTTCGTTAAGTTGTTTACGTTGCATTGGTGCATGCGGATTAGCTCCTGTGGTGCTTGTAGGCGATAAAACTTACGGAAGAGTATCACCCGAAGGTGTTAAAGATATTTTAGCTGAATATAACGATAAGTAGATAGATTTTCAAGCACAAGATTTAGAGGTTATTTATCTTTTTCCTTTTGTCTTGTGTCTTGATTTTGCATGAACAAAATATAATTTTAGGGTTAGTTAGGGTAATTTATAATAATTAGTTCCTCTTAGTAAACCCATTACACTTTGATTACCAGCAGATTCCTGTTGAAAACTTTCTTGAATCTTTATGTCATTTAGCTTGCATAAGTGTATTAAAATGCAGATATTCATCTCGTTAA
>JBFXEQ010000036.1:0-31366 GCA_050179935.1 Bacteroidales bacterium | reverse complement strand
CCGATCTTCATTAACATATAAAAGATTTTCAATTACCCGATCAGATAAAAATTTTCCATTTTTGCTTAACATTATTTTATTCTGAGTTTTTTTTAAAAGCCTATTTTTAATTAAGCCATCTATTTTTTCAATCATATAATCATAATACATTTTCCCAAAATCCTCCTTTATCTTATTTATATCGGTACCCCAAATTGTACGTAATGAAGTTATGATATAATCATTATACTTATCGTTTAGCGTAAGATTTTCGATCTCGAAAGGTACTTTTCCTTGATTTATTGCGTCCAAATATTTTGGTACGTTAGCAATATTCCATTGTCGTGAAGATAAATTATACGAATGTGAGGATGGGCCAAGACCAAGGTATTTTTCATTTTTCCAGTAATTAGAATTATGCTTTGAAAAAAAACCCTCAAGACCAAAATTCGAAATTTCATAATGAATAAATTTTTTTTCTTTTGTTTTTTTTATTAAAGTTTCAAATTGTTTAACACTTTGCATATCGGAAGGTAATTCAAACTTTTTCTGATTGTGCCATTTATAAAAAAGGGTATTTTTTTCAATCGTAAGATGGTAAGCAGAAATATGCTGAACATTTAAACTTAATAAAATATCGAGATTATAAATCCATTCTTCTATAGTTAATCCAGGTAATCCATAAATCAAATCAACACTTATATTATTAAAGCCTGCTTTTTGAGCATCACCAATAACCTCTATGGCTTTTTGTACGCTATGACGACGTTTCATTAAATTCAAATGCTTTTCAATGAACGACTGTATTCCAATACTTAAGCGATTAACTCCAATGCTTTGTAGATTTTTTAAATACTCATAATCCAAATCATCAGGATTTGCTTCGAGAGTAATTTCCACATCGCTTTTTAATGAATGGTATTTTTTTATTTGTGACAAAATTACTTGTAATTCCGCAATTGTTAAAACCGAAGGTGTGCCGCCACCAAAATAAACAGTGTTGATAAGCTCATCATCAAGATATTTTTTCTGCAATTCTATTTCATTACAAATTGCCTGAACAATTTTTTCCTTGTATTGTAAAGAAGCTATTGAAAAAAAATCACAATATGCGCATTTAGTTTTACAAAAAGGAATATGTATATATAACCCAGCCATATCTAATAAAATTGATTCTTATTGATATTAAAAAAATTCTATTAAATTAACAGAAATTTTTTGGTAAAAAACTCTATTTTTAACTAAAAAATTATACTTCTGTATTCGATTGATCCTAAGGAAAGTGCATGAATACTGTTCCACGTGAAACATTGCAGGTTTATTAACAATTCGGATTGCGATTTTAACAAGCTGAATTGCTAAAAGTAAGGTATATTAACAATTTTAAAACTTATCTGATTGTAATATAAACTGAAAACAAATAATATCTTTGCAAAAAGAGTAAATTATGAAACTTAAAAACTACTGGAAAACCTTATTAATAGCTGCTTTGATACTAACTGCAAGTATTCTTTCGGGAAAACAATTAAACAAAGTTTCTGTCTTTGAAATTAAAAATCTGGACAAAATTATTCACTTTATGATGTATTTTATTCTGGTGCTTTCCATGTTTTCATCGTATTTAAAAGATAAAAAATATATCACAAACCCAATAAAATTAATCGTTATAGTTATGGCAATTGCTTATGGTTTAACATTGGAGGGTGTTCAGTATTATTTTACAGTTGACAGATCAGCTGAAATAGCCGATATGATTGCAAATACGATTGGGTGTATTGCTGGATTAGCCCTCTATCCTACTCTATTCAGATTTAGAATTTTTCGTTTATTATAATTTTTTTACCTAAAAAAATTATTTTTTATTTAACCGGAATTTTTTCTACTCTTTTTAAATGTCTACCTCCTTCAAACTGTGTACTTAAAAAAACATCTACAATTTCTTTTGCCTGCTCAAAACTAACAAACCTGGCCGGAATAGAACATACATTGGCATCATTATGTAATCGAGCTAACTCAGAAATCTCTTTATTCCAACATAAGGCCGAACGTATTCCCTGATGTTTATTAGCCGTCATACTAATTCCGTTTCCGCTTCCGCAGAGAGTTATCCCAAATACATATTCACCTTTTTCTACTGCAATAGCTAATGGATGTGCAAAATCAGGATAATCGGCACTTTCTATTGAATAGGTACCAAAATCTTTAATTAAATAGTTTCTTGTACCCAAATAATCTTTTAATTTTTCTTTAAAATAATATCCTGCATGATCCGAAGCAATAGCTATTTTTATTTTTGTCATAAATTTTTCTGTTTGAAAATCATTTTTCAAAATTAACTAAATATTTTAATGTATTAATAACGACATTTTATATACTTACTAATTAGAATTAAACATTTATTATTTTTATAAATAACACTCATCTCCTATCTTTTAATTAACTTTTACTATTTGTTAATTAACTATCCTTTGTTTGTTAAAACTGTGTTAATTAAAGTCAACAAAATTGTAAAAGTTTTGTTTGTATTATATAAATCAACGCTTATATAAACAATTTTAAGTCAAATCAAAAATATTTAATTAGTTTTATCCAGTAAAAAGTAAACAAGGTTTTAACACAAAAACAATACAAAACTATAAACTATTTATTAGTACTATTCACTATTAACAGTATGTTGATAAATGTACTATATAATTAAAAATCATAGTATTTAATTAAATTATAATTGTTCAAATCATATTAAAAAGATCTTAATTTCTTAAATAACAAGTAAACCTTAAAAAACTTTATAACACTATTAACAGGATATTATTATTATCATATTTATTTATTAATTTAAAATATATATAATATAAATATATGGTTGTTGAAAACGCAGATATAACAAATGGCTTTGTGAATTCTGAAATAGATAAGAATATTGCTATTGTTGAAGAAATTAACAAACTCAAGAAAGAAAAGAGTGCTATTATATTAGCACATTATTATCAAACATCAGATATTCAGGATATCGCCGATTTTGTTGGTGATAGTTTAGCCTTATCGCAAAAAGCTGCAGAAACAGATGCAAAAATTATATTATTTGCAGGAGTTAATTTTATGGCCGAAACTGCCAAAATTTTAGCTCCAAAAAGTAAAGTGTTAATACCCGATTTAAATGCAGGTTGTTCATTAGCCGACTCATGTCCTTACGATGAATTTAAGAAATTTATTGATGAACATCCTGATCATTTAGTAATTTCATATGTTAATACTACTGCCGCAATAAAAACCTTAACCGATATTTGCTGTACATCAACAAATGCCTTAAAAATTGTTGAATCATTACCTGCAGATCAAAAAATAATATTTGCTCCGGACAGAAATTTAGGTGGCTATATTAACAGAGTTACCGGAAGAAACATGGTTTTATGGAATGGAGCTTGTCATGTTCACGAAGAATTTTCGATTGAAGGTATTTTAGCGTTAAAAAAAGAATATCCAAATGCAAAAATTATTTCTCATCCTGAGTGTCAAAAACCTGTTCAGTTAATTTCTGATTTTATCGGTTCAACAGCTGCCTTACTAAAATTTACTCAAACCGATAACAGTAATGAATATATTGTTGCTACAGAATCTGGAATTTTGCATCAGATGAAAAAAGCAAGTCCTAATAAAATGTTTATTGTTGCTCCTCCAAAAGATTCAACCTGTGGATGTAATGATTGTAATTTTATGAAATTAATAACATTGAAAAAAATGTATAATACACTAAAATACGAAAAACCAGAAATTATATTAGATGATGAGACTATTCAAAAAGCAAAAAAATCAATCGATAAAATGCTCGAAATATCAAAAAAACTAAAATTATAATTGTTCATTAAAAATTTACGAAGCAGGGAAAAACTCCCTGCTTTTTTTATACTTTTATAACTTGTCAATTTAAAATAAAGTGAAATTAATCAGTACAATACTACTTGTTTGTTTAGTATTTCCATTTTTAGGTTTTGGTCAGGATACATTGACCACCGAAAAAAGATATTTTAAGCAATACTTATATCAAAACGGAAAAACCGCCAGCGAAGGTTATCTAAAAAATGAAAAACCAGATGGATTTTGGAAATCGTGGTATGTATCGGGAGTAAAAAAATCAGAAGGTACTTGGAAAAACTTTTTACTCGATAGTATATGGGTTTTTTATGATGAGATAGGCGATACAGTTGAGAAAGTAAGTTATCTAAATGGTAAAAAAAGTGGTTATGATTATAAGTATTTTAAAGATGATAATGCCAAAAATATAGTTCAATCCAAAGAACTTTATGTTAACGGAAAAAAAAATGGGAATATGTATTATTATTTTCCAAATGAAAAAATACAAAAAGTAATTCCGTTTTTAGATGATAAGAAAAACGGACTATCATATGAATTTGATGCCGACAGTGTTATTATTACCATAACAAGATATCGTGAAAACGATGTTATATACAACGAAGAAATAAATCGCTATAATAATAAAAAACAAAAGCAAGGTGTATGGAAAACTTTTGATACTACAGGTAAAATAAAAGAGGAGAGAACATATTTAAATGGAAAACTCAATGGTTATTTAAAACAATATGATGATATGGGTTTTTTGGTAAATACTGTTCGATACGAAAATGATGAGATTGTATTAAAAGATGAGAATTATAACTTAGATATTCAGGTTAAAGAAGAATATGATCAAAAAGGTAATCAAACATTTCAGGGAGGTTATTTAAAAGACATTCCGGTTGGTACGCATCGCTATTTTAATGCGAAAGGACAGGTTATAAAATCTGAAACATTTGATATTAAAGGAGAGTTGGAATCTGAAGGAATTGTTTTTGTTGATGGAACGAGGCATGGTAAATGGACAGATTATTATCCTGGGAAAAAAGTAAAAAGTAACGGGAATTATAAGAATAATTTGAAAGATGGATTGTGGACGTTTTATTATGTTGATGGTAAAATACAACAGAAGGGAAATTATACCAACGGTAAAATGACCGGAAACTGGAAATGGTACCATAAAAATGGAATGCTTTTATTAGATGAAAATTATAGTTATGGTCTGACCGATGGAGAATCAATCGAATATTCAGAAGATGGGCAGGTTGTTGATTCGGGATTTTACAGTCAGGGTTACAAAGAAGGTGAGTGGATTACGCGCGTTGGTGATATGATTCTAAAAGGAAAATTTGTGATGGGTCAGAAAGATGGAATATGGCAACAATTCTACAGTACTAGAGAGCTATATTTTGAGGGTCGATATGTTCAGGGAAATACAGATGGAAAACATGTATATTATTATCCCAATGGGAGCATTTTAGAAGAGAGATATTACAGCGAGGGACAAAAAGTAAAATCCTGGATTAAATATAAACCTACCGGAGAAATGTTACTGGTTGTTCAATATAAAGATGGACGTGAGTATAAAATAAATGGCGAAAAAATCCGATTTGACAAATTCGACTGATAGATTTTTTAACTTTGTTTGATTAATTGAAACGGAATGGACGATTTTGATATAAGAGATAATAACATTGAAGAAAAAGAAGTCGAGAATAAACTACGGCCTCTGAATTTCCACGATTTTAAAGGTCAGTTTAAAGTTGTCGATAATTTAAAAGTTTTTGTTCAGGCGGCTAAGATGCGCGACGAAGCTCTTGATCATGTACTTTTACATGGACCTCCAGGATTGGGAAAAACGACTCTTGCTAACATTATTGCCAATGAACTAAATGTAGGACTTAAATTAACCTCCGGGCCTGTTCTTGATAAACCTGGAGATCTTGCTGGTTTACTAACAAATCTTGAAACGGGAGATGTTTTATTTATTGATGAAATTCACAGACTAAGCCCTGTTGTTGAAGAGTATTTGTATTCGGCTATGGAAGATTATAAAATAGATATTATGATCGATAAAGGTCCGAGTGCGAGATCGGTTCAGATTACCTTAAATCCATTTACATTGATTGGTGCAACAACCAGATCCGGCTTACTTACCAGTCCGTTAAGAGCACGATTTGGTATTAGCCTTCATCTCGAATATTACGATCAAAATATATTAACGTCTATTGTTAAAAGATCAGCAACTATTTTAAATGTAAAAATTAAAGACGATGCTGCAAATGAAATTGCTTTTCGTTCGCGAGGTACTCCTCGTATTGCAAACTCATTATTACGAAGAGTTAGAGATTTTGCCCAGGTAAAAGGCGATGGCCAAATCGATATAGAAATTTCTCGTTATGCTCTGAAAGCTCTGAATATTGATAAACATGGGCTCGACGAAATGGATAATAAAATATTAATAGCCATTATAGACAAATTTAAGGGTGGCCCGGTTGGATTAAATACCATAGCCACTTCTATTGGCGAAGAAGCAGGAACTATTGAAGAGGTCTATGAACCATTTTTGATCAAAGAAGGTTATATGAAACGCACTCCACGTGGAAGAGAAGCTACTGAATTAGCCTTTAAACATCTTGGACGTATTCAATTTAACGACGACCAGAAAAAACTGTTTTAATAGCACAACACAGATTGTCTTTGCGAGAGCCTACCCAATTTTGGGCATAATATAGGCATAAAAAACCTAGTAAAAAGTCACTGCGAATAAGCACTGAAAGGGCGAGTGAAGCAGTCTTTAAAGATAACTTCGCTACGCTCGTTATGACAAATGAAATAGACCAAAAAAGAGGATAAAAATCCTCTCTTCTCTAAATGAAATTATGGTGTTTTGTATTTAGTTAAACGCATTCGAAATCTTTTCGAGGCGCTTAACATCAAGAATCTTAATTTTACGGCCATTAATATCTATGAGTTTGTCTTGCTTAAATTCAGAAAGTAAGCGGATTACAGATTCTGTTGCAGTACCAACAATATTTGCAAGTTCTTCGCGGGTTAATGATACCTGTAAGGCTTTTTCCTCATCGATATCAAAGGTATCTTTTAATTTTAGCAGCACTTCAGCCAGTCTTTCGCGAACGGTTTTTTGGGCAATATCAGTAATAAATGCATTGGCAACACCAAGTTCTTTGCATGTTAGTTGCATTAAGGCTAATGAAAAATTTCCATTTGTTTTAACCAGACTAATTAGCGTTTCACCAGGAACAAAACAAAGAACAGAGTCTTCGATAACTTTAGCTGAAGAACAAGCAAGCTCTCCACTTAATATAGAACGAAATCCAATAAGATCTCCCTTTTTAGCAAAAGCAATGATTTGTTCACGACCATCAATGCCCGTTTTGAAAATTTTTAAAACACCAGAATTAATGCAATAAAAACCATTTGTCCTGCTACCTTCATGATAAACAACGTTTCCGCGTTTGTAAAAATTACAAACCTTTTCCTGATTCACTTTTTGATGTTCTGCAGGCGTTAAATGCTTGAAAATAGTATCAAAATCATTTATGCAGGTCTCACAAGAAGGTATAAAATCTCGGGTTTTCATTCTGTTTTTAATTTATCAGCTAAAGAGTTCGTTTTAAATAATTCATTATTAGATACTACCAATAATCTTGAACACAAAAGTATGATTTTTGTTTTAAATAAGTTAAATTGATATTATGCAAAATAAATATATTTGTGAAAAATATCGATATGTAAATATATAAAAATATGAAGACATCTTTAAATGTAAACTGGATTGAAAATATGTTGTTCGAAACCGAAATGGACGGACATAAAGTTATAATTGATGCAGCACCCGAAGTAGGTGGAAATGATAAAGGACCAAGGCCAAAGCCCTTAATGATGCTTTCATTGGCAGGATGTACCGGGATGGATGTGGTTTCTATACTGAAAAAAATGAAAGTTAATTTTGAAAAAATGAGTATTGAGGTTCAGTCAGAAGTTACCGAAGAACATCCTAAGCATTATACTAAAATGCACATTATATTTAAATTTTGGGGCAATGATTTACCATTGGAAAAAATAGAAAAAGCCATAAGTTTATCTGATGAGAGGTATTGTGGTGTTTCTGCTGCATATAGAAAAGCAATGGAATTAACAAACGAAATACAACTAAATCCACAACAAAATTAGTAGGCGTTAAGAACGAAGTCCGGAAGTCAAAAGAATTCGTTTAAAGATTGCCTGCACTATACCAGCGGGCTTCATTATTTACAAGGGTTCGCAATGACACATAAAGAGAATTGTCACTGCGAGTGAAACGAAGCAGTCTATGAAATCGAATTTAGATTGCTTCGTGTTGCTCGTAATGACAAACAAAGGAACAAAGTCACTGCGAGAGTCTACCCAAATTTTTTGGGCATAATGCATATATGACAAACCAAACGAATAGTCACTTCGAAGGCGCACTAAAAGTGCAACTGAAGCAGTCTTTAGACTGTACAGCAATAAAGATTGCTTCGCTTTGCTTGCAATGACTACCAAATGTGGTGGTATTCGCAATGGAAAAAAAAGAGAGAATAATCACTGCGAACACTTTGTCTTCGATTGTCTTTGCGAGGGAGTGAGCGACCGAAGCAAACTATAGAGAGATAACTTCGCTTCGCTCGTTATGACTAATAAAAAATAATTATATTTATAATCATCAAACCCCAATTCCAAAACCTATGGTATTCAAAATAACTGGTGGATATGTTTACATACTAACGAACCAGAATAATACAGTTCTTTATACCGGAGTAACCAATGATCTAAGTCGCAGGCTTGAGGAACATAAAAGCAAAGCAAATCCACAATCTTTTACTTCAAGGTATAATGTAAACAAGCTGGTTTATTACGAAACGCATTTTCTTATTGGTGATGCAATTGGCCGTGAAAAGCAGATAAAAGCAGGATCAAGAAAAAAGAAAGAGGATTTAATTAATGGAATTAATCCTGATTGGGACGATTTATCAGGCAGGGTAGTTTAACTAAAGTCACTGCGAGAGAGCCTTGTAAAGGCGACCGAAGGCCACCTTCATCGGGCAGGCAGTCTATAGAACTGGTATTTAGATTGCTTCACCCTTTTACAAGGATTCGCAATGACAAAAAAAGTGAATTATCACTGCGAGTGAAACGAAGCAGTCTATGAACTCGAATTTAGATTGCTTCGCGTTGCTCGTAATGACTATGGAATTATTAAAAGGCAGCCTTAAAATGGTTCAGGAAGCGAATATCATTTTCGAAATATAAGCGAAGATCGTTAACTCCATATTTAAGCATGGTTATTCGCTCTATTCCCATACCAAAAGCAAAACCGGTATATTTTTTACTATCAATTCCGCAGTTTTCTAAAACATTAGGATCTACCATTCCGCATCCTAATATTTCGAGCCAACCAGAGTATTTACAAACATTACAACCTTTTCCTCCGCAAATATTGCAAGCTACATCCATTTCGGCCGATGGCTCAGTAAAAGGAAAATAGGATGGTCGTAAACGGATCTGTGTTTTTTCACCAAACATTTCTTTAGCAAAAAACATGAGTGTTTGTTTTAAGTCTGCAAATGAAACATTTTCATCAATATACAAACCTTCGACCTGATGAAATATACAGTGTGCTCGTGCACTAATGGCTTCATTTCGAAACACTCGTCCCGGAGATATTGTACGGATCGGAGGTTTGGAGTTTTCCATTACCCGCACCTGAACAGAGCTGGTATGTGTACGTAACAATATTTTATCTTCGGGTTTAATAAAAAACGTATCCTGCATATCTCTTGCAGGATGTTCAGGTGGAAAGTTTAATGCAGAAAAAACATGCCAGTCATCTTCAATTTCGGGTCCTTCGGAAACAGTAAACCCAATTCGTTTAAAAATTTCGATAATTTCGTTACGTACAATTGAAATAGGATGTCGTGTACCTATGTTTACAGGATCTCCTGGTAAGCTTAAATCTATGGCAGCAAAGGAGCCGGCTGTATCTTCAAATTTAGTTTTAAACTCATTTATTTTTTCCTGAATAGAATCTTTTAGTTCGTTTAATTTCTGGCCTACGTCTTTTTTGTTTTCACGTGGAACATTTTTAAATTCTTCGAAAAGATCAGCAATTATGCCTTTTTTGCCTAAGTACTTTATTCGAAAAGGCTCAACATCATTTATTGATGTTGCAACAAACTCTTTACACTCAAGTATGTATTTTTCTATTTTTTCTATCATATACAAATTATCAAACTATAGTTTTTTAATACGCATTTTAACATCTTTAATGGGGCGGTCATTCTCGTCGGTTTCAACTGCGGCAATTTTGTCAATTACTTCTAAGCCTTCAATTACTTCGCCAAAAACAGTGTAAGCCATATCGAGATGCGGTGTCCCACCAATTTTTCTATATACTTCTTTTTTAAACTCAGGAATTGTATAATACCCTTCTGCCTTAAACTGTTCTTCGGCTGCAGCTCTGGCTATCGGTAACATGGTTACGTTATCGATAGTTCCACCTGTTTCAAAAGCTTTATTTTTCAGTTCTTCCAGGTTTTTGGTTATAAGATTATTTAGTCGTGTAGCATTAATTCTATCTTCAACCATTTTAAAATCTTCGTCGGTAAAAACATTTCCTTGAACAATATAAAATTGCGAACCAGCTGAACGCATTTCGGGATTTACATCGTCGCCTTCGCGAGCTGCCGCAATTACACCTTTTTTATGAAATATAGTATCGATAAATTCTGCTGGTATTGTATAATCAGGACCTCCGTTACCCAATAGTTCACCGGGTTTGGCATTTCGTGAATCAGGATCTCCACCCTGTATCATAAAACCATTTATAACACGATGAAAAAGCACGCCATCAAAATAATCCTGTTCTATGAGTTTTATAAAATTTTCTTTGTGTAATGGCGTTTCATCATAAAGCTTAAATATAATATCACCATAAATGGTTTCGATTTTATATAATTGATCACTTGCTTTTTCTTTTTTTTCTGTACAGGCAGACATGAGTAAAAAAGAAATTAATGAGACAAATAGTAATTTTTTCATAGTAACTTTGAGGTTTAAAAAACAAAAATAGAAACAAATATCAGGATTTTAAAATAAACAGTAGCATTAATTAACAATGACAAGGTTGAAATTAGGATTATGTATTGCTTTTTGTCTTTTTTTTGTAAGTACATTTTCACAACAAAAAGTTGGTTTAGTTCTAAGCGGTGGTGGTGCAAAGGGATTTGCACATATTGGCGTATTAAAAGCATTAGAGGAAAACAATATCCCCATAGATTATATTACAGGAACATCAATGGGAGCAATAATTGGCGGATTATATGCAAGTGGTTATACTCCTGCTGAAATCGAAAAACTTATTTTGTCGGAGGAATCAAAGCGATGGGCTACCGGGATTATCGAACCAAAGCATATTTATTATTTTAAGAAAGAGCCTGATAATGCTGAGATACTTAATATAGATATTCTGCTAGATGGTAAAAATTTAAAAGCAAAGCTACCCACAAATTTAATAGAAACACATCAGCTTGATTTTGCTGCTATGCAATTGTTTGCTGAGGCTATTGCTGCAGCTAAATATAATTTCGATAGTTTATTTATACCTTTTCGATGTGTTGCTACCGATATTTATAATAATAAGGAGGTAGTATTTAAAAATGGAGACTTAGGAAAGGCAATTAGAGCTTCAATGACATTTCCTTTTTTCTTTAAACCGATAGAGATAAACAATTTAGTTTTGTTTGATGGTGGTATGATGAATAATTTTCCACAGGATGTGATGATAAACACATTTAATCCTGATTTTATTATTGGAAGTAAAACAGCTAGTAATTCTAAAAAGCCTGATATTGATGACCTTTTTGTACAGGTTGAGAATATGCTTATGAATATGAGCGATTACAATTTACCAGAAAATGGAATTTTAATAGAATCAATTGTGCAAGATGTTAGTTTGCTCGATTTTGATAAAGCAGCGTATATCATAGAAACCGGATATAATAATACCATTTCAATAATTGATTCAATAAAAAGCAAAATTATAACAAGAAGAAGCTTGGATGATTTAGCAAACAATAGACGAACATTTAATAATAAAAAAACGAAATTGTATTTTAATAACATCAACATTACTGGTTTAAATAGCAAAGAAAAAGCATATGCATTAAAAAGTATTTACAAGAAAAACAATATTATTAGTGTTGATGACTTTAAAATGGAATACTTTAAATTGCTTGCCGATGGCACTATTTCTTCAATAATTCCAGAAGCAAAAATTAACACACAAACATCGTTGTATGATTTGAATCTTGAGATAAAGCAAAAAGCAATATTTAATTTAGGCATTGGTGCAAATATTTCATCAAATGCAATAAATAGCGGATATATAGGTTTAAAATACAATCATTTGGGTTTAGTTTCGCGAATAATAAGTGCAAACATTTACCTCGGTAGGCTGTATAACTCATTCCAACTTACTGCTCGTTCCGATTTTCCCACAAAAATACCTTTTGGCATTGCAGCAGAATATACGATTAATCAATGGAACTACTATAAAAGTAACTCTGATCCATATTTTGACGATACCAGGCCACCTTATCTTATAAAAAACGAGAACAATATTAAAATAAGCCTGTTGACACCAATAAAAATAAACGGAATTGTTAAATTTTCGGGAGCTTATGGAAGTATTACAGATGAATATTATCAGGTAATGCAGTTTCTTAAAACAGATACAGTTGATATTACCGAGTTTAATTACTATAATTTTCAAGCCGAATATGAGCGCAATACGCTAAATTACAAACAATATCCAACATCTGGTGTTTTTCAGAATATAGGTTTTAATTATTTAAGTGGCAACGAAAGGTTTTTACCTGGCTCAACATCTATTAATGATGATATTCTTAAAAAGAAACACAATTGGTATACTATTCGTTTTAAAAGTGATTATTATCAAAAAGTGGGGAAATATATTTCCTTAGGATATTACTCTGAAATCTGTTTTACTAATATGGATTTTTTTAGTAATTATACCTCAACCATATTAAATGCTAATCAATTTCAACCGAGTACTCACAGTAAAACACTTTTTATTGATTCGTACAATGCACACTCATATGTTGCTGCCGGAATAAAACCAATAATAAATATAACAGACGAATTGCATTTAAGAGCCGAAATTTATGCAATGCTTCCATATCAAAGAATTGTAGCAGATGAGTATAAAAACGCAGTATATATGACACCTCTAGCAAACATTACGTATATGGCTAACGCCGCGGTTGTTTACCATACTATGTTAGGACCTGCAAGCTTAAGCATTAATTATTATGATAAGTTGGATAAGAAATATTACTTTGTGTTTAATTTTGGATACATTTTATTTAATAAAAAAGGTAACGAATAAAACAACATAAATTGAATCAATTTAAACGACTTGCGGGACAAACGATAATTTATGGCTTTGGCACAATTGCTCCAAGAGTACTTAATTTTTTATTGCTAACACCTCTTTATACCCGAATTTTAAACAAGGGAGAGTATGGCATATTTACCGAGCTTTATGCTTACATTGTATTTTTATTAGTTATACTAACCTATGGCATGGAAACTGGTTTTTTTCGCTTTGCTAAAAGTGAAAAAGATTTCAATAAAGTATATAGTACAAGCCTTATAGCTTTATTTACAACTTCATTTATATTTATTATTTTAACATCTATATTTTCAGTTCAACTTGCCACAGCCATTGATTATGAGCACAACGAAAATTACATACGCTGGTTTTGTATTATTGTTAGTATAGATGCTTTTACTTCAATTCCTTTTGCGAAACTCCGGTTAGAAGGTAAAGCAGCAAAATTTGGAGTTTTAAAAATTATTAATGTTCTTATCAATATTGGTTTAAACGCATTGTTTTTTCTAGTATTTCCGCACATTTATAAATCAAATCCAGAATTAATAAGTCGTTTTTACAATCCTGAAATGGGTGTTAGTTATATATTTATAGCAAATCTAATAGCTAGTATAGTAACACTAATTTTATTATTACCCGAAATTGTAAAATTTAAATTGAACTTTGATTTTAACCTGCTTAAAAGAATGCTTGTTTACACATTTCCTTTACTAATTGTAGGTATAGCAGGATCGGTAAACGAAGTTTTAGACAAGATCATGATGAAATATCTAGTCACAGACCCAACCACTGCTCTTGAGCAAGTAGGTATTTATGGCGCAAATTATAAGCTGGCTGTTTTAATGACCATATTTATTCAAATGTTTAGATATGCTGCTGAACCATTTTTTTTCTCAAAAATGGATGATAAAAACGCCAAAGAGCAGTATGCAATAATAATGAAACTCTTTGTTATGGCCGGATTACTTATTTTTCTTGGAGTAGTTCTGTATATTGATATTGTTAAATATTTTATAGGATCTGAGTTTCATGAAGGAATAAAAATTGTTCCTATAATCCTTTTGGCGAATTTGTTTTTGGGAATATTATATAATCAATCTATATGGTACAAACTTACAAATCTAACTCAATATGGCGCATTAGTTTCACTATTTGGTGCTTTAATTACAATTATATTTAATATTCTATTGGTTCCATCATTCGGATACGTTGGTGCTGCATGGGCAACATTAATATGTTATACATCAATGATAGTTATTTCATATTTTGTAGGACAAAAATTCTATCCGATTAATTATGATCTAAAAACCATAGGATTTTATTTTGGTTTAGCTATAGTTGTATTTACTGTAAATCAACTCATGGATATTAAATCGTTTATTATTCAAATGATTGTTAGCACAATTTTAATCATCTCCTATATGGGTTTAATGATCAAAAAGGAAAAGCTTTTAATGATTTTTAACAAATAGAAACGACATATAATTTTTTAAGTAATGGTTTAATTTATAAGTTTGAAAAAACCTTTTAATACAATGAATGTAAAAATAGTTAATAAATCAAGCAATCCATTACCAGAGTATGGTACAGAACATGCTGCCGGAATGGACTTACGAGCATTTTTAAAAGAATCTGTAATATTGAAACCATTAGAAAGAGCGTTAATTCCTACTGGTTTGTTTATTGAACTTCCGGTTGGATTTGAAGCCCAAATTCGTCCAAGAAGCGGACTTGCACTAAAAAAGGGAATTACAGTTTTAAATACACCCGGAACAATTGATGCCGATTATCGTGGTGAAATAGGGATTATTTTAATTAATCTTTCAAATTCAGATGTATTAATAGAAAATGGTGAAAGAATTTGTCAGATGGTTATTGCAAAGCACGAACATGTAATATTAAATAATGTTGGCGAAATATCTCAAACAAATAGAGGTGATGGTGGTTTTGGAAGTACTGGAGTAAAGTAAGTTGAAAAAAGATTTTGTGTTAAAGAAAAAAGTAATGATTAAAGAAAATAATTGTTTGCTTCGTTATATAAGGTTAAAAGAGACTCTAATTACAATACTAATTATTATTAGCCTTGCTTCCTGTAGTCCCAAAAAGGAGATAGGTAATAGGTTTAATACTGATATCGAAGCCGAGTTTTATTATACTTTTTTAGAGGCGAACCGATTAAAAATTTTAGGAGAATACGATACAGCACTAAAGTTGTTTTTGCAATGTTTGGAAATAAAACCAACATCAGATGGCACCATGCACGAAATTGCCCGAATTAATGGGGCTTTGGGTTATTACGAACCTGCAATAAAATATGCCAAGATGGCTGTAAAACAAAATCCCGAAAACAAATTTTACTATTATACTCTCGCCGATATTTATTTAGATAACAAACAAATAGAACAAGCTATTGAGGTTTACGAAAACATCCAAAAAATTGAACCCGAAAACCACGAAGTAGCTTTTTATTTAGCGATGCTTTATAAGCAAAATCATAAGCTTAATGATGCGATAAATACACTAATTAAATTAGAAGAAAAAGTTGGAGTAAACGAAAGCATATCAATAAATAAACAACAGATATTTTTGTTTCAGGGCAATAAGACAAAAGCCTATGATGAAATAAATAAATTAATTAAAAACTACCCCGAAGAAGCTAAATACTATGCAATTTTAGCAGATATGTACACTCGTGATAACTTGTTACTAAAAGCCGAAGAAACAATAACTATTTTATTTGAAAAGGATAGCTTAAATGCGCAAGGACAGATAACCATGATTGATTTTTACAGACGAAAAGTTGATTATGATCATGTTTTTTTAGTTGTTGATAAAGTAATTAATAACGAATTAGTTGAATTTGGCTCTAAGGTGATGGTTTTATATTCTTTTTTAAACACGCCAAAAGAGATGAGCTTATATGGAGAAAAAATAGAATCAAACCTCCTTAAATTTAAAAGTATATACCCAGATAAATTAGAAGGATTTACGCTTTATACAGATTTTCTCGTAAAAAAGAATCAGTATGAAAAAGCAGGAGATCAGCTCGAAGATGCAATAAGAAAATTTTCTGACAATGAAATAATTTGGGAACAACTTATTTCAATTTATAGCTATTTGGGTAAATTTGATCGAATGTTCGAAAAAGCAACTATAGCAACAGACCGTTTTCCTGAGAATCCATCATTTTATTTCTATAAAGGATTATCTGCATTACAAATAAAAAAAGAAGAAATTGCAGCAGAAACCTTATTAAAAGGATTACCTCTAGTAAAAGATAATAAAGAGCTGGAAGTAAATTATTATATTTATTTAGGCGAATCATATCAGGCAATTAAAAATTACCCGCAATCTGAGTATTATTTCGAAAAAGCCTTAGAAATGAAACCAGACGAAGCCTATGTTTTAAACAATTACAGCTATTATCTTTCAGTACGCGATTCGAAACTTGAGCTTGCTGAGAAATTAAGTAAAATTACAATAAATGCCGAACCCGATAATTCAACATACCTCGATACTTATGCATGGATATTATATAAATTAGAAAGATATCAGGATGCTTTATTCTATATTAAAAAAGCCTACGAATATGGTGGATATCAAAATGCTGTTATCGTTGATCATTATGGTGATATTTTATTAAAAAATCAAAATAGTGAAGAAGCTATAAAAATGTGGGAACTATCAAAAAAATTAGGAAATACCAGCAGCGAAATAACAAAAAAGATTGAATTATATAAGCAAAATCAACATGAGGACTAATCAGCAACGTATATGTTTAATTTTTATGATTTGTCTTTTCATCCTTGCGGGATGTGCTGTTAAAAAAAATGCAACAAATGATAGTTTACAAATTATTAATAAAGAAGTTCTTTTAAATAAAATTAATACCTTAAATAATACCGAAGGTATTATAATCATTAAAGGTTCAAAAATATCTATTGAAGATAACGAAACGATAACCAATCTTAAGGTTAATTTAATGATTAAAAAAGATTCAGCAATTTTAGTTTCTGTATCAAGTTTGTTAGGGATTGAGGTTAGCCGTGCATTAATTTTGCCCGATAGTATTATTGTAATTGATAGGTTAAATAAAACCTATTATAAAGAGAAATATAATGAACTCGAACAACGATTCTCAATAGCTCTTGATTTTTATAAACTTCAAAATGCCCTAATAGCCGATTTTTATGATAATATAAAATTTAACATAGATTCAATCGATGATGTATTAAGAACTGAAAAAGGAAATTTTATTATTCCATTCTCGGAGATATCGCCCCCAAACATGTCAAGCTTAACAAATTTAGTAGTTGATAATAAAACATTTTTAGTTTCAAGTTGTAATTACAATTTAAATAAAAAGGAACAAGAGTATCAGTTTGAATATGCTGATTATTTAACTATTGACAATTTTACTTTTCCCCGATTTATAGAAATGGAATTTTCAAATCGTAGAAGTAAGATAAAAATGGCTATTCAACACAAAAATGTTAAATTGCATTCCAACAAAAATATTGATTTAGTGATACCTGATAATTATTTACTCTCTCAATAATTAAAAATGATTAAAAAATTTAGTTGTTTATTGATTTTGATTTTTACTTTGGTTAATAATAGTCAGAGCCAAAGTCGACAGGATTTGGAAAAACAAAAACAAAAAACCGAGTCTGAACTAAAGCTTTCTACTCAAATTCTTAGCGAAACAGAAAGATCAAAAATTGAGGGAATCAATAAGATATTAATTATTAAAAAACGAATTTCACTGCGAGAACAATTAATTCAGGATATTAGTAATCAGATAAACAATATTGAACAACAAATTATAGAAAAAAGCGAATTAATAGTAAAACTTGAAAACGAGATTAAAGTTCTGAAAGAAGAATACGCCAAGCTAATCTATTTTGCCTATAAAAATAAAAGCAACTACGACAAAATGATGTTTATCCTTGCGGCTAGTGATTTTAATCAGGCTTACCGAAGAATAAAATACATTCAGCAATATACCGATTACCGACAAAAACAAGCCGCGCTAATAGCATTAAAACAAAAAGAGCTAGAGTATGAAATAAATAATTTAAAAGACTCAAAAAACGAAAAAATACTTTTACTCACCGAAAAAGAAAAGGAAAAGCTTCAATTGAACTCCGAGCAAGAACGCGAAAATAAGGAAGTATTGAATTTAAAAAAAAGAGAAAAGGAATTAAAAAAAAGGATAGAAGAGTATAAAAGATCAATGAAAAAGCTTGAAAGTGAAATAGCAGATCTTATTGCGAAAGAAGCCGAAGAGTTAAGAAGAAATAAAAATGCAACGGTATATGATGAGGCTATTAGTTCTGGATTTAAAAATTCTCGAGGTAAGTTAGATTGGCCAATAGAAAGAGGAATAATTATTCGCGAATTTGGAGAATCAAACCACCCAGTTTTAAAAGGGATTGTTATAAATAATGAAGGTATAGATATTAAAACCACAAAAGACGAAAAAATTAAATGTATTTACGACGGAACAGTAAAAAGGGTTTTCGCTGTTCCAGGAGCTAACATGGCTGTAATTATTCGTCATGGACATTATCTTACACTTTATTCAAACCTGGTAAACGTTAAAGTAAAACCTAACGAGAAGGTCAAAAAAGGTCAGATTATAGGAGATGTTTATTTTACCAAAGACGACGATAATAGTTCTGTTTTGCATCTTAGGATATATGATGAAAAGCAGGTTTTAAACCCCAAATTATGGTTAACAAAAAAATAAATTAGAATAAAGTAGAAAATAGAATAAAAAAACGAAACAAAACAGTTAAAATTTAGTATAAAATAAATATTAAACTTTGTAAGTCATCGGAATGCTAACACCAGGTGTAAAAATGAAAAAAAGTGTCATTGTAGATTCCAAAATTGAAAACATCAATTTAATTGAAAAATTGGTTGATGAAGTATCTGAAGAAGCAAAAATTAATTCAGAAATATATGGCAAAATGTTAATTGCATCTGTTGAAGCAGTAAATAATGCCATTGTTCATGGAAATAAAGAGGATGAAACCAAAAAAGTAAAAGTAGATTTTGTTATTGAAGAAAATGTTATTAGAATTTATGTAGAGGATCAAGGTAAAGGGTTTGGTTTTAATAATGTTCCCGATCCAACAATACCCGAAAATATTGAAAATATTCATGGTCGAGGAGTTTACTTAATGAAACATCTTGCCGATGATGTAGTATTTCATGGAATAGGAAATAAAGTTGAATTAATATTTAATCGCGAATAAAATGGCGATTCTTTTTTTTAATGAAGACATTAAATTTAATCTCTCCCAAAAGAAATTACTCAAAAACTGGATCAAACAAGCAATAAGTAATGAAAACAAAAAGTGTGATTCAATCAATTTTATTTTAACATCAGACAATTTCCTTCTCGAAATTAACAAAAAATTTCTTTCTCATAATTATTTTACTGATATCGTAACCTTTAATTACTGTACAAATAGTTTAATTAGCGGAGATATTTACATAAGTGTGGAAACAGTTAAAAACAATTCTATCCGTTTTAACGTACCTATGATTGAAGAATTATATAGAGTTATGATACATGGTGTTCTTCATCTAATCGGTTATAACGATTCGAATGACTTGGAAAAATCAATAATGAGAGAAAAGGAAGATTTTTATTTAGACAGATTAAAAAAACTTTCCTAATTTTCGGTAATTAATATAAAAAGAGATGTTACCAGATTATGATGTTATTGTGGTAGGAGGAGGACATGCCGGGTGTGAAGCTGCAGCTGCAGCTGCTAACATGGGATCACAAACTCTGCTTATTACTATGGATATGACCAAATTTGGGCAGATGTCATGCAATCCGGCAATGGGAGGAATAGCAAAAGGACAGATTGTACGCGAAATTGATGCTCTTGGTGGATATTCTGCAATTGTTACAGATAAAAGCATGATACAGTTTCGTATGTTGAATCGTTCAAAAGGACCTGCTATGTGGAGCCCAAGGGCTCAATGTGATCGGGTACTTTTTTCTATTGAATGGAGAAATATTTTAGAGAATACTCCTAATCTGGATTTATGGCAAGATCAAGTTTCTGAATTGATAATACAAAACAACCAAGTTCAAGGAGTAAAAACTAAACTCGGAATTTCATTTAAATCAAAAACCGTTATTCTTACCAACGGAACATTCATTAATGGATTAATGCATATAGGCAGAACTAAGATTGAAGGTGGACGTGCCGGAGAATCTTCTTCAACGGGAATATCTGAACAATTATTGTTGCTGGGGTTCGAAGTTGGTAGAATGAAAACAGGAACACCTGCCCGATTAGATGGAAGAACTATAGATTTTTCTAAATTGCAAGAACAAAAAGGAGATGATGAAGGAGGCCAGTTTTCTTTTTTGCCATATAATCAAAAAACAAATAATAATAAAAGTTGCTGGATAACATTTACAGGTCCGGGAGTACATGATATTCTGGAAACCGGTTTCGATGACTCTCCTTTATATAATGGTACGATTGAAGGAATTGGACCACGATATTGTCCAAGCATTGAAGATAAAATAGTAACATTCGCCGATAAGGAAAAGCATCAATTATTTCTAGAGCCTGAAGGACAAACTACAAATGAATATTATATTAATGGATTTTCTTCTTCGCTGCCTTGGGAAATACAGTTAAAAGCGATGAGAAAAATTCAAGGTCTTGAAAATGTAAAAATTTTTAGACCTGGATATGCAATTGAATACGATTATTTTCCACCAACACAGCTTAGCAATACACTTGAGACAAAAAGAATAAGCAATTTATACTTTGCCGGACAGATAAATGGAACAACAGGATATGAAGAAGCTGCTGCTCAAGGTTTAATGGCTGGTATAAATGCAAGCTTGAAAATAAAAGGAAAAGAAAAGTTTATCCTTAGCAGAGATCAGGCTTATATCGGTGTGTTAATTGACGACCTGGTAACAAAAGGTGTTGATGAGCCATATAGAATGTTCACGTCAAGAGCAGAATATAGAATACTTTTAAGACAAGATAATGCAGATATTCGTTTAACAGAATTATCGCATAGAATAGGACTTGCTGACAAGGACAGGCTGAGTTTATTAACAGAAAAAATAAAGCAAAGAGACATTTTAATACGATTTATAAAAATCTTTAGTGTAGAACCAGAGGCGATAAATGCTTATCTTAATAAACTTGACTCATCGCCAATAAAACAAAAAAAGAAACTGTTTGAAATAATTTTAAGACCACAAATCACCATTAATGTGATTAAAGAAGTTATTCCTGAGTTAAAAGAGGCTATTGATTCAATGGGTGATCGAAAAGATGAAATTGTTGAAGCGGCAGAGGTAATAATTAAGTATTCCGGATATATAGAAAGAGAACAACAAATAGCTGAAAAGCTAAAACGATTAGAGCACATTAGAATACCTGAAAACTTTGAGTATGAAAAAATATTATCTCTTTCAACAGAGGGTAGACAAAAATTGAAAAGGTATAACCCTGAAAGTATTGGTCAAGCGGCTAGAATAAGCGGTGTTTCTCCTTCTGATATTAGCGTATTGCTAGTGTATATGGGTAGATAATTATAAATTTTTAATGTTCCACGTGGAACGAAAACGCAGTTGTTATGGAAAGTGCATTTATTGTTTCTGGAAAAGTTGTCGATATATTTAATCGTCGAATATTTAATGCCCACGTGTATGTGTCGAATCAAAAAATTACAAAAATAGAAGCGTGTGATGAGGAATTCGGCAACTATATTCTTCCTGGATTTGTCGATTCGCATGTACATATAGAAAGCTCTATGATGATCCCATCATCATTTGCTCGTGCTGCAGTTAAACACGGAACTGTTGCCACTGTTTCTGATCCTCACGAAATTGCAAATGTGTTGGGAATTGAAGGGGTCGAATTCATGATAAATAATAGTAAAAAAGTTCCTTTCAAATTTTATTTTGGCGCTCCTTCATGTGTTCCTGCAACTCCTTTTGAAACATCCGGAGCCGTTATTTCTGAGAAGGAGATACAAAAATTGCTGGAAAATCCAGATATTTATTATTTAGCCGAAATGATGAATTTCCCCGGAGTAATTCATGGTGATAAAGATGTTCTTGCAAAATTAAATCACGCAACTAATCTTAACAAACCAATAGATGGCCATGCTCCTGGATTAACAGGAGTAAACCTTCAAAAGTATGCGAGTAAAAACATTACCACAGATCATGAGTGCACTACTATTGAAGAAGCTATAGAGAAGATAAATAATGGCATGAAAATTCAAATCCGGGAAGGAAGTGCTGCAAAAGATTTTGAAAATCTATTTCCTTTAATTGATAGTTACCCTGATAAAATAATGTTTTGTACTGACGATTGCCATCCGGATGATTTAATAAAAGGGCATATTAATAAAACAGTGAAAAGAGCAGTTGAAAAAGGAGCCGATTTATTTAATGTATTGGCTGCAACTACAATTAATCCAATAAATCATTATAAATTAAATGTTGGATTGCTTCGCATTGGTGATCCAGCAGATTTTATTGTGGTTAAAGATCTCACGGAGTTTGATGTAGAGAAAACATTTATTAATGGCTTATTGGTATTTGAAAACGGAAAAGTTCTATTTCCTTTTATTGATGAAAAGCCAATTAATAGATTTGATTGCAACAAGATTTCAGAAAATGATATTTCTGTTGCTTATAATGGAGGAAAACTACAAATAATAGTTGCAAAGGACGGTGATTTAATAACTGGAAAATCGATTGAAGATCCATTGGTAAAAAATGGTCTTGTTATTTCAGACACTGCAAGGGATATTTTAAAAATAGTTGTTGTGAATAGATATTTTTCTGGAACGCCATCTGTTGGTTTTATTAAAAATTTTAAATTGAGAAAAGGTGCCATGGCGGGGAGCATTGCACACGATAGCCATAATATTATTGCTATAGGAACAAACGATAGTGATATTGTTGTTGCAATAAATCGGCTTATAGAAAACAAAGGAGGCATTGTGGCTTTTGATGGGAGGGAAATGACTGATTTAAAACTCAATGTTGCCGGACTAATGTCTGTTGAAGAGGCTGAAGTTATTGCAGAAAAATATCAAAAGGTAAATAATATGGTTAAGGAAATGGGTTCAACATTAACAGCTCCTTTTATGACCATGGCGTTTATGGCTTTACTTGTAATTCCTGAGCTTAAAATTGGGGATAAAGGCTTGTTCGATGTTTCAAAATTTGAGTTTACTTCTTTGTTTGTTTAATAATGGAGTCTTCACAAGAAGATACTAAATCAACCATTTCTGTGTTACCCGAAAGTCCGGGTGTTTATTTGTATTATAATGCCGTAGGTGAAATAATATATATAGGTAAGGCAAAAAACCTTAAAAAAAGAGTATCATCTTACTTTTCGCACGAAATATACGAAAACAATAAACTTCGTGTATTGGTAAGTAAAATATTCCGAATTGAATATATAGTTGTAAACACTGAATCAGAAGCCCTGTTACTTGAAAATAATCTCGTAAAAAAGCACCAGCCTCGCTATAATGTTTTACTCAAAGACGACAAGACTTATCCCTGGATTTGTGTCAAAAACGAGCCTTTTCCAAGAGTGTTTTATACCCGAAATTTGGTAAACGATGGTTCAAAATATTTTGGTCCATACACGTCGGTTTATATGGTAAAGGTTTTGTTGGATTTAGTTAAGCAGCTTTATCCGCTACGAAACTGCAATTTGTTATTAAGTTCTGATAACATTAAGAAAAATAAGTTCAAGGTTTGTCTCGAATATCATTTAGGAAATTGCAAAGCACCATGTATAGGCTTGCAATCAGCTGAGGAATATGATAAAGCCATCGAAAATATTTATCTAATACTTAAAGGTAATATTTCTGAATTAATTCAGTATCTATTTAGATTAATGAATGAATCTGCTCAGGAATTTAGGTTTGAGGAAGCGCAGATTATAAAAGACAAGATTGAAATCCTTGAAAAGTATAAAAGCAAATCTGCTGTTGTGAGCTCTTCTTTGAGTAATATTGATATTTTTTCTATATTAGATGAGGATAATTCCGCATATGTCAACTTTCTTCGACTTGTTGAAGGGCAGATAGTTCAGGCACATACAATTGAGTTAAAGAAGAAATTGCAAGAAACCGTTTCGGATTTATTAATCTACGCTATTGTTGAGCTTCGTGAGCGTTTTTCGAGTAATTCAAAAGAAATTATCGTTCCCTTTCAGGTTGATTTGCCTTGGCCAGAAATAAAAACAACTGTTCCTCAAAAAGGGGAAAGGAAAACACTGCTTGAATTATCAGAACGAAATGTAAAGTATTTCCGATTAGAGAAACAAAAAAATGCAGAACGCAAAAAAGAAAAACATTCTGGAAAACGTATTCTGGAGATTGTAAAAAAGGATTTGAATCTACCTGTTTTACCTGAACATATTGAGTGTTTTGATAATTCAAATATACAAGGAACAAATCCTGTAGCAGCCTGTGTGGTCTTTAAAAATGGCAAACCCAGCACTAAAGACTATAGACATTTTAATATAAAAACAGTCGAAGGACCCAATGACTTTGCTTCTATGGAGGAGGTGGTTTATAGGCGATATAAGCGCATGAAAGATGAAAATAAAAATCTTCCTCAGTTGATTATTATTGATGGAGGAAAGGGTCAACTGAGTTCTGCAACCAAAAGCTTAAAAAAACTAGATGTTTTAAAAAACGTATCTATAATTGGTATTGCAAAAAAACTAGAGGAGATTTATTTCCCTAACGATCCTGTGCCTTTGTACCTTGACAAAAATACAGAATCTCTTAAATTAATTCAACATCTTCGTAATGAGGCTCATCGGTTTGGAATTAACTTTCATCGCCAAAAGCGATCGGGTAATTTTATTAAAAGCGAATTAGAGAGTATTCCTGGAGTAGGAGAGAAGACGATTGAAATGCTTTTAAAGAAATTTAAAACAATTAAAACAATTAGATTTCTATCGTTAGACGAGCTTTCTTCTGAAATTGGCCCTGCTAAAGCGCGTTTTCTGGTAAAGTACTTTTCCGGAAAGTAGAAATTAAAAAAATGCTCTGTTTTTTATCTGTTTAGCAATATAAAATAAGATTTAAGTGACGGTATTAAAAAATCATTAAATCAGTGTATTAAGAATTATTAATTGCTGGTTTTGCCAGCTGAGATTTGTGTATGATATCGTTAGCCTAATCCTTCTACTATAAACGAGACTAATTCGAGCTATAAAAATATTTTCAACTTTATTTGTCATTGCGAACGGAACCGTTAGGTGAAGTGAAGCAATCTTTTAAGCATTATCTTTTTAGACTGCCACGTTTCACTCGAAGTGACTATTCGGATGTGTTGTCATTTTTGCTTTATGCCCCAAAATTTTGGGTAGTTTCTCGCAGCGACAATAAGCATAAGAGGAGTAGTTCATTACGACTAAAATTAAAAAACAAAGCAACCAATTAAAAAATCAATTATCTTTGCCACTATTAAAAGCGTAAGTCATTAATGGGGTATTATCCAATAAATACAATTATTTTAACTTCTGATTCAAGTGTTTCACAAGACACTACGATTCATAAAACTTTTCCTATAATTCAACAGAACCAAGAAAAGGACACCCTCCTTTATAAACCTATTGTAAAAAAAATTGTTGATCAGCAAGTCTTTGATTCTATTTTTAAACAATACGAGGAACGCGAAGTTCAATATCAGAAGGAGCAATTGCAGTTAAGGACAACTTATAATGCCAAACCAGTTGATACCTTGAATATTTTATATAACAATCTTGGGTTTTATAAAAACAACCAAGAAATAGCTATTTCAATTGACGGATTTCAGCAAAATGTACTTTATAATATTCCTGCTCATAAGCAGGATCTGAAAGCAAAGTCTTCGGAGGTTTTTATATTTACTGAGAAAAACAATAACAATCAGTCTTTAATTCAACAACCGCTAGGTATAAAAGCAAGAGATGATTCATCGACAATTTTCGACTGGGTTACAGGGTTCATAATTATTTCTGTTATTTTACTTGGGTGGATAAGACTTTTTTATACAAAATATTTTCAAATAATTATCAGATCAGCAGTAAGTTACCAGGATTCAAATGCTTTGTTTAGAGAAAAAAATTCGATATCTGAAAAAGTCATTTTCTTATTAGCATTGCTTTTTATTTTTGTTGTTTCAATATTTTCATTGCAGATAGCCCGATTTTATGATATTGATTTAAATAATAACAATTTTTTGATACTTTTTCTTATTGTTTTTGGATCTTTAGTTGGCCTATTTATATTTAGATATGTTTCAGCTAATTTAATAGGAAATTTATTTGATAAGCAGAAAATCTTTTCAGAATACCTTCATAACGTAAACATTTATGCCATAAATACGGGTATATTTCTTTTACCAATTGTAATATTTCTTCAATTTATAGCATTCGATTTTCTAAAAATTATTGTATATGGCGGTATTGTAGGAATCGGGTTATTATATTTTATTCAGCTATTACGATCTTTTCAGATAATAATTAAAAAGAATATTTCAATATTTTATATGATTTTGTATCTTTGTGCCTTTGAATTTGCACCGTTTTTAATTGTTTATAAGCTATTGCTATCTCTAGATTAGTGGGAAGAATAGAAGGTTTTTAAATTAAAATCCAACGTAATTTACATGAAAGTTAAGACGATTTTAGTATCACAGCCCAAGCCGCAAAACGACAAATCTCCTTATTTGGAATTAGCTGAAAAACATCATTTAAAAATTGATTTCAGGCAATTTATTCAGGTTGAAGGATTACCTGTTAAGGATTTCAGAAAATCAAAAATTGATATTCTGGCTCATACGGCAGTTATATTTACCAGTCGCACGTCAATAGACCATTATTTTAGGATATGCGAAGAAATGAGATTGGCTGTCCCAGATACCATGAAATATTTTTGTATTTCAGAAGCAACGGCTTTTTATTTACAAAAGTATATTGTATACCGAAAACGAAAGATCTTTTATGGCGATGGTAAGTTTTTGGATATAATTGAGTTGCTTAAAAAGCATAAAGATGAAAAGTTTTTAGTTCCTGTTTCGGATGCTCACAAAGAAGAGATTCCTAAAAAACTTGAGCAGAGTAAAATAAAATATACCAAGGCAATCATGTACAAAACAGTAAGTGCAAATTTATCTGACTTGTCTGATGTTAATTATGATATGCTTGTTTTTTATAGTCCTTCAGGAATAAAATCTTTATTTGAAAATTTTCCTGATTTTAAGCAAAACAATACCCGCATTGCAGCTTTTGGTCCAAAAACAGCTAAAGCAGTTAAAGATGCCGGTTTAAAAGCTGATATTAAAGCTCCTTCTAAAGAAGCTCCTTCCATGACAATGGCTATTGAACAGTACGTTATGGAACATAACAAAGTTCAAAAATAGGTAATAATAAGAGATTTATAATAGAGGAAAGAATTACTTTCCTCTTTTTTTTAAAATAGATTACCTTTACCCAGTATGGTAAAACAATCCTTTCTAAAATCAGACAGGCTAAAAAGCAATAAATCAATAGAACTCTTAATACGAAAGGGGAAAAGCCAGCGTTATTTTCCGCTTAAAATCTATTATATTATTACGGAGTTAAGTGAACCTAAATTAAAAGCATCTATTAGAGTAGCATTTATAGTTCCAAAACGTCTTTTTAAGAGAGCGATTGATCGAAACAGATTAAAGCGATTAATGAAAGAGGCTTTTCGTAAAAACAAAGCATCAATTAGTGAATACATAGCAATTAGCAATAAAACGATAGATATAGCTTTCTTTTTTATTGGCGACCAGTTATGTGATTATATCGTTGTTGAACAGCAAATTATAAAAATATTCGAAGAATTAATAAACAAATGCAAATAAAGTGTTTTTAATTCAACCCATCGTTGCTAAGTTAAATAATGTTAATCAAGTAAAAACATAATAATTAATCAATACTTTTGTTTGTTTGGAATAATTTTAGCTTACAAAAACGAAATTTAAGCCAAAGGGAATAATTTAAATTCTTAATCAATATGAAAACTAAAAAGCAATTCATTATAACCCTTGTTATATTAGCACTTTTATCATCAACTCTTTTTTGGAGTTTTAAAGAAGGTGATGATTTTAAAATAGCGAAAAGCCTTGATATTTTTTATTCATTATTTCGAGATGTAAATACCTATTATGTTGATGAAACAAATCCAGAAAAGCTAATAGAAACAAGTATTAACGCAATGTTGGAATCGCTCGATCCATATACTGTTTATATACCCGAATCAGAAATGGATGAATTTGCATTTATGACAACAGGGCAATATGGAGGCATAGGTGCGCTAATTCGAAATAAGGACGGCAAGCCAATAATTGCTCAGCCATACAAAGATTTTCCTGCAGATAATGCTGGATTAAAAGCGGGTGATATTATTCTTGAAATTGATGGAGTTTCAACAAAAGAGTTTCTGATAGATAATGTGAGCGAGAAACTAAAAGGGATTCCTCAAACCAAATTAACTCTTTTAATCGAAAGACCTTATACTAACGAAACCATTTTGAAAGAGTTGATCCGCGAAGAAATAAAAATTAAAAGTGTTCCATATTACGGCCTGGTTGATAATGGAATAGCTTATATTAGCGTTAACAAATTTACCCCCGATGTTTCAAGAGAAGTCAAAGAAGCTCTCAAAGATTTGAAATCAAAAGAACAGCTTAATGGTTTAATTATTGATTTAAGAGGAAATCCCGGCGGATTATTGGTTGAAGCACCAAAAATATGTAATCTATTTGTGAATAAAGGTCTGGAAGTAGTTAGCACCAAAGGGAAACTAAAAAAGTGGGACCAGACATATAAAACTACTGAAGCTCCATACGACACAGAAATACCAATTGTTGTTCTTGTAAATAGAGGCTCGGCATCTGCTGCTGAAATTGTTGCCGGAGCATTTCAGGATCTTGATAGAGCTGTAATTCTTGGTCAAAGAACTTTTGGTAAAGGATTGGTGCAAACTACTGTTCCGCTAAATTATAACAGCCAGCTTAAGGTAACTACCGCAAAGTATTATATTCCGAGTGGCAGATGTATTCAGGCAAGAGATTATTCTCACCGAAACGATGATGGGAGTGTGGGATATGTTCCAGACTCTTTAATCTCTGAATTTACTACAAAAAATGGCCGGAAAGTTTATGATGGTGGAGGCATTATTCCTGATGTTAAAACTTCATTAGACGAACTTAGTCCTATAGCAATTACACTTGTTACCGAAAACATCATTTTTGATTTTGCAACAAAGTTCGTTTATGAAAACAAAACGATTAGAAGTGCCTCAGAATTCGAAATTACTGATGAAATATTTAATGATTTCGCTAATTATGCATTAGCACAGGAGTTTACTTATCAAACATCTAGTGAAAAAGAATTGGCTCAATTAGAAAAGGTTCTCAAAGGAGAAAAATATTTTCAACGCGTTGAACCAGAGATAAATGAACTAAGAAAAAAACTGGTTAATGATAAAAAGAAAGATATAGTTGAATTCAAAGAGGATATTAAAGAGTTTTTACGTGATGAAATTATTGGAAGATATTATTACGAAGAAGGACAAATTCAATCTAGCCTGGTTGATGATAATCAGATTTCTAAAGCAATAGAGATTCTTAAGAATAACGAACTTTACAGGTCTATTTTAAATGGAACTTATAAAGAACCAGAATCTAAGCTTAGCTATAATTACGAATGGGAATAATATTAAGAAACAAAAAAGGGGAACTTTAAAGTTCCCTTTTTTAATGTGCTTCCAGCCAATTATTTCCAACACCAATATCAACAACCAATGGAACGCTTAGTTTAACAGTGTTTTCCATTTTAGATTTTACAATTGCTTTTAATTCCTCAAGTTCAGGATTATAAACATCAAACACCAATTCATCGTGTACTTGCAGAATCATTTTGCTGCGTAAGTTTCTGCTTATAAGTTCGTTGTAAATATCGATCATGGATATTTTAATAATATCAGCAGCAGATCCTTGTATTGGAGCGTTTATTGCAAATCGTTCTGCATTACCTCTTACTATGGCGTTTCTTGAATTAATATCATTTAATACGCTTTTTCTGCCAAACATGGTCTCCACAAATCCTTTTTCGCGAGCTTTATATATGCTTTTATCCATATATTCTTTTACCATAGGGTAGTTTTTAAAATATTCATCAATTAATTGCTTGGCTTCGGTACGAGGAACTTTTAGTCGTTGCGATAAACCGAAAGCAGAAATACCATAAATTATTCCAAAATTAGCTGTTTTGGCTTTTCTTCTCTGGTCGCTGGTTATATCATTAAGGTTTGAAATATGAAAGATTTTTGCTGCAGTAGAAGTATGGATATCTTCGTTGTTTTTAAAAGCAGAGATCATATTTGGGTCCTGACTTAAATGAGCCATTATACGTAATTCTATCTGAGAGTAGTCTGCCGCTAATAAAACATGGTTTTTGTCTGACGGAATAAATGCTTTTCGGATCTCCCTTCCTCTTTCTTCCTTAATAGGTATGTTTTGCATGTTTGGATTAGTAGAGCTCAATCTCCCGGTAGATGCTACGGCTTGATTATATGAAGTATGAATTTTTCCAGTTTTAGAATTTATTAATTTGGGTAATGCTTCAACATAAGTTGATAAAAGCTTTTTTAATGATCGGTATTCGAGGATTTCATTTATAATTGGATGTTTATCATATAGGCCAACCAGCGTATCTTCTGCTGTTATATATTGTTGGGTTTTAGTTTTTTTTGCTTGTGGATCAAGCTTTAAGTGTTCGAATAAAATATCCCCTAATTGTTTCGGAGAAGAAACATTAAAATTAACACCAGCGTATTTGTAAATATTATTTTCTGTTTCAACAAGTTCAACGTTAAGTAATTTAGAGTATTCAATTAATGCATTAGTATCAATATTAATTCCAGAAGATTCCATTTTTGCAAGAACAGGTATTAGAGGCATTTCGATGCTTTCAGAAAGATTGTTCAGGCCTTTCTTTTTTAATGTGTCTTCAAACACTA
>JBFXEQ010000035.1:0-31587 GCA_050179935.1 Bacteroidales bacterium | reverse complement strand
AATATAAAATGCATTTTCCCAGTTGCCGTTTTGTTGATTTAACAACTCATTGATGCGATTCGATTTTTCTTCAAGTCGCTCAATGGCAAGCTTATCCATCCATTGATTAATAATACACGGATCAATTTTTGAAATATCTTTTTCGCAAGGAATCCACAATTTACTCTGAATTAAATTTTCATAGTTATTTAGTAACCGCTTGTCAAATTTAAGTTCCATGGTTGGTATAAGCTGTCCGTCGGTTCTAAAAACCTCTTTATCGTGATGATACACAACCTGCAGAATTACATTGTCGTATGCTTTGTTGGTGTTGTGATTATGACTGAACCAATCTGATGAATTAATATGAACTTCAACATTTCCACACCAGATGGTATCATCAATTTTTATTTTAGCATTGAAAAAATCAGGACCCGAATCGAAATTATGAATACCGGGGTTTAGTATTTCTATACTTTGTCCGTTTGTTGTTTTTAGATTTCTGGAAGTATAAAGCTTGTATTTCCAGATATAATGCAGGAATTCTTCTTTCATCGGCTAATAATAGGGATTTTTCTCACCTATAAAAATAGAAAAAAGATTTTAATGGAACGCTGATTACGCAGATAATTATGATTTACGCTGATATCTTGAATCAAATACCCGATAATTTAAGGAGTGCATCCATCTGTAGTTGCATTTCTATTGCTTTTTCGGCGGCTACTTTATCGAAATGTTCTGTATTGTCGGCAAAGATGATAGCTCTTGATGAGTTTACAAGCAATCCACAAGATTTATTCATTCCGTATTTTGCCACTTGCTCTAAATCGCCACCCTGAGCTCCTACACCAGGAACAAGCAAAAAATGATCGGGAACAATTTCTCTAATCTTTTTGAATGACTCTGCTTTTGTAGCACCTACCACATACATCATATTTTCTTTTGATCCCCAATGTTTTGATTTGCTTAGAACAGTTTCAAAAAGTGGACTATCAGAATCTTTTAAACCCAATAATTGAAAATCAAATGCACCTTCGTTTGAGGTTAGCGCGAGTACAATAGCCCATTTTCCATCTGTTTCTAAAAATGGACTAATTGAATCTTTTCCCATGTATGGAGCAACAGTTATGGCATCGCAGTTCATGGAGTTGAAAAATGCCTGTGCATACATTTTTGAGGTATTTCCAATATCACCACGCTTTGCATCGGCAATTACAAAAAGATCGGGATAATAGGTTTTAATATAATTGATAGTTTTTTCAAGATCGATCCAACCTTGAACCCCATTTGATTCGTAGAAAGCCGTATTTAATTTAAATGCCACAGAAAATGGAGCTGTAGCATCAATAATTCGTTTATTAAATTCAAAAACCTGATTTTCAGCTTTTTTAAGAAATTGAGGAATTTTATTTAAATCGGCATCAAGTCCTACACAAAGGAATGATCTCTTTTTGGTAATTTCTTGTACAAGCTCGGTATAGTTCATTTCATTAATATTTAATAATAGAACGCAGATAACGCTGATCTAATAAGATCTTCACAGATAAAACAAATCAAGCCAACCTCAAAACCTTGAACCTTTAACTTGCAACCTTTAACTATATTACACTCCAGCCTCTTTCAGCCTTTCCATATTTTCTGCCATCTGTAATTGATCCAAAAACTCCTGAATTGCTCCATTCATGATAGTTGGCAAATTGTACACTGTATAATTTATACGATGATCGGTAACACGACCTTGAGGATAATTATAGGTCCTTATTTTAGCTGATCTATCTCCAGTTGAAACCATCGTTTTACGTTTCGAAGCAATCTCATCGATATACTTTTGATACTCTAAATTGTATAATCGCGTACGTAATTCGCCCAATGCTTTATCAAAGTTTTTAATCTGCGATTTTTCATCCTGGCAAGTAACCACTATTCCAGATGGAATATGGGTTAACCGAATAGCGGAATAGGTTGTATTAACTGATTGTCCACCAGGCCCAGATGAGCAATATGTATCTTTACGAACATCTTCCATTCTAAGGTCAATATCAAACTCTTCGGCTTCGGGCAATACAGCTACTGTTGCAGCAGAAGTATGCACTCTACCCTGAGTTTCGGTTTGTGGCACGCGCTGTACACGATGTACTCCTGATTCGTATTTTAATATACCATAAACACCATCGCCAGAGACTTTCATCACGATCTCCTTATAACCACCAACAGTACCTTCGCTTATATTTGTAACTTCTACTTTCCATCTACGATCTTCGCAATATTTAGTGTACATACGGAAAAGATCACCAGCAAAAATACTTGCTTCATCACCTCCGGTTCCTGCTCTGATCTCAACAATAGCATTCTTTGTATCCTGAGGATCTTTCGGAAGTAATAATAGTTTTATCTGATCTTCTAGTGGTTCTATCTTTTCCTCCAGCTCTGTTAGTTCTGCTTTTGCCATCTCACGAAGGTCTTCATCCTTTTCGGTTGCAATAATTTCTTTTGCAGAATCTACATTGCTCAAAATATTTTTATACTCATTGTAGGCTTCAATAAGCGGTTCAAGATCACGATACTCTTTATTCAGCTTGATATACTTTTTCATATCACTGATAATCGCAGGATCAGTAATTAGTTGACCTACCTCTTCGAATCGAAGCTTGATACCTTGTAATTTATCTAATATAATGTTGTTACTCATAATAATTTATGCTATAAATCGCCGCAAAATTAACAATTAAATTGATTCGGAAGTAAATTTAGTAATATTGAAATTCGCCAAACTCACTTATTATTGATAGCTGCTTCTTTTCGGAGCTTTTACAATAACCAATGATTTGTGCATCGATCCCAAATTGTTTTGAGATGCTGATAATCTCGTTGGCATATTGTTTCGATGTATATATTTCCATTCTGTGCCCCATATTAAAAACCTTATACATTTCGTCCCAGGGAGTACCAGATTCGTTCTTAATAATGGTAAACAATTCGGGTACTGCAAACATATTATCTTTTACAACATGCAGATTATCGATAAAATTAAGCACTTTTGTTTGAGCTCCACCTGAGCAGTGCACTAATCCATGAATATTTTTTCTATGAATATCAAATATTTTCTTCATCACGGGAGCATAGGTTCGGGTGGGCGAAAGCACAAGCTTGCCTGCATCAATTCCAAGCTTTTCGATAGTATCGGTTAGGTTATATTTGCCCGAATAAACAAACTCAATTGGTATTTGAGGATCGAAACTCTCGGGGTATTTGCGGGCGAGGTATTTCGAAAAAACATCATGACGAGCCGAGGTAAGTCCGTTACTTCCCATGCCTCCATTATATTGCTGCTCATATTTAGCTTGTCCTGAGGATGAAAGACCAATAATAATATCTCCATCCTGAATCGCAGAATTATCAATAATATCAGATTTAAGCATACGAACAGCAACTGTAGAATCTACAATAATAGTACGAACCAAATCGCCAACATCAGCAGTTTCGCCACCTGTAGAATAGATTGATATTCCAAGATTGCGTAATTCACTCAGCAACTCCTCCGTGCCATTTATTATGGCAGATATTACTTCACCAGGAATAAGATTCTTGTTACGACCAATGGTTGATGATAATAGAATATTTTCGGTTGCACCCACACACAATAAATCATCGAGATTCATAACTATTGCATCCTGAGCAATCCCTTTCCAAACTGATAAATCTCCGGTTTCTTTCCAATACATATATGCCAGTGAGGATTTTGTTCCTGCTCCATCGGCATGCATTATATTGCAGTATTTTTCATCGCCACCCAAAATGTCGGGAATTATTTTGCAGAACGCTTTAGGATATAATCCTTTATCGATATTTTTTATCGCATTGTGCACATCTTCTTTCGAAGCAGAAACTCCTCTTTTGATATATCTTGAGTCTTGGGTCATTTTGTTATGGAAGTTTTAAGAATGCAAAGTTACTAAATTGTTAGTATGAATAAAATAAAATTTGCAGCAATGCCAAATAAAAAATCCCGCCGAAGCGGGATTAATGTACTATTTTGTTGGTTTATAATCGGTCGATAACACCTGAAACTCTGTTCGACGATTAATCTGATAAGCTACCTCTTTTTGCTCTTCTGTTGGTAATGATTCAATATAACTTTGAGTTATTTCAATACCTTCTTTTAAGAATGGATATTGAGCTGCTAACTTGGCATCAACAATTTTAGGCATAGTTGCCGCATATCCTTTTGCTCTGAGTCGGGCAGGTTCAATTCCCTTTTCAATTAAGAAATCAACAACCGATTGAGCTCTTTTTTGTGATAATTCAATGTTAACCTCAATGCTTCCGCGAGCATCGGTATGAGATCGTAATTCAATAGTAACTGTTGGGTTATCGTTCAGCGTTTCAACCAGTTTATCGAGTGCCACCATTGATTCAGGACGTAAATCCCACTTTGCAAAATCGTAGAAAATATTTGGTAATTCGATAGGTTCAGCAATAGATGATAATTTAATGTCAGCCTTAAATTCTTTGCTTTCTACTATACCTCTTGTTGTTTCTTTGGCTTTGCCAGTTAAAAATCCTCTTTTCGATGCAACAAACACATAATCGGTATTCGGGCGCAACATAAACTTAAACTTACCATCGGCCGATGTTTCGGAAGCTAATGTCATACCATCGCTACCAACCATTTTAACAGTAGCATTTGCCAGAGGTTGATCAGTTTTTTCGTTACGAACTTCGCCTTCGATATTAAATTTAAGCGGAGGCAAAACAAACGAATAGATCTCATCGTTTCCATCGCGCGAGGTACTAAAATAGCCTCGTTCATTATCTTTCTCAATCACGATAGCAAAATCATCGTAAGTTGAATTAATTGGGTAACGCATATTCTCTACTTGCCACCTGTTATTATTGTATGATGCACGGAATATATCCAATCCACCCATTCCTAAATGATAATCAGAAGAGAAATACAAAGTACCATCATTATGAATAAAAGGAAACATCTCATTTCCGGACGAATTAATTTCAGCTCCCATGTTCTCTGGCGTTCCCCAATCAGCAGAAGGGTTATCGCGAGTAACTTTCCAGATATCTTTTCCACCTAACCCACCAGGCATATCAGATACAAAATATAAGGTAAGCTCATTTTCAGAAAGGGTTGGATGCGAAACAGTAGTACTATCATCGGTTACCTTCCAGGGTTCTGCTTTTCCCCATTCTTCACCCTTTCGAATAGAATGAAAGATTTTGCAACCCATGGTTTCTTTTTTCACTTTTTCGCATCGGCTAAAAAATAACGTATTAAAGTCTTTGCTCAAAGACGCACCACCTTCTTCGTACTCGGTATTGATTGCCTCACCAAGTGGAACAGGAGTACTCCATTTGCCTTGTTTATCTTGAACAGATCGGTATATATCAGAGAAATTCTGACCTGTACCACCATGTTTTTCTTTACCTGCAGACTCTTCGCGTGATGAAGTAAAGAACATTTCAGTATATTCGGCATTTGCATAAGCTGGATAATACTCACTTTCTTTGGTGTTAAAGAATTTCATATTAGCAACCTTGTATCCACTGGGGTTTTCTTTCCATTTAGATGCTAACTCGCATGATTTTACTCCATTTTCACCTCGAGGATCATCGGGCACAAGCTTTTTATATTCGTTATAATTTTCGATAGCAAGATCAAATTTTTCATTTGTTTTTAAAGCATCAGCATAGTAAAGGTAAATCAGAGGATTACCATATTTTTTCTGAACCACTCTTTTATACCAAACTTCGGCCTTTTCAGGTTGAGCCGTGAGTCTATAGCACTCAGCAATCTTAAATGTTATATCTAACTTTACATTTGCATCAATCTCGTCGCCATATGCGTCTCTTAAAAGATCAATAGCAGCAAAATACTGTCCTGTGGAGTAGTACTCTATTGCCTTACGTGATTTTGTTGTTTGACCTATTGCAGGAAAATATATCAGCATGCAAAAAATGCTTAAAACAACCGAAGCCTTTTTTATCATAGTTTTTTTGAATTACTTGATTGTAAAATGTAAAAGTAAGATTTTTTAAATAAAATAAAAATATAGCCTCAACAGAGTTATCAGCTATTTATAATTACGCAATCAGATTGTTTTTATTATTTATTCAACTTTAAAAAATAATGGAAGACCAGAATTGATCTTCCATCTTCCTAAACTTTAGAATTAGACATACTATCGTGTAAAAAGCATTTCGCGATATTTTGGAAATGGCCATATCGAATCATCGACAATCAGCTCGAGTTTATCCACATGATATCGTATTTTATCAAAATACTCGGCAATACTTTTTGAGTACACCTCTGCTTTTTCGACAATATTCTCTATTTCGTTAGCCTTCTTTCGTGATTCAATCATTTTTTCTACTTCATCCTTAATGATTGTCATATGCTCCGAGATAGTAGAAATAGTTTGTAGTTGGGATTTTGCCATTTTCTCAAACATTTCGTTAGAATATAACTGTTTCAATCCTAAAACATTCTGAATTAATACATTTTGGTATTTTACCACTGTAGGTAAAATATGATTACGAACAAGATCACCCAATACACGAGCCTCAATCTGAACACGTTTAACATAAATTTCGAGTCTGATATCATACCTTGCTTCAAGCTCACGTTCTGAAAGCACTTGTGATTCTGTAAAAAGATTTGTGGTACTTTTAGTCATAAATGCTTTTAAAGCCTCAGGAATATTCTTGATATTTGACAAACCTCTTTGTTTTGCTTCATTTACCCAATCTTGACCATATCCATTACCTTCGAACCTGATTTTTTTAGATTCGATGATATATTTTTTCAACACCTGAAAAATTGCCTCATCTTTCTTAACATTTTTGCTCATAAGCGAATCCACATCCTTTTTAAACTGAATAAGTTGTGTTCCAACCACAGTGTTTAAAGAGATCATAGGAGCTGCAACGTTAGCCGATGAGCCAACCGCTCTGAATTCGAACCGATTACCAGTAAATGCAAATGGCGATGTACGATTTCTATCGGTGTTATCCATTAGGATTTCCGGAATTTTGCCAATATCGAGTTTTAACTCTGTTTTTTCGTCGGGAGTCATTTTTTTGCTTGTAACTCTTTTCTCCAACTGATCGAGTATTGAGGTAAGCTGAGATCCGATAAATACAGACATAATTGCTGGTGGAGCTTCGTGTGCACCCAATCGGTATTCGTTTCCGGCCGTTGCAATACTTGCCCTGAGCAAATCAGCATGATCGTGAACTGCTTTAATGGTGTTTATTAAAAATGTCAAGAATTGCAGATTGCTTTTTGGCGTTTTGCCTGGTGATAATAAATTTCTTCCAGTATTAGTAAGCATTGACCAGTTATTATGTTTACCTGAACCATTGATTCCTTTAAATGGTTTTTCGTGAAACAATACCTTAAAGTTATGTTTCTTGGCCACTTTATCCATAACTGTCATAAGCATTTGATTATGATCAACAGCCAGGTTAGCTTCCTCGTAACGTGGAGCACACTCAAACTGGTTTGGAGCCACTTCGTTATGCCTTGTTTTTATTGGAATCCCTAATTTATATGACTCTATTTCAAATTCGCGCATAAAAAAAGTTACCCTATCCGAGATTGAACCAAAATAATGATCACTTAACTGCTGATCTTTTGCAGAAGCATGACCTATAAGCGTTCGGCCAGTTAGATATAAATCGGGGCGGGCATTAAATAATGCATTGTCAATTAAAAAATACTCTTGCTCCCATCCCAGCGTAACATTTACTTTATTCACATCTTTATCAAAAAGCTGACAAACTTCCACTGCGGCCTTATCAATAAAATTTAACGATTTTAATAAAGGAGTTTTATAATCGAGAGCCTCACCGGTATAAGAAACAAAAATCGTAGGAATACAAAGTGTGTTACCATAAACAAAAGCAGGTGACGATGGATCCCAGGCAGTATATCCGCGAGCCTCGAATGTATTTCTTAGTCCACCACTCGGAAAGCTGGAAGCATCAGGCTCTTGTTGAACAAGCATTTCCCCCTGAAAATTCTCTAATACACCTCCATTATCGGCAGGCTCAAAAAAAGCATCGTGCTTTTCGGCAGTTGATCCACTCAATGGATGAAACCAATGTGTATAATGAGTTGCTCCCCTATCAATAGCCCATGATTTCATTCCTGATGCTACTTGATTTGCCACTTTTCGATCAATACGAACACCTTGATTAATGGCTTGCACAACACTTTCGTAAGCTTCGCGCGAAAGATATTCTTGCACTTTATTTTTATCGAAAACATTCACCCCAAAATATTCGGATGTTTTCACTGCAGGAAGTTCAACAAAAACAGGTTTCCTGGTCAGCACTTCCTCTAATGCTTTTAATCGAATTGCAGGCATAATGATAAATAGTTAAAAGTTAAAAGTTGAAAGTTAAAAGTTGAAAGTTGAAAGTTGAAAGTTGAAAATCAAAAGTCAATTTCAATCATTCAGATACAAATATATATATATTTTATCTCACACCCCCATTTTTTTACACTCTCTTTTTACTTTTTTACTACTTTTCAATTTCATACCCCCTTGTTTTTTATTTATATACTGATTTTAAATTTTTTTTGCATAATTCACAAAAACAGATGATTTTTGCAAACCTTTAAAATCTATGTAACTAATTATTTTTGAAAACTCAAAATTGGGCTAAAGCCCAATCAAGGTATATAAATTAACCCCAGGCTTAAGCCTGGGGTTAATAATAACATATTATAAAAGGACTTTAGTCCAATATAAGAATCAGATTGTATTTTACTTACTCATTTCTGAAAAGTATTTATAAAAATATGGGATTGTATTTATACCATTATAAAACTGTTCTAAAGGGTAACTCTCATTTGGTGAATGAATAGCATCTGACTCGAGTCCGAATCCCATCAAAATAGATTTAATACCCAGAATTCTTTCGAATTCAGAAACGATTGGAATACTACCACCGCTGCGAACGGGAACCGGCTTTCTCTTGTAGGTTTCTTCGTATGCTTTTTCAGCAGCTCTGTAGGCCGATAAATCAATAGGACAAACATAGGCTTGTCCGCCATGCAAATATTCTACATTTACTTTTACATAATTAGGAGCGATGCTTTCGAAATGTTCTTTAAACATTTTCGATATTTTAATATTATCTTGATTAGGCACTAAACGAGAAGAAATTTTAGCAAATGCTTTTGAAGGAAGCACTGTTTTAGCTCCTTCGCCAGTATATCCACCCCAAATACCACAAACATCAAACGTAGGTCGTATACCAGTACGTTCAGTTGTAAGATATCCTTTTTCTCCAAAGACTTCTTTAATATCAAGGGCTTTTTTATACTCATCAAGATCGAAAGGAGCTTCGGCCATTTTTTTGCGTTCTTCTGGAGTAACCACTAATACATCATCATAAAATCCAGGCATAGTAATATGTCCATCCTCATCAACCATCTTGCTAATCATTTTCGCCAATACATTAATTGGATTTGCAACAGCACCGCCAAATAATCCTGAGTGCAAATCGCGATTTGGACCAGTAACTTCAACCTGCCAGTATGATAAACCACGTAAACCTGTAGTAATAGAGGGTATAGTTGGAGCAATCATACCTGTATCTGATACAAGAATTATATCAGCTTTCAACATGGGTTTATTTTTCTCGAGCCATGCAGGAAGACTTGCAGAACCAATTTCCTCTTCGCCTTCGATCATAAATTTAACATTACAAGGCAACGAGTTGGTTTTCACCATTGCCTCAAATGCTTTGATATGCATAAAGCCCTGCCCTTTATCATCATCAGCACCACGAGCCCATATTTTACCATCTTTAACTACTGGTTCGAAAGGTTTTGTTACCCATTTTTCAATTGGATCAACCGGCATAACATCGTAGTGAGCATATACCAGAACTGTTGGCTTGGTTTTATCGATAATTTTTTCAGCATAAACTACAGGATTACCCTCCGTTGGCATAACCTCGGCCTTATCAACACCAGCAGCTAGCAACGCTTTTTTAATATGCTCAGCTGTTTTTATCATATCAGGTTTGTGATCAGCGATTGAACTAATTGAAGGGATTCGTATTACCTCAAACAACTCGTCTAAAAAACGTTTTTTGTTCGACTCAATGTATTGTTTTACTTTTTCCATTATTGTAGATTTTTATTTATTAATCCTTAATTGAGCACACAATTTATAAATTATTTTTTACTTGTTTGCTTTTTTCCTTCATGTATTGTTTAGCAACTTCATCCAGTTCATTATACCAATCCTCACCAAACTTACGAATCAAGGCATCTTTTAAGAATTTGTAAACTACCACATTTTTTTTACAACCAAGCTCTCTTGCTGGTTCACAAACACTCCATTTATGATAATTAACTGCTTCGATATTATCGTACAAATTCTTTAATCGGACAGGATATAAATGACACGATATTGGTTTTCTAAATGATATCTTCTTTTCAAAAAAAGCTTTTTCAATAGCACATTTTGCAATTCCATCTTCGAAAATCACATATACGCATTCTTCGCCATTGAGCAATGGAGTAACCAGATCACCGTCGCGATCGACAACAGCAAAACCTTGTTTTTCGATTGATTCGATTGATTCTTTGCGTAAGTATTCTTTAAAATTAGGGTACGATTTTTCGATTAACTCTTTTTCACCTGGTTCGAGTGGAGCACCTGATTCGCCATCAACACAGCATTGGCCATGACATTTTTTGAGATCACAAATAAATTTTTCTTCCAGCAGTTCCAGGCTAACAACTTTATCGCCAATTTGAAGCATTATAAGACATTTTATTAATTACTTTACTAAAACTTTGCCTGTCATTTCTAAAGGAATATCTATTCCCATCATATGAAGAATGGTTGGAGCCACATCGGCAAGAATACCATTAGTTGCTGTTTTATACCTATCTGATACTACAATAAACGGAACAGGGTTTAATGAGTGGGCTGTATTTGGGGAACCATCATCATTTACAGCATAATCGGCATTTCCATGATCGGCAATAATAATGGCTTCGTATCCATTGGCTTTTGCAGTTTCAACCACTTCGGAAACACATTTATCAACAGTCTCAATTGCTTTTGTAATGGCCGAATACACACCTGTATGACCAACCATATCACCATTAGCAAAGTTAAGGCAGACAAAATCTGTTTCCTGTTTTTTTAATTCGGCGACAATAGCATCTTTAACCAAGGGCGCACTCATTTCTGGTTGCAAATCATAGGTTGCAACCTTGGGTGAAGGGATCATGATTCGTTTTTCGCCTTTAAATTCAATTTCTCTTCCACCCGAGAAAAAGAAAGTAACATGCGCATATTTCTCTGTTTCAGCAATACGAATTTGCTTTTTACCATTTTGTGAAACAATCTCACCTATCGTATTTTCAAGATTATCTTTATCGTAAACAATATGAACGTTTTTAAACGTTTCGTCATAGCGGGTCATGGTAACATAATGCAACGGCAAGGTTTTCATACCAAATTCAGGCATATCTTTTTGTGTAAGCACAATGGTAGTTTCACGCAATCGATCGGTGCGGAAATTAAAACAAATAACCACATCATTTGGTTGAATTTTACCAACCGGCTCACCTTTATCATTCACTCTTACAACAGGTTTTATAAACTCGTCGGTAACTCCCTCGTCATACGATTGCTGAATCGATTTTACGATATCAATAGTATGTTTTCCTTTCCCATGAACCATTAAATCATACGATTCTTTAACCCGCTCCCATCGTTTATCGCGATCCATACCATAATAACGACCAACCAACGAAGCAATCACTCCATTTGATTTATCTAAATGATTTTGAAGTTGTTTTACAAATCCCAATCCCGATCGAGGATCAACATCACGACCATCGGTTAAAGCATGAATAAAAACTTTATCTAAACCGTAATCTTTAGTAAGATCACACAATTTATAAAGATGTTTATTAAGCGAATGGACCCCTCCATCAGAAACCAATCCAATAAAATGAACAGCTACTTTTTTATCTTTTGCGTAATTAAAAGCATCAACCAGCGTTTGATTTTTAGCAATGCTATTATCTTCAATAGCCTTATTTATGCGCACCAAATCCTGATAAACAACGCGACCAGCTCCAATATTAAGGTGTCCAACTTCGGAATTACCCATCTGACCATCGGGTAAACCCACATCTTCGCCACAGGTTAACAACTGCGAGTGTGGATATTTTGTATATAAACTATCGATATAAGGTGTATTTGCATTATATATTACATCCGATTTCGATTTATTTCCTATTCCCCATCCATCGAGGATTAATAATATTACTTTCTTATCTTCTGCCATCTCTTCTATTATTTATAATCAATAAATTATAACACTCAACAATTAAATTTGTTGTACAAAATTATTTAAAATAACCATGCAGGAATAAAATATATGAAAATAAAAAAGAGAACAGTTTATTAAACTATTCTCTTTTCACTAACCCTAAAAATTTTACCTAAAAAAATTTACCCTTTTTTCAGGTTGCAAAAATAGTTATTCAAAAATTATACCAACAATTTATTTGGTATTATTTTATATGATATAAAACATATCTTTTAAAAGACTATTGAATATTGGGTTTCAACTCATTAATTAAGAAAAATAAGAGAATTTTATTCTGATATGATTCTATTTTTTTATTTCGATTAAAAACACATCTTTGTAAATCAGATTAAAAAAACAAACTATGGCAACCCTGATAAACGTTTTCAAAAAATTACCCAAAACTTTCTGGATAGCGAATACCATGGAGCTCTTCGAACGATGGGCTTGGTATGGATTTTATATGTTATTGGCAAACTATCTAACCAAATCAACTGATATTGGAGCTTTAGGACTTAGTCAAGAAGAAAAAGGATTGATTATGGGCGTTGGTACGGCTATTCTGTATTTTCTGCCTATAATAACAGGAGCCATTGCAGACCGATATGGATTTAAACGAATTCTGTTTATTGCTTTTTTAATTTATTTCACAGGATTTTTGGCAATGCCGTATTGCAGATCATTTGGATCGTTTTTCGCAATCTTTTTATATGTAGCTATCGGAGGATCTTTATTTAAACCAATAATTACTGCTACGGTTTCAAAAACAACCAATGATGAAACTGCATCTATCGGATTTGGTCTTTTTTATATGATGGTAAACATCGGTGCATTTGTAGGACCATTGTTTGCCCTGCAATTCTCTAAAATATCGTATGAAGCAGTATTTTATTTAAGCGCCATATTCATTGCCGTGAATTTCCCTATTCTATATTTTTATAAAGAACCCGGTAGAGTAAAGTCTGATTTACCCTTTTTGCAGTCACTGAAAAATATCTTTAAAAACATCGGAGTAGCGCTAAGTGATTATAAGTTCATTATTTTTCTTGTTATCGTTGCCGGATTTTGGTCAATGTACTATCAATTATTTTACACTTTGCCTGTTTTTATTGATCAATGGGTTGATACCAGTTCGCTGTATAATGTAATAAATGATGTGTGGCCTTGGCTTGCAAGCAAAATTGGATCAGCCGACGGAACCATAAAAGCCGAATACATTACCAATATTGATGCCATGTATATTATTATGTTTCAGATAGTGGTTTCAACCATCATCATGAAATGGCGCCCGCTAACATCAATGATGACCGGATTTTTAGTTTGTGCTATTGGTATGGCCTTAACCATTTCAACTAACAATCCGTTTTTTATTTTAGCATCCATTTTTATTTTTGGGATTGGCGAAATGGCCGGATCGCCAAAGGTTACCGAATATATTGGTCGTATTGCACCCAAAGATAAAATAGCACTTTACATGGGTTGTGCCTATTTGCCCGTAACTTTTGGAAACCTTATGGCAGGCTATATTTCGGGAAGCGTATATGGTAAAATGGCAGATAAACTCACACTTTTAAAAACCGATTTGGCAACCAAAGGATTAACAGTTCCCGAAATATCAGGATCATTTACACAAAATGATTTCTACAACAAGTCTGCAGAGCTTTTAAATATGACCCAATCAGAAATGACCAATTATCTTTGGACAACTTATCATCCAAATAAAATATGGGTAGTGTTACTGGCAATTGGAGGCGGTGCTGCATTCCTGCTGTTTTTGTATGATCGGTTCCTGATCAGAAAAACTGAAAAGTAATTGCTGATGATGGTTGGATTATTGACCCTTAACCACTTGACTTATACTGATTTTTTAAAAGATTTATTGCAATACTATAAAAAATAGTAATTTAGGATTTTTATTAGCTGATAAACAATGCAAAAACCATCACTTATATTTCTGTTTATTCTGATAATATCACTAAATTGCTGCACCACCATTGCGCATGTTGAGAAAAAAAACATTAAAACTGGAGCTGAGCAAACCGAAAAATACCTGCCTTTAATAAAAAACAAATCTGTTGCCCTGGTTGCAAACCACACAAGCCTTATTAAAAATACTCATTTACTAGACAGCTTATTAGCACTGGGTGTAAATATTCAAAAGGTGTTTAGTCCGGAACATGGTTTCAGAGGAAAGGCAGATGCCGGAGAACTTATCCATAATTTTACTGATGAAAAGACCGGAGTGCAAGTGGTTTCGCTCTATGGAAACAACAAAAAACCACAAGCTGAAGATTTACAAGATGTTGATTTGGTAATTTTCGATTTGCAGGATGTTGGCGTTCGTTTTTACACCTACATTTCGACCATGCATTATGTAATGGAAGCTTGCGCCGAAAACAATATTGAACTGTTGATTTTTGATCGACCCAACCCAAATGGGTTTTATATTGACGGACCAGTTTTGGAAGAAAACCACAAATCATTTGTGGGAATGCATACTGTACCAATAGTACACGGAATGACGATTGCCGAATATGCCAGGATGATTAATGGCGAAAGATGGCTTGCAAATGGAATACAATGCACCCTAAGCTTTATTTTATGCGATAATTACACCCACGATTCGTTATATCGGCTTCCTGTGGCACCATCGCCCAACTTACCCAATATGCAAGCTGTGTATTTATACCCTTCGTTAGGATTTTTCGAAGGTACAAAGCTTAATGTTGGCCGCGGAACAGATTTTCCATTTCAGGTTTTTGGATCGCCCGATTTTATTGACACATCGTTTAGCTATACCCCTCGTAGAATTGATGGAGCAAGTAAATTTCCTCCACACGAAGATCAGCAATGTTTTGGTGTTGATTTGCGAAATTATCCAACTGAAGTGCTGATTAAATCAAAACAAATAAATATAGACTGGTTATTAAAAAGCTATCATCAAACTGCTGATACTACTGATTTCTTTAACTTGTATTTTTATAATATTTCGGGCACTAAAACATTAAAAGAACAAATTATAAGTGACAAAACCGAAGCAGAAATTCGCCAAAGCTGGCAAGCCGGACTCGAAAAATTCAAAAATATACGCAGTAAATACTTGCTTTACGATGATTTTAAAACAAAATAGATCATTATAATTAAAGTAAAGATTTATACACCTGTAATAAGACAAGAATGAAAAGACTGATTATTTTATCGACTATTTCTCTTTTATTTTTCAACTCGTTAGTATTTAGTCAAATTTCAAACACAACAGACTCCTTGCCAATTATTGAAAATGCAAAATACCTTAAAGGTGACTTAAATGCGATTCTCAACTCAACTATAAAATATCCTACAGACGGATTAAAAAGCAATATTCAAGGGGATGTTGTACTTTCATTTTTAATTACCAAAAATGGGAAATTAGATAGTTTAGTTATTCTCAGTTCTCCAAGCATGGCCCTTTCGACCGCCTCTGTAATTACGTTAAATTCTCTTGAAAACGAATGGACTCCTTGTAAAATCAATAATAAATCTATTGATAAAAAATACTTAATCGTTTTTAGATACAGAATGTATTTAAATACTACCCCTCCAACTTATAAGAAAGATGCAGACAAATTATTTAAAAAACAAAAATTTGACAAAGCACTTAAACTATATAATAAGGCTATTAAAGAAAACCAATACGACTATGAATTGTTTGAAGCAAGAGCATTAACAAAAGAAAATCTTGGAGACACCGAAGGTGCAAAAGAAGACAGAGCATCTTCAATTTTAATTAAAAACGAAATACTCACTTTTGTTGATGTGGCTGGAATCATTAGGACTAAAACCGTAACCAAAACATATGTTACATCTAAACCTTATTAACTGAGGTTTAAAATAAATGAAGAATAAAGCCTTTTCGAATCCATATATTAGTTAAAAACAATCAAAGCACAATTTTAAAAACACAGTAATAGTTAAAAAGAAATATGTCAATCACACCAATTAATCTAGAGAAAATAATTAAAAGACTACAGTTTTATAGTTTTAATTTTGAACAGAATGAGAACAGTTTAAAAATTTATCTGCCGATGCTTTGTTTTCTTAAGCTAAGTTTTGAAAATGAAAAAGTTAAACTAACATCACACATTCGCTTTGGATTTCATTTTTTAACCCTTGAATGGAACTTTCTAATTTACGGATTGATTCTTTATCTTTTAACCTGGTTTCAATGGCCAGAGTTGAATAAAGGAATTTTTATCCTATTTGGTATCTTTCTGCTAATTTTTGTGATTTGTATTATAAAAATCGAAGCGATGAAAATAACCTTGTACAAATGGATGGAAAAAGATTTATTCATATAACTTATATCAATTGGGGCTTTAAAATCTCAGAAAAAAAATCAACTCTTAGATTTTGTTACAATTATAAAAACAAATAAAAATCGCGTGTAAGGTTTTTGTAGTTTTCGGAGTATTCGTGGCGATTATCGAGTTCGATAGTCAAATCCTGATCAATAAATGCCTGTTTTTGCCGTTTAAATTCAAGCAACAATCTTTTTATGGGTGCTTTGGGTTTTGGAATTACATTGGTTTGCCGTACACAATAAAGACCATGTTCGGCGGCTTTTGCAATAAACAAAACACCTTCAACATAAGGTAAAATAATACTTAAAGTACCGTTTTCTGTAAGAAGCTTATTAGTACCATCAATAATATCGTACAGTTCAAGCTCACTGTTATGGCGCGCCTTTGTCCGTTGATCATCAGGAGCAACCAATGAATTCTGAAAATACGGCGGATTAGTAACAATTAAATCATATTTCTTATCTGTTTCATTTATAAAATTCTGAAATGACTGGTGAATTAAATTGATTCGATCCTCCCAAGGCGATTTGCGGAAATTTTCGTGTGCCTGCAAACATGCCGCCTCATCTATTTCGATTGCATCAATATTGGCAATTGAACGCTGTGCAATCATCAGTGCAATAAGTCCTGTACCAGTTCCGATATCCAATACTTTTTCAGCATTTTCGCAGGTTGCCCAAGCACCAAGTAAAACTCCGTCAGTACCCACTTTCATAGCGCACTTATCCTGATGAATAATAAATTGTTTAAACTTAAAATAGGTATTAGCCATATTAAAATTCCTTCAAGTGGAACGCTGATGACGCAGATGATTATGATATATCTGCGATAATCCGCTTAATCAGTGTCATCAGTGTTCTATTTCTTAAAATTTTTCAAATATTCCCAAACCGAACAATGCAAAATCGTATTTTACCGGATCGGCAGGATCAAATTTTCTCAGATTGTTTGTTCCCTCCTCAACAGCTTGCCAGTCATTTTGTTTACGACTCAACAGCCCTAATTTACGGGCCACGTTTCCTGTGTGCAAATCTAACGGCAAATATAAAGCGGATGAAGGAATTTTTTGCCATAACCCAAAATCAACACCCCGATTATCATTACGTACAAGCCATCTTAAATACATATTAAGCCTTTTTGCTGATGATCCCCGCGAAACATCTGAAAAGTGCTTTTGTGTTCTTAGCGGATGATCTATCTCAAAAAAAACCTTTCGAACTTCTTCCAGTGTTTGTTTAATATTTTTGTGGTGTAAATAGGTTTTTTGAAATAACAAGCCCAATCCACCATGGTTTTTGTAAATGTTTTTGAGTGATTTTATAAAAAATACACAATCGGTACCATTAAATGTACGATGTACAAAATACTCGAATCGTTTTAATTCTTGATTATTATAATTGGTTATAAAATCATAAGGGGCGTAATCCATCAGAGCCATAAGTTTTCGGGAGTTCTTGATTATTGTTATTCGCTGGCCCCAGGCGATGGTTGCAGCAAGAAATGCTGAAATCTCTATATCATAAGGATCTGAAAACGAACGTGGAATTTGAATAGGATCAGTTTCAATAAAATCGGGATGATTGTACTTTTCATATTTTTCGTCAAGAAAATCTTTTAAATCAGATATTTCTGTAATCATGCAGGTATCCTAAATAAACCGTCCATCTTTCATCATAAGTTTACGATCGGCCATATTTGCGAGTCCTTCGTCGTGGGTAACAATAACAAACGATGAGTTGTATTTTTTGCGGATAGAAAAAAACAAATCGTGAAGTTCCTTTTTATTTTGTGAGTCGAGATTGCCTGAGGGTTCGTCGGCAAAAATCACAGCAGGTCCGTTAATAAGTGCACGTGCAACAGCCACACGTTGCTGCTCACCACCCGACATTTCTTTGGGTTTATGATCGAGCCGATGGCTTAGATTTAGGAAACCCATTATCTCTTTGGCTTTTTCTTCGGCATTTTCTTTTTTAGTTTGAGCAATAAACGCAGGAATACACACATTCTCGAGGGCAGTAAACTCGGGCAATAAATGATGAAACTGAAAAACAAAACCGATATTTTTATTCCTAAAAGCTGCCAATTGCCGGTCGCGATAGGTGTTTACCTCATTATTTTCGAATAAAATCTTACCTGAATCAGGTCGGCTAAGCGTTCCTAAAATCTGAAGAAATGTTGTTTTACCAGCTCCACTGGGACCCACTATTGAAATTATTTCACCTTTATCAACCTTAAGGTCAATACCTTTAAGTACCTGTAACTCTCCGTACGATTTAGTAATATTTTCGGCAATAATCATCTGTAAATCTTTTACTTATAAATATCAACCAAGAAGATCATCTTTGGTATTTTCAACATCTTTTTTAATTTCATCGAATTCTTTTTTCACATCAGCACCGGTATCAGACATCTCCCTTTTTATATCGTCGGTTGCTTTTTTTAGCTCCCGAAATCCTTTACCCAGTGTTCTTGCTATTTCGGGAATTTTATTAGCTCCAAAAAACACCAGGATAAAAAGAAAAATAATTATAATCTCAGGTCCACTAATAAAAAGAATTGATTGAAACATAAACTCAATTTTTAACAAATATACATTCTTTATAGAACAAAAAAACCTCATCGATTAAATGAGGTTTTTAAAAAGATATATTATCTATTATTCTTCAGTCTTATCATGTTCATCTTTTCTATAACCAGCATCATAAACAATTGGAGATGCAACAAATACAGATGAGTATGTACCAATCATAACACCGATCATTAAAGCAAATACAAATCCACGGATTACTTCACCACCAAAAATAAAGATGATTAAAATTACCATCAATGTAGTAAACGAAGTATTAAATGTTCGTGCCAATGTATTGTTAATAGCAGCATTCATTACTGGTTTAACTTTACGTTTTGGATATAATCCTCTGTACTCACGAATACGGTCGAAAACAATTACCGTGTCGTTAACAGAATAACCAACAACAGTTAATATTGCAGCGATAAATGCCTGATCAATTTCGAGTGAAAATGGCAAGAACCCATACAATAAAGAGAAAACTCCAAGTGTAATGGTAACATCATGGAATAATGCAACCACAGCACCCAATCCATATTTCCAGCTCTTGAACCGAATAAAAATATAGAAAAACATAAAGGCAAATGCAACGAGCATTACAATAAATGATCCAATAATAATATCGTCGGCAATAGTAGCTCCCACTTTCTGAGAACTCATTTTATGGTTTGTATTGAAATTTTCAAAATCAACCTGATCGCCAAGGATTGGTTTTAAGCCGGTATATAGCTTGTTTTCAATATCAGTATCAACAGCTACATCATCTTCATCAATACGATATTTAGTTGTTATTTTTACCTGATTATCGGCACCGAAAGTTTTAACCTCCGGAGCAACACCAAACTGGTCTTTTAATAGTTTAGCAACATTTACAGTACTTACTGAATTATCAAATCGAACAACATAAGTTCTACCACCAGTAAAATCAACGCCTAAATTTAATCCACGTGTAAATAGTGAACCTAAACTTATTACGATCAATACGGTTGAAAGAATATAAGCATACTTCCTGTTATCAATCCATCTGAATTTAATATTCTTAAATGCTCCTTCGGTTAATTTTGAGGTAAAGGCAATAGGTTTATTACGATCTAGATACCACTCAAATATTAAACGGGTTAAGAAGATTGCAGTAAATAATGATGATAAAATACCAATAATTAAAGTAGTTGCAAAACCTCTGATTGGACCTGTTCCAAAAATATAAAGGATAACAGCTGTAATTAAAGTAGTTAAGTTACCATCGATAATTGCAGAGTACGAGTTTTTAAAACCATCTTTAACGGCAAGTTTAATACCTTTACCAGCAGTAATTTCCTCGCGAATACGCTCATAAATAATTACGTTCGCATCCACAGCCATACCAAGTGTTAGCACAATACCGGCAATACCAGGCAAAGTAAGAACAGCACCCATTGAAGCAAGCACACCCATTAAGAAAAACAAGTTAGCTAAAAGTGCAAGATCGGCTGCCAAACCAGCTCTGCGGCTATACCAGAAAACCATATAAGCCATAACCAATACAAATGCAAGTAAAAATGAATTTAAACCAGCATTAATGGCTTCTTGTCCTAATGATGGACCAACAATCTCTTCCTGAATAATTCGTGCAGGAGCAGGTAATTTACCAGACTGAAGGATATTTGCCAAGTCTTTTGCTTCGTTTACAGTAAAATCACCATAAATTGATGAACGGCCACCTTTAATCTCGTCGTTTACACGTGGAGCAGAATAAACATAGTTATCAAGAACAATAGCGATGAAATTACCAATATTATTTTTAGTTAAACGAGCCCATACTTTAGCACCATCGGCATTCATAGCCATGGTTACTTCTGCATTACCAGTCTGATCGAATTCAGAACGTGCATCGGTTATAACATCACCATCGAGTGGTGCTTTACCATCACGACCCGTAACTTTTATTGCATGTAACTCATAATAACTTTTTGAATCATCATATTTATAAGGTTTAACAGCCCATTTAAAATCAATATCTCTTGGAATAACAGCTTGAACCTGTTTCATATGTAAATATGAATTTACTCTGGCTGTATCTGAGAAATGTGCCATACCAACAGAAGAACCTTCCATTGGAGCATTTGTATTTGGGTTAATGCTTGGACGCAACACTGAGAACAATGGATATCGTTCAGCAATTTGCGACTGAGCCAAATCCGTTGTATCGCTTTTTAATGAATCAGATGCTAGCTGATCAACTAATGATAAATCTTCAGTTTCGCTTTTAACCTGAGCTTCTGGTTTATTCTCTGTACTAGTTTCTTCAGCTTGATCTAGACCTTTTTGAGCTTTTTCGATTTGATAAATCACATCGTTTGCCTGCAATAAGAATCCATATACCTGAGTATTATTGTATGTTTCCCAGAACTCGAGACTTGCAGTACCTTGTAAAAGTTTACGAACACGAGCTTGATCTTTAACGCCAGGTAACTCAACCATGATTCTACCCGATTGCTCTAATCGTTGAATATTTGGTTGAACAACACCAAAACGGTCGATACGGCTACGAAGTATATTAAATGAATTATCGATAGCATCTTTCGATTCCTGACGGATAATATCTAAAACCTCCTTATTTGTTGCATTAAAACTGATTTTATCTTTCAGCTCAACGGTATTAAAAATAGCAGCTAACCGTGCATTTGGATCAACTTGTTCAAAAGCCTGTCCGAAAAGAGTTAAGAAATCTTCGCGGCTGTCTTTTTGTAATTCTTTAGCAAGAGTAATTGCTTTTTGGAATGTTGTATCCTTGCTGTTATTTGCCATAGCCTTGATAATATCCTCAACAGATATTTCAAGGATCACGTTCATACCACCTTTAAGGTCGAGACCAAGGTTTATTTCACGTTCCTGGCACTCACGTAAAGTATATTTACGAATTCCAAGGTTATAAACTACTTCGCCCGATAAAGAATCGAGGTAATGATATTCCTTTTTAGGATCACCTTTTGCGTATTCTTTTGCATCTTTTACAATACTTTCGGTTACCCATGTAAAAGACAAATAGTAAATACATATTATAGCCAACGTAATGGCTAAAAACTTAATAGCTCCTTTAATCTGCATTTTTCAATCTATTTTGTTGATATTAATATATTTTTTTTCTTTTAAACAAATCGAAGTGCAAAGATAAAATTATTTTTTATATACACACTTTTTCAACCGATTAAGATAGTAATTCATTTTTTATTATTTAGGTGAGCAGTGATTAGTGATTAGTGATTTGGTTTATTGGTTTAGAGGTTTATTGGTAAATTAGTAAGTTAGAATACCGAAGTCGGGAGACCGAAGTCGGGAGACCGAAGGAGGAAGACCGAAGGAGGAAGACCGAAGACAGAAGCTGGAAGCAAAAAAGACTAAAGCTCGAAGCTCACAGCTATAGACATCTTGATACTCAATACTCAATACTAACAATCTAAATCTATTCTACCAACTCATCAAAATCGGCTTCGAGAGGTTTATCTGAAATAAAATCGTATAAGATCATTCTACGAATATTGTAAAAAATCAATTATTAGAAGTTAGAAAAAATATTCTCTATATAAAAACGGTTTATATCTTTAATGTTTTTATCAATAAGAAAAAATTTATCTGCAAACAATTTCTTATCAGTAATAAATAAAAAAGGGGTATCCAATTTTTCAATATCAAGACCTAACCATCCTTCTTTTATGTATAATGATTTTATATTGCATTCTTCTTCGATTTGATTTGCTAAAAAACTTCTAAAATTGGGGGATTTGATAAGCAAAAAAACTTTTACATTATTACTTTCTAATTTTGAATACTTTTTCATTAAATCAATAATATCTTCAACACACTTATTACATCCTTCAAAAGGAACATATAAAAATAGTCCAGGCATTGTATCCAAGAAATATTTCAAGTTATGTGAATGCCCATCCCTATCTAATACATTTATATTATTTAATTTAACTCCTTCATAAAGAATATTGGTTTTTAAAACTATTTCCAATATCTGCTTTTCAAACAAACATCCTTTTTGGTCCTCTATGGAATCTATTTGTTTTGAATTGAAAAAAACAAATAGTACATACAAAAACACCATGCCAAGCAGTGCAATAATTATATTGGTTATTATCTTAAGATTCAAATTCATAAACTTAACTTTTAATTAAATAGTGCATGATTTATCTTTCTTTTGACAACAATAGGATTATCCATAAAATTTAAAGCTTTAACAAAATCGCAATACTCTTTATTATTCTTCTGAAAATCTTTCCATTTGTTCTCACCTAAATATTTTCTTATCCTTTCCATTTCTTTTATATAATCATCTGATTCAACTACAAAATAGAAATAATTACCATGCGTCAGGTTCGGAATGTCATAATACTGTAATTCGCGTTCATAAATGAACCCATTGAAAGGAATAATCAATTTATCAATTATTTTGGCTTGTTTTTTACGTTTTGAATAGAAGAAATGATATAAAGTTCTATTCATTTCAAAAGCAAAATAAATATGTTCATCAGTTTCTGTGTAGCGAAATAAGTTCTGGATGCAATCATATTTATCCATTGCATAACCAAACTCTGAACAATCAGCAAATCCCTTGTGAAATAAATGTTCAGGGATAGAGTATTTCCCAAAATCAAATAAATATTTAGGTTGAAGTTTAAGTTTATTATCTTTTTTTGATAAACAATATACAGTATCATTAAACATGACTCTTACATGCAAGTTATCATCAATATGTACCATATCAATTCTACCACCAACACCTAAAAACTTCCAGAATTCCTTATTAAATGGAATATAGCTACTATAAAGATTATGCAAACTATCATAAACATATAGTTGCATATTACACTCTTTGCCATCAATATAATTAATTTCACTCCCTACAAGCATGCATGTCATATTTTTATAATGAGTGGCCTTTGTAATATAAAGGTCATAATTCCAGTCTGAAATATAGTTTCCCTTCTTATCAATAACTACAACATTTTTACTACCTCGGTTATATATTTCAAGAAATTGGTCATCGGGATTAACATATAAACACATTGGATAAACATATTCCGCAGGGCCCTTTCCTTGTTTATCTATTAAATATATTAAATCGCCTTGTTTTGAAAATGAGAAAACTCTTTGATTATCAGTCAGCAAATAAAAACGATTGTTTGTTACATGAAGTTGGGATATAATATCTACCAAACATGTATCAGCTGTTGCAAGAGGTATTTTTTCTTCATCAATATATATGTTGCCTATAGAAAGTTTCTGAGCCAAACCTGGATCAATTTTAAAACTTTCGAGTTGAAACTTTTCTCTTTTGGCCTTATCATTATTACACGAATAACTTATAATGAAGATAATTAAAACGCATATAACATTCTGTATCTTAACTTTTTTTTGCATATTTTGTAAATTTAAAAGAGCTGGACAAACCTTTTCCCCAGCTCTAATTTAACACCATTTTTTTCTTAAGTTTCATTCTAATTACAATTCCCCCATGACCTGCAACATTGGCTTGACACGTTGCAGGAAGTAGATGCTGGAATACATTTTTTGCATGTTCCTAAATCATTCCACGTTAAGTAATATCCTGAACCAGGACCTTCAAAATTATCAATAGCTTTCGCAGACTTAACCTGACTAAGCATCATTACTGTAAAAATACTAACAGCTAATAAGGCAATAATTAAAAATCTCTTTTTCATAAATTTATAAATTTTAGGATAATAATTATACTGATTATAAATTTCAAACCTAAAGATAGTTATATTATTTATTTTACACCACCCCTGTTTTTATGTTTTACAGCATACATCATGTTTTAAACACTAATAATACACCATAAATTAATTAGAGAACGGAAACCGCCCTTGTTTGCTAAAAATTATCAATAATTTACAAACACATATTGGTCAGATTTTTACACTTCGCGTAACTTCGAGAAATATTTCTTTAGTTACCATGTAGAATAAAAATTCATGCTAAAAGTTAATAATTTAAGCGTTTACTTAAAACTTTAAACTGACTACTAAATTATTATCGTAAACTAACATACGATTTCAAATGCAAATATTTACTGCAACTGTAATAAAAGAATATAACGTTTTAAAATAATTCTTTTAAACCAAAATTCTGGTTATTCTACTAATTCGTCAAAATCGGCTTCGAGAGGTTTATCGTCAATAAAATCGTATAGCGTAATGCGGCGTAGTGTATAAAAATCGGACCAATAACGCCTTAAAGCTGAAATATAATTTATCTTGGCCTCATCTTTTTCTGATAATGCAACATTAAGATCCAACACATCCACTTTACCAATTAAAAAGCGTTGTTTGGTAAGATCATATCTTTTTTGAGCAATAGTATCAGACTTTGCTGCGATGAATAACTGATCGTCCTGAAGGTTAAACTGCATTACATTGAGGTAAATGCTTTGGGTAAAATCAGTACGAGCCTGATCAACCGTTGTTTTAACCACTTCCTGGCTCGATTGGGCCATTCGGTATTTCCCGCGTCCTAATCCCCAATCGAGAATTGGAACGTTTAGTCCAAGTGTTAGAAGCTGCTGATTTTGCGGGTCTTGATAAACAGCAGGAATAGTGTTTGCCTGCTGAGTATAACCGATACTTGCAAACAGATCGGCCTGCAATCCTCTTTCATATCTTGCCTTTGCAACATCACGACGAGCTTCGATCAACTGTCGTTCAAAACCAATAATATCGGGATTGTTTTGGTTGGCAATCTCAAGAGCCTTGTCAATACTTACGGTTAACTCAGGAATTTCTCTTGGTATATTAAGGACCAAATCTACTTTTTCGTTAAATCCTAAAAATGAACGTAATTGGAACTTTTTTACCTCAAGATCAACCTGAGCCGAATTTAATGATGATCCTGCATTAAGCAAGCTTAACTCCATTTGCATTAATTCGTTCTCGGCAATTGTACCAATATTATATCGGCCTTTTGCTATCTTATATAAGGTATCGGCGTTCGAATAATTTATTTTTGATACTTGTAAATTTTGTTGTGCTAAGGCAAGATCGAAGAAATAATTAACCGCCTTAAGCGAAACCTGCTCTATATTTAAAATATAATTCCTTTTTGCTTCTTCGTATTTTAGTGGTTCAATCTTTTTCTCCCACCTATATTCGTTATAAAATAATACAGGCTGACGATAGCTTACTGACATAGGAACAGATGAATACGAAAATGTTTCGTTGGTAAAATTATCGAGCCTTGCTAAATTAGTATTGACCGAAAGCTGACCACCCGTAAAAGGTACACTCTGCGTAATATTTAAATTAAGATTGGTTGTGTTTTTATCCACGCGTACATAATACGTTCCGGTTGAATCGTTATACTCGCGATAGCTTCTATCTAAATCGGGAAAGGAACTGCTTAAAGTAAGACTCGGTCTGAGCCCTGCTTTAAAAGTTCTGTATTGCCAATAGTTTGCACGAAACCGATGTTTAGCCATAATGGCATCGGGCGATTGCTCGCGAGCAAGCTTGATTACTTCGTCGAAATTAAGCTCTTCGATAATGTTTCCTTGTTGTGCAAAAAGGTTTGAATTAAAGGAATTTATGAAAATAATAAAAATACAAAATATCTTTTTCATTGATCTACATGGATTAATTGGGTAAAAATACTTCATTATATAGAATAAAAAACATTAATAAAGTTTAAACGGCTTAAGCTTTAATTATATTTTCTGTATATATAAAAATAAATTATTGGAATAAAAAACAAACTTACAGCAGTACCAAGCACTAAACCTGCAATAATTGTAAGTGCAAGAGGAAACTGTAATTCTGAACCAAGATTGCTTCCAAACAAAACAGGCAAAAGAGCTAGAATTGTTGTCATGCTAGTCATTAAGATAGGTTTTAAACGACGTGTTCCTCCTATATGAATAGCATCATAAATAGAATATCCTTCATCTCTTAATTTATTAATTGTGTCTATTTTTAAAATAGAGTCGTTTATTACCACCCCTGAAAGAACTATAATACCAATCATCGACATAATATTTATACTACTATTAAAGAGATACAGAACTATAAAAGCCCCACCAACATCTATTGGTATTTCGATTAGAACGATAAATGGTTGAATTAACGATTCGAATTGAGCTGCCAGAATAAAATATAACAGTAATAGAGAAATTAACAAAACAAGAGACATTTCACGAACAAGCACTTTATTATCGAACCATGAACCCGAAAACCTAATACTTAAATCAGGGTAATTTGGAGCAAATGCACCAATGGTTTGGTATAATTTTGGTAATGAATCATTTATAGCATTAACGATAATGGGGATGAAAGGGCCTGTTTCATTTGAAATAATAGATTTATAATCTTCCTGTTTTTCAACTTTAATAAGATTTAGTAGCGGATATTTTATTCCTTTTTTATTTCGAATATATGTATTTTCGAGTATACTAGTAATAGCCTTTTCTTTTTGGCCCGTTACAACTGGAATAAAGCTATTCTGATCTATAATCTGACCTATTTGATTTTGATTAAATGCATCCCTTAATTCGGTTATTAGCTCACTTTTATCAACCTGATAAAGCAATAATTTCTTTGGTTCAACGCTTATTCTAATATATTGTTGTTTAGGTATATCTGGAATAACTACATTAGAATTTTGTTTTTTAATAGCCTTAAAAAGCTTTTCGATTTGTGTTTGAGATGGAATAGCTGATCCTTTAGCAGAACTTACTTCTGCAACAAAAACCGCATCATTAGAACCTGAAAAAACATTTTGAAAAATATTTTTTGGTGGACTAAATTTAATTTCCGCTTCTGGATATTTTCCTTGTATTGTATTTTTAAAATAATCTATTATACTAACTATTTTCTCGGGACAACATGTTTTTATATAAATACTAGCTTCGTTTATATCCTGATTAATTGATTTATTAAGCAAGAATTGTTGAGTTCCTAAATAACTGTTTGATTGATCTATAGCTGAACAATTTTTTAAAAGTTCTTGAATTCTGTAGGTACTTGTTTCCAAACGGATATTTTCTCCCCAATCTATACTAACAACTAATTCATTCTCTGATATTTTTGGCATTTGTCGTTTTTCAAGTTTAAAAAATAGAATAAAACCCGCAATAACAAAGGACAAGAAAAACAACAACACCGCTCGTCTATTACGAAAAGCCCAATCAAACCATACGTTATAGTGTTTTTCTATATCGAAGAAAAGAAAATTAATCTGTTTTTTAATTGTATTATTTACATTAAACAACTTATATAAAACTGGAATAAGCGTTATAGATACAAACAACGAAATAAACAAACAAATACTTACAGTAATTGCCTGATCATAAAAAAGAGCTCCAGATATTCCGCTTATAAATATTAGTGGGACAAATACTGCGCATGTAGTTAAAACTGAAGATATCATTGGCCTCACAACATCATTTGTCCCTTTGATAATTGCATCATTTAAGGTTTGACCACGTGCAAGATATTGTGCAATGTTATCAATCACAATTATGGAATTATCAATCATCATTCCAACACCCAAGATCATACCCGAAAGAGAAATAATGTTTATTGAAATACCAAACATATGAATTGCAAGCATACTAATAACAATAGAAACTGGAATATTGAATGCAATTAACAGAGGTGCACGAGGATTTCTAATAAATAAAAATAAAATTAATACAGCCAAAATACATCCAAGATAAAGACTTTGCTTAAGATTATCTAAAGACAGATTCAATAAAATGGTTTGATCTTGGCTTATCTCAAAATCAAGCTCCGGGTATTCGGCAATAAAGTTGCTCAGCGTTTTTTCGACCTGACTTTTCAAAATATTCATCTTTGCAGATGAATGCTTTATAATAGCCAAATTTATAGATTCTTTTCCCCCGTTTAAGAAAACCCCTTTACTTTCTTGTTTCCGCTGACCAACCTCGGCAATATCGCCTAAACGAAAAATTCGATCATCGTTTTTAATGTAAATATCTGCAATATCATTAATACTTCGTAGCTCGTTACTAAACATTAAATTATATTGATAATGCCCATCACGAACTGTAATACTGCCGGGGTTTAAGTTATTTTCAGTAAATGCTGTTTGCAAATCTGAAAGAGTTAATCCTAAACTTCTAAACTTATCTTCATAGGGTAAAATATATATTTCAGGAAGCACCAAGCCAGTTATATCGACAAGTGCAACCTCAGGCAATTGTTCTATTCTCTTTTTTACAACATTATTAACAAAATCGCTTAATTCAAGAAAAGAACGATCATTCTGTACATCGTTTTTAAATGCTACATTAATGTAGAAAACTGGTATATCCGTTGAACTTGCTTTAATTATTCTGGGGCGTTGCACTTCACGGGGCATATTAGCCATTACTGCATCTACCTTATCATTAACCTCAATAAATGCATAATCAACATCAATATCAAAATTAAACCTTAACCTGATTATCGATTCACCATTTCGTGTTTCGCTCTGAATATCATTCAAACCAGTTAATTGCAATAATTGACGTCGCACAGGAGTAACTACCGAACTCTCGAGTTCGTGCAATGATGCATTTTTATGGCTTATATGAACTGTTATTTCAGGAATATTAATATCGGGTAGCAAAGATATCGGCAACCTTCCTGATGCTATAATACCTAATACTACAATAGCAATAAAACTCATTAATGTTGCTATTGGTCTCCGAATTAAAAAATCTACCATAATTTATTTACTTAGCATTATTAGTCGACTTATTTTTTATCATTATTGGCAAAAATATTATTGTAATTGGAATAGAAAACAACAACCCTCCAATAGTTCCCGCAGAGAGAGCAAACCAAAACGGTTCGTTTCGCCCCCAAAAGATAAATGGAATTAATCCAAGAACTGTGGACGCAATCGTTAGCAAAATAGGAATTATTTTCGAATTAAATGCCTTAACATAATTATTTAACCTCGAAACGGCTGGTTTATTCTGACAATTGACATTCATATCGTTAAGAATATACAATGCTGCATTAACTACCAATCCACTAACCAAAAGAAAAGAAGCATAACCTCCCTGATCGAATTTTACACCTGTAAAATAGAATGTCAGAAAGATTCCAATAAATGATAATGGAATCACCGATATTACTATTAAAGGTTGAACGAAAGACTCTAATAATATAGAACATATAAAATAGATTATAATGATCATTATAACCAATAATAAATACTGCGTTTTTTCTTTAGCATTCCACCATCCAGCATATTTGAATATTTCAGCTTTATATCCAATAGGTAATTGTGCACTAATTTCTTTCTCATACTCTTCGAGCACCATCCTTGATAATTCATCAGGTCCAATAAAATCATATGCAACGGTAAGAATATACTCCTGGTTTTCGCGATATATAGTTTTACTTGCATTTTCGGTAAAGCGAGATGCAATATCTTTAAGTTTAATATTGTTTTTGGTTCCCAGTTCCAATTCATTCATATCCCACCGATCGTATTTATCGGCAAAATCGGAAACGAGGCTTAATTCTTCAAAACTCCCATTGTATGGTAAATTAAGAATTACATTAGTGCGCAGATTAAACCGCTCCAGTTGCTGTACCAACTCATAAAAAGATACTTCTCTCTGGGCCAATAGTTTTTTATCTACTGTAAGATAACTATTTTCAACATCATAAAACCACCAGGCTTTACCACTTTCAATAAACACCTCTTGTATACGTGGATTTTTTAAAAATTTTGCCTTTGCAGCACGAGCAATAGTTAACAATTCGTTGTAATTGTATCCACTAAAAATCATTCTGGAGCCTTTAAATCCGTGACTAAGAGCATTATTAAATCCTCGGCCTACACCATAAATCGTAAAATCTGCACTCGAAATTTCAATTGCTTTGCTTTCTAGTTTACCTTTTAAGAAATAGGGAAATGATCCTGAGTCAAATGCTTTATCAAAATAAATTACCAACCCCGAATTCTCTATGCTACTAATACTTGTTTGAAAAAAATCTATTTCATTAAACTGGCTTAAATAATTTTCAATATCGGTATAAATATCATTTAAATGTTGCAACGAAGCTCCTTGAGGCAATTTAACCTTAACATTAAGTGAAGTTCTTTCGGGGGTTGAAAAATAACTTTCTTCTCTTACAAACTCAACAAAAAGACGAAAGGTTCCCCCAAGCATTTTATCGGTAATCGGTCTTATTTTTTCAGTATAAAATTCACTTCCAAGGCTTTTATTATAAGCAACTACACACCACTTTTCACCCTCAATTTTGTTGGGTAATAAAAAAATGGGCAATCCAAATGCTAGGATACCAATAAAAA
>JBFXEQ010000034.1:0-32069 GCA_050179935.1 Bacteroidales bacterium | reverse complement strand
CAATAAATTGATCTTAAAAGAAGTGAAATTGATCAAAATCAAGCTAAAAAAGACATATTTTCTCATCAATCATAGCATAAAAAATTTGATTATTTAACTTTTTATGTAATTTGCGGATTTAAGGTAACTTATTAGAATGATGTGATTAAAACAAATTAAATTATTTTTCATAAAAAGTAAAATATGCACATTTTTTGCAATGGAGATAAACAGCTAATTGAAATTATTTATTTTTGACTTATATTTGATAACTGTATTTTTAGAGTACAAACTGAACTAGCTTAAAATGAAACAATTACTATTCTTTAATATTTTTTCATTCATCGTCATTGTAGCAGGCGCACAAATGCCTGGCGAAGTGAAATGGAAAGAAAACATCGTTAATAACAATATTAAGATTCAAACACAATGGAATCATAAGTACGAAAAGGGGAAACCTAAAAAAGTTGGATATAAAAATTTCTCTAAAACTTTCGATAAAAAAGGAAACGTGATTGAAGAAGTTTATTATTCTGCCGGTAAACAAGGTGGTATTGATCAAAAACTGAGTTATAAATATGATAACCGAGAAAATAAAATTGAACACATTAATACAAAAGTATCAGAAGGTAAAATATTATTAAAACAAACTTTCAGTTACGATACTGAGGGTAAAAAAACAAAAGAAGAGCGGTTTAATGGAAGTGATTATGAGTTTATTAAATATAACTACGATTCAAAAAAACGTTTAATAGAAATTGTGAAAACAGATACACTGAATAATATTTTACAGATACGTTCATTCGAATATTCAGATAACAAATCAACTATTTCAATCCTTAATCAGGATAAAAGGTTATTGGGGAAAATAATTAATACTTACGATAATAATGACAACATTATCGAGACTGTTGAATTTGATGTTAATGGGAAAAAAGCAGAACATTTTTATTATGAATTTAAAGGTAAATTAATGGTTCAAAAAACCAAGTATATTTATGAGAGTTTTAATTATATGGAGAATTATACTTATGATAAAAATAATAATTTAATTGAGGTTAAGAGAGAGCATCCTAAAGGAAATTTCTATATTAATAACATATACAAATACGATTCAAAGGGAAACCTGATAGAAGAGAAATGGTACGATGATGATCCGACAGAATACTCACAAAAATCGTATTTTTATAATTCAAGTGGGTTACTTGAAAAAGTTGAGGTTTATTATGTAGCCTACAAATATAAAATGCAATACCGATACGAATACAAACCTTATTAAACAAGAAACCCTGATTTTATCAGGGTTTCTTGTTTAATCATATTTATTTAGATCAAGAGTTATATCACGTGGTCCTTTTTTAAGCTCAACTAACTCAACCTCAAAAATAGTTGAAGTATATGGCGGAATAATACCTGTAGAGGAGCCTACTTCGCCAAATCCAATTTGCGATGGCAAAATAAATATTGATTTTTCTCCTGCTTTCATTCGCCCAATAGCTTCTTCTAAACCACTAATAACCTGCCATTTGCGACCATAAACAAACTGAAAAGGTGAATTTCGGCGTTTGGTAGAATCAAAAAACTTACCATTTAAGAATTTACCTTCGTAATGTACAGTTACTGTATCACCCATCTGAACAAAATCTCCCTGGCCTTCTTTAACTACTAAATGAAATAGCCCTGATGATGTGGGAGTAATATCAATTTTTTCCTGTTCAATAAATTGTCTTAAAATTACTTTTTCGTAATCACCAAAATCTTCTATCCAATGCAAAAAAGCTTCTTTCTCACGATAATAATCATTTTCGGTTTGTACTTCAATAATATCGATAGAAATTTTCATTGCATCGGTTGATTGCAAAAACTGAGGCACAGTAGTTTCGAGTGTTTTAGTAAAGAAATCTGTAGCTGATATTATAAATGTAGCCTTTTCATCTTGTGCAAGCATTAAAAAACACTCGTCTATTGATCCGGGGAATGATGGATCTTTTATTTGCAGTTTACGGCGACCTTCGAAAAACAGCGAATCATCAATAGTAAGATATGATATATCGGCTGTAATATAATCACCCGGCTTTACTTTTTGGCTACTTTCTCCAAACTTTTCGAGCTTATAATAATATCCTGATTTTGATTTTTTAAAACCCGGGTATTTTGAAAAATTATCACATGAACTGAAAAAACCAAGAGAAATCAGTAGTAAAAAAATAGATTTATTCATGGACGTTAAATTATGTATTTCTTCAAAGATAGTTTTTTTTATGAAAATATTATTTATCTGTGATCAATAAACAATTATCAATTAACAATTGACAATAAGGCCATGAGCTGCGAGCTTTTAGCTTTAACCAATTCAACATTTCACCATTCACCATTCGCTATTTTACGTCGATCACTTCAACATCATAAACTAGTATTGCCCGGCCAGGAATTTTATCTCCATCGCCAACAACTCCATGTGCCAAATGAGGAGGCAAAATAAATCTCGCCTTGCTCCCTTTATTCATCATAAGCACACCTTCTTCCAACCCTGGCTCAACCCCACCCTGACTTACACGAAAGGATTTCAATCCACTACTATCGGAGCTACTAATAAAAGAACCGTCGATTAACCATAGTTTATATTTTAGTTCAATCAGATCATTTTTAGCAACTTTTTCGCTATTACCAACTGAATAAATCATGAACCACAATCCACTTTGAGTAGTTTGCATTTGCCAACCACGTCGTTTAATAAATTGCTGAATGTTTTCGGTATCTTTACTAAGTAATACCTTATTTATTTCTTCTAATTTCTGTTTATAATCTCGTGGAATCGAAGTTTTATCATCTTGCTTTTTATGGCAGGAGACATGCAAAACCTGAATAATAATAAACCCTACAAGGATGATCTTCGTTTTAGAAATCATTCAACAACTCTGTTTTATATTTAGGTAACAAATCTTGAAACTTTTTCAGTGTTTCTTCCAATGACAAATAAGAATTTCCACCAGAAGCATTCAAATGTCCACCTCCATTAAAATTCTCTTCGGCAAATTTATTCGCTCCAAAGTTTCCTTTTGAGCGGAATGATATTTTTACAAATTTATCGTGTTCAATAAAAATAGCCGTAAACCTTATTCCTTTTATCGATAGCGGATAATTTACAAATCCTTCAGTATCACCTGGCGAAAATTTAAATTCCTGAATATCTTTTTTTGTTAAACTAATATATGCCGTTCGATATTCGGGTAAAACTACCATTTTATTATATAAGCAGTATCCCAGCAGTCTCATCCTGTCAACAGAAAAGTTATCGTAAACATTCCAGTAAATACGATCTTTGTTTATTCCAAGCATCAATAATTTTGATACAACATGGTAAGTATATGGTTTCGATGAGTTAAAATTAAATGAGCCTGTATCGGTCATTATGCCGCAATAAATACATTCTGCACAGTCTTTATCAATTAATTCCTCATCACCGAGACTTTCGATTACATGATAAACTATTTCGGCTGTAGAGCTATAATTAATATCTGAAATGACAATATCGGCAAAATCTTTTGGATTAGGGTGATGATCGATCATCACTTTTTTACCGGAGGCTTCGTTAATATATTTTTCCAATCCCTCGGTTCTTTCAGGATCATTAAAATCAACAACAATAATTAAATCAGCTTTATTAAGGGCATTTATAACAGTTCCAGTATTTCGTTTATAAACCGTTACTTTGTCGTTACCAGCCATCCAATGTAAAAACTCCGGGTAATCGTTTGGAGAAACCATAACAGGGTTTTTCCCTTTTTTTACAAGATAATGATACATGGCAAGCATCGATCCTATCGCATCTCCATCAGGATTATAGTGAGTTATAATTAATGGATTTATTGATAAATCAATTAACTGCTTTAGTTCAGAAATCTTTTTTTTATCTATGACCTTCACTTACAGAAAGTTTAATTAAATTCACAAGTATCAAAGATAAAATAATATGGCCAGAATTTAAGTTAATAGCAAAAATTTTATATCTTCGACTATATAACTAAAAAAATACAGCTATGCCTCTAGGATATACTTTTGCAATGATAAAGCCACAAGCTTGTAGGAGAAATCATGTTGGTCCAATTTTAGCCATTATAAATCAGGCAGGATTTAGAATTTCTGCCATCCGATCAACAAAACTTACACGCGATGAAGCCGAAAAATTTTATGAGATGCATCGTGGAAAACCATTTTATGAGGGACTTATTGATTTTATGAGCTCAGGACCTATCGTTGCCTTATTACTTGAAAAAGAAAATGCGATCGAGGATTTTCGAAAATTAATTGGAAATACTGATCCTACAAAAGCTGAAGAAGGAACTATTCGAAAAATGTTCGCCGAATCAGTTCAACGAAATGCTATTCATGGCTCTGATTCGGTTGAAAATGCAAAACGCGAAGCTGATTTCTTTTTTAATCAACGTGAAAGGTATTAAATAAGTTAAAAGTTAAAAGTTAAAAGTTAAAAGTTGAAAGATTAAAATTTAAGAGCTTGTTTGTTGTAATTCGGTAAAAGATTGAAATTATGAACAAATTTAACCAAAGGGCACTGAATAGTATATGTTAGCCTATCTTAAAATAATTTCATCAATAATAATTTCACCAGCCCTGTCGTTCAGGGCTTTTTTTAGTCCATCACGAAGCATAAATAACTCATTACGAATTACCGAAGAATTTAATTTAACAAACAATTTGCGATCTTTTATATATATTTCATGAGTCGATCGAGCAATAGTCTTTCCAACTACTTCGTCCCATGATCGGATTAAACGGACTTCTTTAAGCTTACCATCAATATTTAATGCTTTGAGATATTCTTTTACAACATCTTCAATCTTTTGTGTATTATTTTTCCGCATGGTATCTTTAACTATTCAATTTTATTTATGGCTGTTATCCCATTCGACTCGATAATAAATAATGAATGATCAATATCTATTTCGCGAAGAATTGGCTCAAGCCGATCCTGATTGGTATCGGTAATAAATATCTGACCAAAATGATTTTCGGCCACCAACTCAATAATCTGTCTTACTCTTTGTTTATCAAACTTATCAAAAATATCATCCAATAAAAGTACTGGATTTAATCCACTAAGTTGCTTTATAAAGTCAAATTGAGCTAGTTTTAATGCAACCAAAAAAGTTTTTTGCTGGCCTTGTGAACCGGCTTTTTTTATTGGAAATCCATTTAACGAAAGAGAAAGATCATCTTTATGAATTCCAACTGTAGTATATTGAAAAGATCTGTCGCGATCTAACGAATTTTTAAGTAAACTACTAAACTCACCTTCGTATAACTGAGAATCATAAACAAGATCAACTTTTTCGCGTTCTTCGGAAATCCGGTTATAATAACGTTGAAAAATTGGAATAAGATTTTCGACAAACTTAACACGAGTTGAATGTATTTTTTCACCCAGCGAAACCAGCTGATCATCCCAAATATCAAGTGATTCGGCATCAAACGATCGGGTCTGATAAAAATCTTTTAATAATTTATTTCGTTGAGCCAAAGCCCTGTTATACCTAATTAATTGCTCAAGGTATTCCTTATCGTACTGCGAAATAACACTATCCATAAACTTACGGCGTTCCTCGCTGCCTTCTGTAATAAGGCTATTGTCCATGGGCGAAATCATCACTATTGGCAATAAACCAATATGATCTGAAAGTTTTTCGTATTCCTTTTTATTTCGCTTAAAAACTTTCTTCTTGTTTCTTTTTAATCCACAATAGATATCTTCTAAACTATCATTTCGTTTGTACTCACCTTGTATAACAAAAAAATCCTCATCGTATTTAATATTCTGTATATCAATAGGATTAAGATAACTTTTACACATCGACAAATAATAAATTGCATCCAACAGGTTTGTTTTACCAACTCCATTTCGGCCAATAAAACAGTTTATTTTAGCCGAAAAATTGATTTCAACCTCGCTGTAATTTTTAAAATTTATTACCGAAAGTCTGTTGAGATACATTGCTTAAACTTTTTACAAAGATTTGATTTATTCGTCAGAATTAAAAAATATACCTTACATAAATATCAATTTTTATAAACAAAATATTTTTAAAATTATCCAAAAGAATTACATTTGCGATTCATAATTTTAAGGAAAAGAATTATTAATATCAAAATACGATGAGTAAGAAGAAAATTTCAGATCAGGATCAGTTCGAATCAGTTGAAAATGCGTTAAGTAAAACAGAACATTATATTGAAGAAAACCAAAAAAGTCTGACAATAATTATTTTGGCTATAATTATTATTGTTGGTGGATATTTAGGATATAAGAAGTTTATTGTTGCTCCAAAAGAGAAAGAAGCATCTGCACAAATGTGGATGGCTGAGCAATATTTTGCTAAAGACTCTTTTAATTTGGCGCTTAAAGGTGATGGAAATGATTTAGGATTTCTTTCAATTATTGAGGATTATAGTATTACAAAATCGGCAAACCTTGCACATTATTATAGCGGTATATGTTACTTGCATATGGGCGATTATAAAAACGCTATCGAATATCTTAAAAAATTCGAATCTAAAGATAAAATGATCGCTCCTATTGCATTAGGGTCAATTGGTGACGCTTACATGGAATTAGGAGAGATAGACGAAGCACTTTCATTTTATAAAAAAGCAGCAAATAATTTTACCAATAATTTTACTACACCGCTTTACTTACAAAAAGCAGGTTTTGCTTTCGAGCAATTAGGTAAATACAATGAAGCACTTGAGGTTTATAAAAGAATTGAAAAAGAATTTCCAAATTCGACCGAAGGACGACAAATTGAAAAGTTTATTGCTCAGGTTGAGTTATTGATTAAGAAATAATTGTCAATTAATAATTATATAAAAGAATCCTGTTTATTCAGGATTTTTTTATTTGTATAGATTACTTTTGAAAAAAATATAGATCATGGCTACAAAATTAAAAAACCTATCAGATTATGATATAAAATCGGTTCCATCTGCAGAAGGAATGCGATTTGGAATTGTTGTTGCAGAGTGGAATACCGATATTACTAATGCATTATTACAAGGAGCTTACGAAACCCTTATAAAAAATGGTGCAAAAGAGGATGATATCCTTGTAAAATTTGTTCCGGGTAGTATTGAGTTAACTCTTGGAGCTCAATTTATGGCCGAATATGCCGATCTTGATGCAGTTATTTGTCTTGGTTGTGTTATTCAGGGCGAAACCCGTCATTTTGATTTCGTTTGTCAGAGTGTAACACATGGAATTACAGAACTTAACATGAATTATAATATTCCGTTTATTTATGGAGTATTAACAACAGATAATATACAGCAGGCACAGGAGCGCGCAGGAGGTTCGCTAGGCAACAAAGGCGACGAAGCTGCTGTAACGGCAATTAAAATGGCTCATCTGCAAAGAGAAATGGAAGAATTGGATGAAAAATAGACGATAGATTTAATTCATTTGTAAAGAGGCTGTATCAAAAGCCTCTTTTTTTGTACTCACACTTCGACAACCTTCGACACCGTTCAGGTTGACAAATACAAGTGTGATGTATTAATAATTAAATTGTTGTCATTTTTAGCCCGCCTGACACCCGCCTGAATGGCATAGTCGGACAGGGACGGGCAGGCCTGTCGAACTTCTCTCTTGCGAAGCAAAAAAATAGACAATTTTCTTACTTTTGATACGACCTCTTTTTGTTAAATTAAAACTCAAATAAACTAAAAAAGACTGCTTTTATGCAATCTTTCTTTTGAGCGGGAGACGGAACTCGAATCCGCGACCCTTAGCTTGGAAGGCTAATGCTCTACCAACTGAGCTACTCCCGCATTCTCAAGACAAAAGAACAAAGTGAAAAGTATTAAGTCTTTCAGGTTATGTTTACTTTTGTCTTTTTACTTTTATCTTTTCTACTTGATTATAATTGTGGGGAGAGCAGGATTCGAACCTACGAAGGCGTACGCCAGCAGATTTACAGTCTGCCCCTGTTGGCCACTTAGGTATCTCCCCAACAAAATTAATTAACGAGCCGATGGAGGGATTCGAACCCCCGACCAGCTGATTACAAATCAGCTGCTCTGGCCAACTGAGCTACATCGGCAATATGTGCAAAAACAATTTACTTTAGCGTTGCAAAAGTATTAAAATTCCTATATTATCAAATCTTATTTGAACCTTTTTTATAAAAAAAACTCACTTCAAAACACCGCCATTGCTAATAATTTTGAAATGAGTTAGTTAATAATTAATTGCTTTTTATTTCTTCGGATTATATCCTCTCTTTTTAGCTGCATCCTCTAATCGCTGTTGCCATTTCGATTTTACAACCGGTTTTTTCTTGTTTTCATGAATTTTACGCATTATCTCTTCATCATTTACAAAACCTCTCATAATATAGGTTTGCCCAAGTGTAAACACGTTAGATAAAAAATAATAATAGGTCAGACCTGATGAATAACTATTAAAGATGAATATCATCATTAATGGCATAAGCCAGGTCATCATAAATTTCATACCAGGAATTTGTTGGTTTGTATCCCCCATCTGAGATGTACTAATTCGGGTGGTAAAAATCATTGCAACAGCCATTAAAATGGTAAATAAACTCACATGATCGCCATAACCTAACGGAATATTAAAAGGTAAATTCAAAATAGAATCGTAAGAAGAAAGGTCATCTGCCCATAAAAAGCTTTTTTGCCTTAACTCAAATGATGCAGGAAAAAATCTAAACAATGCAATAATTATAGGAAACTGAATTAACATGGGGATACAACCACCCATAGGATTTACGCCAGCCTTCTTATACATTGCCATTGTAGCTTGTTGCTTTTTCATAGCATCTTCCTGTTTTGGAAACTTTTTAGCTATTTCATCAACCTCTGGTTTTAGAACCTTCATTTTTGCAGTCGACAAGTACGATTTATAGGTTAATGGAAAGAGAATTAATTTTATGAAAATGGTTAGTAATAAAATAATTAAACCATAATTCATGATATAATTATCTAAAAAATTAAATACCGGGATAACAATAAACCGGTTTACCCAACCAAAAATTCCCCATCCAAGTGGAACGATTCGCTCAAAATCATTTTTATATTCTTTAAGTGTATTAAAATGGTTTGGACCAAAATAAAACTCTAATGGAATAGTAGATTTCTCGATATTCTCGAAAGGAATTCCGATAGTGGATTTAAAATGTTTTAAATATTTACCTGGCTCTTCGTCTTCCTTTAAGTTCTGAAATTCAATTTCGGCGTTTGGAAAAAAGTTTTTTGCAACTAAAATAGATGAAAAGAATTGCTGTTGATAAGAAACCCATTTAATCTTTTCGTTTAACTCTTCTGATTGAGTATCTTTTCCTCTTGAGGTTAAAGAATTAACTTCATCATTAAAAAATTTATACCCAATTGTAGTGTACATGTTTTCGTTTTTAGCTCCTTTTTCGAGCTGTGGCGAGTACATCGACCATTTTAAATCAATCACATTTAAATTACTGGCAATGATTTCGTTAATACCTACAAAATTAATGTCAAAATCTATTTTGTAGCTATTTGGATACATGGTATATGCATACTCAATATACTTTCCTTCGCCAGCATACAATCTAAGTTTTACTGTTTTTAAATCATTTTCAGCAGAATATGTGGAATTTTCTTCCAAGGCAGTAAAAAATAAGTCGTTGGTTATAATGCTTCTATTCTGTGAAAAGAAGTTTAGTCCAAAAACAGTTGAATCACCATCGAATAATATCAATGGCTCCTGGGTATAGCTCTTAAACTGTTTAAGCTCAACGGAATATATGCGTCCACCCTTATTGGTTAATTTAATCTTCATTAAATTATTTTCCAGGGTAATAAATTGCTGTGTACCTTCAGCTGCTTCGGCAAAATTACCATACAGGCTTTTTAATTCTTCTTTTCCGAGTGTATCTGATACTATCTCGGTTTTATTCATTTGTGCTTTAGCCTCTTCAATGGCTTTTTCCATTAAAATTTCTTTCTGATGAACCAGCTCTAATGAATCACGTTTGCGTTTTGCTTCCTCAATCTGCTCCTTTGATGGTTGACTAAAAATACTATAAACAACCAAAATACCTGCAATTAGTATAATTCCAATAATCGAATTTCTATCCATTTTATAACAATCTTTATTTTATAAATTAATTTTTATTTAATGATTTACCAGTTTTTAGCAAGAACACATCTCACGAACAAAATCAACAAAAAGTGGATGTGGGCTAAGTACTGTACTTTTGTATTCGGGATGAAACTGAACACCAATGAACCATCGATGCTTTGGTATTTCAACCATTTCGACAAGGTTAGTATCCGGATTTACTCCTACAGATTTCATTCCTGCGTTATTAAATCTGTCGAGGTAACTATTATTAAACTCGTATCGATGTCTGTGTCTCTCCGAGATGTGGTCGTTCTTGTAAATTAAATATGCCTTCGAATCTTTTTTAATCTCACATGGATAAGCGCCCAATCTCATGGTTCCACCTTTCTCTGTAACTCCTTTCTGCTCCTCCATCAAATCAATTACCGGATTTGTTGTTGTTCTGCTCATTTCTGTAGAATTTGCATCGCTTAATCCGAGCATGTTTCTTGCAAACTCAACAACAGCACACTGCATTCCTAAACAAATTCCTAAAAACGGAAGGTTGTTTTCACGTGCAAATTTAACTGCAGTGATTTTCCCTTCAATACCTCTGTTGCCAAATCCAGGTGCCACTATAATCCCCTGAACATCCTTCATAATTTCAGCAACATTATTCTCATCAATTTTTTCGGAATGTAACCTCTTAATTTTTACTTTACACTGATTTACTGAACCAGCATGAATAAGCGATTCCATTATAGATTTATATGAATCGGGTAATTCCACATATTTACCAACCAGCCCAACAACTATTTCTTTTTTTGGATTTTTTAGTTTCTCAACAAATTGAGTCCATTCTGTTAGCTGTGGCTCATCTTTCAAAGGCATATTAAGTTTCCGAAGCACCGTTAAATCAAGTTTTTCTTCTTTCATTAACAAAGGAACCTCATATATTGTCGAAACATCTATTGATTGAACAACAGCTTCAATTTCAACGTTGCAAAACAAAGCAACTTTTTTCTTAATATCGAGATTTAATGGGTGCTCGGTTCTTAAAACCAAAATATCAGGCTGAATACCATTTTCGAGTAAAACCTTTACCGAATGCTGTGTAGGTTTTGTTTTAAGTTCGCCCGAGGCTGCAAGAAAAGGAACCAGTGTCAAATGTATAAATAAACTATTAGTTGGTCCAAGTTCCCATTTTAGTTGTCGCACAGACTCAATGTAGGGCAATGATTCAATATCACCTACTGTTCCACCAATTTCTGTAATAACAAAATCATAATTATACTTTTTGCCTAACAGTTTTATATTACGTTTAATCTCGTCGGTAATGTGGGGAATTACTTGTACTGTTTTACCCAAATAATCACCTTTACGCTCCTTATTTATTACTGTTTGATAAATTCTTCCCGTAGTAACATTATTGGCTTGTGTTGTGGGCAAATTAATAAATCGTTCATAATGACCCAGATCGAGGTCTGTTTCAGCTCCATCCTCTGTTACATAGCATTCGCCATGTTCATATGGATTAAGTGTTCCAGGATCAACATTTATGTATGGATCGAGTTTTTGAATGGTAACAGAATATCCTCTTGCCTGTAGCAATTTGGCTAAAGATGCTGAAATAATTCCTTTACCAAGTGACGAAGTTACACCTCCCGTTACGAAAATATATTTTGTTGCAGACAATTTACTATAAATTAATTAGTTATACGTTTGTTTAATCTTGTTCGTTATCAGATTTATCTATTAACCTGATCTGTTCTTCCATTACCTTAATTTCTTTTTTTGCATCTTCGATCTTTGCTAGGTAATCCTTAATCATTTCTTTAGCCTGGGCTGAATCTGAGTTAAAGAATCCAATATTATTTTCCCACAAGGTAATACTGGTTTCCAGTTTCTTAATTTTATTAAAAAACTTTTCGCGCTCATGCCTTATTTTATTGTTCGATTTCGGTTTATGCTGCAAATTTTCAAGGTGAGATTTAAATTTAAGCAGTTTTCGTTCCGAATCATTTATTTTTAGTTTATCGAACTGATTATTTATAATTTCGCGAAACTCTGATTGAATTTTATCTTTCATATTAAAGGTTACAAAGCCAATTTCGCTCCATTCATCCTGAAATTTTTTCAAATCCTCAAAGTTCTGATTTGGATCATCTGTAAACTGATAGTTTTTAACTCTTTCGATTAAATCCATTTTCAATTTCAGGTTTTTTTCATATTCACCTTCAATGTTCGAATAATACTCAGTTTTTCTATTAAAAAAATGATCGCAGGCAGCTCTAAATCGTTTCCATATTCTGTCAGATTGCTTTCTGGGAACTGGGCCAATGGCTTTCCATTGTTTCTGAAGATCAATTAATTCTTTTGTTGTTTTTTTCCAATCAGTACTTTCTTTTAAAGATTCTGCCTGCTCACAAAGTTCTGTTTTCTTTGTTAAATTCGAATCCTGCAACTCTTTGTTCTGAGCATAAAACTCTCTTTTCAGCTCAAAAAACTTATCACATGCATTTCTAAAGCGAGCATAAATCTTATTATTATCCTTTTTGGGTGCAAATCCAATAGTTCTCCATACTTTCTGAAGCTCAAGTATTTCTTGAGTTTTTTCAATCCAAACTTTATGAGCTTCAATCTTTTGAGCTAAAATATCTTCTGCTTTCTGGCACAAATCGGCTTTCTGATCGAGGTTATTCTTCTGATCGTCTTTTAAATTTTTAAAATAATCCTGATGCTTTTTATTGATAACTCTGGTTGCCTCTTTAAACCTTTCCCAGATAATATCTCGCTGATCATTCGGAACAGGGCCAATCTCACGCCATTGATTATGTAATTTTTGTAATGATTTAAAGGCTATTACTACCGATGTGTTATCAATTAATTTTTCAGCTTTTTCGCAGATTTCTGTTTTAAGCTCGATATTCTTTTTTAAATCCAGATCACGTAATTCTTTGTTAATACTTATGTAATCATAGAATTTCTCGACATGATGATTATAGGTATTCCATAAATCTTTAAGTTGCTGTTGAGGAACAGGGCCAGTTTCTTTCCACTGTCTCTGTAACTCTCTGAATTCCTGAAAAGTATCACCTATCGACTCGTTATTATTTATTAACTCTTTTAACTTCTCAATTACAGCGTATTTCTTCTCAAGGTTCGATTCTTTATCTTTTTCGAGCGACCTGTTGTATTCAGCTTTATATTTACGATATTTTTTAAACAGTTCTTTTAATTCTACTTCTAAAGGATCTTCGGTTAAAACAAAATCCTCAATATTTCCGCCTTCTTTTATATATTGTTTTCTTTTTTGCTCATTTACAGCTTTTTGTTTTTTATAAAAGCTTGCTTTTATTGCTTCAACCTCTCGTCTTATATTATTTATAGGTTGATTTTCTATATAATTTCTAAGTTCTTCGACTAATTTATCTCTTTCGAACAGATTAAAATCGATCTCAACTTTCGATTGATCATCAGCCTGGTAAATTTTACTTACCTCATAAACCTCGTTATTGCTATCAAGCTCGCCAGTTTCAATATCGATTGATGAATCAATCTCATCGCTATTGCTTATATCTTTATCGTTTTCATCATCATTCAATTCAACTGGTTTATTTTCAATCATTTTACCAGCAGAGTTTATGTTCGTTTCTGATGAAGATTGATCGTTATGCTGTTCATTATGAACAGAGTCAGAGTTTTTCGAATCTTTAGTTTCCATTTGTCGTTTATTTGATTTTGACAATATTAATAGCACTAACGTCTTAAAATTACAAGCTACGAAAATAATTATTTAACAATTAATACTCAAAGTTTTTTGGGTTTAATGTTGAATAAAACACAATTTATAATAACTATACGAAAAAACAAAACTGTCTGAATATTAAAATTCAGACAGTTAGCAACTCCAATTAACAAAACCTAATCCTAAAACTTAAATCCAAAAGACAAAATAAAATTATTTTGTATTGTGTTTATTTTTGCGCTATACGGATTTCCTTCAAAAACACCCATGTAGTAATCCTGATTTGCTTGAGAATATGCAAAATCTATAAAAAATTTCTTTTCGCGATAACCCACACCACCCGAATAAGTTAATCGATTACTATCGTGATTTACCGAGGTATCGGATTTTTTATACGGACTTGTTGAATATGCTGCACCAGCTCTAAGGTAAAATGGTCCAGTTCTAAACTCTCCACCAGCACGAATATTATTTACAGATTGATAAAGATTCTGTATCTGAGCATTATCATCATTTACATATTGACTATTCTCTTCATCATCCATTTTAATACTCGAATAGTCAACAAATTCATAATCTACATCAATTAATCCAAATTTACCTAGCTGAAATCCTAATGAAAGGACTCCTTTTAAAGGTGTTGTTAGAGTATAATTATAAGTTGCAGTAGTTGATTTTGAATCATATGTATCTCCATTATCAAAACCTGATTTTACTTGATTGTAATAATTATCTCTTAGCTCATAAAAAGTTGGAGTATGCAATGCTGCTCCTATTCGAACAAATTCAATTGGTTTATATATAAATCCAAGCTTTAGATTTACTCCATTACCTGATATTTCAGAATTTTCCTTAAACTCAAGAGATTGAAAATCAAAAATATCTGCGGTAGAGCTATTTTCAAATTCAAAATGTGATGAATATTGACTATAATTAAGCCAAACGATTCCAACACTTAAGCCTACGTATAATTTATGCGAATAATTTCCTCCAAATGCAATCGATAGCTCACCCATTGAACCTTTGGTTTGAATAGATTTTCTTTGGTTTATGTTAAATCCATCAGGATTCATCATTATTTCATCGGTTATCTCACTCCAAAATTCAGAAGTATTATTAACAGAATCAATATCTTCATTTAGTAAATATGCATCCCAAAATAAACCTTCATAATCATCATCCCACAAACCTGCATTCGCACTATTAACATAAACCTCCATCAGCGAGTAATTGTTAACACCTTCAAAAAGTATATTTCGGTTAAAATTATTTGTTTTATTGTAGGTAATACCCACATTAAAATTAGTCCATCGGGTATCCTGCTTACTTAAATCGTACGATGCCACAAAACCAAAATTATTAACATTCATGGCATATTTACTATCCTCCATGGTATTAGATAAATAAAACGAGGAAGCCTTATCAAAAGATAAGCCAGGTGAAAATACCAATTCGGAGCTTTGGTAAACACCAATACCTGCAGGGTTTATAGAAAAAGATCCCTGATCACCTCCAAGTGCTCCAAAAGCCCCACTCATACCTGCAAAACGAGCTGTACCTGAATAATTATTTTGCGAAAACAGTAAAGAATTATCAACATAAATACTCTGAGAGAACACATAGGTACTAAGAATTAATATTGATATTAAGGATATAGTTAGTTTTTTCATAGTTCAATTATTATTATAGTAACAAAACAAAGTTCATTATAAAATCAATATCAGATTACCTTCTACCACCTCTTGAAGAACCAGAGGAATTACCAGAGTTCCCTGATGATGAGCCTGAACTTCTGGATGATCCAGAATTACCTGAAGATCCAGAGCTTGATTTTGAAGGTGTACTTCTAACTGTTCCACTCGAATTACCTGATGATGAACGTGCTGGTGTATATTTACTTCCTCCAGATGTCGATCTGGTTGGAGTACTGGTTCGTGCAGGGGAATAAGTCGATGAGCCGGAATTTGATCTTGTACTAACACCTGTTGTTGATCTTTCAGGTCGTGTATATCGGGTAGTTGTATTTCGTTTAGATGCATCGTAAGTTGAAGTACTTTGTCTTGTTGTCCTTGTATATGTTTTTGTTGCACTTCCTTCAGTCGATGTTCTTTTTCGGGTTATCTCTTGTCTGGTTCTTGTATTATCAGTACCAGTGTTTCTTGTGGTTCTTTCCGGATCCTGAATCCCTTCACGTTTTTCTCTAACTCGGTCTGTTCTCCCTACTGAGGTACTTCTTGCTGCCTGATCATCAATACCATCTTTCAACGTTCTGGTTTTTCTTATATCATTGCCAATATAAGTCTCAGGTATTGATCTTGTACCTCTTGAGCTTCTGTTTATTCCATCAGGATTAGTTGTGGTTGTACCACGACGTCGAAATGAATTATTTCCAGAGCTGGCCCAGTTATTATTGTCACCATAGTAATAATTATTTATCGAATAATATGGATATCCGTAATAGTAGGGTCGGTAGTAATTATGGTAATATGGTCTATAGTACGAATAATAAAATGGATCATAATAATATGGATCATAATATCCATAGTATCCATAGTAACTATAATACGGACGAGGATAGAGTCCAAAACTTGTCGATAACCAACGAGGTTCTACCCAAACCTGATCACCTACGATAATTACATTATAGAATGGGTCGTTTAAATAAGCTGATGCATACCAATAATCACTGCTATTCAAAACAAAGTAATTATTAGTTATTCCATATGTGCCACTTTGTTTAGCCTCTAGTCTTTTTTGGTAAGCTTCGTCATAACTATCAACAACTATATCCTGGTATGGATTGCCAGTTTCATCACTTTCATAAATAGTTGTATCTGTTTCTTCCAGAGATTCGTCCTCTAGCAAAGCTGAGATTTTTTGATCGAGTTCTTTGTTATGTACATATGATTTACCAGGTTTACTCTCGCTATTATCAGATGCATAAAGGTCATTCGATGATATGTCGTTTGGTGAAAAATACAAATCATCATTAACAGCTGTTTGCTGCATTGATGTACATGATACGAGAAACATTGATAAAACAGCGGATATTTTTACTATTGTTTTCATAATGAACCTCCTGTTTTGTTTTATTTATATAAATTTATTTCGTTATTTTGCTGCTCTAAAACTAATTATTTTCACAAACAATCTAGCAAATATTATACCAATAATGGCTAAAGAATTAACAAAAAGAGAAGAAAATTATTCGCAGTGGTACAACGATCTGGTAATTAAAGCCGATTTAGCCGAAAACTCAGCAGTACGTGGCTGCATGGTTATAAAACCTTATGGATATGCGATTTGGGAAAAAATCCAGGCTACTTTAGATAAAATGTTTAAAGATACAGGGCATTCGAATGCCTATTTCCCATTATTTATTCCTAAATCTTTCTTCTCAAAAGAAGCAAGTCATGTGGAGGGATTTGCCAAAGAATGTGCAGTGGTTACTCATTACCGACTTAAAAACGATCCTGTTACAAATAAAATAATTGTTGATCCTGAGGCCAAATTAGAAGAAGAACTTATTGTAAGACCCACTTCGGAAACTATAATTTGGAATACCTACAAAAACTGGATTCAATCGTATCGTGATTTACCAATACTTATAAACCAATGGGCCAATGTTGTTCGCTGGGAAATGAGAACAAGATTATTTTTAAGAACAGCTGAATTTTTATGGCAGGAAGGACATACAGCACATGCATCAATGCAAGAAGCCATTGAAGAAACAGAGCGAATGATAAACGTATATGCTGATTTTGCTGAGAACTGGCTTGCTGTACCTGTAATTAAAGGAGTAAAATCGCCAAATGAACGATTTGCCGGTGCTATCGAAACTTATGCCATTGAAGCATTAATGCAAGATGGAAAAGCCTTACAGGCTGGAACATCGCATTTTTTGGGTCAGAATTTCGCAAAAGCTTTTGATGTAAAATTTACTGATAAAGAAGGAAAACTTGATTATGTGTGGGCTACATCATGGGGTGTATCAACAAGATTAATGGGAGCGCTGGTAATGGCTCATTCTGATGATAACGGATTGGTTTTACCTCCAAAACTTGCTCCTATTCAAGTAGTTATTGTTCCTATATATAAAGGATTAGATCAATTTGATATTATTGCCGAAAAAGCAAATTCAATTAAGAAAAAACTTGAGCAAAAAGGAATTACAGTTAAATTCGATGACCGTGATACTCAAAAACCAGGTTGGAAATTTGCTGAATATGAGCTTAAAGGAATTCCTGTAAGATTAGCGTTGGGCTCAAGAGATATAGAAAACAATTCTATTGAGGTTGCCCGTAGAGATACCCTGCAAAAAGAAATTGTTTCTATGGAAAATATTGATAGTTATATCGAATCGTTACTAGCTGATATTCAATCTAATATTTACAAAAAGGCTTTTGATTTTAGAACTCAAAATACTTATAAAGTAGAAAGTTACGATGAATTTAAAGAGATGATTGAAAAAAGAGGGGGTTTTATTCTGGCTCATTGGGATGGAACAACAGAAACTGAAGCTAAAATTAAGGAGGAAACAAAAGCGACCATTCGATGTATTCCTTTAAACAACAGTAAAGAAGAAGGAAAATGCATGGTAACCGGAAAACCCTCTAATCAAAGAGTTATATTTGCAAGAGCTTATTAGTGTTTTATTAAACCTATCATATTATGACCGAGAAAGATTCAAAAGAGCAAATTCTTACCGCCCTCGAAATGAAAGCAATCGTTAAGCAAAAAACTTACGATCAGACCCTCGAAACGTTTAATTTGCTTAAGGATATTTTACAAGAAATTGAAACCGAATATAATGCTCAGTTGCAGATAAAAGATCCACGTATTCATCTTGCATATAAAGACCGTGGTCAGTTTGAGTGTGAGTTAAAAGTAGCTGGTGATTTACTTATTTTTAGCATGCACTCCAATATTTTTGAATTTGATCGAAATCATAATGTATGGAAACTAAGTTATGTTAGTGAAAATAAGATGTTCAGTTACTGCGGAATTATAAATATTTACAACTTCTTAGCTGACTCTTTTAAGTATAACCGAATTGAAGACTTGGGATATTTAATTACCCGAATTTTTGTAAATATTGAAAAACATTTTTTTGTTGAAGGGAAGCGGCAAAATGAATACCTATATAACAATTTTGGACAGGCAGTTATAAATAAATCAGTTTTAAAAGAAATTCTAATGAACGCAATTTTATATTCTTTGGAATTTGATTTATTAGTACCTCCTTACGATCAGATAAAAATTGCTTCTGTAGCACAAATGGTTGAAAAAATAGAATTCTCGAAGATGCAAACCGGTAAAAGGCTTGGTTTTAAATTTAATTCAGATGATGTAAGCTAAAAATAAAAAATTATGTTTGAGAGCCTGAGAAATCAGGCTTTTTTACTTTTTAATAAAACTTTTTGCATCACATTTTGTTTTCATTCGTCTATTGATTGTAATTGTTATTTGAAAACGTACAAATAATGTGTCAAAAACGGACAATATTCAATTCAAAATTTGTATTACATTTTATTATAACACATTGCTGTACTGATACTTAATTCAAATGGCACAAAATATGAAAATCATTTAACAGAATCCATTAAATCAGAAGGTTATGGTAGTAGATTTAAAAGCAAACGAGTTAGTTTTAAAGGCCGGCGACTCAAATTTATCATTCGATGACAGAATTATTGATGGTAAACTGATTTTAACCAACCAGCGAGTTTACTTTAAAACCAAAGATGACAACCATTCCATGTTTAACCTCGAAATTTTACCTTCGCAAATCAAAGAGATTATTTATTTTAATACAATGAAAATTATTCCTAACGGATTAAATATCATTTTAAAAGAAGGTAGAGAGTTGAGATTTAAGCTCGGAAACCGTAATTCATGGGGACAAGCTCTAAACAGAATTTATTAGATTTTATATCCTATGAATTTTATTAATTTTATTTACAATAATTGCATAAGGATGAACCAATAATATGATTCATCCTTTTATTTTAAATAAGAATAAAAACTTATTCTGTATTAAACAACTTGCCAACTAATTTGTTTCATCATATAAATCAGCAGAATTAATGAAACCAATAGGAATTTTTTACGGATCGACCACCGGTAAAACAGAAAAAGTTGTGCAACGCATAAAAGATCAATTTATTAATACATGCATTGATATTTACAATGTAAAAAACGCAACAGAAAAAGATCTTGAGAAATACGAAAACATTATTTTAGGAACATCAACCTGGGGGAAAGCCGAATTGCAGAAAGATTTTAAAAAATTTTTACCCATATTAAAAAATGCAAATCTTAAGGGCAAAAAAATTGCCATTTTTGGAGTTGGTGATTCTTCGAAATATCCGGTATCATTTGCCGATTCGATTGGAATAATATTCGAAATTCTTGAAGGTAAAGGAGTTATATTTGTTGGAGAGTTTTCGATGAAAGGTTATGAATTTGAATCATCGCTTTCTATTTTTAATGATGCCTTTATTGGATTACCAATTGACGAAGACTCGGACTGCGAAATAAATACAGCCCGAATTAAAATGTGGGCTGATATGTTAAAAGTAAATTTGAACTAACCTTACTATCATTTTCATCAGGTATTTTTTATCTTTGAAATAAAAAATTTGATGAAAATTGCAATTATTTTTGCAACCAAGCATGGTTGCACCGAAAAATGTTCGCAAACTCTTGCAAAAGAACTACAAGGAAACACCGAACTTATCAATCTAGATACATTAAAAGACATTAATTTGGTGAATTACGATACCATCATTTTAGGAGGATCAATTCATGCAGGAATGATTAATAAAGTACTAAAAAAATTTATTAATAAAAACCTGAATCAACTTTTAGAAAAAAAAGTAGGGTTATTTTTATGTTGCATGGAAGAAGGTGAAAAAGCTCAAGAACAATTTAACAATGCTTTCCCTGAGCAAATTCGTTCAAAATCTAAAGCAAATGGATTTTTTGGTGGGGCTTTCGACTTTGAAAAAATGAATTTTATTGAAAAAGCAATTATCAAAAAAATTGCAAATATTGATAACAGTCTTTCGAAGATTAATGATCAAAACATTAAAAAATTTGCTGAAGAGATTGTAAAATAATTCTCTATAAGCAGATTTTAAGATTTAATCAGTATTTTTATGACCTTATATCAGTAATTTAAATAATTAATCTTTTTAATAATTTAAAAATCAATAATATGATACAAAAATCACTAAAATTTACAGCAATCATTTTTGCAGCTCTATTTGTTTTTGGCTGCACTAAACCTAGTCAATACACCATGGAAGAAATCGCAGATATTGAAAAACGCGTTAACGAATTTGTTGAAGTTGAACTTACAGCAGATATTTCGCATTTATCAGCAAAAGATAAAGAGATGCTTGTTTATTTATTTGATGCAGCCGTAATTATGGACGACTTATTCTGGAAACAAGCTTATGGTAATAAAGAAGAGCTACTTAATAGCATTCAGGAACCAATAGTAAAAGAATTTGTTAAAATTAATTATGGTCCATGGGAACAGCTAAATGATAATAAACCGTTTACAAAAGACTCAACAATTAGGCCAGATGGAGCAAATTTTTACCCCGCTGATATGACAAAAGAAGAATTCGAAGCATTTGATTCACCTGATAAAACAAGTCTTTATACAGTTATAAGACGTGATGAAACAGGGAAATTAAAAACGGTTCCTTATCATATTGAGTATAAGGCAGAACTCGAAAAAGCAGCTGAGCTAATAAAAAAAGCTGCCGAATGTTCAACCGAAGAAGGATTTAAGAAATATCTCAATTTAAGAGCAGAAGCATTGTTGAATAGCGATTATTTTGCAAGTGATATGGCCTGGATGGAGATGAAAAACAATACTGTTGATTTTGTTGTTGGACCGATTGAAAATTACACCGATGCTCTTTATGGCTACAAAGCTGCATTTGAGTCGTTTATTCTGGTTAAAGATCTCGATTGGACAGTAAAACTTGCAAAATTTGCAGCCTTACTACCCGAATTACAAACCAAATTGCCGGTTACCAATGAGTACAAAGCCGAAGTACCCGGAAGCGATTCAGACCTTGGAGTTTATGAAGCCGTTTATTATGCCGGTGATTGCAATGCCGGAAGCAAAACGATTGCAATTAATCTGCCTAATGATGAAAAAGTTCATATTGAAAAAGGAAGCCGTAAGTTACAGCTTAAAAACTCCATGCGTTATAAGTTCGAGAAAATCCTTAAACCAATTAGCGACATTGTTATTGATGAATCACAACGACAGTATATTAAATTCGATGCATTTTTTGAAAATGTTATGTTTCATGAGGTTGCACACGGATTAGGAATTAAAAACACAATAGATGGTAAAGGAACTGTTCGCGATGCATTGAAAGAAAAATACAGTCCGATTGAAGAAGCCAAAGCTGATATTTTAGGATTGTTTTTAGTTACCAAACTTGCCGAAATGGGCGAACTAGGTGAAAAAGATATGAGAGATAACTATACCACCTTTTTAGCAGGTATTTTCCGCTCGGTTCGTTTTGGTGCTGCAAGCTCGCACGGACAATCGAATATGATTCAGTTTAACTATTTTAATGAGCAAGGTGCTTTTACCCGTGATGATGCTACCGGCATGTATAAAGTGGATTATGAGAAAATGGCTTTGGCTGTTAACTCATTGGGCGAAAAGATATTAGTTATTCAGGGAAATGGTGATTATGATCAGGCGGTAAAACTAGTTAGTGAAATGAGCATTATTAAAGAAACTTTGCAAGGTGATTTGCAAAAGATAGCTCAGGCGGGCATTCCAAGAGATATTAGATTTAAACAAGGAAAAGAAAACCTTGGATTAAAATAAATACAGCATTTCAATATTAAAAGGTTCAAATTTTTTTGAACCTTTTTTTTGTTTAAATTTCAGACTTACTTTAATGGTTTTAATTTGATTCGTATTCTATCATATAATTATGCTTGCCTCCTGGTTATTTGGTTATGTTCAACTACAATAATTGCAAAAGAGCATAACAACAGTTTACTTTTGCCCGATACCACTATTATTGCAGATACTTTAAAATTTGAAAAACTCGATGAAAAATCATTAAAAAGCAACCAGTTTTATGATTCGCTTAGAATAAAAGCCTCAAAGAATACAATTACAAAAAGAGCCTTATCATTAATTTTAGTTAACCAACCATCAAATAAATTAAATATATATGCCGAATCTTTTAATAATGAAATTTATTTCGAAAAATACCAGGGCAAAACAATTCGATCAATTGAAATAATAAGGCTTGATATTTTCGGTCCCACCTTAAAACAATCGGGAAACAGCACCAGAAATTGGGCTCAGCGAGCAGGAAACCACGCACATATAAAAACGAGAGAAGGAATTTTAAAAAACAACCTTTTTTTTACTGAAGGTGATACTGTTAATCCGGTGCAGTTAACAGATAATGAAGTGTTTTTAAGAAGTTTAGATTTTATTAAAGACGCATTTATACAAATTATAGAGATTCCCGGCGAAGAAAACATGGTAGATGTATTAGTTATTACGCGTGATATTTGGTCTGTTGGTTTTTCTTTCAACTTTTACAATATCAATTCAGGTTCAATTGAAGTATATGAAAACAACCTGCTTGGTTTAGGGCACAGGCTAGAAGCCAATTTGTTTTATAATACATTAAACATCCCATCCGTGGGGTATGAATTTAGTTATCGAATAAATAATATTGGCAATACCTTTTTAAATACCAAGCTTGAATACTACAAAGCTTTTGACACCGAAAAAATTGGATTTGAATTACGAAGAAAATTTCACTCTTATAATACTAAATATGCCGGAAGCATTGGTATTTCAAAAACATCAACTATAAAAAACATTCAAAAAGTTGATACAACTTTGTTAAACGTGTACCTTAATTATATTACTCAGGATTATTGGTTTGGTAGATCATTTCAATTAAATACATATAACTCTGAATTCAAAGATAGAACCAGAATAATAATTGGGGCGAGATATACAAGCGATTATTTTTACGATGGACCCGAAGTTAAAGAACGATACAACTATCTGTATCATAACAACCAGGTTGTGTTGGGTACAATAGCTTTTTCACAACAGAAATACTATGAATCAAATCTTATTTATGGATTTGGTAAAATTGAAGATATCCCTGTTGGAAACCTAATACAAGCCAATATTGGGTATGAGCAAGATGAGTTTTTCCGAAGAACTTATATGGGAGCAAATTATGCTGAAGGATTTCGATTTTACAATTACGGATACTTAAATTATTTGATTGATTTTGGCGGATTTTTTTATAAAAATAAACTTGAACAGGCCACTGTTTCTTTAAAAGTACAGTATATAACAAAAATTCATTTTATAAATCAATTAAAACACAGGGAATTCTTTGGGCTTAACTATACCAGAGGAATTAATCGGTTTGAGGATGAGTTCATTCTTTTTGATCCGAGAAATGATATCTGGGGATTTAAGAGCGATCAGGTTTATGGAAATAAAAAAATGTCTTTTCATATGGAGGCAAATGCATATACCGATTGGTTTCTATATAACTTTCGTTTTGTATTTTTTTCGTTTGCTGATCTTGGTTTTATCGGACCCGAAAATAAATCTGTGTTAAAAAACAAAATGTATTATGGCTTAGGTTTAGGAGTGCGTATAAGAAACGAAAACCTTGTGTTTAAAACATTGCAGTTTCGAATTGCCTATTATCCAACTGTACCAGTTGATACTGATCATTTATATTATATGTTTTCGGGTGAGTTATACTCAAAACCAATGAACTTCGAACCATCGGCTCCATATACTATTGAGTACAAGTAGATTTAACAAATATAAATTCTGATCAAGAATTTTTTTAAGATGTAGCAAAAAACCGGTTGTTTATCTAAATTTACCAAATGCAAACCTGTTATTCTTTTACAAATACTAATATTGAGCAATTTAAAAAGAAAATACTTTTATGGGGTAATCAGTTTAGCACATTCGTTTATCTTGATAGTAATAATTATTATCAATCGGAGGAAACTAAATTTTCTTATCACGATTACGACTTTTTAGCTGGAATTTCTGTAAAAAAGGAATTAATTGTAAAAGATGAAAATAGTTTTACAGCACTTCAAGAATTCGCAAAAGAGAATAAAAACTGGATCTTTGGCTATTTATCATATGATTTAAAAAATGAAATTGAAAACTTAAAATCCGCCAACATAGATGAGCTTCAGTTTCCTGAGATTCATTTTTTTGTACCTGAGATTGTCATTATCGGTAAACAAAAACAAATTGATTTTCACTATTTTACAAATCAATACACAGAAATCGAGATAAAAAATCTGGTTGAAAAAATTAACCATTTAATAATAGATACACAAAAAAAACTGGATATAAAAATTGATTTGAAATCGCGATTTTCGAAACCTGAATATTTATCGACTGTAAAAAGGATTAAAGAACATATACAAAAAGGAGATATTTACGAAGTAAACCTTTGTCAGGAGTTTTTTTTTGAATCACAAATTAACCCGTTAGAAACCTTCATTCAGCTTAAGGAGATTTCTCCTACCCCATTCTCCGGATTTTATAAGCTAAAAAATAAATACTTGATTTGCGCCAGTCCGGAGCGCTTTTTAAAAAAAGCAGGAACAAAGATTATTTCTCAACCTATTAAAGGAACGATCGGGAGAGGCAGAACGGAGGATGAAGATAATTCTCTAAAAGAAAAACTCTTGAACGACCCTAAGGAACGTTCAGAAAATGTTATGATTGTTGACCTGGTAAGAAATGATTTATCGCATACGGCAAAAAAAGGATCGGTAAAAGTTGAAGAATTATTTGGTTTATATAGTTTTCGGCAGGTTCATCAGATGATTTCTACGGTTATATCTGAAGTCGATGAGAACAAGGATATTATTGAGATAATAAAAAATGCTTTCCCAATGGGTTCCATGACCGGAGCGCCAAAAATAAGAGCTATGCAGCTTATTGAAAAATACGAAAAAACAAAACGTGGATTGTACTCTGGAGCTGTTGGATATATTACACCTGAAAGAAACTTTGATTTTAATGTTGTTATTCGAAGTATTTTATACAATCAGTCAAAAAATTATGTATCTTTTACCGTTGGTGGAGCTATTACCAGTTTGTCGGATCCTGAAAAAGAATACGAAGAATGCATGGTTAAAGCTAAAGCAATAACTAATTTGTTTAATCTAAAATCATGATTGAGCAGTTTCAAGATTATATTCGAATTAATGATCTTTTCAGAAAAACAGATGCCATTTTACTTGGCGTAAGCGGAGGAATTGATTCTATTGTTATGTTTCATCTGTTTCGTTTATCGGGATTAAAGGTTGGTATTGCCCATTGCAATTTCAGTTTACGAGGCGATGAATCAGACAAAGACGAAGAATTTGTGCGCAATCTGGCCGATAATTATAATGTACCTTTTTATTCGACCCGATTCGAAACACAAAAAATTGCGGAAAGTGAGGGAATATCAATCCAGATGGCTGCACGGGATTTACGATATGAATGGTTTGAAGAAATCCGAAATGTAAATAATTACCATGAAATTGCTATCGCACATAATGCTGACGATCAGATTGAAACCTTTTTTATTAACCTTATCCGTGGCACAGGAATTAAAGGACTAGTTGGAATTAGAAATAAAACTGAACATATTGTAAGACCTTTGCTTTTTGCCACACGTAAAGATATCGTTAATTTTGCAGGAAAAAACAACTTTTTATATCGTGAAGATTCGTCAAACAGTTCGCTAAAATATATTCGAAATAAGGTAAGACATGAGATAATACCTGCGTTTGAGCAACTAAACCCGGCATTCAGAAAAACGATGATGGAGAATATTCACCGGATTAAGGAAGCTGAACATATCATTAATCAGGTAATCGAAAACAAATATGGGTTGGTTGTTTCGCAAAAAAACCAATCGATATTGCTAAATATTGAAGAGCTTAAAAAGATTGATCCTGTTGAAACATACCTGCATGAGTTTTTAAAACCCTATGGGTTTTCAGTTACACAAATACAGAATATAGTATCTTCATTTGATAGCACAGCAGGTAAGCAGTTTTTTTCTGCAACACACCGCATTTTAAAAGATCGTAAGTATTTAATTATCGATGAGCTTAAGGCAAACACAAATCAGATATTTTATATTAATGCTGATGATACAAGTTTTCAATATCCACTAAATCTTACCATAAAAAAAGAGGAAATAAATTCAACCTATTCAATTCAAAAAGAACCAACCATTGGGCAATTTGATTTTGATAAGCTGGTTTTTCCTTTAACCCTTAGAAAATGGCAAAAAGGCGACTATTTTATGCCGCTTGGAATGAATAACCTAAAGAAACTGAGTGACTTTTTTATTGATCAAAAACTTTCCATCTCAGAAAAAGAGAATATCTGGATTTTAGAAAGCGAAAATAAAATAGTATGGATAATTGGTTTACGGCCTGACGAGCGGTTTAAGGTAACAAAAGATACAAAGACTATTCTTAAAATACAGCTGAGTTAGATGAGGATGCAGGATTCAGGATTCAGGATTAAAGATTCATCTACTATATACCATTATTGGGATAAGAAATCCTAAAAATTAATAGATTGCTTCAGTCGCCTACTACTACCAATGACAGATTTTTAATAAAAAAACTTCAGTTGTCATCACAACGCATCATACGCCAATTTTGATGCATTATTGAATTATATAATTGATCTTTGAAGCTAAAAGGGCCATTGCAAAAACGGAATAATAGATTGGACTAAAGTCCATTATAATGTATTATTTTTTACCCCGACCTTAAGGTCGGGGCAATAGAATCAGATTTGATTGGGCTTTAGCCCATTCTTTTTAGCTTTAGTAACACATTTTCAGGGCGATTCGCAATTACTAATTGTGTGGTTTGTCATATCGGCATTATGCCTAAAAAAATTGGGTAGGTTCTCGCAATGAACTATAGAAAAAAGGTTGTCTGTTTCCGACAACCTTTCAAATAAAGATGAATTTAGGTTAAAAAGAATCTATAACGCTCCTTCGTCGTAAGCTTTCTCCCCATGTAAAGCAGCATCTAAGCCTTCTTTTTCATGTGCCTCGGAAACCCTAACCGGAGTAATCATATTAATAAGAATCAACATTAAATAAGTAAAAACAAAAGCATAAACAGAAGCAACTACAACAGCAATAAGTTCTTTAAAGAAAAAAGATGAATTTCCAGCTAATAAACCATCAGCTCCAGCTGCATTTAAATTTTTTTTGAATGTCCGTTTTATGTCATAAATATTATGTAAATAAATTGAAAATCAATTTGTTTGCCCCAAACCCCTAAAGGGTGCAAATTGATTTTCTTCACACCCTTTAGGGACGGGGCAAATGAAGAAAATCATTAACAACAATTATGAATAAAAGCGGACAATCGTTAAATTTTTATATGCAAAAACACCAAGTAAAATTGTTCCTAAAAATCCGCCAACACCGTGTAGGCATCGTCCCATTTCATTTTGTTTTTTAGCTGAACAGCAAAATAACAAACAAATCCAGCAGCAGCACCGATAATTGGAGCAGCCCACACAGGAACAAAACCTGCACAGGGAGTTATTGTTGCTAAACCGGCAATACCGCCAGTTAATAAACCAACCAGTTTTGGTTTACGTTCTCTCGACCATTCAATAATTAACCAGGTAATGGTTGCAAAAGAAGCAGCAATATCTGTATTTAAGAATGCAGTAACAGTTATACCATCAACCGCAACTTCGCTTCCGGCATTAAATCCATACCAACCAAACCATAATAATCCACTACCAATAGCAACAAGAGGAATACTATTTGGGGTTGAGTTTTTATCAACCCTTGCACCAACATAAAATACAGAAGCTAAGGCAGCAAAACCAGCTGTAGCATGAACAACAATACCACCAGCAAAATCAAGAACACCCCATTCAGCTAATAAACCACCACTCCAAATCATGTGTACGAAAGGATAGTAAACAAAAATCTGCCAAACAGTTAAGAAAATCATGTACGATTTAAAAGTAACACGATTTGCAAAAGCACCTGTAATAAGAGCAGGAGTAATAATTGCAAACATCATTTGGTAGGCAATAAATACAAATTCGGGAATTTTTCCATTGGTATACATCGAATCAACTCCAACACCCATTAAAAATGCTTTATCGAAGTTTCCAATTATACCGCCAGCACCACCACTAAAGCATAGCGAATAACCAAAAAAGATCCACAAAACAGTTGTCCATCCCATAGACACAAAGCTTTGAATCATTATACCCAAGATGTTTCTTTTAGTGGCTAAACCTCTGTAAAAAAATGCTAATCCGGGTGTCATTAACATTACCAGGCTGGTTGCTAACAGCATAAACCCGGTTGAACCAGTTTCTAACATACAATATCTCCTTTATTAATTAATAATTGTTTTTATAATGAAATTCCGAGAACCATAAAAATATTTTGTGTTTGCGGGTTTGTTATAAGAGAAACCGCAAAAGGAACAGACAAACTATCAGTAATCTTAATATCCTTTGAGCCGGTAATTCCCATATTTACTATTCCAAAATAATCACCATAAAAACCCGACTCCCCTTTTTCTAAATCAGGAGCAATAAGATTTGCACCAACAAAAGCATTGAATGTTATTTGTGCAAGAATATCTCTTGAATAACCTAATTCTGCATATGTAGAGTAGAATTTATCACCATCAGCATTTCTCTTATCTGCACCCCAAATATTTGTTGCAATTAAAAAGGTGAAAGGAATTTTTTCTGTTCCGTTAAATGAAAGAGTAGCCTCTAAAAGATGACCTGTTTTATCTTCGTTAAATTCGTAATATTTATTATTTGTAGCTAGATCGTTTGGAAAAAATAATCGGTTAAAGTAAGGCTAAATACAAAAATTATAACAGAACAATATCCTGACATAAAAATTCTTATTTTGTCGATGCACAAAAACGAAGAGTTTGTTATAAATGCGATGATAAATGGAGCAAAAGGTTATCTACCAAAAGATACATCAAGGAAGGAACTGCTTGATGCAATTGCTTCGATTTCAGACGGCGAAGAATATCTTGGTAAATTAATATCTTCATCCATCTTAAAAAGCTACATTAAAAAATCCTATTCAGGATTTGATCGATTAGACAAAGAAGAACAACTTACAAGTCGCGAAATAGAAATTATTGAACTGATTGGTAAAGGATTCTCGAATAAAGAAATTGCTGATAAGCTTTTTATAAGTGTTCGAACAGTTGATAGTCATAAAAACCACATTATGTGCAAATTGAAATTAAAAACTACTGCCGAACTAATAATTTATGGAATAAAGAATAAGATAATTGAAATTGAATAATTGCCTGTAATTAAACTTAATATACCAGTTATTTCTTCTCTTTTACGATTTTATGGAATTATTGGCCAGTTTTTTCAACCCAATAAACATCAAAATAACAGGCAACAAAATCATAAGAACAACAATAACAAAAGAAGGTCGCCCTAACCCATTAATATATTGAAAAGAATTTAAAATAATCCCGACAATAGCAAAATTAAAAATGATTAAAGTATTAAACCTTAATACCTTTAGTACTTTACGAACAAAGAATACGATCTTCGATTTTCCGTCAGGTGTAGTTTTAAAAGGTATATTGTAGTATTTCTCTCCCATAAAACCAGCAAAAAGTACAATTATGTAAATGATAAAGCCCAATGATGCAATGAAAAATAATGAGTTTTTATTTCCATAACCATCAGGGAAACCATAAAAATTATAATGTACAGGAATATTTTCCGGTAAACTTTTATAATAAATTAATGGAATAATAAAAAGGCATAAAGCCAAAAGAGCACATAAACCTTCAAAAAACTTATTTGAAACCTTATTTTCCTGTCTGACTTTGTTCATATTTTGTTCTATTTGATTCTGGGAATTTTTTGTTCCAACATCATTAAATCTGCTAAAACAATTGCTGTTGCAGCTTCGAGAACTACAGGAACACGCAATGCAATGCAAGTATCATGACGGCCTTTTATTTCGAGCTTTTCTATTTTTCCCGATTCAAAATTCATGGTTTGTTGCGGAGCAGCAATGCTCGATGTAGGTTTTACTGCAACCCTAAAATAGATTTCGTTACCATTTGTAATTCCACCGCTTATTCCGCCAGAGAAATTTGTATTTGTTTTTCCGTTTACATCAACAAAAGCGTCGTTATGCTGACTGCCGGTCATTTTTGCAGACCGGAACCCAGAACCAAATTCAATTCCCTTAATTGCCGGAATAGCAAAAACAATGTGACTAATTAACGATTCGAATGAATCGAAAAAAGGTTCGCCTAATCCAACAGAAACATTATCAACTCTACATTCAACAATACCGCCAATGGAATCATTATTTTTTAGGGCATTCTCAATAGCATTCTCAATATCCTTTGATCCACCAGCCTCGATAAGAGTTGCATTAACCATTACTGGATTAATTATTTTTTTAGCTATTACACCAGCGGCAATTAATCCCAGCGTTAACCGACCTGAGAAATGTCCTCCACCACGATAGTCGTTAAATCCACCAAACTTCATTTTTGCAGTAAAATCTGCATGCCCGGGTCTGGGTGTAACTAATAACTCATAATAATCTTCGGATTTGGTATTTTTATTTTCGAAACCAATTAAAATTGGCGATCCAGTTGTTTTACCATTAAAAAGACCCGATTTAATTACAGGAATATCGTCTTCGAGTCGCGGAGTTGTTCCCCTTACTCCTGCTTTGCGACGCATAATATCCTCCTGAAAATCACTTTCATTAATTTCTAGTCCTGCAGGGCAACCATCGATAAGCACTCCTAATTCGAGGCCATGTGATTCGCCGTAAATATGAACTCTGAAAATTCTACCAAATGTATTCATAACTGTTTGTTTAAAATCGAAATGAAAGTACAGAATTTATTGTAACGATCAAAATTTAGGAGAGAATTGTTGCTTGTTGCTTGTTGCTTGTTGCTTGTTGCTTGTTGCTTGTTGCTTGTTGCTTGTTGCTTGTTACTTGTTACTTGACGATCCCTAAATTAGATTGACCGGTTTTTAATTATTAATACAACAAATTAAATCATTCTTTTTTATTTCATCAAACCAAACGGAAGTACTTCCGTTTGGTTTGGGACGATTTTGTGCATAAA
>JBFXEQ010000033.1:0-33674 GCA_050179935.1 Bacteroidales bacterium | reverse complement strand
ATCTATTGTTGGAACTAATGCTCCACCCATTTCCCCCTCAAAGCCAGAAACATGAAAAACATATATTGGTTTATTGGCAATAATATAAACACAGTCATTTGAAAGCAATGGATCTACGTTTTCAATTAAATCAATTACACGCTGAGTTCCTGCAGCAACAATTGGAACCACTCCTAGATTAATTAATCCTGCATCGCCTTTTCTTTTATATTGTACCGTTGTATTAGGTTGTGTAGTTAATACAAAAACTTTTTCGTTTGAACCATCAGCATTATCTATTTCTCCCTTAATTACTAAATATTCAAGACCAACAGTTTTTTTCCCATGAATATTAATTAAAGGAACAATTTGATCGCCAACAAAATCCCATCCATCTTTTTCTGCTGAATCATCGTTAATGGTAACAACTATAGGCTCATTAGATGTTATATGAGTTCCATTTAGTTTGTATGCTCCTGTTCTATAAGGTTCATCTGAATCTCCTGGATTTCTTTGTGGAACAAACATCATGGTCATTCCAGGTTGTGCAAGAGTGAATGTATAATTGCCAGCAGGAATATTATATGACGTTCTAGGAAATGTAACTGTTATTTCAGTATTGGGTTTTGTTGCAGCAACAATAATTTGTGAAAATGCAGGATCTCCATTATATGAGTGATTATTCCAAACATTCTGAAAAGGTATCCAAAAGTCCTGGCCCATGGCATTTGTCCCTTTCAAAGAAAAGATATCATTGTTCATCATTGTCCGCTGGTACTCATAATAAGCTGTTATTTCTCTATCTGCTTGTATTTTTATAGCACAATTACTAATGCGAGGATTTGGATTTGTAGCATTTTGAATATATGTATTATTCATTATTTTGGCTAACTCTGTTGCATTAAAATAAATATCTGCCGTAGCAGGAGGAGTTAAAGGATCAATGGTTACAAAAATTGTATCCATTGCTGGATTATATGGTTGAGTAATTATAATGTTGGTTAGATCGTCCATATCGGTAGCAGTAAGAACTAAGTTAGCCTCCCAATCATCATGAAGATCTGTACCATATGGTACTGCAAACCAGAATAAAGTATCAGTTTGGGATAATGAACTATTAATAAATAATAGTGTTATTATTATTAATAAAGAATATTTCTTAAATTGCTTTTTCATGTTTGAAATATTTTACAAAAAATATACTAAAAAAACGTATTTGATAAACAAATTTCATTAATCTACGTAAAAATTGAAAACGTTTGTCAAAATTTTACGTAATAAATAAGTAAAGGTTTTATAAAAATAAAATATAATTTTTCAATTTTAAAAACTATTTTAAATGAAAAAGTTAAATATACCAAAATTTATTGTTTTTGTTTCACTTTCAATGCTTTTTATAAGCAGTGTAAATGGACAAGATTATATTATTTATGAAGATTTTGAGTCTGGTTCAAAACCAGCCAACTGGACATATATAAAGTATGGCACAACCGCAGAATGGGAATACCTAGATGGAGGTTATTCTACAACAGGTGTGCCGGGGACAGGTCATCCTCAATATGCAAAAGAAGGATTAATGAATGCAATGTTTCATCTTGAAAGCTTTAGCGGTCAGAGAGTTATGCTTGTTACTCCTTCTTTGGATTTAGAAGGTGGGTCAAGGATAGAGTTGAAATTTTGGCATGCACAGGATGCTCGATTTACATATGAACAGTGGAGAAACGATGTGTTAAGGATATTCTATAAGGAAAATATAGATAGCACTTGGAAACAGCTTGCTGAATATACAGAAAAGGTAAGTGTTTGGACAGAAAGAACTATCCAGTTACCCACAAATTCATTGTCAGATGATTATTATCTTGCATTTGAGGGAAAGACTAATAATGGCTATGGGGTTTGTATTGATAGTGTTATTTTAGTCGAAAAGGATTCTATTCCAAAATATATTGAAAAGGTTGATGTTGTTCAAGCTTCAACTGATTTTGTTGCTACTGAGTCTAAAAATAATCCTATATTGAGAATAGATATTACAGTTAAAGGGAATGAGGGCATTTTAAGGCTAGATTCATTGGCCGTCAAATCGTTAAACACAGATGATGAGGATATTACTCCAAATGGAGTAAAATTGTTTGCGTCTAATGATAATATCTTCTCAAATAGCTCTCAGATTGGGACTGGATTAAGCTTTGTTAATGGATTACTTAGTTTTGTTGATATTAACAGAGTTCTACCTTCAGGTTTATCCTCTTTTTGGATTACCTACGATATTTCAAGTGATATTAGCCATGAAAAACATGAAAATGTTTTGGATGCTGAGATAAAAATCGGAAGCATTAAAATTAATTCATATTATTATCCAATTATTGACGAATCTCCTACTGGTTCAAGGGTTATATATGAATCCATAATATTTGATGATTTTGAAACGGATAAAGGTTGGAGTTTTACTGGTGAATTTCAACGAGCAAAACCTCTTGGACTTGGAGGTATCACAAAAGGATCTCCCGATCCGGATTTTGCTGTATCTGGAGATACTATAATTGGGACAGATTTAACAGGAATCGGAACATCAATAGGCGATTATGAAAATAATCTTGGAAGCAGGGCTGATATGGCAACTTCACCTTATAAGAGTTGTAAATATTATAAGGATATTTATTTGTATTTTGATAGATGGTTTAATTTTGATACATATGATTCTGCAACAATTGATTTCAATACAAAAACAGCTAATAATTGGCAAAAATATTGGCAAAGTTCAGGCACTTCAATTAATAATGAGTGGTCTGTCGTAAAATATAATGTAAGTAACGTATTGAATAGACAAGATAGTGTTAGGATAAGATTTACAGTTGGTCCAACAAATAGTTTTTGGATTTACTCAGGCTGGAACATAGATAATGTGGTTCTTGTAGGTAATTATATATCTAAAGATGTTGGTGTAACTGATTGGATAGCTCCTCTGAGTGGTTGTGGGCATACCAACGAAGAGTATGTTACTGTTACTATTAAAAACTTTGCAGGTGATCCTTTAACAGATCCTTTACCATTAAGTTATTCGTTTAATGGAGGAACAACTATATATAGAGATACCATTCAATCTCCTAATTTGGCTCTTGAGGAATCAATAACTTACCAGATTACCAAGCCCATTGATTTGACAACCCCCGGTTGGTACAATAATATTTATGTAACCACAAATCTTCCAAATGATGAAGATGCTACCAATAATCAGTTCGATACAGTTTTATTTATTTCACCTACCTATGATGTGCCCTATTCACAAAATTTCGAAACTAATTATGGGTATTACCGCACTGGTGGAACCAATTCGAGCTGGGCATACGGTACGCCTGCAGGAACAATAATTAATTCAGCAGCTTCTGGTACAAAAGCTTGGGTAACTTCTCTTTCTTCAAACTACAATACAGAAGAAAATTCATATCTTGAAAGCCCTTGTTTCAATTTTGCTGGTATTGATTACCCTGTAATTGAATTTAAAAGCAAAGGTGTTTCAGAAAATGCAATAGATGGTTTAGCATTACACTATTCGATTGATGATGGACTGAATTGGATATTGATTCCGAATAACAATGACTATAACTGGAATTGGTACAATGAAACTAATATAGCATCCTTAGGTACTGCAGGTATTGATACTACTGATGGAGTTTGGAAAACTTTCAGACAAAAGCTTCCTGTTGCTACTAGAAATAAAAGTAGTGTAAAGTTTCGATTCGTTTTTAAAAGCGATGAATTCTCAAATTATGAAGGATTCGGAATAGATGATATTAAACTTTATGATGCTCCTGCGGATGTTGGTGTAACAGCAATAAATTACCCTTATACCAAATGCGAGCTAAGCGATACTACACATTTAAATGTAAAAATTAAAAACTTCGGTCTCGATACCTTAAAATCAGGATCTAAAATTCCGGTTGGCTATAAAGTAAATGGTGGAGTTACAAAGCGCGATACCTTGTTATTGTTATCCAACCTAATCCCAAATGCCGAAGTAAACTTTATGTTTAATTCTACCATCGATATGTCGTATGCTGGCGATTATGATTTTGCTGTATTTACAACACTCGAGAGTAATCCTTATTTATATGCTGCAACGTGCAACGATACGATTACACAAACGATTTCAGTAACCGGAATGCCTCGATACGATATAGGCAATATTATGGGCGTGCCATTTCCTATTGATACATTTATTGCTGCAGGAACTGGTTATGCAAATTATAATTGGGCTGGGGGAGGAAATCCAGACCTTGCATTACCCAGAGATACCTTGTATGTTGATACCGAAGGTTGGTATAAAGTTACTGTTACTAATGGTGTGGGCTGCACGGCTACCGATTCAGTTTGGGTGGTACCTTCGCTAATCGATCTTAAAATGGAGCATTTATATACTATATTGGATGATTCATGCATACGTGAAAATCTTACTCAACTAAAGGTAAGAGTCAAGAATAAAGGATTATCAGACTTTGTAGATGGTGTTAATGATTCTATATTCTTTGGTTACCAGATCAATACTAACCCTATTGTTTACGACACCTTATTTTTATCTCGTAATTTAGAGAACACGGCCATCAATGATCTTGATACCATCTCGTTTACATTTGCTCAGAAAGCAGATTTACGTGCACCTGGTCAATATACCATCAAAATGTTTACAAACTTTGGCAGAGACCTTGTACCAACTGACGATACCATTACTCGTGTGGTTAATACCTGGCAACTGCCGTATGTCGATTTGGCCTACGACTCAATAACATCTGCGCAGGCTGATACCCTAATTTTGGTTGCTGATCCCGGGTTTTTATATAGTTGGAACACAACTCCAGTAGTTACTAATGACACACTTGAAGTTCCAAATAAAGTGAGCCGCTGGTATGTTGTAACAGTCACCGATATTCATGGATGCAAAGAGGTTAAAGACTCTACCTATATTAACACCTATGATTTTGGAGTTACCAGTATAGCTGCTCCTGTTGATGCATGTTTCCAGTCAACAACAACACCAATTACGCTAAATTTATATAATTACAGTGATAATGAATATATTATTGGAGATACGATTCGATTTGCCTATAATTTAGATAACCAGGGATGGCAATATGAAACGTATTCATTAACGTCGGCATTTAATGCAAATAGTGCCAAAACAGTAACAATTGTAAGTACAATAGATGCATCAGCCAAAGGAGAACATACATTGTCGGTATTTACTCAGGCTGCGTTTGATGCAAATCATGCGAACGATACCGCCCATAAAATATTTAATACATGGGGATTACCAGATGTAGAACTGGCGTACGATACAATTTTTACTTCTCAGGCTGATACTGTTGTATTGATTGCCAATCCGGGATTTGCTACCTACAATTGGAGCGATGCAAGCACAAACGACTCGCTGATTGTGGTTGATAATTTCTCGCAGGAATATATTGTAACCGTTACCGATATTCATGGATGTGGAGAGGATAAAGATACTACTCAGATAATAACTTATAACTTCGGACTTAAATCTTTGTTATTACCTAAGAATGCCTGTTCACATACAGCAAACGAATCTGTAAGAATTGTTGTTGAGAATGTAAGTAACGATTATTTTGTGGCTGATGATAAGATTGATGTAGGATATATATTTAATGGAGGATCTCCAGTTAAGGAAACAATTACTCTAACAAATTATTTGTTTTCAGGCGAGTCAGTAACCTATACTTTTAACCAGAAAATAGATATGGCTGCTATAGGTACATATACCTTAAAAGTATTTGTTGATTATCCTCTGGATATAAATCGTGAAAATGATACTATTTATGAAGGAATAAGAACTTACGGATTTCCTATTGTTGAAATTGGTCCAGATGTTCATACTCATCAACCTGATACAGTTGTTCTTACCGCAAATCCAGGTTATAACAATTATACATGGAACGAAGGCACTAAAACGAATGTTCTCAATGTTACAAAACCCGAAAGTTTTAAATACATTGTTACTGTTACTGATATTAATGGCTGTGCAACCAAAGACAGTGCAACTGTTTTTACAACCAATATAGCAGCAACGGAACTAATTTCTCCAGTTAGCACCTGCGAGTGGACTGATTCCGAACCTGTAATTGTTGAGGTAATAAATACTTGCTCAGACACATTACTTTCAGGAGAAACTATCGAAGTAAGCTATAAATTAGGCTCGGGTAGTTTAGTTACTGAAAACCATATTTTGGGAGCTGATTTATTACCAGATAGCACAGTACAACATACATTTGCAGGTACAATAGATTTAACCACTGCAAGCAGTTATGATTTTAAAGTTTTTGCCAAATCAACTATTGATGTTCATATGGATGATACCGTATCGGTAAATATCATCGAATCCGGTTATCCGGTAATTGATTTGGGTGATGACCTGTATTTGGCTAATCCTGTTGGTACTGTAATAACAGCACCTGCAGGTTTCGATTCGTATTTGTGGCAGGATGGATCAACAAATCAATCGTTCACGATCAGTTATCCTGCATCAGCAGAATATAAAGTAACAGTAACCAATGAGTATGGATGTGCAGCATCGGATATCCTAAATGTTTATTCCTATAATATTGCAGCCAGTTCATTGATTGCACCTGTAAGTCAGTGCGAATTAACTAATGCTGAGCAGATCACTATTGGAGTTATCAATAACAGCAGTGACACTTTATTAACTGGCGAAACCATAAGTACAGGTTATAAATTAAATGGCGGTACTCTGGTTACTGAATCATTTAATTTAACAGATTCGTTATATCCTGATGATGTTGTGGAATATACGTTTACACAAACTGCCAATATGCAGGCTAACCAGCTGCACAGCTTAAAATTGTTTGCAGAATTAGCCAATATTGATGTTTTTGTTGATGATACATTAACTACAACAGTTGATGTTCAGAAACCGGATTTAGATTTGGGGGAAGATGTATATACCACAGAAGAGGAGGTAACACTGGATGCCGGTGCAGGTTATACTTCATACCTATGGTACGACTCATCGACAGGACAAACCTTAACAGTAAATGTTAACAATCAAACGCCAAATTATTATTATTCGGTTACCGTAGAAAATAGCTTTGGATGTTTAGCAACAGATTCAGTATTAGTAAGTTTCGATATTACACCCGATTTGTCGGTAACAGAATTAATTTCACCACAATCCGATTGTTTAAGCGACTCGTTGTACTACGTAGATGTTGAAATTACCAATATCGGAGGTTTAGATCTTGCAGTAAGCAATACAATAATAGTGTCGTATAAGATTGATAATGGAACAGCAATTACGGAGAACCATGTGCTTGGAGCAGCATTCCTTGCTGGTAATACAGTAGTTCATCGTTTTGCCGATCGCATCCCTTTATCAACAGCAAAAACATACCAGTTTAAAACCTATTTGTCATATACCGGAGATGTAACCCATAGTAACGACACCCTTGATGCTGAGGTAACTATCACATCGCCTAGTTTTGCATTCAGCAGCGATACCTTAAAAACAAATAGTTATCCTGTTGTACTTGATCCGGGATCGTGGAGCTCTTATTTATGGCAAGATGGAAGTACAAACAGAACATTTACGGTTACTTCTGATGGATGGTATAAGGTAACAGTAAGCGATGAGGGAGGATGCGAAGCTACCGATAGTGTATATCTGATGCTAAATGTAGGTATTGATGGAACCATTAAAGGACAGAACTTTACGATAAGTTATTATCCAAATCCGGTAAGAGATCAGCTTACAATTGAGATAGACGCTTATAGACCAATAAATTTAGAAATAGATTTACTCAATACACATGGACAGAAGGTGGCAAATAAACGAATCAAAAATGCCGAACAAATGATTGAAAAGTTGTATGTAGGTAATTATGCAAAAGGAGTTTATTATATTCGATTTATTGCAGGCAACGAAATGTTTGTAAGAAAAGTGGTTATTCAATAAATAATCAACCAAAGATGTAAAAAAGGGAGCGACAGAATTAATGGTCGCTCTTTTTTTTTGAAAATACCATAGGATTAGCCTAATATTAAGAGGTTTATGATGATATTAATTTAGTTTCTTCATTTAAGTTATTCCTAATTATGAAAGGAGATTGCAATAAATTAATTTAGAATTAATTCAAATTACAAATTAGTAATACGTTACTTAAATAAAGTTTTCTCACCCAAAAATATCTTGAATTATTATAAATAATGAGGATTTTATAAAGTATAAAAAATTTTTAATTGCCAAATATTAAAATTAGTATGAAATAGATATGTTATTTAACATGTTTGTTAAGATGAGTTTATTTTCTCAATAAAATTATTTTAGCAGCTCAATTCTACCCTTCAATTTGATTTTTTTCAATTTTATATACTAAATACTCTAATTTAAAATTATTTATATAATGAGGCAATTCTTGTCCGCAAGCATTGTTTGCTGGTTATTATTTATTTTTGCAATCAATGTAAAAGCGGATAATAATAATGCTGCCACTATCACATCATCAGATAAAGGGAAAACCGATTATTCAAATAATTCTGTTGATTATCAGAAGAAGACTTCAATTGAATCCGAAAGGTATTTAATCAATCAATTACGCGATTTTGGTTTTGGTCAAGTTCAAAGTAATGAAGAATCACTAAATAATCAGAACTGTTTAAATGAAACTATCAACGAATCTATGGCCTTGCCTCCAGATTCGGCTGCATATTTCGAATCATTAACTAATGAATTACTTGCCCTTGTTGAAAGAGAGAATCGTTATATTGATAAATTAGATTCGTCAACAATAATTAGCTTGCCGGTTGGAATAAAAACTGAATTGGGTGGACTCGCTTATACGATATTGATTAATCAGGTTACATTTAAGCCAGATGGAGCATATTTCGATGCTTTTATGTCATTTGAAATTCCTCAAAGTGGTAAAAAGTTATCATTTAGAGGATTAAATATCCCATTATCATTTGGAGGAGGATTAAAAGGCGACGTTCGCTTGGAACTAGTTAGTCCTGTTCATCTTACAATTGGAGATGGAATGGATATGATTATTAATGGTGACACAAAAACATATGTTATCTGGGATTGTAATGGATTTAAAGAAATGGCTGTTGATGCCGATATATTATTTGATCCATCAATTTTTGTTCCGGAAGATAACATGGGAAATATTATTGAAGGACAGATAAAAACTCATTTTAATGTAAATATTGCCGATTGGAATGACCTTATTGTACAATTAAGTATTTCTCCATTTCAGATTAAAGGTCTCGAAGGCGTTGGGTTTGAGATTTCTGATGCAGTATTAGATTTTAGCGATATTAGAAATGCTCCAAATGTGCAATTTCCTGCCAATTATATATCAAGTTATTTTGTTCCTGGGAATCCAAACTTATGGAGAGGGATTTATATTCGACAAGCAGCAATCAGACTTCCTAAACAGTTAAAGGTTAAGGAAGGAGAAACTTCGAATTCGGGTTCACAAGGAAGAATTAGTTTTATAGGAACAAAATTAATAATTGATGAAGCAGGATTTTCAGGAACAATTACTGCAGAAAACCTATTAACATTAGAACAAGGAAAAGTTGGGGATTGGGCTTTTTCGCTCGAGAAAATTGGAATTACACTCGAAGCTGGACAGCTTACAAATGCAGGATTCGAAGGAGGAGTTATTGTGCCTGTAATGGATAAAAATTCGCCATTAAAATACAAGGCTTTAATTGATCTTGGAAACCAATATACATTTAATATTAGTATAACCAATAATTTAAAAATGGATATATGGGCAGCAAAAGTTGATTTAAAGCCTGCATCGTATATCGAAATTAAAATTGAAGGTGATGATTTTGTTCCAATGGCATGTTTACACGGACAGGCAAAAATTGAAATTGCAGGTGATGGATTAGCTATTGGTGCTGATTTTGAAAGCTTAGTTGTTCAAAGCAAAAAACCATACATATCATGCCAAAGTTTTTCGTTGGGGTTAGATGGAATGGATTCAAAAATGGGTAACTTTCCTATAAGCATTAATAATGTTGGTTTTAAGAATGTTTCCGATACAGAAATGGGAATAACTTTTAACCTTATTCTTAATTTAGTTGGTGAGGGCGATGGTGGTTTTGGTGCTGAAGCCGGGTTGATGGTGGTTGGAAAAATGAATCAGGACAAAGGGCTTACCAGCTGGAAATACAGTTACCTCGAGTTAACCAAAATTGTTGTTGATATTAATGGTGGTGCATATAAAATTCATGGTAGTCTTATTTTCTTCAAGAACGACGAAACATATGGAAATGGATTTAATGGACAGGTTTCTGCAGAATTTATTGATATTATAAAAGTTGATGCTACAGCAATATTTGGAAAAGTTAGTGATTACAGGTATTGGTACGTAGATGCTCTTGCTACATTGCCATCGGGTATCCCAATTGGAATGTTTAATTTAACCAGCTTTGGTGGTGGTGCTTTCCATTATATGCGTCAACTGGCTCCGGGTGAAGTTGTAGCTAATAGCGAGTATGGAAAAACTGTGTCCGGAATAATTTACAAACCCGATAAGGCGGTTTACTTAGGAATAAAAGCTTCTGTAGGAATGTGTACTGTTGGATCCGAAAGTGTATTTAATGGTGATGCTACACTTGAAGTAACTTTTGGAAATGGTGGAGGTATTCGTACCATCGATTTTAGGGGTAATGCATACTTCTTAGTTCCACCAATTCCTGAAGATATGCAGTCGATGTTAGAGAAAGTAAATAAAATGACTGGTGGCGAAGAACAAACATATGATGCTAAAGGATCTCTTTCGGGGCATATTAGAATATTGATGGATTTCCCAAATAAAGTGTTACACGCTAATATTGAAGTATATGTTGATATTGCCGGAGGACTCATTGTAGGTGTTGGTCAGAACAAGCTTGCCGGATGGGCAGTATTTCATTTCGAACCAAACGAATGGTATATTCATATGGGAACACCCGATAGGCCGGTAGGAATAGAAATAATAAGCATGGTTAAGTTGGAGAGTTACTTTATGGTAGGCGATAATATTCCGGCAAGTCCTCCACCTCCAGCTGAAATATCTCGAATATTGGGCGATATTGATTTAGATTATATGGGAGACCTAAATGCATTAGGTGATGGCAAAGGAATAGCTTTTGGCGCTAGGTTTAGTATGAATACAGGTGATATGACATTTCTAATCTTCTATGCCCGATTTGCAATGGGATTAGGATTTGATATTATGATGAAAGATTATGGAAATGCACAATGTATGGGACGCGACGGAACAATTGGTATAAATGGTTGGTATGCGAATGGTCAGTCTTATGCTTATATAACAGGAAAAATTGGAATAAAAGTAAAAGTATTTAGTAAAAATATTAAATGTGAAATTCTTGATTTAGGAGTTGCTGCTGTTTTGCAGGCTAAATTACCAAATCCATTTTGGATGCGAGGAATTGTTGGTGGTTACTATAGTGTGCTTGGAGGAATGGTAAAAGGAAAATGTAAATTTGAAGTTGTCCTTGGAGAAGAATGCCAGATTGTACCTCCAGGAAGTGTAGTTCAAGAATTAAATGCCTTTGCCGATATTACTCCAACAATGGATGAAAAAGAAGTAAGTGTATTTAACACTCCTCAAGCTGTGTTCAACATGGAAATTGATAAAGAATTTGAAATGGTGGATTATGACGAAAAGACGAAGGTGTTTAAAATACAATTAGATTATTTCAATATACTTTATAATGGTCAAACTATTCCCGTAACATTTAAATGGAATGATGATCATACAGTTGTTTCGATCAGACCGATTGATATTTTACCATCAGAAACAAAGTTAGTAGCCAAAGCACAAATAAGCTTTATGGAGAAGAATGGTACTAATTGGGAAACTGTAAAAGTTGATGGGCAGATTATAACTGAAAATAAAGAAACTTCATTTACAACAGGTATTGCACCAGATAATATACCATTAAGTAATATTGAATATTGTTATCCACTTATAAATCAATATAATTTTCACAAGAGTGAATACAGTAAGGGTTACCTGAAAATGTTATCAGGACAGGATTATTTATTTGAAAATACAAATGAATGGACTTACAAAGCTCGATTTATGGGTAATGACGGAGTTAAAATAGATGTAAGCTTGATTTATGATCATAGTAAAAATGAATTGGAATACAATATTCCAACAACTTTAGCTAATAAAAAAATATATGGTTTAGCTATTGTAGGTGTTCCAATAGGAGCAGTTTCTGCAGTGGATGAAAATGTTGATGATGTGGAGCAAAACATTGAAACAGGAGGAGATGACAGTACTATGGTGGTAACATCAAAAGAAGCAGAAGGAAACATTATTGAAGAAAAGGATAGGAATTTATTGACTTATCATTTCAGAACGAGCGTTCACAGTACCTTTAAAGGAAAGATTAGTACTTTATTTATTTCTACCGGTTTTAGAAGAAATATACATTCTGATGTCCATGAACTTGGCACAACTGTACTTGGTGATGAACTATTTGATTATTATGAAAATAACACAACAGAATTCCATGGTGCATTAATTCAGTTTAATGCTGTGTTAAAAGATAACTATTTTAAAGATGAAATAAATCCATTAGTTTATAGTAATTATACTGGTCAAACTGCTTTAAAAATTGATAGAAATCCTGAACCATTTGGCATTCCACCTTTAAAAGCATTTTATATACGTCAGGAAGATAGGCTAAAATTATTAACTGAAGAAGAAGTTAGCAGTAATTATGGTTTAGGAACTAATACTACAAGTGCATTTATTTATGATTTGATATATTATTATTTCGAAGACTACAGCGATCTGAGAACAGATGCTGCTTATCAAATATCAATGAATAGAAATTCGGCATGGTATAGTAAACTAGTAAGTACTTATTTCCCAGCGGTTTGGGACGGAATGTATTACTTTAATGTTCAATATTTAGTACCGGGAAGAAATATAGTAACAACACAATATCCTTTAATTATAAATAACGGATTATAAAAATTATGATAATGCGAAATCTATATATAGTAATAGTAATACTTTTATTTACAGGAAGTTTTTCTTTTGCACAGGATGATTCTAAAAGTGAATATTCTCATTCTATTTATGTTATTGGAAGGTCATACAAAGATTCAATAAAGTTGCGCTGGGCTCCTGCAAGTCCTGTGGCATGGCATTATTTGAATAAGTACGGTTATATTATTGAAAGGTTTTTGATTGTAAAAGATAATCAGGTTTTACAAATACCACAAAAAGTTGATATAATAACAATACCTTTAAAACCAGCTCCACTTAATCAGTGGGAGCCTTATGCTGAGACTAATGAATATATTGGAATTTCTGCCCAGGCCATTTACGGGGAATCGTTTGAGGTTTCAACGAATCAAAGTAGTGGCATGATGCAAATGATAAATAAATCAAGAGATATCGAAGCACGTTATTCTTTTGCTTTATTTTCGGCAGACATTTCGCCAAAAGTGGCAGAGCTTTCTGGTTTAATGTATGTCGATCAAAATGTTAAGCCCGATGAAAAATATCTTTATAAAGTAATTTCAGCAGTACCGCGAGACCTTATTCAAATTGATACAGGTTATATTTATATAGGTGCTGATGAATATATGGACTTGCCAAAACCAAGGGGTTTAAAAGCTTATTTTGCCGATAAAAGCGTACTGGTTAGTTGGGAACATAGGTTCAACGATCGTTTTTATATTGCTTATAGTTTGGAACGTTCTGAAGATAATAAAATATTTAAACCAGTAAGTGACTTGCCATTAATTAATACCAGAAATGAGGCAGATGTTCTTCAGGATTACATGTTTAGAATTGATAGTTTGCCCGAAAACAATAAAAAATATTTTTACAGGGTGCAAGGATTAAACTCGTTTGGCGAATACGGGCCATATTCTGATACTATTTCCGGAATGGGTTTTGAAATTTTTGCCGCAAATCCTGCAATTACTACTACTAAAGTACTGATAAATCAATATGTGCAGTTAAACTGGGTTTTCCCCGATTCGTTAAATCATTTAATTAAAGGATTTCAGGTACAACATGGTACCGACGATAAAGGCCCATTTATAAACCTGTTGGATACTTTACTTTTAAATACTGAGAGAACATTTACCGATCAAACAGAGCAACCTGTTAATTATTATAAAGTGGTGGCTATTGATCATAATAATGAACCACATCCTTCGTTTCCTTATGTAGTTTTACTTATTGATAGTATTCCACCTGCACTACCTGAAGGTTTGGCTGGCGAAATTGATTCGTTGGGAGTTGTTTCGTTAACATGGAATAATAACACAGAACCCGACTTATTAGGTTATAGGGTATTCAGAGCAAATCATAAATCAGATGAATTTAGTCAGATTACGAGAGATCCTTTAAAAATAAATGGATTTACCGATACCATAAATGTAAAAACACTAACAAAAAAGGTTTATTATAAGATACTTGCACTCGATCAGCATTTTAACCCAAGCGATTTTTCAGTGATAGTAGAACTTAAGCGTCCCGATAAAATTCCACCGGTACAACCTGTTTTTACAGAAGTAAGCTCAGACGAAAATGGGATAAATCTGTCATGGGTTTGTAGTTCCAGCGACGATGTAGTGAAACATGTATTGTATCGCAAACCAACATCAGATAGTTTATGGAAAGTAATCCAGCTTTTTAACATGCCCGATAGTATAACATCGTATATCGATACAACAACAATTCCTGGAACAATTTACCAATATACCATGATAGCTGTTGACGAAAGCAGGCTGGAGTCGGAACCATCGAAATTGTTAACTATGAAAGCTTTTAAAATAAAGATAAGGCCCCAGGTAAAAGATATAAAATTCAAAGCAGATAGAGACAATAAACTCATTCATATTAGCTGGGAGTATCCATACAATGGGGTAGAACGGTTTTTAATATACCGGGCTATGAACGATGAACCAATGAATCTATATAATGGAGTTAATAATTCAATATTCGAGTTCGAAGATAAAAAGTTAAAACCAAACAATAAATATACATACCTGATTAAGGTAACATACAAGGATGGTACGCAATCATCATTTAGCGAAAAAATTGAAGTGAATTTTTAAATAATTAAAAATATATACAGATGAAAACAACTACAAAATTATTAAGCTTATTAATTGGAATACTAATTCTAACAAATTCGTGTTCAATGTTTGAAGATAATGAAGAGGATTATTATTACAAGATTGATGTAAGCAATGTACAGGTATTTAAGGATGGTCTTAATGTTAAAATAACTTGGAAGGACCCTGTCGATGATAACTTTCTTAGTGTTGTAATTCTTTATAATAGAATAATTGGGGATTGGGATCCTATTGAAAGTGGAATTGACATTGAACCAGGTATTGAAGAAGCAATATTCGAAGGATATAGCGATCAACAAGATTGTAAGTTTGTTGTAAAAGCTTGCAATAAATCAAATATATGCTCAAAGGGGATTGAAGTTATTTATAATCCAAGTAATTAATTTTTGAGTTGGATATTTTTCTTAACTTATTCTAACCTTGTAATTGTATTTCCTAAAATTTTAAAACCAAATAGAACATATAAATTACTATTATATGGGAGCAATAATTAGTTTCGATAAACATTTATATAAAATAGTTGCTTTGTTAACTACATTTGTCCTTATAACACAATCATTTAGCTCGATTGCCGAAACAGAGCTTGATGGGCCTAAAGTAGTATGTGAAGGTATAGAATATAAGTATGAAATTGATCTTGCTTCTGGCGTAATTTTGAAGCCAGGAACAGATTGGAGTATTAAAGGAGGTACTATTGTTGATTCAGACATAAAAATGGCAAAGGTACGATGGGAAGGGAATGGAGAACATAAGTTAAGTGTTAGGGTATATTTAGCCAATGCCTTGGGGGGGCATTGGCATAAAGATTTAAGTAAAACAGCTACATATAAATATGTAGGGGTAATTAATTATATAGATATAGCTGATAATCTGGCATTCTACTGTGTAGGTGATAATATTCAATTAAGTATTGACTATACTTTTGTAACAGGTTTAGAATATAGTATTGAATGGAAAAGGTATTTTAACGGAAACCTGGAGAGTACATATACAACCACTAATCAAGACGAAGTTATTAACTTCAATATTAACAACGAAGGTAAATATAGATATACAGTTCTAGCTACTGAATCGGAAGGATGTTTAAGCAACGAGCAAGCTGTTGATCAAGAATTTTTAGTTAAAAGTAATGCCTTACAAAATGTTACATTGAATGTTATACAAGAACCTACTTGTTATCATGGTAGAAATACAATTATTGAATTAAACATTATTCCTGATTATAGGAATACAAACTTATATAAATATGGTTATATTACTCCTAGTGATGGCGAATATAGTGTTGCATTCACAGGTTCTGGAATATCCTACGATCGACATAAATTTAACTATGAAAACCCGCATGAAATTAACGAAGATAATATTCAGTTAACAAATCAAAATGACCCCCCTGTGATTATAAAAGGATTACCAGCTGGAGTTTATGAAATTCAAATTGAAAATTCTTACTTCTGTAAGGCACAGTTCAATAAAACAATATCGGAACCTGATAAATTTACATTAAAACAAAGTGACCCTTTTGGTCCTTTACATGAATATTCATATAATTCAATTCCTTCTGAAGTATATAATATAAAAACATGGGATGGTACAGATCAGGTTTATTTTAATTTAGATGGGGGTACACCGCCTTATAAAATCAATACCATACCTAGCTCAGATACTTATATTGTTTTATCAGGAATTAGTGCTGGAGAAAAAGAATATATAATTACAGATGAACATGATTGTCCTTTGTATGCCCAACCTAATCCAAAAATAAACTTAAAAGCTCCCCTTCCATTTGAACTTGATACTGATAATACTGCTACTTCACCGGTTGATTGCCATATAGATGATTATGGTGATCATGAAAATGGAACAGCTGCTATTTATGTGAAAGGAGGAATAGGACCATATAAGTTAAGCTATAATGAAACAGATTATTTCACCAATAGCTCAAGGCCCAATTATTTTAATATTACAGGCCTTGAAGAAGGTGTACATGAATACAATATAACTCATTATGGCGGCGATGAAGATTATTCAACACCTTATGAAACACAAAATGAAAGCTTTACCATCTCGCAACCTACTCAATTAGATATAGCTTTTTCTGATATGACCCCCCCTATTTGCTTGGGTGGTAAAACTGGTTCTATTTCTTTAGTAGGTTCAGGAGGCAATATGGGTAGTTATGACGCTGCAAATTTTTCAATAAATCTTACAGGTGGCGTTACTGAGGCCAATGATGGTGGAAAGGTTGTTTATTCAGGACTTGATAGTATTGAATATGTATTTACCATTGATGATAACAAATGTGAGCAGACTTTTCCATATAAAATTGAATCAAATCCAACACCTGCCTATTTTGTTTTTGATGATATATCTAAAATAACATGTTCTGATTACAATGATGGTAAAGTTACTATTTCTGGATTTGATGGAAATCCCGATAATGGTTATTATGATTTTTATCTTGATTTTGTTGATTTATCTATTTCTCCAAAAATTTCTGCTAGTAGTCATACATTTAAAAAATTAGTGCCTAATACACATACGATACATATTGCTGATACAAATGATTGCCTGAACCCTATAAATGGAGATCCGGATTTGTATATGAAGCAATTTTTTATTGTAGAACCATTAAAGATAAATATTGCTACCCATATTGTGAATATTGCAGAGAAAGGTGATTCAACAGGTGTTTTAAATATAGAAATTTCAGGGGGAAACAACAATTACAGGTTTGTACTAAAAGATACCAATGATATATTAATTGATTCAGGAAAACTCAAAATACATTTTGGAGAACCATTTGCAACTGCAACTTCCGATTCGCTTAAAGCAGGTAAATACAGATTGTATATTCAGGATACTTGTGAGTGTAGTAATGGAAAAGTTAATAATGGAGGCAACTGGATACAAGAAGAAGTAATTATACAGGAACCTTCATCATCACTCTCTTTTACATACGAAGTCAGAAATGTATCATGTAAAGGTTTAAGCAATGGAAAAGTAGAATTACATGGTACAGGTGGTTGGGAAGGAAATGGGTATTATTATGGGCGAAACAAGGATAATATGTCGCAACTGGCTGTTTTCGAAGGTTTATCTGCCGGCAAGTATATTTTTTATGTTAAAGATTATATGGGAATTGTTTTTTCAGATAGTGTAGTAGTAACTGAACCTGAGACTTTTACATTAGAAGTAGGCTCAGTTGAAAATGTGAGTTGTTATGGTGGCGCAGATGGATCAGTTTTACTAAATGCATCAGGAGGTACTGTTCCTTATGAATTTACAATGAATAACTTGGAATGGTTCTCGTCAAACAATATTACAGAATTGGCAGAAGGGATTTATACTATTTGGGCAAAAGACAAAAATAATTGTCCTGCATATACTGAAACAGCTTTAAAGCAGCCCGATAAGTTGGAAGTAAGCTTTGAAACGGAGCCGGCACATTGCGGGCAGTTCGATGGAAGCATTACCGCTAGTGTAACCGGTGGTGTTAGAGATTATAGCTACAATTGGTTTAAAGATGATGTTCTTATTGTAAGTGATAGTGTTACTATAGTAAGTGATTCTTCTCTCTTAAATATTGAAACCTATTTATATGAATTTCAACTTACTGATAAAAATGGCTGCGAACTTAGTGCTTTTGTAGGAATAAGTTCGGTTAATGGTCCAAGTATAATTATTACAGACATTAATACTGTTTCATGTTCAGGTATGTCCGATGCCGGTATATCTTTTTTAATAAGCAATGGTATCCCGGAATATAATGTTGAAATTCGAAATCAAAATAACGAAATTATACAAATGCTTAGTTGTGATTCTGCTGTTACCTATCAGGTGGGCAACTTAAGTGCAGGTGATTACTATATATGGATTACCGATTCCGAGAATTGTTCAGCTACTGAATCGTTTAGTATTACATCACCAGATTCGCTAAAAATAAAACTCGATGAATTAATACAACCGGTTTGTTTTGGGTATTCAAATGCAAAAATAACTGTTTCGTCAACAGGAGGAAACTCCGATTATGATTATCGTTGGAATAATGGACGCGAAGGAAATATGATAGATCAATTATCCGAAGGAGATTATACAGTAACCGTAACTGATTCAAAAGGATGTTCCGATATGGCTACATACTCTGTTATTAACCCCGAACCTTTGCAGGTTGAATTAGGCGAAGATGAATATTTGTGTGAGGGTCAGGTGCATATAATTAATCCGGGAAATTACTCTAAATACGAATGGAAGAAAGATAACCAGATTATGAGCTCATCACAATCAGTTTCAATCGAACAACAAGGAGTGTATTCGATATGGGTACAGGATAATAAAGCGTGTAATGCATATGATACAATAAGTATTTATGTTTCAAGAGATTTACTCAAAGCCGATTTCTTAATCCCAAGCGAAGCTTATGAAAACGATACCGTAATTGCTATTGATATTTCATGGCCTAATCCTGATCAGGTGATATGGTCTTTTGATGAGGGAATTGTAAATATCAGCTCTGAAAAATATATCGAAGAATTTACATTTAATGGTTCTGGTGTTTATACTATTTCTCTTACATCTTTAAAAGCCTTTTGTGTTGACTCTCTGAAAAAACAGATTGTAGTTTTAGCAGATACAATGGAGAATAGTAAAAAAATCGAATTGGGAAGAGAAGAGTTAATCTTGTCGCATAAGGTTTTTCCAAATCCGAGCAATGGAGAATTTAAATTGGAAGTAGAACTAAGCACCATTGAACCAATAAGGGTAATGGTTTACAGTATGCAACAACAAAGATATATCTTAATTCAGGATGTCAGAGGACAGAATAGTTACTCATTCGATTATGGATTTTCAAACCTTGTTCCCGGAATATATTATGTGATTATTGAAGCCGGAAATGAAAGAAAAACGATACAAATATTAATCTTAAATTAAAAACAAATTATTATGAAAAAACTACTATTATTAATTATTGCAATTCCTTTTTTATCAATTTCGTGTAACGAAGATGACGATAAACCTGAATCACTTTTAACAATTGTACAAGGAACAGATGTTGTAAATGGATTGTATAGATATGTCTTTACTATGGAGAATCAGTCTGATACAAACGACTATGTGTTTAGTGGAACAAACAGTTTTAACCTTAGTGTTTACGATGGCGAATATTCATCTACAGATACAGGAACATGGGAAAGAAATGAGTTAGTGCTTAGCTTAAATATGGAAGAATCTGTTTTAAAAGGGAAATCACTGTTTTTTAATAAAGATGGAATTGATTACTTTATTTTTAGTGCTTTTGAAAAAATTTCAGGAGATAAAGATGAAGTGATAGGTGAATATGAATCGAGTACTGTTTATTATTTTATTGAAGATGATGTTGAAGAATCTTCTACTGGGCTTTTAAAAATATTAACTGATGGCACTTATCAAATAATTCTTACTGAAGATAATTTAATATTTCAATCAGGTACATGGACAATGGATGAAGTTAAAAATGGAGATATTTTCTTTGTTGATTATTTAGGTAAAAGATTTGTTGTTATTCCAAGTATTCAGTCTTTTATTAAACAATAGTAAAAAGTACTACTCTAAAGCAATAACCACAATGCTCAATTACTTTAATAATGTTGAATGATTGAAACTAATCATATTATTTTCAATCGTTTTGGGCATTGTGGTTATTTTTTATTCAAATGGATTTTAAATTATTAAAAAATTATAATATTATTTATACCATTTTGTCTGCATGAAAAAACAGTTTAGCCTTATTGTTCTGATTTTAATCACATTAAAAAGCTTTACTCAAGATTTATCAGTTATTACAAGCAACTTGCCATCGAATACAAACAGCATTTTACTTTCAGGTGATATCGATAACGATGGATTAATGGATGTTTTTGTTAGTGGAATTAATACTGGGACAAAATATGCCCGCTTGTATAAAAATCTGGGCGACAGTACATTTCTGAACCTCGGTGTTTCAATATCTCCGCTCTCTGATGCTGCTGCTTGCTTTGCCGATTTAAATAACGACAATTGGCTTGATTTAATTTATACAGGCGTTAACTCATCAAATGTTAAAGTTTTTCTCCTATTTATCAATCAAAAAAATAATACTTTTTCAGCATTGTCAAATTCAATTCCCGGCATACGATATGGCTCTGTAGAATGTTACGATCTGAATAATGACGGTTGGAATGATGTCTTTTTTTCAGGCTATTCCGATTCAGGAACCACTTGCAGGTTGTATAAGAACAATGGGGATTTAACATTTACTCTCGAACCACAAACTTTTCAAGGAATATACGATGGAGATATTGTGTTTGCCGATTTTAATAATGATGCATTAACAGATATTATGTATTCAGGTTATCATTCGGCTACATATAAACCAAAATCCTTTTATTATCTAAACACTGGTAACTTTAGTTTTTCATTACAAATAAATGCTTTTCCTGCAACAACGAATGGAGATCTCGATATTTGTGATATAAATAACGATGGGTTTACCGATATACTTATAAGTGGAAAGGAAGAAGATGGCAATTTGATAACTCATGCATATAAAAATAATTACGGTGTTTCATTTATCTATCATTCTCAGGTTGCAGGAGTTCAGAATGGTACTTTAAAATCCGGGGATTTTAATAATGATGGTTTTGCCGATTTATTTATCTCAGGTGAGATTCAGTCGGGCGATTTTACAACCGAATTCTATTTGAATAATGGAAGTGGTGGGTTTATTATTGAAACTGACACATTAAAAGAAGTTACAAATTCAGCAATGAATTGGATTGATTTTAATAATGATAATAAATTAGATATATTATACTCTGGTAATAGTTTTGCTCAGGCTGAGATATTCCTGCTTTCGTCGAACAATGCAGTAAGTAATAATTCTCCATTAACTCCCGATAACTTAAAATCAATATTAACAGAAAATAACGATTCTGTGGTTCTTTCTTGGTATAATGCAACAGATTTTGAAACAGTAGCTCCGGGACTTAGTTATGATATTTACCTATTTGATGCCAATAGTGGTGTTCCTGTTTTTTATCCAATAGTTGATTTAAGTACTGGGAAAAGGAAAATAAACCAAATTGGAAATATAAAAGATACGTCAATTCTTATTAAAGGTTTATTCGATGGCAAGTACTATTGGAGTGTTCAATCGGTCGATGCTGCATTTGCAGGTTCTCCATTTGCTACAGCCGATACCTTTTATATTTCTTCTCCAATCGATTTGGGAAATGATACGGTAATTTGTTCTGGCGATACCATTTCTTTCGCATTTCCAGCATTTGAAGGCGATTTTAAATGGTACCATTCTTTAAATCCTGACATTCCATTAGGTACAATCAAAGAAATTGAAATTAAAATAAATCAAAGAGATACCATCTGGGTCGAAATAACCAAAGCGTATGGTGATATGATTTACGATACTATAATTGTTGATATACATTCACTTCCTGTTGTTAATTTGGGCGATGATATTTTTGCATGTTATGGTAGTAATGTTGAATTTTCTTTGGGTACTGAACCTGAAATCGTTAATTGGTTTACTCTTTCTGAAATATATCAGGATAATGACATCCATATTTTCAACCATGTGTTTTATTCAAACGATGAAATAGTTGCACAACTTACTGATATTTACGGGTGTACAAATTCTGACACAGTAATTTTATCCATAAGGTCGCTTCCCGAAATAAACCTTGTAAACGACACATCTCTTTGCCTGAAAAATACATTGCAATTAAATATTGGAACGGCTTCTGATTCCATAAATTGGTATTCACTTACAGATGCTTCACAAAGCTTAAATTCAAATGCTTTTGAGTACATTGTTTTGCAAAACAATACCTTTCAGATTGAGTGGTACGACGAATACCGTTGTGTAAATTACGATACCATTCATGTTTTTGCCCGTGCACTTCCAATCCCGGATGCTGGCAATGATAAGTTAATTTGTGGTGGTTATTCGGTTAATCTGGGACCTGAAATTTTAAATGATAATTATACTTACCTCTGGTCGCCCGTTTTATCTATTGATGATATAAATAGCGCAAATCCACTTGTTACACCTTTGGCTGATACTGAATATTTTTTACATGTTACCGATCAGTTTGGATGCCAAGCCAACGATTCCGTTTTGGTTCAGATAAATCCAATAGGAACTTTTAACATTGGCAACGATACTTCAATTTGTCCCGGAGAAGAGACTATTTTGGGTGGCAACCCTACGGCAATTGGTTCAATTCTTCCTTACAGCTTTGAATGGTCGCCAACAGAATATCTTAGTGGTTTTACAACTGCAAATCCGGTTGTTTCTCCAAAAGAAACAACTACATACTCATTAATTATTTATACAGGAGATTGTCCTGTGGATACATTAGAAACTACAGTAACAATAAGTCCTTTGCCTACAATTACTATAATGAATGATACTATTGCAGGATTTCAGGAAGATATTGCGTTGTGGGTTTTGGGTGGAGTAGAATATGAATGGACTCCTGCCGAATACCTTGATAATCATTTATCACAAAACCCGGTAGCAAATCTCGAAAGTACTACATACTTTACAGTTCAGGTTACAAACGAATTTGGATGTTCCGATACTGCCGGAGTTACTATTTATATCAAAAACGAAATATATATTCCCGAACTATTTACTCCCAATGATGATGGGAATAACGATTTTTTTAAAGTGTATGGATTTGGTATTAAGCAGTTATCGCTTACCATCTTTGACGACAATGGATTAAACGTTTTTGAAAGCAGCGATCTTCTGGAAATAACCAATAACGGATGGAATGGCAATAGCAAAGGAAACATGGTTAAAGATGGTAAATATTTCTGGAAAATTAATGGAGAGTATTATGATGGTACAAAAGTACTGTTTAAAGGCAGAGATACAGGTGTTATAACAATTTTAAGATAATTTGATTTTCTTCACACCCTTTAGGGAAGGGGCAAATGAAGAAAATCTATAGGAATTTAATATTAACATATGGAAATGGTAATTATATTTTGGAGAATGATAATAAGAAAGCTATTAATAATCATTTATTTTTTATTTTTTTCAATTGCTTTAAGCATAGCTCAGGATGTTAGCTTTATGTTGTATTCAAATACTTCGTTAAATATTAACCCGGCAATGATTTCGGCAAGTGATGATTTTAAGGTATCTGGTAGTTATAAAAACACGAGTTATATAAATAATATTAACGCTCAATCAGCTTATGTTATGTTATCACGACCGTTGTATAAAAATAATAAAAGGTTTGGCGGCTTTGGGTTTTCTGTAATATCTGATAAAATTGGCGATATCCAACAATTATCATACGAAGGAATTACTGCTGCTTATGCTCACGAAGTAAAGCTAACATCGTGGTCGCGATTGAGCCTTGGCTTGCAGGCATCCTACTTAATGAAAAGAATTGGTACAAGAGAATTTTCAACAGGAAGCCAATGGATTGAAGGTTCAGGTTATGATCCCAGCTATACAAATGGCGAAAATTACGAAAAACTAACTGTTGGTAATTTTACTCTAAATAGCGGATTATATTGGTATGTTCCGAATAAAGACCGATCAATAAAAGCCTATTTTGGATTTGCTATCTATAATCTTACAAAACCCACCTATTCATTCTTTGGGGCAGACATTGCTGAGCCTTTTAAATACGTTGCAAATGCCGGATACGAAGTATATAAAAGGAATAATTTCTCCATAATGCCACAAATACTATATTCTAATAGTTATTATCAGCATAACTGGATTTTTGGTTCAAAGTGGTCATATCATTATAAAACGACAAAGGAAAACTGGTTGTTTTCATCAGGAAGCATTGATTTGATTACCGATTATAAAATAAACGAGGGAATAGCTCTGGGAATACAGGTAACCCAACCCGGCTATTCATTTGGCATCGGTTATGGATTTGCAGATAACTTCTCCGGAACATATACTCCCGAAAAAGGAACTGTCGAAATATCCTTATCAATAAAAAAATCATTGTTTCGAGAACCAGTAAAGAAGATAGTTGAATCTAATGATTATTATAAAGGTCAGGATCGTGAGTTTGTTTTTGATAAACCTTACGAAAGCGAAAATAAAAAAGAGACTGATGTTGAAACCATTAAAGAAGTTAAAAAAGAACTTAGGCGTGAATCATCAAAAGAAATAAAATTTAAACTTGAAAAGGATTTTCAGTTTGGCTTTAACGAAGCTGTGCTGAACGACGAAGCGAAAAAATACATTAATGATATTGTTCTGTTATTAAAAGAAAATGATGTGCTGTCTATTGAAATTATTGGACATACCGATAATGTTGGAACACGATCAGCAAATCAGTTAATTTCTGACAACAGGGCGAAGATTGTAAAAGATTATTTAATTGAAAAAGGAATAAACGAAACAAGAATAAAAACAAGAGGTATGGCCGATATGCAACCGGTTTTCGATAACGATACCGAGGAACATAGGTCGAAGAACAGGCGCGTGGAGTTTTTAATTTATTATTAGTGAAAAGGATGCAGGATACAGGATACAGACTTCCGACTCCCGACTTCGGACTTCCGACTTCTGCCTTCAAAAGTTATAACAACGAATGAAAGGAAAAATTAAATATATATTACTTTTTTTACTAATTGTGATTGGCAATACGGTAGCGTATGCCCAAAATCTGGAAACTATTGGGCAAAAAGACCAGTTCAAAATTACCGGAGGTTTGTCTACAAGTCAGGTTTATTACAGTTCTTTTGGGGCTGATCAGCGTCGCGATCCATATACTTACTTCCTCACTGGCAATATTAATTTGAGTTTATATGGTTGGAGTGCACCATTTTCATATACTTACTCAAACCAGAACAGTTCGTTTCAACAACCCTTTAATCAATACAGCTTACACCCATACTATAAATGGATTCGTGCTCATTTGGGTTATACCAGCATGACTTTTTCTCCATACACCTTAAGCGGTCATTTGTTTTATGGTGCAGGACTCGAGCTTACTCCCGGCGATAAATTTAAAATCGAAATGATGTACGGTCGTTTGAATAAAACCGTTGGATTCGATACTGCATCAACAAGCAACACACCTTCGTACAAAAGAATGGGATATGGCTTAAAGCTTGGCTATAAACTAAAATCAGGAGTTGTTGAAGCTATATTTTTCAGGTCGAAAGATGAATCCGGATCGCTCGACTCTGTTCCTGTTGATCTTGGAATTACTCCTCAGGAAAATCTTGTTTTAAGCCTAAAAACCACTCAAACAATTTTAAAAGGGTTAAATATCGGATTTGAGTATTCGGCTAGTGCACTTACAAGCGACTCCCGGCTCGAACAAAGCAGTAATCAGCCAAACAACATTTTTAAATATGTAGGTCCGTTTTTTAATGCAAACAACTCATCCGCTTATTTTAATGCATTCAATGCCACGTTGCAATACAGTTTTAACGTGTCGTCACTGGCTTTGCGATATGAACGAATCGATCCCGAGTATCAGACTCACGGAGCATATTATTTTACAAACGATCTGGAAAATATTGCCATAAATGCTTCTACATCACTGTTAAAACAAAAAGTAAATATAAGTGCCAACGTGGGTATTCAGCGCGACGATCTAGAAAACCAGAAAATGAGTAACATGCAGCGAGTAGTTAGCTCCTTTAATGTGGGAATTAACGCAACAGAGAAGCTGAACATCAGCTTGTCGTACTCGAATTTTCAGAGTTACACCAATATTAAATCGAAATACGATCAGTTAACGGAACTAACACCTTACGATAACCTGGATACTCTAAATTTTACTCAGATATCGCAAAATGCAAACATGAATATCGGGTACAACATAAAAAATAACGAAACATCGCGACAGCAGGTAAACATGAATGTATCGTACCAAAAAGCAGACGATAAGCAAGGAGCTGAATATACGAACGCAGGAAGCGATTTCATAAACCTGAATGCAGGTTATAATTACTCAATGGTACCAATTAATTTATCGCTTGCATTAGCCGTAAATTATAATCGAAGCAACACACCTGATATTTCATCCGAAATGATTGGACCCACCATATCGGTAAGTAAATCATTTTTCGATAAACTATTACGGAGTTCTTTGTCTGCATCGATGAATAACGCCTATTCCAACAGCGATTTAACATCAAAAGTTTTTAATATAAGGATGAACAACTCATATACATATAAAAAGCAGCATAGCATCAATTTAAGTTTAGTATATGTAAGCCGGAACAATCCGCTTGCAGCAACAAGTGGTAAATTCTCCGAGTTTACAGCAACATTGGGTTATAGTTTTAATTTTAGATAATGTATAGGCAAAACCTGGCATCCTGCCTGCAGCAGGCAGGCGTCAGAAGGTCATGCCAGCGTTTTGAAACAATAAGTCACTGCGAAAGAGCCCTGAAAGGGTGATTGAAGCAGTCTATAAAGATTGCTTCACTTCGCCATTTGGCTACGTTCGCAATGACTAAAAATGAAGAGTTTGTCAGTGGTTAAAAAAAATAGTGGTTGAACAAGCAACAAGCAACAAAAAATAGCTAACAGCTAAATAAAAATGAAACAAAGACTAAAATATTTAGGTATTCTTCTTTTTTTAAACCTTGTCCTGGCTTTACAGGTTAAATCACAGGTTTACCCGGTACAGTTGAATGCACAGCTTATTCCTCCGTATTCGTTAAGGTTATCCGACTATGTTGCACCCGGAACCAATCGGGTAGGTTTAAATATGCTGTTAACCGATTTAAACGAATCGGGTTATCGTGTTCGCCTTGAGCTTACCATCGAAGGAAACGGAATAACCATTAAAACAAGTCCTAATTTTAATCATACTCCGGTTATTCTCGATGGCGGAGTACCTCAATATTTTACATCATCTGATTTAGCAGAATGGTTCGATCCTCAAAATCTCGATTTTAGCGGATACAGCAAATCGAGCTACCTTGCAACAGGTCGATTACCCGAAGGAGTTTATCGCTTTTCATTTGCTGCATACGACTACAATAAAAACATTCGGGTTTCAAGCAATGTTCCCATTACAGCATGGCTCATGCTCAACGAGCCACCATTGATTAATATCCCTTTCCCCGATTACAAAGTAGAGCATATCGACCCACAGAATATTGTTTTTCAATGGACACCACGACATACCGCTTCACCCAATTCGGCATTCAGTGCCGAGTACGAATTTACTCTGGTTGAAATTTGGCCCGAAGGTCGCGATCCGAACAATGCAATACAAACCAGCATTCCGGTTTATCAAACTACAACTACCAATACAACCCTGGTATATGGATTAGCAGAACCTTTTCTTGAACCCGGCAAACAATATGCATATCGTGTGCAGGCACGCGATGTGGATGGACGCGATATGTTCAAAAATAATGGTTACTCCGAAGTGCGTATGTTTACTTTTGGCGAGGAGTGCAAACCAATTACCAATATTTCATCAGAGGTTATCAGGTATAACGAAGCCAAAATAACATGGACACCCGGATTTACTAATACTTCATTTACTGTTCGGTACCGAAAAGCGAACACGCCAAATGCTGAATGGTTCGAAGAAAACAAGTTTGTTAGCAATGCAACTCTAAAAGATTTACAAGCTCAAACAACCTATGAGTACCAGGTAATGGCATATTGCGGCACATATGATAGTGATTATTCCGATATACAGACTTTTACAACACCCGAACCAAAACTTTCAAGCTTCGAATGTGGAAAATCTGCCGATAGTATTTCAATCGGAAATACAACACCATTGCCTGTATTAAGAAAAAGAGATTTTATATGGTCTGGCGACTTTATGGTTCAGGTTACCGAGGCAAGCGGTGGAAATGGTGTTTTTACTGGCAAAGGACTCGCGCTTATTCCTTATCTCGGATTTATTAAGCTTGCTGTCGAGTTCGAAAATATTAAAGTGAATACCGAAAAACAGGTTTACGAGGGCGAAATAAAAACCGTTTATAACCCAAACAGTCCGTTTATTTTTACAGTTGATCTTGACGGCCCCGATTATGATACATCCGGCGATAGCACTTTTATTGCAGACAATGATGGCTTAAATGATACCACTTTGGTTGCCGATGTCGATTCGATTTTTGTCGATGGCGATAATATTATTATCGTGAACGAAGATGGAACAACCGATACCATATCTACAATTGACAATATTATAATTACCGACAGCAACGGTGATACCTGGGTTGTTGAAAATGGAGATGTTATAGTTGGTGATGGTATAGGATCGGGTGGAGATGGAAATAATCCTGATGGTACAGGAACAACAGGAGAAACAAATAAGAATAGGGTAATTGTTACGTTTGAAAAATTTGGCGATCAAAAATATGGATTCGATACCTACAAGAAAGAATTGCCACAAGGAATGTTTACACCACCATATAATATTGGAGAGAGTGAATATCATGCATCCTGGAAATCGAATAGTTCCGGTAGTTTTGACCATGTAATGGCAAACATTGAAATTACAGATACAACATATAAAACAAAAGATGTTAAATTTAAAACAGCTTCGGGAATTGCATTAACTTCTGAAACTGTTGAAGAAAATAAGCAAAAAGTATTTTTATATGGACAAGTTGATAAAACAGTTGATGAAATTATTGCGTTTATAACCACAAAAGATTCTACTAAGGTAGAAATGGAAGTTGGCAAATTACGAACAATAAGCTACCAGAAAGAAACCTATCATATGATATTGGTTCCTGTAAATATGAATAAAGAAGATATTGATATAACATCGTATGTTAAAAAAATAAATGAAATATACAGTCAATCAGCAATTGATTGGAATATTACACTCGATAATAAATTTGAAATTACTAAAGCAGAATGGGATATAGATGGAAATGAATTGATAGATGATTCTGAAAGTGGTATATTTGCTAATTACACGAATGAGATGAATAAAATTATTCGTAAATATAAAAAAGAACGCGACCCGGATGATAATTTTTATTACGTATTCATTTGTAAAGATATAAAACCACAATCGGCTAAATTGGAAGGTTATATGCCATTTAATCAGCAGTACGGAATGATATTCACAGAAATAGCAGGAACAGATATGAATGTATTGTCACGCACCGTTTCGCACGAAATTGGGCATGGAGCATTCAGGTTATTTCATACTTTTAGTAATAAAAATACCTATATCCAATCTGCTTATACAACAGACAACCTGATGGATTATAACGGTGGTATTCATTTACATAAATACCAATGGGATTTTATTCATGATCCACAGGCTATGAATACTTGGATGTTGGATGATGAGGAAGCGGCATTAAGTTTACCTTGTATTGGTATATTTGATGATTGTGATGATGTTTTGAAAAAACTAGAAGCTGTTAAAACAGCATATAAAGATGATAAAATAATTACAGGTAAAATACCTAAAAGTTTAATCGATAAAATTCTTGAAGCCAATTTAATTAAATTAGGTGAAACAGACTTTAAGAAGGTTTATGTGATTTATTATGGAGAAGAGAATAAGGATTATACAATAAAACCGACTAAATATGATGATTTTTATTATACTGTACATGATGATAATGATCCTTCTTTAGAAATATTAGATAGAGGGTTTGAATTTAAAGACATAAATAATGGGAACAAAGTTCTTAGAATATTTATCGAAGAAACCAGTGATAAAATTATACCACAATTTGAAGCTTTTAAAAAATATTTATTTAGCATAGAACCTGAATCAGGAGAAACAATAAGTATTGAACAATTTTTAGAAGTCACTGAAATAGCAACCAAAATTGCTACTGAATATACAACTAATAATGATAATAAAACAGCTTGTAATATATGTGTTAGAAGTGCTTTATATCTTTTAAAGAAAGAACCTGCATTATTTCCAACAGGAGGAAGTGGTTTTAATGATCCCGAAAATAATTATATTTCGAGAGAAGTAAAGGGATATATTACTCCTGAAGGACAAGCAATAAAAATTAAGGAAGATTTGGATGATCTTGTAAAACCTGAACTTATTGAACGTTTTATTGAAATTGAAAAGAATGAACAAGAATCTTGGGCTGATTATTTAAAAAGGCTACAGGATGAAGCTGACATGGGGGAAATAATAGTTGGAGCTTATAAAGACAAAAATGGTGACGGTGCTCATACTGTGATGATAACACCAGGAGGTTTGATAGATATTGATACAGACACTGAAAAGTGGGGAGAAAACTTTACAAGAATTGGAAGAGAAATAAATAAAGTTCCAAGAATATTAGAATGTGGGGGTAGTGAAAGAGAAATTATGGCACCAATTTGTCTTCGAATGGATTATACGGGAGTAACTGAAAGAATGACTTGGTATAAATACATAAAATAAAAATATAAAAAAGTTATGAGAACAAAATCTGTATTTTTAATACTATTAATATTAACGTTTTTAAGTAATAAGAATAGTATAAATGCACAAAATGGAAGTAAGTTAAAAATTGTTACAGAAACAATTATAAAACCTAAATTTATTAATCAATTACCAAATATTAAGTATAATATTTATTTCAGAGGTTTTGATCAAAAAGACATACTCCTTATGTATGAAAATATTAACTATGAAAGATTTATCTTAATACTTGATGAAAATTCCTATAATTTAAAACCTAATTTCAATAAATTGGCTTCTATAAAAAAGAATACGAATGTACTTTACATTTACAATTCTTATGTTTTATATAAAAAGTACTCTTTTAAAACAAGTTCAAATATTGAATATCAGAAATTATATGTACAACTCAATAATAAAGATTTTTTACTTGATAGCATTGATAATCCTGACAAAAAAGTCTATAATTATTTTTCAGAAGATGGTAAAAATTTAATTATTAATACCTTTTATAAAATGGCAGATTATTATGATTTAGAAAAGGATAATAAGTTCGATATTTATTCATTAGATAGTATCATGAAAGGGAAAGTGTATAAAACAGAATTGCCTTGTTCTCTTTGTACGGGGGGTCGTTTGATTGGCAATAAATTCTTTTTTACCAAAGCTAGAGGTAAAGATGATACTGGGAATTTTGAATGGACAGACATTTACATGGCTTCTTTAGATAATCTAAGTGACACAATAAAAATTGCTTCTTTTTCAGATATTCTTGCTATAAGTCCTGATGGGAAATATATTTTGGGAACTCGACGAAATGATTTACCAAATTATCCTGTTGCTATTTTTGACGTTGAAAACAAGAAGTATCAGTTAATGATTGGAAGGCAATATTCAAAATATCGTGCATTTTATTCATATGAAAAAGAGAAGTTTGCGTTTTGGATTGAACAGCATATTGTATACATAGATTTTCCTCATGAATATCCTTTTGATGCATTAAGAAAAGATAATCCAGATATACCAAGTTGGAGTAATGATGAATTTTATAAGCAATTTGAAAAAGATCCATTAAATAAATAATTCACAGATAGCCCTAGCTGGCGCCGACATACTGTCGGGGACTATTTTTTTGAATAAAAAATGCTAGCGCGGACGTCCACGTCCGTGATAATGAAAAATAGTTAATGGCACGAACTGAAATATATAAGCCAGCAAATGATTAAGTAAGTGTATTTTATTTATGTCGGATAAGTACAAAATTAGAGAGAAAGAGAAAGCCTACTTTGTTACATTAACAACAGTTGGATGGGTAGATATTTTTACACGACCTAATCATAAGTTGTTAATAATAAATTCACTTAAATACTGCATAGAAAACAAAGGATTAATAATTTTTGCATATTGTTTAATGCCAAGTCATTTGCATATAATTTGCAGAGCAGATGGAGATTTAACATTATCGGATATTCTAAGGGATTTTAAAACATTTACATCAAAAAATTTAATAAATCAAATAACAGAAGAACCTGAAAGCAGAAGAGATTGGATGTTGGAATATTTTTCAAAAGCATGTACTCATTTAAACAGAAATCAGAATTTTAAAATATGGCAAGATGGAAATCAGGCAAAAGAGATTTTTAGTAATGCTTTTTTATGGGAAAAGTTAGAATACATACATAATAATCCAGTAGAAGATTTATTGGTTGAAAAACCGGAAGATTATATTTTCAGTTCTGCAAGAAATTATGCAGAATTAGATAATTATTTAGAAATATTTGTTTTAGGACATAAACCATTAATTCAAAATTGGAAATAGAATTTTATATAAAAGGCCCTAGCTGGCGCCGACATACTGTCGGGGACTATTTTTTTGAATAAAAAATGCTAGCGCGGACGTCCACGTCCGTGATAATGAAAAATAGTTAATGGCACGAACTGAAATATATAAGCCAGCAAAAGATTAAGTAAGTGTATTTTATTTATGTCGGATAAGTACAAAATTAGAGAAAAAGAGAAAGCTTACTTTGTTACATTAACAACAGTTGGATGGGTAGATATTTTTACACGACCAAATCATAAGTTGTTAATAATAAATTCACTTAAATACTGCATAGAAAATAAAGGATTAATAATTTTTGCATATTGTT
>JBFXEQ010000032.1:0-34183 GCA_050179935.1 Bacteroidales bacterium | reverse complement strand
TCTATGAGCCTTCTCATCTAATAAAGGGGCTAAAATTTTATGCCTATTTGAAATTAACTCTGTATCTTTCATGGCCGAAAGGTACATTTTTGTAATTAAATAAACAAGTTATTTCGTAACAAATTCTTAGTAATCCGCATCTGATAAATTTGTATCAAAAATCAAGGAAAACCGATGTGGGATAGGCTTGGTAAGCAACACTCAGTCTCGAAATACAATCAACAATTGGAACCAAAAAGTATTATCGAGACGACTTGTGTTGCGCTGAAAAATGGTTTTCCTTAGATTTTAACAAATTAATCAGTGGCGGTGACTTTCCTGCCTGCCGGCAGGTTTTGGTTCTTTTTTGTGTGGCTGACAAAAAAGAACGAGGATAATACGTTATATTTCTGAGATTTTCAAAATAAAGATTTGACTCTTCATATTGTGTTAACAGGTAATATCTTCTAAAAAATCATTCCTATTTTCAGTGAATCTATTAAATCTGCAAAACTTTTCAACATGATCCATTTTAACTTGAGTTCTATTTAAGAAATTAAAATTTAATCTTGATTATAATACTAAAACCACTCAAAATAACTTAACAATCATACAGAATTTTTAGAAAAGCTCCAGACCTTAGATTTGAAAAGAGAGAAAATGGAGATAGGAGCTAAATCTTTACAGAAGATAAAGATAATGAAGAAATACGCACCAACCACTTAGTTCTTTATAAGTAAATCAGCCTAGTGCGCAAAGTAATGAAAGCATTGAAATTATATGCTGTTTTGTCTTTGTGCCATTGCGCGTCAAAACAGCCTAAACCCATTGAACAACATAGTACTGACGCGCTGATTTTTTTACTATTAATTTGCTATAAAGATTATGCTCCGATGGAGCATAAAAATTAAAAAAATTTAGGCTTATTTCGAACTCATGTTATTTTAGCATTTCAATGGTGTTTAACAAGTTTCCGTCTGTTTTTTCTGGTTTTATATTAAGCAGATAGGCCAGAAGTGAATAAATATCAACTCCCTCAAAACCGGGATGAACATATCCTTTTTTAAAATCAGGTCCTGTGGCATAAAAAATAGCATGCATATCCTTTTCGTTATTATCAAAACCATGCGCTCCACCTGTATAATCTGATTTTTTGCGACCCCAAGAAATACTCCAACCATTATTTGCTAAAATCAATATGTCCATTGTGCGCAGATTTTTGCCAAAATTATATTGCTGAGGCATTTCGCTTGTTTTCCATGCTTTTAGGTTATTAACAGATGAAAGAGCTGTCAGAATCGAATCGCTGCACGATTGTTTTGCTTTTACAACAAACACAGGACTTCCTCCGTGCGATCTGGCAACCCAATCTCGATTGATAATTATTGAAAGATCAATAACCCGCTCCGAAGAAGTTGTTGACATTCCATGATCCGATAAAATAATAAAATTGATTTTTTCAGCAATAGGTAAGGCATTTAACTTTTTTGTAAACACCCCGACAAGGCTATCCAAATAAGTAACCATGTTATTTACTTCAGGCGATCCGGGTCCAAATTTATGACCGATACCGTCAGGCTGATCAAAATAACACATGATCAATCGCGGGCGATCTGCAATTGGTTTTTGCAACCACGAAATAATAGTATCAATGCGACTTTCGTATGAAATACTTTGGTCATATTTTTTCCAATACGTTGGATGTAAACCCTTGATTGCAGCTTCGGATCCAACCCAATAAAAAGAAGCCGTTTTTAATCCTTGTTTTTGTGCTGTAATCCAAATAGGTTCTCCTCCATAAAAACGTCCATCTTCAACAACAGATCTGTCGCCAATACGATAAACGGCATTGAGCGAATCATCGTAAAAGTTATTCATTACAATACCATGATGATCGGGATAAAGGCCTGTTGCAAGACTATAATGATTAGGAAATGTTAAGGTAGGAAATGCAGGCTTCAACGATTCTGCCTTAACTCCAACTTTTGCGATTGAATCCAAAACAGGAGTTGAAGTCATTTTAGGATAATCCCATCTGAAAGCATCCATCGATAAAACAATGACATACTTATCGTTTTTTAAGGAATCCTGTGATTTTGTCGTAAAATTTACGACAACAATGAAAAAAATTGCTATTAGGAGCGATAATCGCTTAGGAAGATTCATAGTATAAATTTTATTGATATTATTGATTTGTATTATGTAACCCACACTCTTTCTTGTCAGGATTCTCCCACCACCAGCGTCCGGCACGAACATCTTCGCCAGGTTTTATTGCCCGGGTACATGGTTGGCATCCAATACTTGGAAATCCTTTATCGTGTAAATCGTTATATGGAATATTATTTTTTCGGATATATTCCCAAACCTGTTTTTCTGTCCATTCGATCAACGGATTTACTTTTAACAATCCATTGTTTTCGTCCCATTCTACCAACTGATTCGATGTTCGGGTAACAGATTGCTCACGGCGTAAACCACAAATCCAAATATCAAGACCTTTGAATGCTCTTTTTAAAGGTTCTATCTTTCGCACATGGCAACATTGCTTACGATTTTCAATGCTCTCATAAAAAAGATTGATTCCCTTTTCGTGAACCATCTTTTCAACCTGAGTATAATCAGGGAAAAAAATCTCTATCTTAATTTTATAGCGATTATTTGTCTTATCGATCAGTTTATACGTTTCTGGGAACATACGACCAGTATCGAGAGTAAATATCCGGGTAGATTTATCAATATTACAAATCATATGGGTTAGTACCTGATCTTCGGCACCAAGACTCGAAGATAATGCTATTTTCTTTCCATAATCCTGTAAAAAATAAAGGAGTACTTTTTCGGGCGAAAATCCTTTAAGTTGTTCATTTAGCTGAGCTGCTAGTTCTCGCTTTTCCATATAAGAATTTTAATTTAGTGGGTAAAGGTAAAAAAAATGTATTATACATTACAGGTTATGTTATTCATTTAGGTAAAACAAATATATGAAGGAAAAGATCAGACATCGATCATTAATTTCTTTAACCTTTTTTCATAACCACAAAGTGGTTAGGCCTGAACGCCTCTCGGGAATGAAGGTTTTTTCATCGTGAGGATTTCTAAATGACCAATTTGTTGTCTATCTTTCGACGAGCTCAAGATGACAAATTATTTGTATTTCAATGTTTTACACATAGAATAGTCATCCTGAGCCAGTCGAAGGATATCGGAGTGTTTTTATTTAGGGGTTCTTTTTTTAGACCCCTCATTCAAACAATGTCCTTTCAGTACATGCCTTTTTTAAGGACATTAATACACGCTCCATTGCCACGTTTGTCTAAGAAATGCCCTGCTTTGAATTCTCATCAAAAATACTTAACTTAGTTGTTTGCTTTTTTAAAACCTAAACAAATGATAAAAGAGAATTTTGTAAAGTACATCGAAAACAGTTTGAAAGAAAACTGGAATTTACCTGCTCTTTCTGATTATCAGGGTAAGGTATATAAATACAGTGATGTAGCCCGGAAAATTGCACGTATCCATATTATGTTCGAAGAATGTAATGTTAAAAAGGGAGATAAAATCTCGCTAATAGGAAAAAACTCTGCCAACTGGGCAATGACTTACCTTGCCATTGTTAGTTATGGGGCTGTAGTTGTTCCTATATTGCCCGATTTTCATTCTACCGATGTGCATCATATCGTTAACCATTCTGATTCGGTGGTGCTTTTTACAGGAGATGTGGTTTGGGAAAACCTCGACGAATCAGCCATGCCAAATCTTAGAGCAATATTTGGATTAGTTGATTTTAGTTTACTTATTGAGGGTAAAAACGAAAAAATAAAAAGTATTTATCAGAATCTCGATTCTATTTACGAAAAGAAATATCCCGGAAGTATCAGTGCTGATACGTTAAAATTCGACGAAATATCAAATAACGAGGTGGGTGTTCTGAATTATACTTCTGGAACAACAGGATTTTCGAAAGGAGTAATAATACCATTAAATAGTCTTGCTGTTAACGTAAGGTATGCCCGCAACAATTTGCCCCTTGATCCGGGAAATAACGTAGTTTCTTTCCTACCTCTGGCACATACTTACGGTTGTGCATTTGAGTTTTTATGGCCATTTTCGATTGGATGTCATATTCATTTTTTAACCCGTACTCCTTCGCCAAAGATTATCGTTCAGGCGTTCCAGGAGATACGTCCCGAAGTAGTAATTGCTGTACCTTTAATTATCGAAAAAATATATAAAAAACAATTGTTGCCGGTTATTGGTAAGTTATCGATGAAGATGCTTATGAATATTCCCTTAATTGATAAAGCTATTTTTAATAAAATCAATAATAAACTTACCGATGTTTTTGGAGGTAACTTTAAAGAAGTAGTTATTGGTGGAGCTGCATTAAACCAAGAGGTTGAACTGTTTTTAAAGAAAATCGGTTTCAAGTTTACTATCGGATATGGTATGACCGAATGTGGCCCATTAATTAGCTACGCCAACTGGGACAAAGCGAAGATTGGTTCTGCAGGTAAGATGATTGATGCTCTGGAGATAAAAATCGACTCCGAAGATCCTTACAATGTAGTTGGCGAGATAATGGTTCGTGGTGAAAATGTGATGCTTGGATATTACAAAAATCCCGAAGCTACAAAACAAGCTCTTGATAATGATGGATGGTTGCATACAGGCGATCTTGGGATTATCGATAAGGATAATTATGTATATATCAGAGGTCGAAGTAAAAGCATGGTGTTAGGCCCATCGGGTGAGAATATCTATCCCGAAGAAGTCGAAGCAAAGCTAAACAATATGCCTTATGTTTTGGAGTCGGTAGTTCTGGAACATAAAAACAAACTTGTAGCATTGGTTTATCCTGATTACGATTTGGTAGATGCTGAAAAAATTGATGAACAGGGATTACTCGAAAAAATGGAAGAGACAAAAAAAGAGGTGAATAAGACCCTTGCAAAATATATGCAAATCTCAAAAATAAAAATTCATCCCGAAGAGTTCGAGAAAACACCTAAAAAAAGCATCAAGAGGTTCTTATATTCGGTTGAAGATTAGAAAGCAAATAAAAATAGATGGTGTCAAAACGACAATTTGGGTCATTGCGATCCCAATAGTTTTCGGGAGAAGCTATCTTAAGTCGCTGATTATATAGATTGCTTCGCTCTCCTGAAAGTTCCTAATATCCGTAAGTAAAATAACTTTCTCTTTTGTAACAAGTTGCACAAAGTATTACAAAAAGTTTCATTAAGAATAATTTCACCTGATGTGGTGGAACTTTGTGCTTTAACTATTGGTTCCGAAGGCTATCGGTATTGCGAAACTTTTAAAAAACATACGAATTTTAAAAGTTATCTGGATCTCTCGTAACGCATTTTTAAGTTGTTTTAATACAACCTCTCTACTTTAGAATTTTCTATAATTTCAACAAAAGAATCGATTATGTTTGCCTTTTCGGATATTAAAATTTGTCTTTGTGTTCTTTAATTAACAGGAGCATTGTTTTGCTATGGGATTAAAAAAAATGAATATGAACAGGATGACCTGTATCAATTAAAACATTCATTGTACCTTGCACTTATATTACGAATTATTTAAAATCTGATTACATATAAACTCGGCGGCTTTACCTTCGCCAAACAGACTTGGGTATTTTAACTCTTTATTTTCTTTAAAATGATTGTATGCATTTTCGATTTTTTGGCTATCTGATCCACATAAAAGAGCACATTTATTTTCGACTATTTCGACCCATTCGGTTTCGTTACGAAGAATAACACATGGTTTTTTAAAGAAATATGCTTCTTTCTGAACGCCTCCCGAATCGGTAAAAACAATTTCGGTGTTCATTTCGAGTACCATAATATCGAAAAATGATAGTGGTGGTATAATCAAGATTTTTGACTTATCAGAAAATATTTTCTGAAATTTTTCGTCTTTTATTCCTTCAGCAATTTTTTTTGTTCGCGGATGTAATGGGACAACAAAAGGCACATTGTTTTTTTCGGCAATGGAAATGAAGGATTTAAAAATTGAATATAGGTTTTCTAAATTATCAGTATTGGTATTACGGTGAATAGTTGCCAGAGCAAATTGTTTATTTTCCAGTCCGAGTTCTTTAAGAATTTTACTTTTCTTGGTTGCCAGACTCGAAAAATAGATTGAGTTGTCATACATGATGTCACCACAATGGAAAATACCAGGATTCTCAGCAGTATATGGTGATCTGTTTGATGGAGAAAAACCCTCTTTAAGCAGATTATCGTATCCTGTTTTTGTAGGACTAAATAATAAGCTGGAGGTATGATCGGCTAATATTCGGTTGGTTTCTTCGGGCATCGAACGGTTAAAAGACCTTAATCCAGCCTCTATATGAACGATTTTAATTCCCAGCTTTGATGCTGCAATGGCTCCGGCAAGTGTTGAGTTAGTATCGCCATAAACAACAAGATAATCTGGCTTTTCTTTTAACAATATTTCTTCTATTCCCTCGATCATTCGTGCTGTTTGCCAACCATGATTCCCCGAACCAATATTTAAGTTATAGTTTTCTGGTGGAATCTCCAGTTCGTTGAAAAATACAGCCGACATGTTTTCGTCATAGTGCTGACCTGTATGTACGATAACTTCTGAAATTCGGTTGCTGAAATATGTACTAATAGCCCTGCTGATAGCTGCTGCTTTTATAATCTGCGGCCGAGCTCCAATAATCGTAACTATTTTAATCATGCTAATCTTTTTTCGGTATTACATAATTAAACAAAGTTAGAATAATTTACCGAAAAGATTGATTTGAATGGAGTATAAAGGAGAAGGATACGTGGTTCTTTGGAAAAGCTTTGAGCATTGAGCTTCGAGCTATGAGCGTTATTACGTAAATACAGGTTTAATTTTTTATTGATAATTGAAAAAAAGCTTTGAGCTTTGAGCTATCAGCCATTAGCTTTAATACGTAAATAAAGGTTTGATTGATTATTGTCTTGATTCTCATGTCTCATATCTAGATACTCACTACTCACTGATTATTGACCAAATCGATGATTATGATTTCAGGCCTGTTTCCCAGTCGCATGGGTGGCCCCCAGGTTCCAAAACCATTCGATACCAAAACGTGTGTATTCCCAATCTTTTTGTATCCGCTACTCACCTCGTATATTGCATTTGTAATATAATTAAAAGGCCATAATTGTCCGTGGTGAGTATGTCCCGAGATCTGAAGGTCAATGCCGTTTTGAGCAGACTGAGCAAGATCGAATGGTTGATGATCGAGCAGAATTAACGCTTTTGAGGAATCGGTTTCGCTAATTAACTCTGAAATGCTTTTTCTACGGGTGTTTGAACGATCATCCCGGCCAACAACATAAAACTTTTCGCTGACCAGAATTACAGAATCTCTCAAAACCTGCACCCCATGATCTTTTAAGTACTGAAGCTTGTGTTCAACTCCGCCAAAATACTCATGATTGCCCGGGATAGCATAAACTCCATATTTACTATTGATTTGAGTAAAATACTTACCCAGCCCATTATTAATTACGTGCGAAATATCCTCATCAAAAACATCGCCTGCCAATAATACAATATCGGGATTTTGCTCATTTAGTTTATTCACCAGCTGCTTTAAACTCCTGTGCGAAATAAGTGTTCCCAGATGGATATCAGAAACAGCAGCAATTCTGAGCTTTTCATCTATTTGTTTGTTAACAATTAGTGATTTATGATTTATTCTCGGATTACGGGCATTTATGGTTGCAATAACTAAAATTACAACTGTTAATGCATAAACGAGTTTTGCTATCAGTTCTTTATTTTCAGGATTGGATTTGTAATCAAGAATACTAATAACCGGAATGCCATAATTTATCAATCTGAATAAATCAACAATAAAAAAAAGAAGGAAAAGGTATAACATGGCACCCATCCAGAAAGATCCAAGTTTAACAAAAAAAACAACGATATCGTTATTGATAAATCGCTCGGCTATCCGACTCAGAGGATATGCAAGCACCAGTATCCAGAAAAACAGGCGAATCAGGATTTTTATTAGCGATGAACCTTCGAGAAGTATTGAAGTACGTGCATAAATATACCAGTTTGTTAATCCGTAAATGCTTAATACAATGGTTAAAAAAATTGCAATAGCCGAAATTTTCATTTGTTTTTAAATTTATTAATCTGATATTTAGTTGTAAAGATAGTTTAAATCTCTATAAACAACTTGTCTTGTGAAGGCGGATTATCAGAGATCAATTATCAATAATGAAATAATGAGCACCGATCTTAAATAAGTATCTTATTTTTTTACAGAGTAAAGTTTAGCCCTACGAGGGTTTTAAACCCTCGTAGGGCTAAACATTTCTAATTAATCCTTTGTTCGTAAGTTTCCAAAAACTTTATTTTTTCAGGGCCAATGTATACAATTCGCTTACTTTGGGCCAGTTAACCACATTCCAGAAATTGGTAATATAATCAGCCCTCTTGTTCTGATATTTTAAATAATAGGCATGTTCCCATACATCAATAGCTAATATTGGAGTTCCTTTTTTGGGCGATATATCCATTAGCGGATTATCCTGATTTGGTAACTGTAATATAAACAATTGGTTGTTTTTATCTACCGCCAACCATGCCCATCCACTACCAAATTGTGTTGAGGCAGCATTTTCGAATTCTTTTTTAAAATTTTCGAATGAGCTAAAAGCTTTCTCGATATCCGCTAATAATTTGCCATCAGGCTTACCTCCTGCATTTGGTGCCATAATGATCCAGAAAAGAGAATGGTTATAATATCCACCTCCATGATTCCTGATTGCTGCAGGATATTTACTTACATCAGCAAAAATCTCTTCGAGGCTCTTACCTGTTAATCTATTTTCATTGACTGCTTTTACAAAGTTGTTATAATACGCTCTGAAATGCTTGTCGTAATGAATTTCCATTGTGGCCTTATCAATGTATGGTTCTAATGCATCATACGAATAGGGTAATGCAGGAAATTCAAAACTATTGTTTTGTGCATTTATTTTTGCTGCCTGTAAGGCAAACAATAAGATGAATATAATTATTATTTTTTTCATGATCTGTTTTGTTTAATTGTTAATACAACAGAGTAACACAAAAAGAGAAGAAATGTTTATTAAGGTGGTTTTGCGTTTCGCGTTTTGTGTTAAGCGTTTTGATTAGTCATTCCAAAAGGACACCTAATTTTTTTGGGTCTTTGTAGATATAATAAACCAAACAAAAAGTCACTACGAAAAGAGTTTTGAAAAAGCGACTGAGGCAGTCCTTTAATATTAGAACTAAAAAGTTCGCTTTGTTTTGCTGGCGAAGACAATATAACAAAAAATGTCTGGCTAGTGCTTTTTAATAATCATAAAGACTTTATTAGTGAAGGCTCCATAGGAGCCAAATCTTTATAGAAGATAAGGTTAATGAATAATTACGCGCCAATTACTTGGTTTTTTACATGTAAATTAGCCATGTGGTGCGCAAAGTAAATATTAAAATTATTTGCTATTTTGTCTTTGTATCATTGCTCGTTAAAAAACATAAGCCCTTTGAATAACATAATGCTGACGCGCTGATTTTTGGATCATTATTTTACTATAAAGATTTTGCTCCGATGGAGCACAATAAATTAAAAAATATAGAAATAATCAGGGCTTAAATCGACCCCACATTAATTAGTAGCTGCACTAAATGGTTATTTAAATTTCTTAAGAATCGTTTTTATCTCATCAACCTTTTCTTTCAGGATTTTTTCATTGGTTGCTTCTACCAGTAATCGTAAATAGGGTTCTGTATTCGAAGGGCGAACATTAAACCACCATTCTTTAAATTCAATACGATATCCATCAAAATCCATGACCTCGGTTGGTTCTTCTTGTTTAATAAAAGAATCTCTTAAAGCTTCAATAGCTTCCTGCTTATGTTCAATTTTAAAATTAATCTCTCCAGAGTTAGCATACTTATTTATCCTGGCAATTAATTCCGAAAGGGTTTTGCCTTCTTTTTTAAATTTCGAAACTAAATTAAGAACGATGAGTGAAGCCAGAATTCCTGAGTCGGAATAGAAAAAATCCCTGAAGTAGTAATGTCCGGCGAGTTCACCACCATAAATACCGTTTATTTCTTTTAGTTTAGGCGATGCAAATGCTCTGCCTACTCTCCAGGTATGCATTGTACATCCCATATTCTCGATATATTCCTTAACTGCTTTTGAGGTCCTGATATCTTCTAAAACAGCTCCTTTTTCTTTTTCAAGAAAGTAATGAGCCATAAGTCCAATAATAAGATCTGGCGAAATGAATTTTCCTTTTTCATCAACAAACATAACCCTATCGGCATCGCCATCGAAAATAACTCCAATGTCGCATTTATTGGCTAGAACTGTTTTCTTAAGTTCTGCAACATTCTCCTCGATTAATGGATTTGGTTCGTGGTTTGGGAAGGTTCCGTCCATATCATCAAAAAGATAAACAGGTTCTTTTCCAAGTAATTTTTTAATAAGTAAGCCAGCCATTCCATTTGAGCAATCAACGGCCATTTTAAGATTTGAATAATCCTGAACATAAGTCTTTAAAAACTGGATATATTCATCCTTTACTTTGTAATCGATAATTTTACCTCTTTTTTCAGCAATTACAATTTCTCGGGTATTCATCATTTCGAGTAATTTGCTTAATCCTGTATCAAAACCCACTGGCAGTGCGTTGGCTTTTGATATTTTCATACCATTGTATTCGCGCGAATTGTGCGAAGCGGTAATCTGAACCGAGGCGGCAAATTTATGTTTGGCGGTCATGTAATAAACCATAGGAGTAGTTGCCAATCCAATATTATACACATTTGCACCGCTGTCGATTATACCTTGTGCTAGCGATTCGAAAATCTCGTCTGAAGAAACTCTAACATCGCGTCCAACAAGAACGTTATCAGCTTTTAATAACTCAGGTAGAAAATAGCCAATCTTGTAGGCATCGTCTTTTGTAAATTCTTCGTTGTAAATACCACGAATATCGTAGGCTTTAAATGCTTTCATTCTATACAATTTAAAATGATTATGATAAGAAAAGAAGCCAGACTAACTGACTTCTTAGAATTTTTAAAACTCAAAAATGCAACAATTTTTTATTTTGTTAAAGCTTTAACAGGCTCAATTCCTAATGTTGTACCTTCTTGTATGGCTTTTAGAACAGCTCCTCCGCCAGTAAAAATGTAATATTTGGGGTTATCAATTGCTGTCATATACAAACCGGGAAGTAGTTTTTTAAGTTCTTCCATAGTATCGCCACCACCGTAAAGCTTTAATGCTTCTTTGTTTTTATCTATTAAAAGATCCAAAGCGATTGTTCCCTCGGTAAAATGAGGTGTAAATCCCATAACTGCATTAACAAAAATGGTGTTTGCTGATGCAAATATTTTTTGAACGCCTTCATCAGCAAAAGATTCTTTTGCCGCATCCAACACATAATTTAATTTGGTGCCTTTTTTCAGATCTTTAATATTTCGGATTCTGTATTGCCCGTCAAACCTTCCTTCGATAGAGTCTGACTCTACGATATATGGAAGCTCAACGAGTTTGTTTTTATAATCGGCAGCAAACTCAACAAACTTTTTAGCATGTTCCAAATCATCGGCTTCAATTCCTTTTATTTCGATTCCGTATTTAGCACACAGGTATGCGTTATAAATCACGCCACCTAAAACGAGGTAATCAGATTTTTTAAGCAAAGCATAAAGCGAATCTATTTTAGTATCGAATTTACTTCCAGCAACAACTGAAACAAGAGGTGTTTTTGGGTTATAAATACGCTCAAGATTTTCGAGTTCTTTTTGCATTAAAAATCCTGCATACGAAGGGATGTATTTGGTAATTGCAGCTGTTGATGCATGTGCCTGCCATGATCCAAAGGCGTCGTTAACATAAACATCAGCAAGCTCGGCTAGTTGTTTAGCAAACTCATCCTGAGCATCACCTTTTGCTTCTTCGCCCTGAAACCACCTGGTGTTTGGCAAATAGATACCATCAATTTTATCGTCGCGTAAATCTTTGATCATATTTTTGATCGATGGATCAATCCCTGTAAAACCCTTATTTTCTTCAGCTTTAAAAACAGGCACTTTTAGATCAATCTGAAGTTTGTTTTTTAAGTACTCAACAATTGGTTCAACAGCAGACTCTTTACCCGTTTTTATTTCGCCCGTCTTTTTATCTTTTGGTCGGCCTATATGAGTCATTAATATAGCTTTACCACCGTGGGCATAGATATAAAATAGAGTTCCAATGGTTGAGTCAATCCGAAATGAATCGTTGATAACACCTTTTTTAACCACGTTATGATCAACACGTACCAGAACAACTTTTCCTTTTAGGTCAGCTTTTTGTAAGCATTTAATATTGTATTTTTCGAGCATAATAACCTCCAATTTTTAATTTGAAAAAGAAACACAATTTAGCTTAAAATTGTTGCTTAAACAAAAAAACTATTTGCATTTCTTTAATCGCAATATGTTTTATATTTTCAATTAATTCACAATAATCATTTTTGTTATACAGTTTTGTTGGGTTCTAATTTTCAACACATAATTACCTGCTGTTTTATCGGATAAATTAATTATGTATGTGCCTAAATTACTATTGACAGGGAGGGTTTGAATTTCACGGCCCATTAAATCAAACAGAACAATTGACACTACATCGTAATTATCAGGAATTTCAATAGTCAGATTATCTCTTACAGGATTTGGGAATATCTTTACTTTTTCATTTACTAGAGAATTTACATCGGTATTAACGGAGTCGTTACCCCATATGAAGCCAACCCACTCGGGATGATCAATAAATGGGTTTCTGTTGTGTTGATATGAATAGACAACCTCATTCCTGTTTCGTTCAAAATCATCAACAGGATCTTGCTCGTTCCATTCAATTAATGTTTCAAGTTTTCCGAAAATAGGTCCCGACGTTCCTGTGTAATTAACTAACTCAAGGTCTGGTTCGCCAACAACATCTCCTTCATAGCGGGTTGCCATATAAAACATCATTCGTGCAACATCTCCTTTTACAGCTGGTCTTGGTTCCCACGAATCTGCATCGGTATAACATTCGGTAGCTTCATAATGCTGAGTGCCTCCATTGTCAAAATCTTTGTCGCCACGAGCAGAATTAACAGATATATCTTCGGGTCTTAAATGGTGACAATCTGTTCCTGCTGGTGGATCCTCATCAAAATCACCATGAGATTTTGCCCAAACATGCTCACGGCTCCAGCCTGCTCCATTGTTATACTCCTGTGCAGCATTTACCGTCCAGCCTGTATATATTAAAATAACATTTGCAGAATTATTAGGGTCTTTGTCAGACTCTTTTAAAATATCCCAGACATCAGTTGAGGAATCAGTATAAGGATAGGTTGTGTGATTGTCAATAATATTATGTAATGCAGTTTTTAGTTCTTCTCCGGTTAACCCAGCCGCGCTATCGTAATAACCTGATGGAATCTGGGCAAAACTTTCAAAACAGAATAATAATGGTAACAAATAGATGAGTTTTTTCATTGCTTTGTGGTCTTAATTACTAAACATTTTTGTTGATCTATTTGCTTTTAATTAGTATTTATGTTAAAGAAATAATACGTGATAAATCAACTTCCAAAATTAAGCGTTTTTTTAAAGCAAAAGGGCCTGTTTTTTTTATAAAAACAGGCCGTATATTCTGCCAATTAGAATGATTTTAATTTTATTTTCTCAGTACAATTAATGATTTAGATTTGTTTAGTCAACCATCTTATTTATACTTTCCTCTTTACCAATGAGAACAAGTATGTGGTCTTTTGTTAGTTTTTCGTTTTCGAATCCTAAATAATTAATATCTAAAGCGTTTTTTGTGTCTTTTTCTAAAGCAGGCTTTTTTAAAGCAATAACATTAACATGGTAGTTCGATCGGATTTGAAGTTCAATGATACTTTTTCCAATAAATCGATCGGGTACTTTTGTTTCGGTTATAAATACATTTGGGGCATATTCATCTTTAAATAAAAAATTACGACTAATTAACTTGAGCGCAAACCTTTTTCCTTCTTCTCTTTCAGGAAAGAGAATTTCGGTATTTTTCATCTGACTCAGAATTTCTTCGTGTATTATTTTTGTTGCCCTGGTATAAATCTTTTTAACCTTTAAGCGGGTTAAAATACCAACGGTAATAATATTATCTTCAAAAGATTCACCCATAGACAAAACAACAATATCCTCGGGAGTAATAAACTTGCTTAATGTAGCAGCATCGGTTGAATCAATTTGAACCGCAAAATCAAATCCGTCTCGTTTTAGTTGGTGAATTACTTCAAGACTTTTATCCATTACAATAATATCTTGCTGATGATCTTTAAGGGTGTAGGCTATTTCCTGGCCAAAAGCACCCATACCTATTAATACATAACGTTGAATTTTTGGCATAGTTTAAATCATTAAGGTTGTATCTGGATACCTGTATTTATGTGCTGTTAATTTATCTGTAACTACAAGTGCTAATGTTACCAATCCAATACGGCCTGTGTACATTACAAATATTATAATTAGTTTACCCCAATCGGTTAAAAAAGGAGTTATTCCTCTTGACAAACCAACAGTTCCAAAAGCTGAAACGGTTTCGAAGAACAAATCGAAATATGAATGTTTTTCAGTAATGGTGAGGATTAGTAGTGCAGTAAAAATTAGTAATACTGACGATACTAATACAATAAATGCTTTACGTATTAAAACCATTGGAATAGTTCTGCGGGCTAATTCTATTCTTTCTTTGCCTTTTATAAAACCCCATAGACTGACCATTAGAGTAACTGCGGTTGTAACTTTTATGCCTCCGGCAGTAGAGTTTGGAGCTCCTCCAATATACATCATAAAAATAACAATCATTAATGGAGGGATAAGCATTGTTCCTACTTCAACAACCGAAAATCCAGCGGTACGACTAACCACACTGGTAAATAATGAATTCATTATTTGTTGGTCCCAAGGTAGATCTTTCCATTGGGGTCTTTGGAAAAGCCATATTAAAAGCGCTCCTCCAAATATAAGAGCTAAATATGAATAAATTACTACTCGTGTTTGCAGTTTAAGTCGCTTACCTTTTGGAAATTTTATTTTTGATGGATTAATAATATCCATAATAGTATAAAACCCAAAACCACCCGCAATAATTAAAATCATAATTACAATTAGCGGTGGATAATATGTTGAGAAACCAGGAGATTGAAGCCCCTGAGGTAAATTGCTTAAACCAGCATTACAATAAGCACTTACAGCGTGAAACACAGCATTTAAGATCCGATCAAAGTCCGATTGAGCAGAGTTGTTCCAGAAAATATATAAAAGAATAACCCCTATTATCTCAAAGAAAAGTGTGATTTTAATAATGTACTTAAGAATATTATATAATGAGCTTATGTTTGCATCATCTAAAATTTCGCCAACTATAAATTGATCTTTAAGTCGAATACCTCTTTGAATGAACAAAGCAATAAAAGCGGTTAGGGTTACCATTCCTAAGCCTCCGATCTGCATTAGAAAGATCAATATCGCTTGGCCCTGAATAGTAAAAACCTCGGAAATGTTTATTGTGGCTAACCCTGTAACGCATACGGCCGATGTGGACATAAAAAGGGCATCAATCCATGATATTGGTATTATAGTTGCTTTGGGCAATTTTAAAAAGCAGGTTCCGGCTATAATCACAAAAAGAAACGACAGAGCAAATAATCGGGCTGGATTTATTGAATAAAAAAACCCTTTTTCTCTTGATCGAAAAAATGTTACAAGAGTATTAAATACTATATAAAACTGAACGAATATAAAATAGGCTTTTATTAAATAGCTTGTTAGCTTGAATGATATTAAATAGTGGCTTGAGCTGAATGTAAAAACCTGATAGAGCAAAACAATACTCACAAAAAGACTACCAAGCGTAAATTCAACTGGATTTTCTTTGATGTACTTTAGTTTTTCGGGATTTAGCAAAAACTTTGAAGAAACCAGCAAAACAAAAATCGAAACAATAATCTGATCAATATAAGTTACAAGAAAAATCTGTGTTTTAGGAGTCAGATTAAATCCATGTTGAGCAAAAAAGGATATTATAGCAAGTAAACCCGTTACATTTGTAATGGTATGAACTAGTTTCTCAAATTTAATATATTGAAATAGAGACATCTAATAAAATTGGGCTGGCAAATTTATTTTTTTTTTATGATTTTAAATAATGATTTAATTAATTTATTTTCGTTAAACAATATCGATTATTTGTAAAGTTTAAAGGAACCTTTTTTAATCTTTTGAAAAATTATAAATTAATTAACCTATTCGATAAACTAAACAGTAAGCAATAAAATTTGGTTATGAATGATTTTAACAGAGGATTTACCCGCAAAATAATCGCTAAAAGTACTACCTTTGAAAGATTGGCCAAAAGGATTTAGTTTGATTTAAGTGGCTATGAATCAAAGAAAAGAATCAATTTTGTATGCTTTTTAAAGAAATAATAGGTCAGCAGAAAACAAAAGAACGACTTATACAAACGGTAAAGGATAATCGCATAAGTCATGCGCAATTATTTTTGGGCCCCGAAGGCTCTGGTAATCTTGCACTTGCTATTGCATATGCACAATATATTGCTTGCACAAATAAGCAGGATAATGATTCATGTGGGATTTGCCCTTCATGTCAGAAATTTGCGAAGCTAGTGCACCCCGATTTGCACTTTGTTTTTCCTGTGGCTACAACAAAAACCATTAAGAAAGATCCTGTAAGCGATGATTTTATTGCTCAGTGGCGCGAAGCACTTATTGAAAATCCATACATTAATCAAACGCGTTGGTACGATATTATTGATGTTGAAAATAAGCAAGGATTAATTAGTAAAAACGAAAGCAGCGCAATAGTTCGAAAGTTAAGCCTTAAAACATTTGAGGCTGATTACAAAACACTTATTATGTGGTTGCCCGAGAAAATGAATGCTGCTGCAGCCAATACATTGTTAAAAATAATTGAAGAACCACCTTCGAAAACATTGTTTATTTTAGTTTCCGAAAATTCTGAACAGATTATTACCACTATACTTTCGCGAACACAACTTATTAAAATACCACAGATTGATTCAGAAAGCCTTCATACAGCTTTGTGCGAACGTATGGGTTTGTCTGCCGATAAAGCGTACGACATTGTGCATCTGGCCAATGGAAATTATCTCAGCGCTCTCAATTTAATCGAAACTACTGACGAAAACTCCGAAAATCATGATCGTTTTGTTGAAATCATGAGATATTGCTATCAAAATAAAATAATAGAGATAGTAAATTGGGTCGAAAATATTTCAACCATTGGTCGCGAAAAGCAAAAGAGTTTTCTAGAATACGCCATCCGAATGATTAGAGAAAATTTTATGCTTAACATTAATCAGAAAAACATTGTTTATTTAACCAAACAGGAAGCAGAGTTTTCGAACAAATTTTATCCTTTTATAAATAAAGAAAATGTGTTTAAGATTTATGAACACTTAAACAGAGCATTTGCCGATATTGAAATGAACGCTTACAACAAAATCGTCTTTCTTGATTTGGGATTAAAGCTTGTAAAATTGATAAATAAGTAATTTTCATTAATTTTGCTTTTTCTGTATTAAATTTATTAATGAAGGATACAGAGTAATATTGTAAAACATGGACCAATTAGATAAAGATATAAACGGCAGCAGCCCTGTCACGCCAGTACCTAATACTTGCTGTTGTAACAAGCCCGATCATTGTGGTAAACTGGAGGTTTTCGACTGGCTAAACGATATTCCCGAAACGGCAAATAAAACCGATATTGTTGAGGTTCGGTTTAAAAATACACGAAAAGAGCTTTTCAAAAATGTTAATGGATTAAGGCTTAAAAGGGGCGATGTAGTTGCTGTTGAAGCATCTCCTGGACACGATATTGGAATTGTATCTTTAACCGGAGAGCTGGTATATTTTCAGATGAAAAAGCAAAACAATAAATCGCCTGATACAGAGTTAAAAAAAATCTACAGAAAAGCCAAACCCGCAGATTTGGAGAAATGGTTCGAAGCTACATCACTCGAAAATACGACGATGCTTAAAACACGAAAAATGGCGAACGAATTAAAACTCGACATGAAAATTGGCGATGTTGAATATCAGGGCGACAGAACAAAAGCTATTTTTTATTATATCGCTGATGAGCGGGTAGATTTTAGATCGTTGATTAAAATCCTGGCCGAAACATTTAAAATACGTGTCGAAATGAGGCAGATCGGTGCTCGTCAGGAAGCGGGCAGGATTGGAGGCATCGGTTCGTGCGGTCGTGAACTCTGCTGTGCAACTTTTATTACTAATTTTGTTTCGGTAACTACCAATGCTGCAAGATATCAGGAGATTTCCCTTAATCCACAAAAACTTGCCGGACAATGTGGAAAACTAAAGTGTTGTCTTAATTACGAAGTTGACTGTTATATCGATGCTCAAAAAGATTTTCCATCCACAAATATCATTCTCGAAACACGAACAGGGCAAGCGTTTTTTCAGAAAACAGATATTTTCAGAGGTATTATGTGGTATTCGTTTGATCCTCATAGTATGGTAAACTTAACTCCGGTTTCTATCGAACGAGTTAAAGAAATAATTGCGCTTAATAAATCAGGCAAAAAAGTAGAGGTATTGGTTGATGAAAGTGATATTGTTTCAGAAAAAGAACTTGATTATGACAACGTTGTTGGTCAAGAGAGTTTAACACGATTTGATGAGCAGAAAAGCAACCGAAAGAAAAAGAAACGCCGTCATAAATTCAAAGGAAATTCAAATGAAAAGAATTAATATCCTTATTTCTCTGATTCTTATATCCACTGCTATTTTTTTTGTATCATGCGATACTGATAGTGTTTACGATAAATACACAACTATTCCGGATATGAACTGGGACTCAAAAAGCCCCGTGGTATTTAATGTAGATATAAAAGATACTATAAATCCACATAATGTTTATATTAATATTAGAAACTCTTCCAAGTACGAAAACATGAATCTTTTTTTGTTTGTGCATACCATATCGCCTTCAGGAGCCGAGTTAGTTGATACATTTGAGTGTATGCTGGCAGATGATCGCGGTAAATGGATCGGAACAGGATGGGGCGATATTTACGATAACCGGTTTATGTATAAACAAAAAGTAAGATTCCCGGTTCAGGGTGAATATACTTTTGAAATTACTCAGGCAATGCGTACCGATCAGCTTAAAAATATTTCCGATGTTGGTCTTCGCATTGATAAACTAGTATTTAAATAGAAGGATTGTGGCAAAAAGAAAGTTAGCCAGGTTTGCTGAGATGAACACCTTTAATCATGTCGTTCAGGCAGAGTTCAGCGAAGTTTTCGAAAAAGATTATAAACTCAAAGGAAACTGGAACAAAGATTTTTTTAATAACAATAATCCCATCGTTTTAGAGCTTGGTTGTGGCAAAGGAGAATATACTGTTGGATTGGCCCGACAAAACCCCCAAATGAATTTTATAGGTATTGATATTAAAGGAGCACGCATGTGGCGTGGAGCAAAAACAGCTCTCGATGAAGGTTTGAAAAATGTTGGTTTTGTTCGTACACGAATCGATTTGATAAATTCGTTTTTTGCCTCGGCAGAAATATCCGAAGTGTGGATTACTTTTCCCGATCCGCAACCAAAAAAAAAGTATAAACGACTTACTTCAACCCGATTTTTAGGGTATTATCAAAAGTTTTTAAAAAATAATGGTATTATTCACCTTAAAACAGATAGCAAAGAGCTGCATGATTATACAAAATCACTTGTAGAGCTTAATAAACTCGAAACCGCGGTTTGTACTGATAATCTTTATGATTCTAAAATAGTTGATCAAACCCTTTCAATAAAAACATTCTACGAGCAGCAGTTCCTTAAAAAAGGCAAACCTATTACCTATATAAAATTTAAATTAGATATACACAAAATCCTTGAAGAACCCAAAGAAGAATAACGAAGGTTTTTTTTGCCAGGTTTACCATGTGGCAAGGCTAATTCCATACGGACGGGTTACAAGTTATGGTGCAATAGCAAGATATTTGGGTTCTGCACAATCAGCCCGAATGGTAGGTTGGGCAATGAACGATTCGCATCATCAACACGAGTTTGTTCCAGCACATAGGGTAGTAAATCGAAATGGATTACTAACCGGCAAACATCATTTCGGAAATTCAAATACCATGAAACAACTCCTCGAAAACGAAGGGATAAAAGTGGTTGATGATCAAATTGTAAACCTCGAAAAACATTTCTGGGATCCTGTAAAAGAACTTTAATTTATTCAACCTTTGATGATTATAAAACATCAGAGGTTTTTTTTTGAAATAATAAATAATCTTTATCTTTGTTGCGTTAATTTAAATTAAATAAAAATAAGATGACAATTTCTAATTCAGATATCCTTAATGTACTGAGAACCATTAAGCATCCAGAATCAGGGCAAGATATTGTAGCTATGGGAATGGTTGACAATATCTGGTTTGAGGGTAATAAAGCAGGATTTACTCTTAGTTTTAAAAAAGCAAACGATCCTTTTGTTGAATCACTGCGTAAAGCATGTGTTCAGGCCATTGAACAAAAATTTGGTGAGGAATTGCTGGTTCGAGGAAACATCTTAGTTAAGCTTCCAGAGAAAAAGGTAGTGGAGAAAAAAGACACATCAAAAGCGTTGGAAAATGTTAAAAACATCGTTGTTGTAGCTTCGGGAAAAGGCGGCGTTGGTAAATCAACTATTGCCACCAACTTATCTGTAGCACTTGCCAAATCTGGCGCAAAAGTTGGATTGATTGATGCCGATATTTTTGGCCCATCTATTCCGCTCATGCTTAACCTCGAGGAACAACGACCATTGGTTCGTAAAATTGATGGCGAAGATTGGATTACACCAGTTGAAAATTTTGGAGTTAAAGTACTCTCAATCGGTTTTTTTATAAATCCACAGGACGCACTTGTTTGGCGTGGTCCAATGGCTTCAAATGCTCTTAAACAATTACTTCAACAAGGCGAATGGGGTGAGCTTGATTATTTAATTATCGATTCACCTCCCGGAACAAGTGATATTCATTTAACCTTAGTTCAGGAATTGTCGGTTACAGGTGCAATTATTGTGAGTACACCTCAGCAGATTGCTATTGCAGATGCATTAAAAGGTATTCGTATGTTTACAGGTAAAGGCATAAACGTTCCGGTACTTGGACTAGTAGAAAACATGTCGTGGTTTACTCCCGAAGAATTACCCAATAACAAATATTATTTATTTGGTAAAGATGGATGTAAAACTTTGGCTCAAAACGAAAATCTTCCTCTGCTAGGGCAAATTCCAATTGTTCAGAGTATTCGCGAAGGTGGCGACACAGGAAATCCTGCCGCACTTAATGAGAATACAATCACTGGAAAAGCATTTAAAGATTTGGCAGTTAGTGTTATTAAAGCTGTTGAAGAAAGAAATCGTAATTTAGCACCAACTGAAAGAGTAGAAATCAAACATAAATAATAGAATAAGAATTATGGAACAATCAAAAAGACAAGAACTGGAACAAAAAGTAAATGCTACTATTGAAAAAGTACGCCCATATTTAGTGGCTGATGGAGGAGATATTAAATTTGTTGAATTAACCGATGATTATACTGTAAAAGTTAGATTACTAGGAGCTTGTGGAGCATGTCCCTTTAGTTTGCAAACACTGAAAAACGGTGTTGAGCAGGCTGTTAAAAAAGATGTGCCAGAAATTAAAGAGGTTGTATCTGCTTAATATATCTGTCTTAAAGAAATTTTAAGGGAGCCACACAATTATGGCTCCCTTTTTTAAACCATTTAATTATTTTAGTAGTTTTACAAAGTATGCAGGAATAATTTTAGCTCTGCAAAATACTATTTTGATTAAAAATAGGTTAGTGATAAATGGATTAACAGATTAAAATGATTAAATTGATCAGAAAAAACATATTTCAGGTATCCATTATATTCTTCGTGTTGTTTTTTGCAGGATGTGCAGCCCGGCGAAATACTGCATTAAACAGAACTTACCATAGTGTTACGGCCAGATACAATATAATATTTAACGGGAGCGAGAGTTTTAAAGAAGGTCTTTTAAAATATGAGCAATCATATACAGATAATTATGCACTCATACTGCCCGTATTTACATACGGAAATCCCGAGTTGGCCACTTCCATAAAATCAGAGATGGATAGATCAATTGAAAAATCATCGAAAGCAATAAAGTTGCATTCTATAACAAAAAAGCCCGAAGCTAAAAAGGGCAAGATGACCGAAAAAGAGAAACAATTCTACAGCAAAAATGAGTTTAACTCATATATCGATGAATCTTATCTTTTAATGGGCAAAGCATTTTTTTACCAAGCCGATTATTCCTCCGCAATTCAAACCTTTGAATACATAATTAAGCAGTTTGACGATGAAAAATCAAAATACATAGCCTACAACTGGCTGGTAAGAGCAAACATTGAACGAAAGGACTTTCGAGAAGCACAGCATATCCTTGAGATTATACAACACGATATTAAATACCCTGATAAGCTTAAGTACCAATTAAACCTCACAAAAGCCGATTTTTACATAAAACAGCAAAACATAGCTGCAGCCGAACCGATCGTAAAAGAAGCAATTGATCAAGCTAAGAGAAAGAAAGATAAATTAAGGCTACATTTCATTTATGCACAGATTAATGAGAAACTTAATAAATATCAACTCGCTTCGGAGCATTTCGAAAAAGTAATAAAAATGAATCCTCCATACGAAATGGCTTTTAATGCTAAGATTAAAAGAGCAAGTATGTTTACCGGAGGCAAATCTGGAGGTTCGATTAAGGCTGAGTTACTCGAAATGCTCGACGATGATAAAAACAGAGAATATCTCGATCAGATTTATTATGCCCTGGGTGATCTGGAACTTAAAAACAAAAATACTGCTAAAGCAATAGAATACTTTAAGCAGTCAACAACATCAAGCATAAATAATACAAACCAAAAAGGACTAAGTTATTTTGCATTGGCCGATATTTTCTTTAATCAGTCGCAATATGTTGAGTCACAAGCCTACTCCGACAGTGCCATAGCTATGCTAGATCCAGATTTTCCGGGATATTCAGATCTTGCCCGAAAAAACAAATACTTATCAAAGCTAGTTGAAAATATTAAAACAGTTGAGTTTCAGGATAGTGTTCAGCGTGTTGCTAAAATGTCTGAAAAAGATAGACTTGCATTTATTCAAAAAATAATCGATCAACTTAAGATTAAAGAACAGCAAGAGAAGGAAAGAGAAAATATGCAGTCGCAGCCTGGTGATCTTATGTATGCCAGAACGAATATACGGCCAACAAATATGGACGAAAGTGGCAAATGGTATTTTTATAATCCAAATGCTAAAAGTTTTGGTGAGCCTGAATTTCGCCGATTATGGGGATCGCGAAAGCTCGAAGATAACTGGCGAAGAAGCAATAAACAGGTTGTAGGTGTTGATCAGGAAGGTCAGATAGAAATTTCTGACGATATTATCGATAATAAAAAAGGATTAGACAATAAAAAGCCTGAATATTACCTTGTTGATTTGCCGTTAACCGATTCGATGATGACGGTTTCGCATCTTAAAATACAAAGCTCATTATATAATGTTGGCGAGGTTTACCGCAATGATCTTAAAGAAGATGATCTTGCTATTAAAGCGTATAAAGATTTAATAAATCGATATACAGTAAGCGATTACAAGGTTGCAGCTTATTACAGCTTGTATAAGATTTATTTTTCAAAAGGAGATTTTGGCCAAGCTGATATATATAAAGGGATGATAATTGGTAATTATCCCGAATCTAACTATGCCAAAGTGTTACTCGATCCGGAGTTTTTTAAAGAGTTTGAGAAAGAAAGTCAAGAGCAAAACGAGTATTATCTTGCCACATTAAACATGTATAATGACAAAAAATACTCAGAAACCATTGCTCGCTGCGATCACGGAATAAATATATTTATGAATCACGATCTTACTCCTAGATTTAAATACCTAAAAATACTTTCCATAGGTAAGATTTACGGACAGGGAGTGCTTAAAAATGAACTGGAGCAATTTGTTATTAATTATCCCAAAGGGGACTTGAATAAATCAGCAAACGAACTATTGGCAGTTGTTAGAAAAAATGAGTTGCAGCAACTTGCTGAGCCTTCATTAGCTATGGAAAACCAGTTGTCGGATTCTTTACAAGCAAACAATATTGTACTTGAAGATAAAGAGCGGATTAAAAAATTGTTCTCTTATAATAGTAAAGCCGAATACTATTTTATATTAATTATCGATAAGGCTATAGATATTAATAAGATTAAGTTTAATTCAATCAATTATAATCTGGATTATTATATTCAGAAAGATTATACCACAGAAAGTGAAGAGTTTAATAAGTTTTTCAATAGTATAATGGTTAAGAAGTTTGCCGACGAAAAAGAAGCAATGGAATATTATACTACTATCAATACGCAAATAGACAAACTGGTTGAAAATGCAGATAAAGACGATTATCAGTTTTTTGTTATCTCTGCCGAAAACTTTAATTCCTTCAATGCCGAAAAAGCTATTCGCGAATATCTTTTATTCTTTAAGGAGAACTACCTTAAATAACCCAAAGCTAATTTTGGTTAAACATATAATAATAGGTAAATTTATATACCAATAAAAAAATCATGCAGATAAGAAAAATAAAAATATTATGGACCGATGACGAGATTGATATGTTGCGTCCACATATTATCTTTCTTGAAGAAAAGGGATTTGAGGTACGAACGGCTAACAATGGTGATACAGCAATAGAACTAACAAAAAAAGAAGATTTTGATATTGTTTTTTTAGATGAATACATGCCCGGCTTAAGCGGATTAGACGTGCTCGATATAATAAAGCGCTATAAGCCCGATCTGCCGATTGTTATGATTACAAAAAACGAAGAAGAGAATATCATGGAACAGGCGATTGGTTCGAAGATTGCTGATTACCTCATTAAACCGGTTAATCCTAAACAAATACTGCTAACCATTAAGAAAAATATTGATACCAAACGACTGGTTTCTGAAAAAACACTTTCAGGTTACCAAATTGAATTTGGCAAAATAGGGTTAAATATTAACGAGGCTAGAACTTTTTCCGATTGGGCCGAGATTTATAAAAAACTTGTTTACTGGGAAATTGAGTTGGCTCAGAATAATGAACCAGGCATGGACGAGGTTCTTAAAATGCAAAAAGCCGATGCTAATAATGGTTTTTCTAAGTTTATAAAGAACAATTATTTAAAATGGTTTGATGGAGCCGACAAACCGTTAATTTCACCAAATCTTTTTAAAGAACGGGTTTTTCCAATGATGGAAAAAGGCGAACAGGTGTTTTTTATTTTAATCGATAACCTACGATTTGACCAGTGGAAAGTGATTCAGCCAATAATCTCTGATTATTTTACCGTTGAGTCGGAAGAGCTTTATTGTAGTATTTTACCAACAGCCACACAATATGCCCGCAATGCTATCTTTGCCGGACTAATGCCTCTTCAGATAGATAAACTTTATCCCGGATTATGGCTTAATGACGAAGAAGAAGGTGGTAAAAACCTTAAAGAATCAGAACTTTTCGAAAATCATTTGAGCAGGTTGAATAAAAAAACTAAGTTTTTTTACGAAAAAGTAAGCAACTACAAAACAGGCGAAAAATTAGTTGAGAATTACAAAGATTTGCTTAATAATCAGCTCAACATATTGGTTTATAATTATATCGATATGTTGTCGCATGCTCGTACTGAAATAGAAATGATCCGAGAACTTGCGAATGATGAGGCTGCATACAGGTCGGTTTCTGTGTCGTGGTTTAAGCATTCGCCATTATTTGCACTCATTAAAGAACTGCAAAAACACAATGTAAAAATTGTTATCACTACCGATCACGGAACAGTGCGAGTTACCAATGCAATAAAAGTTATTGGCGACAGAAATACAACTACGAATTTAAGGTATAAAAATGGCAAGAGCTTAAATTACAATCCATCAGAGGTTTTTGAGATCAAACAACCCGAAAAGGCACAATTGCCAAAGTCAAATCTTTCTACCAGTTATATTTTTGCTACTAACTACGATTTTCTTGCATATCCAAATAACTATAATCATTATGTTAGTTATTACAAAAACACTTTTCAACACGGCGGTGTTTCTTTAGAAGAAATGGTAATTCCGTTTATAAAATTAAAACCAAATCAATAAAAAAATGTTATCTTAGTATAATGCAAACACTGATCTTAAAATCATTGACCGAATTGTCTGTGGTGGCCGATAAATTTCTTCGACTTACCAACGGTAAAAAAGTGTTTGCTTTTTTTGGCCCCATGGGTGTTGGAAAAACAACCTTTATAAAAGCTCTTTGCAACGAATTAGGCGTTGTTGAAATAGTTACCAGTCCAACATTTGCTCTTGTAAATGAATATCAAACGGCAAAAGGCAAAATTATTTATCATTTTGATTTTTACCGAATAAATAAGATTGAGGAGGCGTATGATTTCGGCTACGAAGATTATTTTTATTCTGATAATTATTGTTTTATCGAATGGCCCGATAAAGTTGCCGAACTGTTGCCTGAGCATGTTGTTTTTGTTCAAATGATTGAGAACGAAGATGGTAGCCGAACCATTAATTTCAGATAATTTCTTTTCCTGGTTTTAATTGTTTTTCTTCTGTCCATTTTTTTACCAACAAATAAAAGATTTTAAAAATACTTGATTTACGTTAGTATTTATCTTATTTTGTAACTCTTCTAAAAACTTTACTTATTCCTAAATTTATAACTTATTATGCAGGAAAATAACGGATCACCACGATTTACATTAGGAAAAACAAGTTTAATGCCTCAGGAAGAAAAACTTGAAACAGGAAAACGAAAAGAAAAACTTGTAATAGGTATTCCAAAAGAAAATAAGGAGTTTGAAAGCAGGGTAGCTCTTACACCCGAAGCTGTTGAGTTATTGGTTGGTAATGGTCACGAAGTTATAATCGAATCTGGAGCCGGCCTAAATGCAAATTATAACGATACCGATTATTCGGAATGTGGTGGATTAATTTTAAAAGAGAGAGCAGAAGTTTTTAGGTGCGACATAGTTCTTAAAATAGCTCCTCCAACCACCGATGAATTAGATCTCTTAAAAACAAATGCCGTACTGATCTCATCACTTCAGTATCAAAACCAAACCGAAGAATATATTCGAAAGATTATTAATAAAAAGATTACTGCAATTTCTTTCGAAGGATTAAAAGATAAAGAGAATTGTTATCCGGTAATTCGATCAATGAGCGAGATAGCCGGAACAACATCGATTCTTATCGCAGCCGAGTATTTAAGTAATGTGCATAACGGAAAAGGTGTTCTTTTAGGCGGTGTAACAGGTATTACTCCAACAGAGGTAATTATTTTAGGTGCAGGAACGGCCGCTGAATATGCAGCACGCGCTGCAATCGGATTGGGCGCATTTATAAAGGTTTTTGATCATTCAATAGCTAAACTTAAAAGACTTCAGCTAAACTTAGGTCAGCCATTATTTACTTCTGTATTTCATAAAAGAGTAGTCGAAAAACATCTTAAATCAGCCGATGTGGTTATTGGTGCCATGCATCTTGGAGATAAAGGACCCCAGTTTTTGGTAACCGATGAAATGGTTCAGAAAATGAAAAAAGGAGCAGTGATTATCGATCTTAGCATTGATCAGGGTGGATGTATTGAATCTTCGGAATGCCGTAACTATTCTAATCCATCATATATTAAGCATGGCGTAATTCATTATTGTGTGCCGAATATTGCTTCCAGAGTTGCACGTACAGCATCTATTGCTCTGAGTAATGTATTTAATCCATTGTTATTTAATATTGCCGAAGCTGGAGGAGTACAAAAATTACTGAAAGAAGATCTTGGTTTTAGGCATGGTGTTTATATTTACAATGGAATTTTAACAAGCGCTAGTATAGGTAATTATTTTGGAATACCTTCCAAAGATATCGATCTGCTTATGGCGGCTTTTTAAAAGAAAGCTCTGAGTTGAATCGTTCCCGTATGAATTATTTTATAATTCTCTGAATATCGTCCGTCGTACGTCAAGGTTAATTCTATATTTCCGCTTAGTTTTTGCTGATAACCAATGTTCCAGGTCGAATTATTTCCTGGTTTAAGCCCTTCAAGCATCTCATACGATAACGACGTATTCTCGGTTGAATTATAATAAATTTTTAGATAGTTAGCCTTAATCTGCAAATTCCCTTTATGTGCTATTCCATAGTTATAATCAAACCCAATCATATGATTTTCGCTTTTTTCGGTTTGAAGAATATTTTCTTTCTGGATAAACTTATACAAAATCTCCAGTTTACTCTGGAAACCTGGCATATATTGCAGAACGAAAGAGGTTGCTGTATTTTTTATAGAGTAGTTTTTTGTACTAAAAAATTCTGATGTATAATCTTTTAGCCCTGTTTCAGATAAATTAATCAAAGTAAAATCACTGTAAAAGTTCCATCTTATTTTTAATGCATGCAACATTCTTGCTCGCTCATCAAATCCATTGGTAAGCAATAACCGGTTTTTGTTTTTTTGATAAATATAATCTACACCAAATTTTGAGTTGGGTATTTTAAACGAAAAGGTGTTCTGAAGATTTTGTGATGAGGAGATTATCAATGCTTCGTTAATGTTTTGATTAAAAGGATTTAAACTTTCCAACAGTTTGCTATTAGCCGATTTTTGATTAATCTGGTAAGTAAGTTGATTGGTAAAGAGTGATATCGTTCTTTTAATTCCTTTTTTTGATTTCCAAATTGCTGACGGCCTGATAGTTAGTATTTCGCTAAATTCGCTTTTGTATGTTTTAATGTACTCACTTCCGGGAGTATATATACGAATAAAACTAGCCTGATCCTGAAATTGGGCTATCTCAAACTCATCAAGCTCGGCAATTCCGTTGCTGTTATAATCATTCCATGAGTATATTCCCTGTCCTGCAGTAACCCGGATATACGAAAACTCTCGCTTCGGTTCAAGACCCGATCCTGCCTCATAAAAGGTGGATGAATTAATTAATCCTTTCAATAATTTTATACCATACTCAACTCTTCCGGTTAGTGTATTTTGATTCTTCGAAAGTAAACTTGTATCAGAATATTCCAGTTTACGATAGGTTACGGTAGATCGCAATCGGCTGTTCGGATTCCTGAGTAAACCAATACCAATCTTAAAATCCTCTGATTTTGACGAAAACGCTAACGAATTATTTTTAGGTAGATAATCTTTTCGTAAAACATAGGATGCATTATACTTATTTATTGATGAATCAGGATTTTCGGCATACAATTTAATAGAGTTAAAATAAAAGCTATTCATTAACAAGCTATCTGTTGTCTCACTTAGCCAAGTATTTTTCTCCGATTCAAATAAAGATCCAATTTTAACAAATCTTGTTGATTTTGAAAGATCTGCAATGTATTTAATATATTGAGTATTGTTAAATTCTGTATTGGTATTTACTAATCCGGCTGATGATGATAGTTTAAATCCTGAGTTGTTTAAATTTAGCCATACATTGTTTTTATTACCCGAATACTCATTTGGGGTTTTAAGCTGTGCAAACTCATAACCACCTGTAAGCATTTTTTTATGTCGGTAATTTATTTTTACTGATAAATGTTGCTGGTTTTTGGTAGGTTGATCCATAATATTCCAGTCACGCTCAAACTCTACAGGCCTGTATCTTTCGAATGATTTAAAATCTTGTTGAATATATTCGAAATTTAGAGCTGTGATTAAACTGTTTTTTAATGTATCTCTTACTAAAAGATTTTGTAAAACACCAAATCTAAGTGCATAGCCAATATCATTCGATTTGTCAAGGGCAGAAAAAGTGTTTAGGTTATTATTGCTTAAGGCAATCTCGAAAAACGATTTTGTTGATTGGCTTAAATTATACTCAGAGCCCAAATTAACCAGCTGCTGGCTTTTTGGGGCAATAAGCAACCTTACAGGTTCATAATTTCCTTGTGGTATATCATTAACTGGCGCAACCCATTTAAAAACGCGGCCGTTGGCTGCGCTGGCAATTTGAACATAGTTGCCTTTATTATTACCGACCATATTAAAACCCACCTTATAGGTTGCTTTGGATGCATCAGTTGAATGTTCGAAAATTTTATAATTAACTGCATTTACAATAGTGTCTTTTTGAAGATACATTACATAATCTGATGAGAATGCAATACTATCGACATTTGGAACAAACGCATTTTCCAGATTATCACCCGTTTGCGAAAGAATTAACTTTTGCTCCTCAGTTAAATCCTGACCTAAAGACTGGTTTTTACTGTCGTGCTCTGAAAAAACATTTATCCAAAAGCTTCCCTTGTCTGATTTTAATAGGTTACTCGTTGAAATCATAAAGCGGGCATAGCTTTTTTCTGAATATTCGAACTCCACTGCTATTCGGCTATCTTTATTAATGGTACATGAAGCTGTAAAAATTATTTCACCCGTATTATAATCAATGGTATAATCATTTTCTTTTCCTCTTACCTTTAGCTGACCGTTAATATAAATACGTTCTGAACCAGCTAAAACAATAATATATAATTCGTTTGCACAACCTGTAAGTTTATAAGGACCCTGGTTTCCCTCTTGTCCCTGAAATGTTTTTCGGCAAAATTGACCTTTGGCAATTGCACCACTGATCGTTGTTTCGAAAGATGATGAAGGTTTTTTTTTCAGCGGTATTCGCGTATTTAATAATCCTCCCTGTCCTTTTTTATTGATATTTAAAAAATACCCTGCTGGTTTTGTAATTTCAAAATCGCCCGCTATGAGCTTCGTTTTAGCATTGTATAATTGAATAAATACTTTGTCGAACTCCTGCAACTGTTGAGAATTTCCGTCGGGTTGAATAGGAATATTGTCATCGGTAATAGCAGCTAAAATATTCATGTTATCGCTTAATTTACCGGCAATCTGTAGATTTAGATTAGAACTAACCGATGCATTTTGGTTATTACCCATAACTATTCCTCTCGAAATACTACCTCTTTTATCTAATTGGTTTTCGTTGTAAAAAGTGTTTCGGTCTGTTTTGGTTATATTTTCAGGATAAGCCAAAACCGGTCCCGATATAATTACTTCAGAAATTGATCGATGCGAATATTTTGTCTGTTGCAGTGAAGAAAATACCCGATAGGTGATATGAATTGAATTAGTTATTTCTGTAATGTTGTTTTTAAAAATTAAAACCGATTGATTATAATCAATCATGTACATGCTATCGGAAACAATTTCTCCACGGTCGTTATAAATAATTTCTGAATATGGAACAATAACCATCGAATCAATTTGTGTCGTATCGGATACTAGCAACAAGGTTTTTTTTCGGAGATTGCTTTGTTCCTGAGCAAAAGTAATCATCGAAAAAGTAAAAAGAAAAGCAAAAATTGAAAATCGATTTAAATTCAAAATAGCAAAGCTTTTGTGGCAATAAAAGAACGAAAAAAAAATGCATTTGTTGAGAAATGACCAATAAAAAAGACCCTCACAATAATTATGAAGGCCTCTTGGGTTTTAAATTTTAGGGTTAGGGTATTAAGAAAGTCTTAATAGATGGTTAAAAGTAAAAAAAAACTTTTAATTGCAACTATTTTATACAAAATTTTTTTCAATTCTTTATAACAAAATCAAGCTATTCAGAAATAATTAAGCAAAAAGCATGTTGTAATGCGCAGTTAATCAGTGTGTAATAACAAAATCAGGAGATTAGTTAAAAATGATTCTTTTTTTTAAAAATCCCGTGTAATTTTGTTTGAATTCAAAATATAGTCAATAATGATATTTATCTACAGAATTGGGTTGGTATTTTATTCTATCGCAGTTTCAGTATTTTCCCTATTTAATGAAAAAGCAAGGCTTTGGGTGGAGGGCCGTAAAAAAATATTTGCCAGAATTGAATCATCTCTGATTAAAAAAGATAAGCTTGCCTGGTTTCATTGTGCTTCTTTAGGTGAATTTGAGCAAGGGCGACCACTTATTGAAGCGTATAAAACTAATTACCCGAACCATACCATTCTGCTTACTTTTTTCTCCCCCTCTGGATACGAGATCAGAAAAAATTATGATAAGGCCGATTATATTTTTTATTTACCTATTGATTCGCCGAAAAATGCCAAGCGGTTTTTGAGTATTATCAAACCCGATATTGTATTTTTTATAAAATATGAGTTCTGGCACTTTTATATTGATGAAATAGGAAAACGAAAAATACCGTTGTTCTTAGTTTCGGGGATATTTAGAAAAGATCAGCGGTTTTTTAAGTGGTATGGAGGGTCATTTCGTAAAATGCTTAAGAACTTCACCTGTTTCTTTCTTCAAAACGAATCATCCCAAATACTTTTAAAAAATATAGGGTTTAATAATTCTATAATTACTGGCGATACAAGGTTTGATCGTGTATTCACAATTGCGCAAACAACCAAATCGTTACCGTTGATCGAAAAATTTAAAGGACAAAAACCTATTTTGATTTTGGGTAGTTCATGGCAGCCCGATGAAGAGTTGATTCTGAAATACTTCAACGAAACAAATAATAGGTTAAAGCTGATCATAGCTCCCCACGAAGTTTCACCTGAGAACATAAGCAGAATTTTGAAAGGAGTTTCCTCAAATAAAACCCTAGCAAAATACTCTGAAGTAAACGAATCAACAATTTCAACTGCCGACGTATTGTTAATTGATTCAATCGGATTGTTATCATCATTGTATAAATATGGCAATATTGCTTACATTGGAGGCGGATTTGGTAAAGGAATACACAATATTCTCGAAGCTGCTACATTTGGTCTTCCTGTAATATTTGGACCCAATCACGAAAAGTTTAAAGAAGCCAACGATTTAATATTGTCAGGTGGAGCAAATAGCATTTCAAATTACTCTGAATTAGAGCTTTTGTTAGACAATTACTTTTCAAATCCTCAACAAATAATTTCAAATGGTAAAATTGCCTCTGAATATATCTTAAAAAACAAAGGAGCTACAAAAAAAATAACAGAATATATTTCTAATTATATTAATTATTGTAGTTAAAATAAACAAAAAAAGGATTGTTAAAGGATTATATTACTGCTTAACTTTACTTACCGTTGAATCTTTTTCTTTTGTAATTTGTGGGTTTTAAGGTGATTTTTCTTTTAATAATTCCTATCTGTATTGTTAATATTATGAGATCAATAAAATAACAAGAACTTAATATTTTATTTAAATTTACCCTCCTTACTATTATTACATTTGAAACTTTAAATTAATGAACCCAAACCTTAAAACAAATCTATGATGAAAATTTTTAAACGAAAATTCTTAATTATGGCTTTGATGCTTGTTTCTATGGCATCATTCGGCCAATCGAAAGTAAGAGGTATTCTCGTTGATGCACAAAATAACGAGGTACTGATCGGAGCTTCTGTGGTTCTTGATGGCACAACAATTGGTGCTGCCACAGCACTAAACGGAAGCTTTGTTATCGATATCCCTTCGGGTGCTCAAAAGCTTGTTTTTTCCTATATTGGATATATTGAAAAAACCTGGGATGTAAACTTACGACAAGGTGAAGAAATTGATCTTGGTAAAATCGAACTAGAACCCAATGCAATAGGTCTAGAAGAGATTAGAATCGTTTCTTCGTTTGCAAGAGATCGCGAAACCCCAGTTGCAATTTCAACTATTAAACCTGAGGTTATCTTAGAAAAACTAGGTACTCAGGAATACCCTGAGATTCTTAAATCAACACCTAGTGTTTACGCAACAAAATCTGGTGGTGGTTATGGCGACAGCCGTATTTATTTGCGTGGTTTCGACTCAAACAATATTGGTGTATTGATTAATGGGGTTCCTGTTAATGGACAGGAAAACGGTAAAGTATATTGGTCAAATTGGGCTGGTTTATCAGATGTTACTCAAACCATGCAAGTACAACGTGGTCTAGGTGCTTCTAAATTGGCAATCTCTTCTGTTGGTGGTACAATTAATATTTTAACTAAAACTACCGATGTAAAACCTGGTGGTAATATTTATTATAGATCGGAA
>JBFXEQ010000031.1:0-34226 GCA_050179935.1 Bacteroidales bacterium | reverse complement strand
ATAAGCTTTAATTAAATTTTCTTTTTTTATTCAAATTATAATTTATACTTTTGCACGATGTAATTTTTTGAGCCAAGGTGGACTTTATGCATAAATATTGTATTGCTTATCAGGGTTTAACCGATGGTTTACACGAATTTGAATTTGAGATAACTGATTCGTTCTTTGAGAATTTTGAATTATCGGAAATAAAGAAAGGAAAACTTCTGGCACATGTTGTTTTAAACAAAAAACCGCAACTGCTTGAGTTTTCAATCAAAATAAACGGAACTGTTGAAACAACCTGTGATCGTTGTCTTGAGGAATTTGATTATCCGATAAATTTCGCCGGAAAACTTTTTGTAAAGTTTTCTGCAATAAGTGGAGATCTAGATGACGATGTTATCTGCTTATCTCCAGAAGAAAACGAAGTTAATATTGCACAATACTTATACGAAAATATAAGTTTAAGCATTCCGTTAAAAAGAGTTCACCCAACTGATAAAAAAGGGAACTCAATGTGTAATCCGGTGATGCTAAAGAAGTTAAAAGAACTTGAAACAAATAGCCCGACTGATGAGGATGTTGATCCACGGTGGGACGAATTAAAAAAATTAATGGAAAACAATAATAATTAGAAGAAATGGCACATCCAAAGAGAAAAACATCGAAGACAAGAAGAGACAAAAGAAGAACTCATATTAAAGCAGTTGTACCAACGGTTGCTACCTGTTCAAACTGCGGTGCTACACATCTTTACCACAGAGTATGCCCAGAATGTGGTCATTATAAAGGTCAATTAGCTGTAGAAAAAGAAGCTAAAGCATAATTCTGAGTCCTAAAAATACCCATATGAGAATTGGAATAGATATCATGGGTGGTGATTTTGCTCCTGAAGCAGCAGTTTTAGGAGCAATTTTAGCTCATAAGGAATTATCGCAGACAGTCCGATTAGTTTTAATCGGCAATGAACAAAAAATCCACGAAATTTTAAATAAGGAGAATGTTCCTGCCTCAAATTTCGAAATTGTTCATGCTTCTGAAGTGATTGAAATGGGAGATCATCCCGCAAAAGCTTTTTCTAAAAAGCTCGATTCGAGCATTACAAAGGGATTTTTTATGTTAGCCGCCGGGCAGCTTGATGGTTTTGCCAGCGCAGGGAACACAGGGGCAATGCTTGTTGGGGCAATGCATGCTGTAAAATCAATTTCTGGCATTATTAGACCGGTAATTACCGCTGCAGTTCCAAGACCCGATGGTAGTTTTGCAATTATGCTCGATGTTGGGATCAACCCTGATGCTAAACCAGATGTTCTTTACCAATATGCAATTCTAGGTTCAATATATGCTGAAAGCGTTTATAATGTTGAAAAACCCAAAGTTGCTTTAATGAATATTGGTTCTGAAGAAGAAAAGGGTAATCTTGTTTCTAAGGCAACTTATGAATTAATGAAAGATTCAACAGAATTTAATTTTGTTGGAAACATTGAAGGAAACAATCTGTTCGAAGAAAACAAAGCCGATGTAATTGTTTGCGATGGTTTTGTGGGTAACATTATTCTTAAAACAGCAGAAGCATTCTACGTTTTATTTAAGAAAAGAAAACTTAAGGACGAGTTTTTTGATAAACTCAATTTTGAGGATTATGGAGGAACACCCATTCTTGGAGTTAACAAAAATATTGTAATTGGTCACGGAATCTCTCGAGAAAAAGCTATAAAAAACATGATTCTACATACTAAACATGTTGCAGAAGCTAATCTTGCTGAAAAAATTAAGGAGGCTTTTAAATGACAAAAATACGAGCAACAATTACTGGTATTGGTGCATACGTACCCGAATATATTCTTACCAACGAAGAGCTAAGTAAAATGGTCGATACTACCGATGAGTGGATAATGACACGCATTGGTATTAAAGAAAGACATATTATTAAAGAAAAAGGTGAAGGATCATCGTTTGTTGGAACAAAGGCTGTAAAGGAATTACTTAGAAAAACAAAAACTTCTCCTGATGAAATCGACCTATTAATATGTGCAACAGTAACTCCCGATCATCAATTTCCTGCAACTGCAAATATTATAAGCGACAAAGCTGGCATTAAAAATGCGTTCAGTTTTGATATAAATGCCGGATGTTCTGGATTTTTATATGCTTTAACAACTGCATCAAAATATATCGAATCAGGTTTTTGTAAAAAAGTTATTGTGGTTGGAGCAGAAAAAATGTCATCGATTGTTGATTACACCGATCGATCAACCTGTCCAATATTTGGTGATGGAGCCGGAGCTGTACTATTAGAACCTACAACAGAGGATATCGGAATTGTTGATGTAAAACTACAATCAGACGGCGTTGGAAGAATTCATCTACATCAAAAAGCAGGAGGATCTGTTGCTCCAGCATCTCACGAAACCGTTGATGCAAGGCAGCATTTTATTTATCAAGAAGGACAACCTGTTTTTAAATGGGCTGTTTCAAAAATGGCTGATGTGGCTATTGAAATAATGGAAAGAAATAGTATTGCTTCCGAAAAACTAAATTGGTTAGTTCCTCACCAAGCAAACATGCGAATTATTGAAGCTACAGCAAATAGAATGGGTATAAAAAGAGAACAGGTAATGATTAATATTGAAAGATATGGAAACACTACTGCTGCAACTCTTCCTCTTTGCTTATGGGAATGGGAATCACAACTTAAAAAAGGTGATAACATTATACTTGCAACTTTTGGAGCAGGATTTACCTGGGGTGCAATGTACCTAAGATGGGGATATGATGGAAAGAATATAAAGAAATAAGGTATATATATGAATACAAAAAACTCCGGATAAAATTATCCGGAGTTTTTTGTATCGATTCTTAATACAGCTCTTTTAACTTATCTGCTATTTCGTTTGTATTCAAATCATTAATACATTTAAAATGTTTTTTAGGACACTTTTTATATCCAATTTTTGTACACGGGCGACATTTTAATCCTTTAATCTCGAAAATCATTGAATCAGGATGAGCTAAATAAGGATACATCCCAAATTCGGGAACAGTATTGCCCCAAACTGATACAATTTTCTTTTTAAAAGCAGATGCAATATGCATAAGCCCTGTATCTGGTGTTAAGATCACATTGCATTGTCTTACTAATGAAGCTGATTGATTAATGTTGTAAACTCCACATGCATTATACGCTAAATCGCCTAATTCATTTTTTATTATTTCTGCTTCGTCTTTATTTTCGTTACCGCCCAATAAAATAACTGGTCGTTCTGTTTTTTTACAGATTTCGATTATTTTTTCTTTTGTAAGCCTTTTGGTGTTATGAAACGCTCCTATTACAACAGCAACATATCCTTTTCTAAATGCCTCAGGTAATAATGAGATGTCTATTTCGTCTTTTGGAGGAATAAAAAAATCTAATCCCTGATTATCATTTGAAACATCAAACAACGAAAGTGTTTTTAAATAGCGATCTACTATATGTGTTTCAGGAAGTTTGTTGATTTTAAAATTAACCAGTAACCATTTTTCGTAATTTAGTTTATCAAAAGAAAAGGATAGTCGTTTTAGATTACTTTTAACTCTTAACGTACGAATGTTATGGTGAAGGTCGATAATGTAGTCATATTGCTCCTCTTTTAAGTCTTTAATCATTTTACCGAATGCTTTGCTGAGCACATGGATTTTATCAATATACGGATTATTTTCGAGTAAAATTTTAAACTGTGGCTTGGTAAGATAATGTATTTCGGCGTTTTCTACCTGTTTTTTTAAGTTTCTTATAACTGGTGTAGTAAGAACTATGTCGCCGATTGAACTAAAGCGAATAACCAGAAATTTAACCTTTTCCATGAGATTTATAAACTATTTAATTTTACTGAAAAACATGGTTAAGGCAAACCAATATTCATTATTTGTGGGATTACTTTTCCAAAGGGATTTAGAACCATGTTCGCCAGCACCATCCCTGGGAGCAAAAATCATTTTATTGGTTGATGGGGATAGGCTTAGCAAATCATTAACATATGGATTTTCTCTTTTTGATGATGCAACAAAAACAGGTTTTTTGAGCCCTGCAAGTTCATCTTTCACCACAACCTGATCAACAAAGAACTCTCCCGGGCTGAAAGCAATCACAGCTTTTACGTTTGGATTATTTTTTGCTAAAATCAGGCACAATGAAGCCGAAAAAGAACTACCAAAAAGGATAACTGGCTTTCGTGATTGTTGACTAACCCAATTTATTGCTGCCAAAATATCTTTTTGTGAACTCAAATAATCTATTGGAAATCCCTTTTCAGTAGCTAATAACGCTGTGTGATTTTGGATATAATTTACCTCTCCTCCTGAACGAAGATCAACTGCCAAACAATTATAACCAAACTTTAGTATTTTGGGTATCGCTTCTTTATATTCACCTCTGCTAAATCCTGCTTGGTGAAATAACAGCACATATGGCTTTTTGGCATCAATCTTATACAAATCTGCTGTTACCATTAATCCATCTTCGGCCACAAAGGTAATCTTCTCCTGCGATTGTATTAATCCAGGGAGAAGAAAAACAAAAAGAATGGTGATGCAAAACCGCATTAATTTATACCCTATTTAATAATTGTTTCAGCCAGAATTATAACATGATTATCCTTAACTTCAATAACCCCTCCTTGAATTTGGAAAAACGACTCTGTGTTTCCTTCAACAATTTTTACTCGTCCCTTTTCTAAGGTTGAAATTATTGGTGCGTGATATTCCAGAACTTCAAACAAGCCTTTACTACCAGGTACTTGAACAACATTTACTTTACCTGCAAAAACTTTTTTATCTGGAGTTATTATTTCGAGATACATTTTTAAGTGCTTTATTTATTTTTATTTCTGTGATTCAGAGAGCATTTTCTCTCCCTTCTCAATTGCTTGTTCTATGGTTCCTACAAGATTAAATGCAGCCTCGGGGTATTTATCAACCTCTCCATTTAAAATCATCTTAAATCCTTTTATTGTATCTTCAATTGATACCAACTCCCCTTTTAATCCAGTAAATGCTTCTGCAACATGGAATGGTTGCGATAAAAACCGCTGTACTCTTCTGGCTCTATGAACTACCAGCTTATCTTCTTCTGATAATTCGTCCATTCCTAAAATGGCAATAATATCTTGCAGTTCTTTATACCTTTGCAAGATCTCCTTTACCTGTTGAGCTGTTTTATAGTGCTCATCGCCAACAACCTCAGCGGTTAAAATTCTTGATGTTGAATCAAGCGGATCAACTGCAGGATAAATACCTAATTCAGATATCTTTCGACTTAAAACAGTTGTAGCATCAAGATGCGAGAATGTTGTAGCAGGTGCAGGGTCAGTAAGGTCGTCAGCAGGTACATAAACCGCCTGAACAGAAGTGATAGATCCTTTTTTGGTTGATGTAATTCGTTCCTGCATCTGTCCCATCTCTGTTGCCAGCGTAGGTTGGTATCCAACAGCCGAAGGCATACGTCCGAGAAGTGCTGAAACTTCTGATCCGGCTTGTGTAAAACGAAAAATATTATCGATAAAAAACAAGATATCATTTCCTTTTCCGGAATCTTTGTCTCCATCTCTAAATGACTCGGCAAGCGAAAGTCCTGTTAATGCTACAGTAGCCCTAGCTCCGGGAGGTTCGTTCATCTGACCAAATACCAAACTGGCCTGTGATTTTTTTATTTCTTCGGGATCAATTTTTGTTAAATCCCAACTGCCAGCTTTCATGCTCTCTTCAAACTCTTTACCGTATTTAACAACTCCCGATTCAATCATTTCGCGTAATAAATCATTTCCCTCGCGGGTACGTTCTCCTACCCCCGCAAAAACCGTTATTCCCGAATATGATTTTGCAATATTATTAATCATCTCCATGATTAATACCGTTTTCCCAACACCAGCCCCACCAAAAAGACCAATTTTACCTCCTTTTGAATACGGCTCAATTAAATCAATTACTTTTATTCCAGTATATAGAACCTCTTTTTCGGTAGTAAGATTAATATATTCAGGTGCACTATTATGAATCTGATATCCCCCTTTTTTATCAAGAGGTTTCATTCCGTCAATTGCTTCGCCGATTACATTAAGCAACCGACCTCTGGATTGTTCTCCAACAGGAACCAAAATTGAAGCGCCTGTGGCAACAACTTCCATTCCTCGTTGCAGTCCGTCTGTAGTATCCATAGCTATACAACGAACTGTTTTTTCTCCAATATGTTGTTGACATTCAACCACCAAAATGGATCCATCCTGTCGTTTTATTTCTAATGCATCATAAATATTTGGAAGCTCGGTTCCGGTATTTTCAAAACTAACATCGATAACCGGTCCAATAACCTGAATAATATGACCTTTTATTTGTGTCATGGAGATAAATTTTTGTTTTGATTATTAAGCCTTTCGGCAAATTTACTATATAATTATGATTTATTTGTGCGTTTTTTGAACAACAATACGAACTTTTTAATAATTTCGTTCGTTATTTAAACATATTTATTACGAAATAATTAATCAAAAGTTAAACTAAAAAATAGAAATATGAAAAAGTTAATTTTAAAAATTTCACTTATTACTTTATTTGTTGGTACTTTATTTATTAATACCTCTAATGCACAACCTATTAGCGTTGGAGGTGGATTGGTTATTGGAACCAGTTATCCTCATTTTGGATTAAAAGTAAACGGAACTTACGGAATGGATTTTTTATTAGAGAATTTAACGGGTTCTGCAGCCTTTACTTATTTTTTCCCTTCAACGCCTGCTTACACCACTTATAACAGATGGGCTTTTGATGTTGATGGACACTACAAGTTTTATTCAATGGAAAAATTTGATTTTTATGCCTTAGCTGGTATAAACATATCCAATTACTCATATAGAATTGATTATGATTTTACTCCAGACGTAAAAGATTCAAAAACTAAGCCTGGCTTAAATGTTGGAGCTGGAGCTCTTTTTGGTATTAGTGAAAACATCAAAGCCTTTGGTGAGTTTAAATATATTATGGGTTATAATGACCAAGCAGAATTAACTCTTGGCGTACTTTTTGCTTTATAGAAAATACTTTTTATAATACCCGGGAATATCCACAAGGGTATTCTCTTTTTTATGCAATTTTACTATGAAAACACACCTGATTAAAAGATTTCTATTACTATTTTTTGCAGTTTTTATGCTGCATTTCAATGGCTTTTCGCAACTTTCTGGTATTGGTGGTGGATTAATTCTTGAAACCGGACGTCCTCCTTTTGGTTTGCACGTAAAAGGAACTTATGATACTGATTTTATCTTCAAAAAGTCAAGAATTTCTGCTGATATTGGTTTTATGTTTCCGCAAACAGTAAATACAAGAACCTACAACAGAGCTTTTTTGAATATAGATGCTAATTATGATTTTTACTCGGTTGAAGGATTCACCTTTTATGCCATGGCTGGTTTAAACTTTACGTATTATAACAGCACTCTTTCAAAAGGATTTTTACCCGGACTAACTGGTGGTGCTGGTGTTTTTTATAATTTAACAGACCAAATGAAAGCCTACAGCGAGATTAAGAATACTTTTTTTGGATATGGCGAAGCGGCCTTAACGGTCGGATTGTTGTTTAAATTGTAAAAAAATACATCTTTGGAGAGGATTTGTTGATCCCCTTTTTTATTAAAATACACTATTATGCAGAAATGTTTAAGTACGCTGGTTTTTATCTCTTTTTTAATTGCATCAACTAACGGTAATGCCCAACTAACAAAAATTGGTGGTGGTTTTAGTTTAGCTACCGGAGGTAAATATATTTATAATGATTATGAGTATTATAATGGTTCTATAGGCTTTGATATTCGAGCTGAGTTTGATATTAACAAATCCATTAAAATAGTCCCAGATTTCCAGATATTTCTCCCAACTACAAGTGAATATATTCTTGGAGGAGAATCCAAAACCACCCTTTTGACATTAGATTTAAATGGACATTTTATTATTGCATCCAGTAAAAAAGTTGATTTTTACGGAATTGGAGGATTGCATTTGGGAGGATGGAATATTGAAGATAAACACACAACAATGATTGAAGACGAAATCGATAATTCAGCTTTTAAAATTGATGTTGCCGCCAATCTTGGAGCCGGAGTAGAAATAAAAATTACCCGACAACTTGGCATATTTGCTGATTTAAAATATATTGTTTCAAATTCGAATCAGTTGGTTTTTACGCCTGGTTTAATTTACGAATTTTAAGTTTCAATTACTTCTTTGAATAAGGCTTTCAGCAAGGATTATAAGTTCGTGTTTTTTTTCAGGTGAAGCGTTTACCTTTTGTAAGCAATCAATTGCTTTTTGGTGTAAATCTGCAATTAACTTCTCTGAAATATCCTTGATTTTTAGCTCATTATAAATTTCTGTAACTTTTTTTACCTTTTCTGATCTTGAATTTTCGGTATTAATCAATAACTTTTCGAGCACCGCCTTTTTGTCTTTGTCTGCTAGTTCATTTGCTTTAATTAATAAAAATGTTTTTTTATTAGCTACAATATCGCCACCGATTTCTTTACCAAATGTTTTTGTATCACCATACACATCAAGCAGGTCGTCCTGTATCTGGAATGCCAGACCAATGTTTCGACCAAAATCATACATCAAGTCTGCGTCTTTATCATCAGCACCTCCAATTAAAGCTCCTATTTTTAAAGCTGCTGCCAACAAAACAGATGTTTTAAGTTCGATCATTCGAAGATATTCCTTTTCGGTTACCAAGGTTCGTGATTCAAACTCCATATCGTATTGCTGACCTTCGCAAACTTCGAGCGCGGTATTATTAAATACTTCGATAATCTGATTAAACCTGGATGATTTACATTTAAACAAATACTCGTAAGCTTTAATAAACATGGCATCTCCGGAAAGAATTGCTGTATTCTCATTCCATTTTTTATGAACAGTGGGTTTTCCTCTGCGAATATCAGCTTTATCCATGATATCATCATGCAACAACGTAAAATTATGAAAAACTTCGACTGCCAATGCAGCATCAACAGCCTGTTCAATATTTTCTGAAAACAGATTGCAAGCCATTAAGGTTAATAAAGGCCTGATTCTTTTTCCCCCGTTTGAAAGCGCATAATTTATTGGCTCATAAAGCGACATGGGTTCCCTTCCAATTTTTCTGTTTTCAATTTCTTTGCTAACAAGTGCTTGTAATTCGTTTATCTGATACATAATCTTTGTTTTTCTTGATCAAAAATAGAATACTTAAGACATTTATCAAATATAATTTCTAACGAAAGTTAATTTATTGTTAAGGAAACATTTTTTTAGTGTTAATTTTTAACCTGATTTTTATAGATTTGTACCTCAATTATAAAAACTCCCAAAGATGAAATATGGCATAATTGACTTTTTAACACTTGTAGGAGCCTTGGGCTTTTTCTTGTATGGTATGAAAGTAATGAGCGAATCATTACAAAAAGTTGCCGGAGACAAGATGAGATCAATACTGGCAAAGATGACATCCAATCCTATTAAAGGTGTTTTAACTGGTTTGCTAATAACTGGCATAATACAATCTTCGTCGGCTACTACAGTAATGGTTGTAAGTTTTGTAAATGCAGGCCTACTTTCGCTTATAGAGTCAATTGGTGTAATTATGGGAGCCAATATTGGAACAACTGTAACGGCCTGGCTTATTTCATTATTAGGATTAAAAGTTAACATCAGTGTTCTGTCTCTTCCTTTAATTGGTATTGGATTTCCATTGTTGTTTTCGAAAAAAAATAAACGCAAATACTGGGGTGAATTTATCATAGGTTTTGCAATGCTTTTCCTTGGATTAGATTTTCTTAAAAACTCCGTTCCTGATATTAATAGTTACCCTGAAATTCTTTCCTTTTTAGCTGATTATACATCAAATGGTGTATGGTCGTATTTGCTTTTTCTTGGTATAGGAACCGCATTAACCATCATTATTCAATCATCGAGTGCAACCATGGCGCTTACATTAGTTATGTGTAATAACGGCTGGATCTCTTATGACATTGCTGCAGCCATGGTTTTAGGGGAAAATATTGGAACTACAATTACCGCCAACTTAGCAGCATCTATAGCAAACGTATCAGCAAAAAGGGCTGCCCGTGCACACCTTTTATTTAATATTTTAGGAGTTTTCTGGGTTTCCTTCACGCTTCCTTATATTTTAAGATTAATCGCCCTATTTATGACTAATTCAGGAGGTAATTCACCTTTCGAAGATCCTCATGCTATACCTGTTGCTTTATCAATTTTTCACACTTCGTTTAATATTATTAATACTTTAATATTTATTTGGTTTACTAAGTTTATTGCCCTGCTGGTTACCAAATTGGTTCCGCAAAAAGAAGACTCGGAAGATTTCAGGTTACAACACATTCAGGTTGGATTGCTTTCAACACCCGAGCTATCTATTTACCAGGCAAAGAAGGAAATTATTATTTACGCTCAACGGGTAGAAAGAACCTTTACCATGGTTGAAGAAATGTTTAATGAAACTAATGAAAAGAAATTTTATAAGCTTTATGATAAAATTGAAAAGTACGAAGGAATAAGTGATCGCATGGAGGTGGAAATTGCAAATTACCTTACTAAAATATCCGAAGGAGAGTTAAGTGCTTTGGGGTCAAAACGAATAAAAGCGCAACTTACTATTATATCTGAGCTTGAAAGCGTTGCTGACTGTTGTTATAATCTGGCAAAAACCATGTTGCGAAAAAAAGATGGCAAAATATCTCTTTCTTCTTCCCTTTCAGACAATATTCGAAAAATGATGAAGCTCGTTCATGAATCAATTAATGAAATGCAGAAGAATGTCGAATTAGGCTATTTAAAGATAAATATTGTACACGCAAATGAACTCGAGCGAAGTATAAATAATTTCCGCGACAGGCTTAAGAAGGATCATTTAAAAGACATTGAGAAAAAAGAATACGATTACAAAACAGGTGTAATTTATGCCGATTTATTTTCTGAATGCGAAAAATGTGCTGACTATGTAATAAATGTTTCCGAAGCTGTTGATGGAATAAATAAAGATTAATACTGGGAATCAGATTTTAATTCCCATAATCATCATATCATCAAGTTGCGATCTGTCGGCTTGCCATTTTTTCATTGTTTTTTCGAGCATTTCTTTTTGTTTGACCATTTCCTTTGCGGAAATTTTCAGAAGTAGCTCTCTGAACGGTTTTTGCCTGTATTTTTGTCCTGTTTCTCCACCAAACTGATCGATATATCCATCAGTAAATAAATAGATTATATCATCTTTCTGCAAAGAAAATTCTTTATTGGTAAATTCTTTATCAACTTTTACAGCATGAATTCCAATGGGCATTTTATCGGGTTGCAATTCGTAAATTTCATTGTTTCGAATTATTATACATGGATTATAAGCTCCTGCATATTTTAATTTAAGGCTAGTGTTATCAATAATGCAAAGCGCAAGGTCCATTCCATCTTTTGAACCCATAATACCATATTCCTGATGTAACGATTCTATTATGCTTATTCTGAGCTGACTTAAAATCTGATCGGGTTCGAGGATGTCATTTTTATTTACTATTTCGTTAAGAAACGCTACTCCCAGCATGCTCATAAATGCTCCCGGAACACCATGTCCGGTGCAATCAGCCACCACAACAATTACTTTGTTGTTTTTTTCTGAGACCCAATAAAAATCTCCCGAAACAATATTTTTAGGTTTCATAAAAACAAAATAATCACAAAGCACCTTTTTCATGAATTTTTCCTGAGGCAACAGGGCTGTTTGAATTCTTTTAGCGTACTCAATACTATCGGTAATAATGGTGTTTTGCAAAACAATTTGGTCTCTTTGTTTTGTAACAAAGTCGCGCTGTGCTTCTATTTCATCGCGCTGGTTTTCTATTTCCTGTTTTTGTTTAGTAAGGATTTGATTTGTTTTTTTCTTACGCTGAAGGTTTTTAAAGATCACATAAGCGAGCAGCAATGTAAAAATAAATCCACCAATAAAAACCCAGGTTAAAATCTTTTGTCTTTGCAACTTAGCTTTTTGTTCCAGATCTTTTTGTCTTTGGTTAAATTCTTTTATTCGCTGTTCCTTATCAAAATTATATTGTAATTCGAGTTCGTTTATTTTTTGACTATTAAGGCTGTCTTTCAGGTTGATATATAGCTTAAAATAATTTAAAGCAATGGAAGGATTCTTGGTTTTTTCGTAATATTCAGATAAGGCCAAGTAACTTTCCTTTACTTCCTCTTTTAAATTTTGTTTTATCGCAAAATCAAGTGCTTTTTTTAAGTTTTTTTCAGCTTGTGCAAGATTGCCTGATTTTAACTTTATCAACCCCAAATGTCGTAAAATAGATGCTTTTTCGGTGTTGTCGTTTAAAGAGTCTTTAATGTTTAGTGCATCTGTAAAATACTTTTCGGACAATTGAAATTTTGCGGATTGAAAATAAATTTTACCTATTGAACTAAGTGAGTTTGCATAACCCTGCCAGTTTTTGGATTGCTTATTGATCTGTAAAACCTGTTCGCTATAGTCGATCGCTTTTTCCAGCTCGCCTTTTTCGTAGTAGATATCGCCGATCTCTTTTAAACAGAGTGTTACGCCTGTATTGTTTTCAAGCTCAAACGCAATTTTTTGATAGATTTCAAGAGACTGATTTATATATTCAAATGCTTTGGGATAGTTTTTTAGCATTCTGAATAAGCGGGCAATATTTAAAGCTGACCAGGCAATGCCTTCGTTGTTATTAACTCCTTCATACAACTCCATTGCTTCGAGATGAAAATTAATTGCTTTTTCATAGTTTCCGTACAACCTAAAAATACTCCCCAAATTTGTAAGTGTTCGGGCAATTTCTATTGTATTGTCGATTTCTCTGCTAATAACAAGAGCCAACTCGTAATACGACAATGCCTCCTGATACTTACCCATTAACTGCAATGTATTGCCTATTCGATTAAGAGAGGCTGCTTCACCCAATTTATTATTTGTTTTTTGGCTAATGAGTAGAGAATTGTTGAAACAGCGCAATGCACTTTCATAATCATTTCTCGAATAATGAGCATACCCGGTTGCAAACTCTGACTGATATAAAAACTCCTCATTATTTATTTCCTTGCTTAGCTCAAGGGCTTTTTGAGCATAATCTAATGCAAGATCATTGTTACGTGTTCTGTTTTTCTCCGATAACTCTAAAAATTCAGTTATTCTTTCTTTTAATCCTTGTTCATCAATTTTCAAGGAATCTTGCTGATTAACCGAAAAGAGAATAAAACCTGGTAATAGAAGGAGAAATGTTAAAATAATAAGTTTTTTCATCAATAATAAGCTTTGAATAGAGGTTAAAATTAGTTCTCTTTTTGCAACATTTCAATTTATAATTTTACTAATTATAATTGATTTTTAGAAATTGATAAGAACAAATTCAGAGATTACAATTCCGCTTCTGCTTTACTATGGTAAATATCTAAAGCCAGTAACATGGCCATAAACCCCCAAACAGGAACAGCTGCTTTATCAGAGTCGAGAAAGTTGTTTAAAAATCCATGGATAAAATAGGTTGCTAAACCAAGTGAGATATATAATGAAAGGTTTTTAATTATGCTGTTGTTTTTTGTGTAAACACGAACTGCGGTAATAAAAACCATAATAACAATTAAAATCACAGAAAGAATACCGATAATTCCGGATTCTGCCAGAGGTCCAAGATATTCGCTATGTGCATTTCCTAAATCTCCAAAATCGGTACTAATTATGGTTTTATCATAAGAAAACTGAAATGGAGCATATTGAAAGGTGTATGTACCAGGACCCCAACCAAATATAGGTTTTTCTTTAAACATTCGTAATGCACATTTCCAACGATTTAGCCGCTCAAGATTCGATGCATCTGTTGTTATATTCGCCATTGACTCAATGTGCTCGGTAAATTTGCCCGATGATTCAGATTCGTTTTTTTCCAATCGGCTTATAAAAGCACTATAAGATAGAATCAAAAAAATAATACCCACAAAACCCCCAATTATGATGGTTCTGAATTTAAGTTTGAGCTTCACTATAATCCATAAAATAAAACCACAGAACAAACTTAACCAAGCCGCTCGTGTATAGGACAAAATAATTGCAAAAATAAAAACAATAAATATTAAAAAGATTATTGCCTGTTTTAATAAATCACCGTGCTGATTGGTTAAATAAAAATATATTGGAAACAAAAACATAACAAGCATTGCACCATACGAAGTGTGATCACTAAAAAACGGCCAAACAACCCAGTTTGAGGCTGCCTGATTGTTAAACCCATACCCCGACAGACGATAATTTGTGTATGCAATAACTAACATCAGACCAACTATATAAAGCCATATAAACTTGTGAATGTAGTCCTTTTCTTTAAACAACTGTGCTGCAATAAAATACATTGACACAATAAACCATATTCGGGATAACAAAAACTTAAATGAAACCAGCGGCATGGTGCTTGTAATACTTGTTATCAGTAACCAAAACAAATGAATATATATTGCAATACTAATTGGATGAGTTAAAATGCGTCGGTCTAATTTTTCATCGAGCAAAAGCTTAAATATAAACAGGATCAATATTCCAATAAGTAATGGCTCTGTTGGAATCGATACATCGAATGAAAATCCCTGTACAAAATCTCTCAGATGAACCGAAAGCGGAGTAAAAAAAACGATGGTAAGTAAAACTTTATCTAAGGCAACAAAAGATGCGAAAAGAAAAAGAAGTATTACAGGCAAGAAAGAGACATAATAAAAATCGTAGGCAATAAACGTGATGTTAATTGCTACAAAAAGTAACGAAAAAAAATAGAAATAGTACCTGCTTTTAGTTTTTAGCAAAGCTAATTAATTGGTTTTAAGAAGATCCTTATATTTTTCGAAAAATAACATAGCCAGCACTGCAAAAACAAAAGCCGAAATAGTGGAAGACAGGCAAATTATCCATCGAACAGGATAACTCTTTTTTTCGGCGGGATATGCATTTGCTACAACAAACTTACGTGGTAAGTTTTGATTAGCATTTACCTCTGCCTCAACTAACTTAGATTTCATTTGGCTAAGCCTTTTGTTTTCGTTTACCAGTTGCTCAGATAATGAAATATATTTGGCGGCTGACTTATTTGTGTTCTGTAGAGTTTCCTCTAAAACAACGATTTCGGAGAGTATTGTTTTATACTGATTTTCAACCATTTTAAATATTTCAATCGCAACATCACGCTGCATCTGATTTAGTGACGAATCGAGCAAAACAGCTATTTCGTTAGCAATATTAGCAGCCATTTTCGGATCGGCATCCATTACCTCAATTTGAATGGCCATATATTCGGTACGTTTAAACCGAATATTATCAGCAAACATTTCATGAAGCTTTGTCATAGGATAACCAGCCTTTTCATCGATCTTATAATGATGAAGGAGATCAAACTTATCGATTATTTTAAATCGAATCTCTTCGGAATAAAGCGTTTGAATTAATTGCTCTGTTGCCTCTTCATCGCCAAAATTCATAATATGGTCTTCGGTATTTATCAATTCTGAATTTGTTAATGCCTGAGAAGCAGAAACTTGTGATTTAGGAAATAAAATAACCGTTGATTTATACTTTGGGGTTATCAGAAACGAAACAATAACCGAAGCAATAGCAGCAATAACAGTTACAGCAATTATTGGCCATTTATGTTTAAATACAAACCGGATAATATCCATTGAATTAAGGTTTAAATTATGTGGCATATTGCTCATTTTAGAGACAGAATCCTTTATTCTTAAAATAACTGTGCTTTATTTTAGAAATTATAATTCTGTTATCTCAATGTATTTTTTACGACCGAGTGTTAAGTAATAAATATAAACCAAGGCTATAGGAAAAACCAAAAACATTATTTCTTTAATGTCCTTTTTAAGCACAAAAACAGAAATAAAATAAATACCAAGGATACCATACATAAGAGGCATTAGCCAACGGTTTGCCTTAAATCCACAAACTTCGATTGTTTTAGCACGTTCTTCGTTTAAATAAATATCCAATTCAGGGCTACTACACCAATCTACTTTAAGAAATATTTTGTGATTACCTGGTGTAAGTTCAAATTCTTTAATCTCCCCATTACCAATAACATCTTTCTTTTCACCATCGATAAAAACATTAAATTTACGGGCACGGTTTGCCCATTCTTTTTTTCTGCTTAAAATAATTTTTGCCATAATACTTTTAAATTATACGTATTAAAAAATAGTTTTTCTTGCCTTTTTGAACCAGTATGTACTTATTATTCAATAAAACCGCTACGTTTACAATCAACTCCTCTTTTTCGACCTTTTGTTTATTCAAGCTTACACCACCACCCTGAATAGTTCTTCTTAGTTCTCCCTTAGATGGAAATACCTGTGTTTCAACAGCCAACAAATCAAGAACATTTACTCCTTGTACAATTTTTGATTTTTCGACATCAAACATTGGAACACCTTCGAAAACCGATAAAAATGTCTTTTCGTCGAGTGTTTTTAATTCTTCTGTGGTTGATTTTCCAAAAAGTATGTTCGAAGCGTTAACAGCTGTATTGTAATCCGCTTCGGAATGAACCATAATAGTAACTTCCTTTGCCAGTCGCTGTTGCAGAGATCTTAAATGAGGGGCTTCACGATGTTTTTCAACTAAATTTGCAATTTCTTCTTTAGAAAGCATCGTAAAAATCTTGATATATTTTTCAGCATCCTCATCGGATACGTTTACCCAAAACTGGTAAAACTTATAAGGCGATGTTAACTCAGGATCGAGCCATACATTTCCTTCTTCGGTTTTTCCAAACTTATTTCCATCGGCTTTGGTAATAAGCGGGCATGTAAGAGCAAAAGCTTCACCTCCTGCTTTACGGCGAATTAGCTCGGTTCCGGTGGTAATATTTCCCCATTGATCGGAACCGCCCATCTGTAATTTACAGTTTTTAGTTTTGTATAAATGATAAAAATCGGTACCCTGTACCAGTTGATACGAAAACTCAGTAAACGACATTCCTGTGCTCGATTCGTCTCCAATTCGTTTTTTAACAGAATCTTTCGCCATCATATAATTTACTGTGATGTGCTTTCCGATATCACGAATAAACTCAAGAAATGAGTATTCTTTCATCCAGTCGTAATTATTTACCATTTCAGCACTGTTAGGTAACTTTGAGTTAAAGTCCAATAATTTTTCAAGTTGTTTTTTTAAGCAATCCTGATTATATCGTAAAGTGGGTTCATCTAGTAGATTTCTTTCCTGAGATTTTCCGGAAGGATCGCCAATCATCCCCGTAGCACCACCAACTAAAACCAACGGTTTATGCCCCGCAGCCTGAAAATGCTTTAACATCATAACACCAACTAAGTGACCAATATGTAATGAATTAGCCGTAGGATCAATTCCAACATATGCTGATGTCATTTCTTTTTTTAATTGTTCTTCAGTACCAGGCATTACATCGTGTAACATGCCTCTCCACTTTATCTCTTCAACAAAATTCATTATTTATTTTTTATAGAACAGTCATGTTGAGCTTGTCGAAACATGATTTATACCAATTCACACTTCGACCAGCTCAGTGTGACAATAAGTTAATTAATTATATTTTCGCTAATGCCTGATCAAGATCAGCAATAATATCTTCAACGTTTTCGATACCTACTGCATAACGTACAAGTCCTTCCGTTATGTTCGCCTGTAATCGAGCTTCTTTTGGAACACCAGCATGAGTCATTGATGCAGGATGCTGAATTAATGATTCAACTCCACCCAACGAAACAGCTAACAATGCCAAATGTACATTATTCATTAAAGTTACACCAGCATTATAACCTCCTTTAAGCTCGAAGCTTATCATTGCTCCCGGACCTTTCATTTGCTCTTTTGCTAATTCATATTGTGGAAATGATTTTAATCCTGGATATTTTACCCATGCTACTTTTGGATGTTTCTCTAAATAATCTGCAACTTTCATCGCATTTTCCTGAGCACGATCAATACGTAATGTTAAAGTTTTTACACCACGAATTACCAAATATGCTTGATGAGGATCCATATTGCCGCCCATGTAAACCATCGTTTTTCGAAGTTTTGCATAAATTTCAGGATCTTTTGCAATTAATGCACCACCAACAATATCGGCATGACCGTTAATGAATTTTGTTAACGAATGTAATGAAACATCGGCACCTAAATCGAGAGGTTTTTGTAAATATGGGCTGCTGAAAGTATTGTCAACCACAACAATAATTCCGTGTTTATGAGCTATTTCAGAGGCTTTTTTAATGTCAGTTAATGCCATTGTTGGATTAGCTGGTGTTTCCAAATATAATAATTTGGTGTTCGGACGAATAGCATCTTCTATTTCTTTTAAATTTGAAGAATTTACAAATGTTGACTCTACTCCAAATTTCGCAAAGTGCGATTCCAGTACTGCACGACTTGGTCCATAAACAGCGCTTGTACAAACAACATGTTGCCCCTTTCCGAGAAAAGTCATATAAGCGGTAGTTACTGCAGCCATTCCTGATGCTAATGCAATTCCTCCACAACCATTTTCAAGCTCTGCAAGTTTGTCTTCTAAAGCTCCAATTGTTGGGTTACCAATTCGTGTATATATAAACCCCTTTTCTTTCCCTGCAAATAAATCGGCTCCATGTTGTGCGTTTTTAAAAGCAAAAGTTGATGTTTGGTAAATTGGTGTTACTGCACTTCCATATTCATCGTGAAAATCTCCGGCATGAATAAGTTTTGTGTTAAATCCTGCGTTTTTTGTATCCATTTTAATATTTTGTTGATTATTACTTTTTTTGTTAAATATATCCTTCTGTATTGTTTTTCTTTTCCTCAAATTTTTCTTTTATCTTATCGAATTTAAGATATGGAAAAAGAACAGGAGCAAAATTAGACAAAGGTTTGTATATTAATGATTTTTCTTTTGTGTTATTTGAAATAAAATTATATTTTGCATCTGCCTTGTTAATTAAAACCAGTAGAACGCTTATAATAAAAGCCATTTTCAGCACAGACAAAATTACCCCTAAAATTTTGTTAACAAAACCCAATTCTATTGCTTCGTTAAAATTCTCGATTAGTTTTCCGATTAAAATGACAGCAATAAGAATTATGAGAAAAGTTAAAGCAAACGAAATAATAGAAATGGTTTGCTCATTGATATTCATTTTGGGAGCCAATAGGCCTGCTGTAAAATCAGAAAACTTAAGTGCTCCATAAATACCAAGAAGTAACCCGGCCAATGTGGCTAATTGTAAGATAAATCCTTTTGTATATCCTCTATAAATACTCCAGACTAAAAGAATTCCGAAAATAATATCTAAATAATTCATAGATTACAATTTCTGGTTTGAACTCGTAAAAGTAATAAAAAGAATCAGGAGATAAAAAGCGAATTGAGAAGAACGGGGAAAACATAATCCCTTAAAGAATGAATTATTAAAACTATGGACAATAATAGAATATCATGATTTTCAATAATATACCTTTACATTCCCATTAACGGATTAAGGTTTGGTAAAAATTATTAAGTAAACCGAATCTCCCAGTATGAATTATTAAGCTGGCAATTCTTTATATTCTTAAAGAACTTTTAATTCATTGAAATTATTATCCCCCAATAGTTATTGAGTTTCCATTACGACCAACGAATGGTATTCCTATTTTTATACCCATATATTCGTGCGATGAACCTTTAAATCCTGCAAAAACTTCCAGGTTAAACATCAAGAAAATTTGGTTTAAACCATAACCAACCTCATAATATGGGTAGTTTCCTGTTGTTGATAAATAATTTACGTAAATAAATTCTCTCATAAGTGTTTTGTTTAAAATGGGCAATCGTTTTAAGAGAATCCTGTCATTTTCTAACCAAAAATGACCCTCAAGGTAGTTTTTATTTGTACTGTACTCATAGTAATTTATCAATCTAAAGAGCGATTCTTCAGATGTTCCAATTAGAAATGGAGTGTTTGTCCCAAAATGCTTATAGTCTGCAAAATACATTTTTTCTGAGTTTATAAATGATCCTGCTGCAATTTTATAATTTAAAGCTCCTATTCTTCTGATATTTTTTCTTTGTCTAACTGTTATTTCAAGTTGATCAAAGTTAATATCGCTACCAAAAAGGTTGTTGATCCCTTTTCTATAATTTAACCCAAACGTAGGATATCTTGAATATAAATTCCTCTTAACACCATCATTAATTCTATAATAATATTCTGGTGTATAACTAACACGAATAGTCAGAACTGATGCATCGTGGTTTGTAATCAAATTGTTATCAAAGCCATCAATATTTGGTATATTCGATGTATATTCTTTTTTAAAAGGATTATAAAGGTTATAATCAGAATGATTTGTTAACTCTTGTCTATAAGCATATTCAAATCCTGTAAACAAATCCAGCCCATTTAGCAAATCTGCTTTATGTTCAAGACTTATATAATCTTTCTGATAAAGTTTTAAATAGTTCTCTTTTAATAAAAGTGTTGTTATTGCATTTAAATTCTTCGAAATTCCTGTTTGTGAATCAAAATCTATTGTTCGTCTTCCTCCGTTAAGATTAATATAAGCAGGTTTTAGTCCATTATATCTATAAAAAACATCTAAATAACTTGTCATTCGTTCTCGTGCGAATGCATAATCTGAAAATTGAGTAACTCTAAAAGATTTACCGCTATCACCATTATGATTATATGAAAATTCCATTCCGTATTTAAGTCCATCAACTGTATTAAAATCAATATGACTAAAGTCGATAATTCCCCCATATCGGAATGAATGTCCTTGATCATACTCAAATGTACCTCCTGTTAAAAGTTTATTCCAACTAAACCTAGAATCCTTATGTTTGAGAGAGTCTCTAAAAACAGAATCCTTTTCAGCTCTACCCTGTATTGAATCTTTTACTAGGTATCCTTCGAATTCATCAAGGGTAAGAGGAATAGGCCTTATTGAATCCCAATACGCAACAGATCGTAATGCAGCACTATCCTCTATATGATTGTGATCTTTAATTTCAAGCTCCTTTTTAGGTATTGTTTTTGAAACATCTTCTTTAACAAGCTTCTTTAATTTTCGTGATTCCTTTTTTGATAAACTTTCCTTTTTCACAAGATCCTGAATCTCCTTTTGTTGCTGTTGTTCAATTTTATTAAACTCATCGGCATATTCCTTTGATTCGACTAATAAGTTTCTATAAACCGAATGATCTAATTTAGAGTTTAGTTTTACTTTATAATTTGATGCCGAAGCAACATATTTAAACTTGAATTTTATTCCCATTATTCCGGCTTCAATATCAAAATCGTGACTAACCGGCATCCAGATATCATCGCTAACCGGGGTAAATACCTGATTAATCTTTATCTGAAACATTTTTTGCTTTAATAAAAGTTCGGCACTATGCAAATGCCAGAATCCTTCAACTATATAAATATGACCCGAATATAGATCATAACCTTCGCGTCGAGGAATAATTTTAATTTTATGAACAAGATAATCCTGGTCGTAAAATGATGCAGTAAGTTGAAATTTGTAGTATGCAAAAGCATCTCTGCTTAGGGGAGAAATTACCCCATCAATATCATTATATAAAGACAATGTTATATAACCCATCGGGGAAACATCGTTTCCTTCCATTGTACTATGCATCGAAATAGTGTTTTCCTCAACAATATCTGGTAGTTTGAAGTGTAAGTCGGTAATATTTTCAATCACAATTGGTTTCCCTTCTTCTATTCCTTCTTTTTTAAACGTTTTTTCTAACATTCGTGGTATTTCAAGTGCTTTACCAGAACCCTTTAGATAAATTCTACAATTATATTCTTCAACCTGATTTAAATAGTAATAACTCATTGCAATTGCTTTTCGCATAATTGAATATGCAAGATCTTCGCCGCTTGCAAGAATTCGTACTTCGGGTATTTTATATAATTGCTCCTGTAAAACTATTTCAAGGAATTTCGAATCAGCAATACATTTAATAGTTAGTTCTTTTGTTTTATATCCTAAATATCTAACTACTATATGATGCTCTCCATTAGGTAAGTCAAGTTTAAAATATCCCTCTATATTAGATGTGGTACCTCGTGAAAGTTTTTCGCAAAAAATAGTTGCATACGGAATAGGATTATTGTTTGCATCAATTATTTTGCCTTCGATACACTGAGCATTAATAAACAATGCATTTAGAAATAATAATCCTAAAAGGGTAATTCTTTTCATCATTTTTCTCTTTTATTGCTAAAAAATAAAGACGTTTTCGGTAGCGAAAAGTTACATAGTAAATTTCTTACTGCAAATTTTCACTAATTCTTTATTGTTATTTTAACTAAACCCCTTAAAAGGAGATTTATTATTTGATGTTTGTTAATCCGATTAAAAACTCTAATTTTGTTCCTGAATAAAAGGCCCCATAGTTTAATGGATAAAATGAATGTTTCCTAAATTTTAAATTTGGTCCTATAGTTCAATGGATAGAATAGCGGTTTCCTAAACCGTTGATCCAAGTTCGATTCTTGGTAGGACTACAAAAACAGAATTCAGGTTCCCTGCCCGTTCGGCAGACGGAGATTTCTGGTGGGGCTAATAAAACGACTAATAAAAACGGTCGTTTTTCTAATTTAAACCCAGATTGAATTCCATTACATATTTTAATACCTTTATTTTTTTTCTAATAATATAATATGGAAGTTTTAGGAATAGATATTGGTGGTTCGGGCATAAAAGGTGCAATTGTTGAAACAAAAACAGGTCAATTTACCTGCGATCGCTATCGTTTGGACACTCCCCAACCTGCAAATCCTGAAAATGTGGCTTTGGTAGTTAAGCAAATAGCAAAGCATTTTAAATGGAATGGTAAAATTGGTTGTGGATTCCCGGCTGTTGTACAGAATGGTTTAATAAAAACTGCTGCCAACATAGATAAATCATTCATTGGTATTGATGCAAATAAACTTTTCAGTAAAACAACCAAGTGCGATGTTTTAGTTTTTAATGATGCCGATGCAGCTGGCTTTGCTGAACTTACATTTAGCGATATAAAGAAAAACAAAGGGTTGACAATATTTCTTACTATTGGAACGGGTATTGGTTCTGCGTTAATAAAAGAGGGCATTTTAATTCCAAATACTGAACTTGGTCACTTATTTATGCAAAACGGGGTGATTGGTGAAAAATTTGCATCAGATGCTATTCGTAAAAACCAGGATCTAAGTTGGGAAGATTGGGCCAAGCGTTTTAATGAGTATCTGTTACATCTCGAAAAAATTTTTAATCCAACCCTTTTTATTATAGGTGGAGGAACAAGTAAAAAGATAGACAAATTCCAATCCTTATTATCCATTAAGACAGAAATAAAACCTGCTAAGCTTATGAACAATGCAGGAATAATTGGTGCAGCATTGCTTGCAAAATAATTTAATTTTAAAGAGCCTATTTTTTGTAGGCTCTTTAATTTAATTTTTTATTGTTCTTTGTTATTGTTTTATACCTGTTAAAATAGTACTCGACATTTTATTTCCTTTCGAATAACTCTCTGTCTTTACTGATCCTACACCATCAGCATACCATTCTGCCACTTCAAAACGCATACTGATCATCATTTTTGTAGTAATGGTATAGGTAATCTTAAAGCAATCAAAAGTACCGGCTTCTGTAGCTACCGATTCTTTCGTCTCAACTTTTCTGTCAGTAATAGATGTTGTCATTGTCATTATTGACATTCCCTCGCTACTAATGCCTACTACAAGTTTTCCGTCTTTTAGTTGATCTCCAACTTTCATCTGTGAAGGCATTTCAAGACTGTTACTTGTAACATCAACCTTCATGTCTTTATATGCAGCCATGGTTTGAGCATCAAGAAAGCTTCTCATATCAACAGAATAAACACCGTTTTCACATTTAACATTATATTCATTAATACCAAGATCCTTGCCCTTAGCATCAAACGACTGAAATTCAATAGTTGCTTTTATCGTGTTTCCTGTTTCAATAATATCTTTTACCTTTTGAGTACTTCGACTGGTTAGTTTATCTTTTTTATCAAAGCTTTTATATTCGAGAGTAGCTCCTTTTGTTTTAGGATAATAAAATACGCAATCCTGTGCTTTTAACGATCCCATTAAGAGCGAAATAGTAAATAATAAAAGTAGTTTTTTCATGTTGCTTAAGTTTTTATTTAATCCTTAATTAATTTATTTATATTTGATTAGATAACTTTACCTCAATATTTATTTTGATTTTCGAAGGCTAATAATTAACCCTGCTAATGCACCAACACCTCCGGAGATTAAAATGTTTTGTCTCATTTTTGCTATGCCAGAAAGATCTTTAATAAATGATCCTACTTTATTGGTAGAACCAAAAATGGTTTTTAAACTTACAAACTCGTCACCAACTTTTCCAAAAATAAAATACCCAAGTATCAAACCTATTACACCAAGAACTAATATTAAAATAACTGTTTTTTTCATGATTTTTCTTTTTAAGTTTTTATCGAATAACAATAAGATAAATTAATTTACATATTTTTGAAGATTACTAATTTAACTATTTATGAAACCATTTCTAAGTTTTATTCTGATTTTTATTTCTTTTTCGATCTTTGGCCAAGTTGCAGAAATTCATCCAGATGAATTTAAAAGCAATTCCGTTTTTAAGCAAATAAGTGATTATCAATTATATTATAATCCATTGTTAGATAAGTACGACATACACTTTCTAAAATTAGATTTAAATGTTACAGACCAGTCAACCTATATTTCTGGAAATGCAACAATCGTTGGAAAAGCACAAGGAGGTCAATTAGATACTCTTGTACTTGATTTTAAAGACAATATGACTGTTGATTCGGTACTTATTAATGGTGTAAATAAAATTGTCAATAGAAACAATAATGAAATAATCTATGTATTTGATCCAGAAATCCCTGAAGGCGAAGAATTTACTGTTCAGGTATATTACCAAGGAACACCATCAGGAGACGGCGTATCAAGCTATTTATCATCCACCTGGGGTAAACGAGTAACCTGGACTTTATCAGAATCTTTTCACGCTTATGAGTGGTGGCCTTGCAAACAAGTATTATCTGATAAAATTGATTCTGCTTACCTTAATTTTACATGCGATGACGATTGCATGGTGGGATCAAATGGTTTATTAAAAAAAGTTGTCTCCCTTCCAAATAATAAGGAGCGATATGAATGGAAAACTTATCACCCAATTAATTATTACCTTATCTCTTTTGCCGTTGCAGAATATCAAGACTATTCAATCCATGCAAACCCAATAGGAAACGACCCGATTTTAATTCAGAACTTTATATACAATCACCCAGATTGTTTGGCTAATTATAAAGCTGAAATAGACCAAACAGCGGCGTTTATTGAACTTTTTAGTGAGAAATTTGGATTATATCCCTTTGCAGATGAAAAGTACGGACATTGCCTTGCCTTACTTGGAGGAGGAATGGAACACCAAACAATGACAACCTTAAATAGTTTTTCGTATAACCTTGTTTCTCATGAGCTTGCACACCAATGGTTTGGTGATTATGTTACCTGCGCATCGTGGCAAGATATTTGGATTAATGAAGGATTTGCATCCTATTGTGAGTATATAGCTCTTGAAAATTTGTCTTTGTATTCAGATGCACAAAGCTGGCTTACCAGATGTTATTCCACAGCCATGGATAGTCTAACAGGTAGTGTTTATATCCCTTTTGAAAAAGCCATGGACGAAAGTCGTATTTTTAATTCAAGCTTATCCTATAAAAAAGGTGCTGCATTGTTACACATGATCAGATACCAAATTAATAGCGACGAACTGTTTTATTTAGCTTTGCAAAATTATTTATCAGAGTATAAAAACAGTGTTGCAACCGGAGAGGATTTTAAAAATAGTGTTGAAACTACTACCCAAATGAATTTTGATTTGTTTTTTGATCAATGGTATTATGGTAAAGGTTTTCCTACTATAAATATTGGCTATTCGCAAACAGAAGATTCTTTAACCATGAAAGTTACACAAAGAACAACAACTACGGCAACGCCTCTTTTTAATATGTATATAGAATACAAAATTTACTACCAAAGTAGTGACACGGTGGTTAGGCTTTATCAGGATGTTAGTCCTCAAACATATAAAATTCCTATAACAGAAAAGGTTAGAAGCATTTCTGTCGATCCAAATAATAGGATTTTAAATGGTTCGGGCGTTGTTGTATCTTCTGAAGAATTAGAAACGATGACTCTTGGTTTTGAAATTTATCCCAATCCTGCTGAAAAATTTCTGAACATTTCTTTAAATGGATTAGATAATAACTCCCAAAAAATTATCGAAGTATATAGTTTAAGCGGGACTTTGGTATTTAAAATACCTCTCCAAGAAAGTGAACATGTTTTAGATATTTCTGAGTTAATTTCTGGAATATATACTATTCGAATTTCGGGTGAAGAAGGTGCTGTGGCAAAACGTTTTATCAAAAAATAGTTTCTAGCAATTTTATAAGGTTTACAAAGGCTTGGCTTTTTTAATGTCAGGCCTTTTTGCTTTTTACTTACCTACATTTGATTAAATCAAATGAATTATAACTTAAAATTTTTTACCTCGTATAATATTTAAAATTAGCCTTTGTTGCCTAAACCTACTATTCTTTAAAAAGGAGGTCTTTATGAAAAATCATTTTTTATGCCCTAAATGCAAAGGGTTTTTGGATGTTGGTGAACAAATTGTTTTAGCAGCAAGTTCCAAGAACCATCAAGCCGGAATAATTTTTCTTAGTCCTGAGTTAGGAAATTATACTGTTATAACCAATTCTCAATTTAAAATAAGTATTGGCGAAAAATATGATTTCTATTGTCCTATTTGTCATGAAAAATTAGCAACCGACATTCATGATAATTTATCACGAGTTATACTTGTTGATGAGAATAATAATAATTTTGAGGTTCTCTTCAGTAAAATTGCCGGAGAAAAAAGCACTTATAAAATTATTGGAAAATCAGTAGAAATATATGGTGATCACAAAGAAAATTATTTGAATTTTATTAACCTGAGCGAACTAAGATGAAGTAATTAGGGGCTTTTAAGCCCCTTTTATTCTTCTTTTAATGGCCTGAAACCATTTCCAATAACTTCGTGAGCGTCAATAACTGTCATAAATGCACTTGGATCAATCTCGCGGATATAATCTTCGAGCATAGCTTGTTCGCGACGATTAACGTTAGTAAATATAATTTTCTTATCTAAACCCTGATACATTCCTGTTCCGTTAATAAATGTTCCACCTCTGTTAAGATCTACAATAATTTTATTTCTAATTTCATCGTACTTGTCTGAGATTATAAAAAGAGCTTTATCATAGCTAATACCTTGCAAAGTTGCATCGATAACTTTTCCTGTAATATAGATAACAATCCATGAATATAACGGGATTTTCCAATCTTTAAATACGAGTAATCCTAGTAACACAATGATAGAATCAACAAAGATTAGCAAAATACCTAACGACATTCGGGTATATTTGGCTGCTATCATAGCAATAATATCGGATCCTCCAGATGTTGCTTTAGATTTAAAAATCAAACCAAGGCCAAATCCTATAAGTACTCCTCCAAAAATACATGATAATAAAACGTCATCAACTAACGCGCCATCAAATCGGGCATCTAATAGATCGATAAAAATTGAAGTTATTACAAATCCAACAATAGTTTTTACACCAAACTTAGGACCAAGAATCTTTATTCCAAGAATTGTTAATGGTATATTTAAAACAAGTCCAACAAAACCAATACCAAGACCATCTTTAAATAATGGTTGAGAAATGAAAGGCAATCGAATTCCTTCTCCCATTATATTTGCAGTTATATTCTTTACAACGATCCCAATACCATAAACTCCTCCAGGTACAATTTTGTGAGGATCGATAAAATACACAAATCCTGCTGCCAAGATAAACGATCCTATTACGATGAGAAGATAATGGTAAAACCATTGCTTTGAAAACAGCTTTTCTTTAGTAATATAAGTCATTTGTTTATTTTTAAGTGAGTTATAAGTAATTTTAAGGGGCCAAAATTAGTTCAAATTTTGTTCAAATAAAAAAACAAGGATTAATACTCCTTGTTTCTTTATTTTGTGCTATTCGATAAAATCATCCGCCTGTTGCACTAAAACCTCCGTAACGACTTAAATCTGTTCTTGGGTTTACAACCATTACAGGTATTCTTGCAGGATTAGCAATAATATATTGTTCCTGAGCTCCAAGAACATAATCTGTTAATCCAATATCTTTTGTAGTCATAATTAGGATCATATCGGCATCAATACTTTTAGCAAAATTTACAGCTTCTTCGGCAACATGACTTCCCTCAAGCTTGTGAATCTCATAATTTACTTCATATTTTTCAAGAATCTTTTCAGCAAAATGAATGTTTGCAAGAAGTTTTTTCGATAGGGATTCATCTTTAATTGTTGGAACAACAATATTTACTTTAACACCAAAATATTTAACAAGAAATAATGCCCACTGTAATTTTTGTTTTGCTTCAATTCTGTAATCCAATGGGAATACAACATCTTTAAAAATCTCTTTTTTAGTTGGGGGCTCTGCTACTACAATAAATGGAATTTTAGAACCAACAATTACTTTTAATGCATAACTGCCAGTAAACTTCTGCATTCCTTTTATGCCATGAGTACCCATAATAACAATTGTTATATTGTTTTCTTCAGCATAATCTGAAATTAGGTTAAATAAATTACCTTCAAGTATTACAGGTTTTATCTCAACATTGTTTTCTTTCGAAAACTTCTCTGCATCTTTTTGCAGTTGAATTAATGCCTCATCTCCCTTTTTTATGGATTTAACAACATGCAATAGAATAATTCTGTTGTCGAGTTTTTTAGCGATTTTTATTGCATGTAACAATGCAAATTCTGCAACATCGGTAAAGTCCCATGGTACGAGTAAATTATCTTTTTCCATATTTAAAAAGTTTGAACTTGATTTTTGATTTTTCGATGGGAAAAGGTAATCAAATCTGAACTTATTTGCAAAAACTTTAAACTTTTTTTTGTTTTATTGTGCTAATTTATTTGAGAAGTAGATTTAATAACCGTTTTTAATTTCTGTAAAGGAATTTATAAAACTCTGAATAATCAAGCGTTAGCTTATAAATTAGCATAAATGGGCTTAAAAGTTTATTGTTTTTCAATAAATTTCGTTTCTTTTGCTTTTTAATCAAAACTCATAAGTATGGACAGTCAAAAAATCAGAAGTAAAAGAATTATTAATTTTATTTATCGAGTTCTTGGATTGACTCTATTTGTTGGGGCTTTTTTTCTAGTTCTTGCTGTTGGTTTGTTTTTATTAAACTTTATTAATCCAGACTTAACTCCCTTTTTCCCAATAGTTGATATTCCAGTAAATATAAATTTACCCGGGATTCTGGAATTAAAAAACAATGTTACTCATAATGTTATAATTGATGATGCTTTTATAACCTTTAACTTGAATACCGAGTATGGCCTTCCCGGGATTTTTAACTTTTTGCATTTTTTTATTATGCTTTCAATTTCATACGCTATTATTTTTCTTCTTTGGAAAATTTTTAAATGTATAAAGCAATCCCTGCAGAACGAAAATCCTTTCCATAAAAAAAATATTGTAAGAATTCGGCTAATTGCTTTACTTGTTTTTATTTCTGCTTTGCTTGAAATAGCCTATCCATTGATTTTAAAATGTTTTTGGCTTAAAAGTATCACAATCAATAATCTGACCTTTGATTTTAGACTAAGTTTTGAATCTTTGGTCGATTTTTTATGGGTTTTGGTAATACTTGTAATTGCGGAAATTTACCGAATCGGATCAGAAATAAAACAAGAACAAGAACTAACTATTTAATTCGATTATACAAATGCCAATAATTACAAATTTAGATAATATACTTGCCAGAAAAAAAATGTCGTTAACCGAACTTTCGGAGCGAGTAGATATCACTATTGCCAACCTCTCTATTTTAAAAAGTGGTAAAGCAAAAGCGATTCGTTTTTCAACTCTTGAAGCAATATGTCAGGTATTGGACTGCAAACCTGGTGATATATTAGATTATTCTCCTGAAAAAAACAATAATGAACAATAAACAAACCTTTAATTTTAAATATATGAATATTAAAAAACAGTTTTTATTTATAGTGCTAACCGTTATAGCGCTATATGGATTTTCACAATCAAATAAAATTGACTTTGTGGAATATGATATGGATAATGGATTACATGTTATTCTGCATAAAGATGGTTCAACACCTATAGTTGCAGTAACTGTAACTTACCATGTTGGATCGAAAAACGAACAACCAGAGCGAACTGGCTTTGCTCATTTTTTTGAACATCTTATGTTTGAGGGTACAAAAAACATTAATCGTGGAGAATACTCTCAGATTGTTGAAAAGGCGGGTGGAACATTAAATGCAAACACTACCAACGATCGAACCTATTATTACGAGATTCTTCCTTCTAATCAACTAGAATTAGGTATGTGGCTGGAATCTGAAAGAATGCTTCATGCAAAAGTTGATTCAATCGGAATTAAAACACAAAAAAGTGTGGTGATTGAAGAATACAAGCAAAGTTACGAGAACAGACCTTATGGAGGAATCCTGATTGAAACAGTTAAAAGAGCATACACGACTCATCCATACCAATGGACAACTATTGGTAACCCAGAACACGTCAGAGCAGCTAAAGACGAAGACTTTCTAAGTTTTTACAAAATGTTTTATGTGCCCAATAATGCAGTTTTATGTATTGCAGGAGATATTGATATTGATAATACTAAATTGCTAATTAATAAGTATTTTGCCGACATTCCAAAAGGAGTAAAAGAAATCTACCGACCAACAGCCGTTGAGCCAATTAAGAATAATGAAATACGAGATACTGTTTATGATAACATCCAATTACCAGCCATATTGCAAGCATACCATTTGCCTAAAATGGGAACTACAGATTATTATGCTGTTGATATGTTAGCTAATTTATTATCATCAGGACAAAGTTCAAGGCTTTATAAATCATTAGTAGATGAAAAACAGTTAGCTTTGTTTGCGGCTTCTTTTCCGCTTCCTTTTGAAGATCCTAGTATAGCTTTAACGTATTGCTTTCCAAATGTAGGGGTAGATTTAGCTGTGCTCGAAAAAGCAATGAACGCAGAAATCGAAAATGTTAAAACAAATTTAATTTCGGATGACGAATTACAAAAGCTTAAAAATCAATTCGAAAATCAAATTGTTAATAGTAATACTTCATTACAAAACAGAGCTTATAATCTTGCAATAAATTATACTTTTTATAAAAACACAAACCTTATTAATACAGAAATCGATAAATACCTTGCTGTTACAAAAGAGGATATTAAGCGAGTAGCAAATACTTATTTTAGGGATGATAACAGGGTTGTGTTATACTATTTACCAAAAGCTCAAAACAATTAATTTTAAATTATTACATGCTATGAAAAATATTAAACATATATTCTCAACAATTCTATTGCTGGTTCTGTTTACAACTATATCGTTTTCTCAAATAGACCGAAGCATTAAACCACAGCCAGGTCCTGCTCCCGAAATAAAAATTGGTAATTATCAATCATTTACATTAGAAAACGGACTTAAGGTAATTGTTGTCGAAAACCATAAAGTTCCTGTTGTTTCATATCAGTTAACTATTGATGTTGATCCTGTAATGCAGGAAAACGCCGTTGGATATATTGGAATAACCGGAGACTTGTTGCGTAAAGGAACAAAGAACAGAACAAAACAACAACTTGATGAACAGATTGATTTTATGGGAGCAACATTAAATACTTATGAAAATGGTATTTTTGCCTCATCACTTAAAAAACATTCAGACAACCTGCTTTCTATTATGTCTGATGTTTTAATCAATCCAACTTTCCCAGAGGATGAGCTAGAAAAAGCTAAAAAACAATCAATCTCTGGCCTAACTGCATCAGAAACAGATCCAAACTCTATAGCAGACAGAGTGGCTAAAAAACTTGTTTATGGAAACCATCCTTATTCAGAAATCGTTACCAAAGAGTCAATCGAAAACATATCCCACAATCTCTGTTTAGATTATTATAATACTTATTACAAGCCTAACGTTTCGTACCTTGTAATAGTAGGGGATATCTCTTTAAACGAATCAAAGGATTTAGCCAAGAAATATTTTGGATCCTGGCAAACAGGAGTGGTTCCTAAGCATGAATATAAATTCCCTGAAAAAACTATTGGAGTAAGAGTTGCCCTAATTGACAAAGATGATGCCGTACAATCTGTTATAAAAGTTACCTATCCTGTTAATTTAAAACCAGGATCACCTGATAATTTTTCGGCCAGATTAGCAAATGAAATCTTAGGCGGAGGGATATTTTCAGGTAGATTAATGCAAAATCTCCGAGAAGATAAAGGATTTACCTATGGTGCTTATTCGAGCCTAAACCCAGATCAATTAATTGGTTCTTTTGAAGCTGGTGCAGAAGTAAGGACATCGGTTACAGACAGTGCTATTACTGAGTTTTTATACGAAATGAACCGCATGAGAAACGAACAAGTAGAGGAAGAAGATCTTCAGCTTACTAAAAATGTTGCTACCGGATCTTTTGCAAGATCGCTTGAAAGACCTCAAACCATTGCCAATTTTGCTCTTAATACTGCAAAATATCAATTAGATAAAAACTATTACTCAACCTACCTTGAAAAATTAAACGCTGTTTCAGCTTCTGATGTTCAAAAAGCGTCACAAAAATTCATTACACCAGATAATTCAATAATTGTTGTTGTAGGGGATAAAGACTATTTATTTGAAAAACTTAAATCATTCAGCCCAAAAGGTTTTGTTGAGCTATATGATTTTAATGGAAATCCTGTTAAAGAAGAGCAAAAGGTACTTGTTCAAATCACTGCGGAAGAAGTAATCGCAAAGTATATTGATGCTCTTGGTGGTAAAGAAAATCTTGAAAAAATTGAATCAGTAATGCATAAAGCAAATACATCAATGAATGGGATGACTTTAAACCTTATAACTTATAAAAAAGCTCCCAACAAGTTTGCTATGGAAATGTATATGAACAATAACTTACTACAAAAACAATCTTTTGATGGTGAAAAAGGAAAGATTAAAGGTTACCAAGGCGAAAAAGAAATTACAGGCGAAGATCTTGAAGAATTAAAAATTAGTTCCGTTTTAAACCAAGAGTTAAAATACAATGAGCTTGGAATTATGTTAACTGTTGACGGTATTGAAAAAATTGAAGGTGAAGATGCTTACAAGGTTGTTGTTTTAATGCCAAATGGTAAAAAAACAATTGATTTTTATTCATTAGTTTCAGGTTTAAAAATTCAATCGAGAGAAACCATTGTAACTCCTCAAGGTGAATTTGTTCAAACACAAAGTTTTTCTGATTACAGAGAGGTAAACGGGATTAAATTTCCATTTTTAATTAAAGCTTCTGGTATCCAAAATATGGAACTAATTACAGAGTCCGTTGAAATTAATACAGAAATAAAAGACGAGATTTTTCAGTAAATCATTCTATTTGTAAAATAAAAAGGTTGGTAAATGAATTACCAACCTTTTTGTTTTTTCAACTATTTCAAACTAAAAAAGTACAATCTTTTTGTTTATGATTACTTCATTAGTAGTAATTGTTAAATAATAAAAGCCCTTCGGTTTTCCTGATAAGTTAACTAAATAGGTTCCATTTAAAACCGGAGCTTCTTCTTCAAGTATCTTAACACCCAACATATTGCTAATCGCTATTTTACAATTACTTACAGTTTCATTAACCAAAATATTTATAACATCTCTGGTAGGATTAGGATAAATGTGAATTGCCTCCGAAAGATCTGTGTTTTCGAATCCACTTGAAGAGGTAATAGTGTACATTCCATCCATGTACGAAGTTTCTGCATTATCATTATCTGTGGCGACAATCATAAAATAAATAGTCTTTCCTGCTTCTTGCGCTGGAATATAAGAAGTAAATTGAGTACCATCATAAACCATTTCTTCTTCATAAATAGTTGTTTCAGCGTTCCTCTTCCAATTTAAAATCGCAGTAGAAATTGTACCTTCACTATCCGTAATTGATGCAGCAATTAAAACAGAGTCCTG
>JBFXEQ010000030.1:0-34259 GCA_050179935.1 Bacteroidales bacterium | reverse complement strand
GCATTGCGAACGGCTTTTTAAGCTAATGACTAAACTTAATCTGATTCCTTTCTCTGTTCTTCTTTTTAATATAAAAATAAAAAAAGAACTACTAAATCTGTTTACATATTTGCAAACATAGGATGACCTATAATAATGTTTTTAGACAGCCCTTTTTAATCCTAATTTATTAAATTAAATCTTGTATTACTTTTCAATAATCTCCATAACCAAACGAAAACCAACTCTTGGATCAGTTATTGGGTACTCTTGGGTTTTGTCTATAAAGCATTCATCTAAAGTGCTATCCCAACTACCTCCTTTAATTTTGTTATCACTTGTATATTCAGCAACATTACCAATAATATCGAATAGACCTAAGCTGTTTGGTTCGTATTTTCCAACTTTAACGGTAATTAATCCTCCATCAAAAACAAAATCATAGGAATTGGTTGCATAATTTTTAACCTTTATATTAGCCAAAGCATATGGCTTGTCGTTTTTATCCATTTTATATGCAAAATTACCATACCAGGGCAATCTGTGATCGGGCAGTGGTTTAGAAAATTTCATCCACTCAGCCTCTGTTGGTAACCTAAACAGTACTTTTTTGTACTCTCTTTTGGGATCAGTATTATATTTTTCTGTTAACCAATTGCAATAGCTTTCTATTCCTTCCTTTTTTAAATTTACAACAGGGTAATCATTATATGAAGGATGCCAATGATATAATTGAGTATATGGCATGTTAAAACTATACTCAAATGATTTAACCCACATTGTTGAGTCGGGCAGAAGGCTAGTTATTTCATCATTACTGGCATTTTTTCTTACGTCAGTTAAGAAAAGTTTATACTCCTCATTGGAAAGCTCAAATTTTGAAACAAATAAATTGTTTTCAAATCTTACAAATTGTTCTTTCTTTGATTGTTTTGATTGGCCAAAGAGATTGTTAGACAGTAGAATGATAAAAATCAACTGGAAAATTAAGAGGTAATTTTTCATAAAGGATTATTTTAGTTTGTTATCACAATTAACGGCAAGGTATATTTTAAATTGCGCTATTTAATAAAAACAATAACGATTGTCCGCTTTTATTCATAATTGTTGTTAATGATTTTCTTCATTTGCCCCGTCCCTAAAGCTTGCCTGCGGCAGGCAGGGGTGTGAAGAAAATCAATTTGCACCCTTTAGGGGTTTGGGGCAAACAAATTGATTTTCAATTTATTTACATAATATTTATGACATAAAACGGACATTCAAAAAACAATTTTAATTAAAATAGCACAAAAAAAAATAGCCAGGAATTATCCTGGCTATCAATTGAATTAAAAAGAATATTATTCAATAATGTTTTCTATTTTAACATCACAGGTATTTGTTTTTTCTAACGAAATAGTAATGGTTTCTTTGGTTTCTTTGTAAGAAATAAAGCTTGCAATTATTTCTGTTGTTCCTGGCCTAACGCCAATAATTTCAAAGTTTCCTTCAAAATCGGTATAAACAGCATTCTCAGAATTATTTAATCTGATTTTTACTCCTGCAAGTGTTTCGCCTGTTGCCTTATCTATAACTTTACCTGATACTTTTGCAGTTAAAGCTGAGCTTTCTGAAGTTTTTTCTTCTACTTTTGTGGTACCGGTTGCAAAAGTTGTAGAAACAATTGCAAGACAAATAAATAAGGTTGCTAGTTTTTTCATTTTATTTTAGTTTTATAATTTGCGTTTTTATCTGAAACAAAAATAGACCAGCCATTTTATATGAATATTAATTCTGGTTAATCATTTTATTATCTTAATATTAATTTAATGTTAACAAACAAAAAAAATGATAATATTATCACTTAAAATAAAAAGTGCACCTAATGTATAGTATTAAGAGATTTAGTTTAACACTTATTGTATTAGTTGGTTTAACTGCGTTTCGAACTCATGCTCAAGAAAATAATGATCAAGAGTTTAAACCATCAGGGAAATTTAAAGGGAATGTTTTCAGTAACTTTCATATGCAGCTTAATTCGCCTGAACTTGAATCGGCTTTTGAGGTTCAACGTGCCTATTTTGGATATACTTACCAAATGTCCGAAAATTTTACAGCTATTCTTAAGCTTGATATCGGGAGTCCAAATCAAACCTCACAATACGATTTATTGAAAAGATATGCCTATTTTAAAAATGCCGGATTAGTTTATCATAAAAACAAGTTAACTCTAAGCTTTGGTCTGATTGATCTTTTTCAGTTTAAAGTGCAGGAAAGATTTTGGAATCATAGGTACATTTATCAATCATTTCAGGATTTATACAAATTTGGCAATTCAGCAGATCTTGGTTTTAGTGCGGAGTACAAAATGAATGATTTTTTATCTGGAGATTTTAGTGTTATGAATGGCGAAGGATATAATCAATTGCAGACTGATAATGCTTATAAAAGTGCACTTGGAATTTCTGTTTTTCCATTAAAAAACTTAACAATTCGTTTGTACGCTGACTATATGGAAAAGGATGAAATTCAAACTACCTGGTCGTCATTTGTGGCTTACGACTTTAATCATAAGGCTTCGATTGGGATAGAGTACAATATAAAGTTAAACTATAATTATACAATAGATCAAAATCTTTCAGGGATTTCAATGTATGCCTCTTACGAAATTTCGAAAATGGTTCAACTCTTTGGTCGATTCGACAAGCTGTGGTCAAATAAAATATCTGGAGAACCTTATCAGTGGAATATTAACAAAGATGGAAGTGCAATAATAGGGGGCGTTCAGGTTACTCCAATCAAAAATATCCTAATAGCCATTAATTACCAGGATTGGGTTCCGTATGCTAATAATATCGAAAATGAATATTATCTCTATTGTAATTTGGAATTTAAATTTTAAGTGAAATATTATGTTAATAAAAAGGAGTATTATATTCGTTGCATTTACAATTTTAATGCTTTCAATATCCTGCAGAAAAAGTGATATCATCGTTGATAAAGAATATCTAGTTAAGGATAATGGAGATGGATTAAATATAACCACATGGACAAAGAATAATGTTTATTTACTTGATGGTTTTGTATTTGTAAATCCGGGACAAACATTAACTATTGAGGCAGGAACAGTAATAAAAGCAAAAACGGGTCAGGGCGAAAACGCAAGTGCATTGATTGTTGCCCGAGGTGGAAAAATTATTGCCGAAGGAACTAAAGAAGAACCAATTATTTTTACTGTCGAAGGTGACGATCTGGAGGGTTCTGTCCCTCTGGAGACAAGAGGTTTGTGGGGAGGTGTTATTATTTTAGGAAACGCTCAACTGAATAACGATTATAATGAGGCGCGAATTGAAGGTATTCCTTTAACTGAGTCAAGAGGTATTTATGGAGGATCAATAAATAACGACAACTCCGGTATTCTAAAATATGTTTCTATTCGCCATGGAGGAACGAATATTGGAGAGGGAAACGAAATAAACGGATTAACTCTTGGCGGAGTAGGCTCTGGTACAATTATAGAAAATGTCGAAGTGATTTCAAATCAGGATGATGGATTTGAGTTTTTTGGCGGATCAGTGAATTGCAAATACCTTGTTTCTGCTTTTTGTGGCGACGATGCGTTCGATTTTGATGAAGGATATCATGGAAAAGGTCAGTTTTGGCTGGCGTTACAATCCTATTATCTGGGCGACCATTTAGCGGAGCATGATGGTGGAACCGATCCTGTTTATGGCGAACCTTATTGCATTCCAGAGATTTATAATGTTACCTATATTGGGAATGGCTTACTTACTTCATCCGAACTAATGACTTTTTCGGATAATGCAGGTGGTAAATATTTTAATTCAATATTTTTAAATCAAAGAAAAGGAGTTGGTATTCAATACGTTTCGGGTACAAACGATAGTTTTGATCAGTTTGAAGAGGGAAATCTGCAGATTGAAAATAACATATTTTTTGATGTAGTAAGTTCTGATTCAACAAAAATATTCTCAGTATTTTCAAGTTCTGCAACAGACTTAACCAATCAGGAGTTGGAGTTAGATAACTATTTTATACTAAACAATGAGATTTCAGATCCGGGAATAGAAATAACAAATACGTATGTAAATGTTGTGCCTGGAGGAATTGTTAATACTAATCTTGCCACTTATCCAACAGATTGGTTCGAGGTAGTATCGTACAAAGGAGCAATTGATCCTGAAGGTGCAAACTGGTTATATGGATGGACTTTGGTTCACCAATCAGGCAGAGTAATTTAGTTACTGATGTTCTGGCCTTAACAAATCATTTACAGTTTTTACGGGGTTAAATGTCGAAATGGGGACTTCAACAAAAATAGTATTCCAATATGCCATAGCGCCATTCCATAATCCAGGTAATTCCTGTGCTTTAATCGCTTTGCCATCCTTGGATTTTTTTGCAATAAACCCGGTTTCGGGATTTCGGTAGTTGCTAAGATCGAATTTATTTCCCTTAAAATCTATCACAGAAATTACCAAATCAACAGGATTAAAATGAGTTGATGAATTTAAAATGTTTTGTTGATTTTGATCTTTAGGATTAATTTGCGAAGCTTCAACGATTTGCAAATCAATCGATCCATCTTTTTTATGTTTTACCCAGAATGGTCCTCCACCGGGTTCACCTTCGTTTTTAACCATTCCACAAACTCTAATGGGTCTGTTCAATATCTGAAAAGCATAATTAGCCTGCAACTCAAGATTAAGATCATCAATTTCATCATCAGGAATAAAGCAAAGCTCAGTTTTAATAAATTGAATGATATCTTTAATATCTGAAGTATCGTAACTGTCCGATTCAATCTGGGTTAAATAATTAAAAATCCGCATGCGGTATTTAATTAAAAGCCCTGCAATAACTTTCTTGAACTTTATTGTATCTTCTCTAAGCTTGTCGGGAACAACATTATCAATATTTTTAATAAATAGGATATTTTCTTTTATATCGTTTAAATTTTCGATTAATGCACCATGTCCACCCGGACGAAATAACATGGTTCCATCAGTATTTCTTACTATGTTATTTTTTTCATCAACTGCAATAATATCAGTGGATGGTTTTTGTTGCGAAAAGGTTATTTCATATTTTACATTAAAAAGCTTTTCATATTTTGGTACAACGCTCTTAGCCAGTTCATTAAATAGCGTTTTGTGCTCTGGCGATATGGTAAAATGTATTTTAACGGTATTTCGATTTACTGTTGCATATTGTGCCCCTTCAACAAGATGTTCTTCGAATGCAGTGCGTGGTTCTTGCTTATTTTTATGAAAAAGAAGGACTCCTTTTGGTTTATCGCCATAATTTAAACCATCTTTAAATAGAAAATAACGGAGTATAATTTTAAAATGACATTCTTCAATCAACTCATTTAGAGATAGATTGTTCTTTTTAAGCTTATTTTCAAGCTCATCGTAGAATGCAAATCTTTTAATATTCTCAAAAAATAGCCGAACATCTTTGTTTTCAATTTCTGAAATACTTTTGTAATGATCCTGACCATTTTCGTAAAAATCGAATAAGAAACTAAACATGCGCGAAGCTGCTCCAGATGCGGGTACAAATTTTATTACTTTCTCATTAAAATCATCATAAAGCTTTTTGTAGGTTTCTAATTCATTATTATTTAGTTTGAGTATTCCATCGCCAATGGTAGCAGGTTTTTTAATTTTTAAATAGGGAAATCCTTTTGCAAAGTTTTCTAGTTGTTGTTCTAAAACCTGAGTAGTAATACCTTTTAACTTAAGTTGTTTATTGTCATTATGGTCGAGATGCATAGAACCGGGTTGTATTGATTATTATAAAGCAATTTATCAACACAAGGTACAAAAAATTAAAGAAATATGTGTTAAGCGACTAGAATTTTGCGGTTAATTTTAAGTTAAACCTACGCGATGTGAGATAATTGGGTACAGCGTATTGCGATGCTAATCCTGATTGATTTTCAACTGTTTTAATCCACATATACGAAATGGTGTTGTCTATATCGAGCAGATTAAATATTTCGAAACTTAACCACAGGTTTTTAAAGTGATTTAATGGATTACCCTTTTTAAATGATTTGTTATCGCTAATTAATACTTTCGAAAAACCGATATCGACTCTTCTGTATGGTTTCATTCTGAATATCTGATCGTACCTGTCAAGATCGGGTGATGAAAAAGGCAATCGACTTCCATAATGTAAGCTCAATAACATTCTGTACGATGGATTTAGAGGAAGATAATCCTGAAAAAACAAACTAAAATTTACCAGCTGATCCGTTGGACGAGGATAATAACCCGGATACACCATTTCGTTTTGCGCATTTAAATATGAGTCGTCTTCAATGTTTTCTTTGGTTTGCATTAGTGATAAGCTGGCCCACGATTCGATACCTTTTACAAACTCACCATTAATCTTCATATCAAGCCCATAGGCATATCCTTTGGCTTTGTTGTCGCCAAGGTAAGTGGTCTGAACATTTTCTACTTTATAAGGGATTAAGTCGAAGAAATACTTGTAATAAACCTCTGTTGTAAATTTAAATGGCCTGTTCCAGGTTTTGAAATTGTAATCATTGCCCAAAACAAAATGAATTGATTTTTGCGATTCGATATCAGTATTTATACTGCCGGAGTTGTTTTTCATTTCTTTTATAAATGCCGATTGATAATACATTCCGGAGGAAAATCTAAAAATCATATCTTTTTTCCACAATGGTTTGTAGGAAAATGATAGGCGAGGAGTAACAAAAAAATCCTGGTTAAAATCCCAGTAGTGCGCTCTAACTCCATAATTCAGAAATAGCTCAGATCCATTGTTGAGTTTTGTATTGTAGGTATTCTGAATAAAAGCAGTAACCCGGTTTGTGTTTAAATAGTTCTGTGCACGCGCTGTTTCGTACAACTCAATTCCTTGGCCGGTGTGAGGTAATGAAAATCCAGCTGAATCGACCATTTTCCATTGGTTAACATAATCGCTAATTACTTCGTTATTATATTTTACACCCCAACGAATTTTATTGTTTGTAGCATAATATCCACCCGAAAAGGTGATTGAATAAACCTGGGCATCTAAAAAATTTCGTGCGTGGTTCAGAAATGTGCCAATACCGATATTCATAATACTATCGCCATAAGTTTCGGAGCCAATGGAACGATCGAGCTCATTTAAATAATATTGGCCTTGAATATCATAGGTTTCTTCTTCGCTTGTATTAAAAGCCGAGAGTATAAGCCTCATCGATAATTGATCGTTTGGATGATAGTTGGCTGTAAATGCTCCCAGATAAGTTTCGAATTTATCTATCTCGTTGCCATCATAATAAATCTTAAGACTCAGCATATTGCTTATAGTTCCAAATTGTGTTTCGCGACTTTGAGGCACAAACTGGTAATTATTAAGCGAATAATTACCTAAAAAATCAATATCAAAATGGTTATTTATTTTGTATGTAAAATACGTTTGTAAATCATAAAACTTGGGATTGTAATCGCCTTCAGTCTCGAGTGTGTTGATGAGATATTGAGACGTTTTATAACGAAATCCAAGGTTATATGTAAATCTACCGTTTTTTGAAACATCTTCAGCATGAATAGCGCCTCCCAGCAAACTTACGGATAAATTACCAGAGAAATCAACGGGTTTATTGTATCTGATATCGAGTACCGACGACATTTTATCTCCAAACCGTGATTCGAATCCACCGGCAGAAAATTGTATCGATGAAACCATGTCCGAGTTCAAAAAACTCAATCCTTCTTGTTGTCCTGATCTGATTAAGAAGGGTCTGTAAATCTCAATATCATTAACATACACAAGGTTTTCGTCGAAATTACCACCACGCACTGAATACTGCGATGACAACTCAGAATGTGTTGCAACACCCGGCATAGTTTTTATTAGCGATTCTATACTCCCCGAAAGATCGGGCAGAAGTCCGATGTTTTTTGCTTCTATTTTTGAAAGACCACTTTCGGGTGATATTTCTCCTATTACCGATACTTCGCCAATATCGGAGATGAAAACCTGTAATTCGATATTTAGTGGATTTGTAAATCTGCTTTTTGGGTTTATACTAATTTCTTTAGTAATATATCCAACACACGAAACCTGTATTGCTGTTATTTCCTGGGCGCTGATGGAGATAACATAATGACCATACTTATCGGTTATAACACCTGTGTTTAGGAATGTGTTACGAACATGGGCTAACTCAACTGGTTGTCCTGATGAATTTACTACACGTCCTTCCAAATTAATTATATTTTGCCCAATACAAATATTGACAACAAAAATCAACATAAAACCAGTAAACAGTGTTCGTAATAAATTCATCGTAGTATTTGTATCAGCTATAAGAGCATAAACAGCAAAATGCCAAATTTATTTTCTTTTTTAAATAAAATGTTAATTGGGTATAAAAATATCTAAATTGGTGGTTATTTGGTTACTTGTTTTATCAGGTTTTTATCAACGTACCATAAAAATCCTTCGGCTGGCTTAATCTCTATTTCTTCTATTATCTGCATATATTTTTTTACCTGTTCTACGTGTTTGTTTTCTTCTTGTTCACCAAATTTAAAATCAATAACTACTATTTTGTCTTTTCCAATCAGTACTCTATCGGGGCGAATGGTTCTGCCGTTTTTTAAAATTATTTCTGCCTCTGTTTTTATTTGCCAGTTAGTACTAAACCAATCATTAACCATTTCATTTTTTAATAAATCAGTGATTCTATTATGGAATTTTTCTTTTTCTGAATGCGTAAGTTTCCCTTCGAAAATCATTCTTTCAATTAGTACTGGAATATCTTGGATGCTGGTTATGTTTTCAAAAAGCTCATGCATTAGTTTACCATGATTTACTCTGGCAAAGGCTGAATTTTCTTTTCCTGTAAAAAATGAATTGTCGTGTAGCTTAATTCTGATTTTATTAGCTATATCGAAGGTCTCATAAGTATTTATTGTAATTTCGTTTTTATTTTCTTGTGATTTAGTTCCGTAATAATTCAATTCGCCAAATCTGAATTCGTTTTTAGAAGGTTCGTATTGATTTGTAAGATCAATAAGTTTATTTTCGATATTTTCTGGAGAACAAGTTGTATTGGTATAAACCGATTGAAGTAAATCCCCGACCGTTTTTAAAGAATCGGCTTTATCATTTAAAGGTGAAAATGTAAATAAAGCTTGCTCTGCTCGTGTAAATGCAACATACAATAAATTTAAATTATCGACATAAGCATGCATTTTTTCGTTAAAATAATCCGATGCAAATATGGTTTTGGTAAGCTCTTTTTCATATTTTACGGGTATTAGCTTTAACCTGTTAAAAGGCTCTGTTTCGGGTTCGCACCATAAAATTGTTGCTGGCTGCGATTTATGATCTATTTCCCAATTGCAAAAAGGAACAATTACTGCTTTAAATTCAAGTCCTTTAGATTTATGAATAGTTATAATCCTAATAGCATCCTGATTTTCAGGTGTTTTTAAGGTTTGCTGATCTCCTTTTTCGTTCCACCATTCTATAAATGAATGAACATCAGATGATTTGCTTTTGCTGAAATTGAGCACTAAATCCTGAAATGCCAATAAATACGGAATATCGTGTTTTAGCTTTTGTAAATAGAGAAGCTTTATAATTTGCTCTGTAAGTTCGAACAATGGGAGCTGTTTTAATAATTCGATGGATTCTACAAACGAAGGTGGTAAAAATTTCTGAATCCGGGTTGAATATTCATCTTGAGTATATTTTTTAAATAGCTCATGAGCCTCTGTTTTATTTTGGTTTTTCAGGATGATATTCTGATAAGCCCAAATAAGATAGGTGGTATTGATATCATCATTTTCTTTTAATAAAAAGTTTAGAGCTGCTATAATTATTGGAACAACTGAAGAGTTACTTAAATATAACGAATCATTCGATATAAAGTCAAACCGATAAGTTGAATTCTCAGTCAGTGATTTTTTATATTCGATCAGTGTGTCAGCAATCTCTTGCCCTTCGGAGCTTTTGCGAACCAAGATAGCTATGTCTTTTAAGTTAAATCCCTTATTCTGAAGGTCTTCTATGATTTTCGGGATTCTTTTCTTTACTCCTTCTTTCCAATGTTCGGTTTCATCATTTTTCGGAATAAAACTATGCTGAACAAATCCGCCGATATTGTTTTTATTTTCAGGACTTTCCTGCACAATATCAATATAGGCATTTATAATTTTTTTATCCTGATTGAATGAGTTCTGTTCAAATTCATCAAATTTCTGTTGGAGAATATGCGAACCCACATAAAAAACAGCATTATTATAATCAATAATATTTTTATGGCTTCGCCAGTTGGTTTTTAGCGAATTTGAATTTATGGTAAAATGGCTAAAATCATTAGCTACCTCTTCAGCAAGTATTTTCCAGTCGCTGTTTCGCCATCTGTAAATCGATTGTTTAACATCGCCTACAAGCAGGTTTGAGTTTCCTTCGGAAAGGCTATTTTCAATAAGTGGCCTAAAATTATGCCACTGAATATGCGATGTATCCTGAAACTCATCGATCATAAAATGTTTGTAAATATTACCTGTCTTTTCGTAAATAAAGGGAGTTTCGTTTTCGTCGATTATAAGCTTAAGCAATTTTGAGGCATCAGATAAAAGAAAAATACCTTGTTCTTCGCAATACGATCGAAGTTTTACAGAAATATCAAGTAAAATTCCAAGTGTATAAAAATACTTAATGATACTTTTTGCTGTGTAATAGTTCTTGTAGTTATCATTATAATAAGCTACCGCTTTTATCAGCTGTTCAAATAATCCATTGTGCAGAGCATTTTCAATCTGTTGCTTTTTAGGACTACTTTTTTTTATCCATGGATCAATGCTTTCGGTTCCGTTAATGGCTCTTACCCCAGGCTCAAAACTAGTTTTCTCCGAAATTTTTACAAAATAACCAGGCACACCAGCTTTCCCATAACTAAAATCTTCGATCAAAAGACCATTGGTTTCGATTATTTTTAATCCTTCTTTACCAATGGCTTGCAAAGTATTTTCAAATAATGCTTTTATTTGCTGCAACTCATCAAGGTAGTTTTTAAGAAAGGTTTTATCAGCCATTTTTTCAATAAGTTCTTTATCAAAGGCTTTGTACTCTTCTTTAAAGATTTCCTGGGCAAGTTTTAAAATATCATTTTTAAAATCCCATTTCGAGCCTTCTTCAATATTTGATGATGCAAAATCGATAAGCCATTCACGCAATTGTTCGTTTGTATCTATTTCAAGCATTAATTCATCTACTACTTTGCTCAATATTTCGCCTTGCTGAAGCTCAATGGTATAACCTGGCTGAATTCCAACCTCCCGAATGAATGAACGGATTACTTTTTGAAAAAATGTATCGATAGTGCTGACAGAAAACTTAGAGAAATCATGAAGTATCGATGATAATATTTGTTGGGCTTTTATGCTGATTTCTGTTTCGGGTAGCTTAAAAGTGTTTTTTAACGATGAAACATATCCACTGTTTGTTCCTTTCGCAAGATTGTACAATTCTTTTAAAATGCGGCCTTTCATTTCTGCGGTGGCTTTATTTGTAAAAGTAACTGCCAGTATCCTTCGGTAGTTTAATGGATTGCGAAAAAGCAAATGCAGATACTCCTCGGTGAGTTTGTACGTTTTGCCCGATCCGGCCGATGCTTTGTATATTGTGAGTTGCGACATTTATCAATTATAATTTATCAGTCTTGATAAAATTAAGCAAAAATCCTTGTCGAATGGAATTTAATTATTAACATACAAAAGAGAACACAGATAACGCAGATTGAACAGATTTACGCGGATATGATCTGTTAATACCCGCCTGCTGCCCGCTTGGATGACGCAGTCGGATAGTGACGGGCAGATCATAATAATATGTGTCATTTGCGTTCTAAAATATTGGGTTGTCTAAAATCTAAAATAAATAAATACCTTTGTCTGCTGAATTTAATTTTTTTTTAATGAAAACCGTTGTAGTAGGCATGTCGGGTGGTGTTGACTCTAGCGTTGCTGCATATCTTTTAAAACAACAAGGATATGAAGTTATCGGTTTATTCATGAAAAACTGGGACGATTCTTCAGTAACACTTACCAGTAATTGTACATGGGAAGATGACCTACTTTTTGCCGAAATGGTTTCGAAGAAAATTGGAATTCCATTGCATTCTGTAGATTTAAGCGATCAATACCGTAAACGTGTTGTCGAGTATATGTTTGCAGAGTACGAACGTGGTCGTACTCCAAACCCTGATGTGTTATGTAACCGCGAAATAAAATTTGATATTTTTATTGATGAAGCAGTTAAGCTGGGAGCGGAGTTTGTTGCTACAGGGCATTATTGTCGTAAAGAAATATTTGAAAAAGAGGGTAAAACAATATACAAGTTGCTGGCAGGTAAAGACCCCAATAAAGATCAGAGTTATTTTTTGTGCCAGCTAAGCCAGCATCAGCTTTCGAGAGCGTTGTTTCCGATTGGCGAAATGCTAAAACCCGATGTGCGTAAAATTGCTGATGAACAAGGCTTAGCTACAGCAACACGCAAAGATTCTCAAGGAATTTGTTTCGTCGGGAAAGTGGATTTACCCACTTTTTTACAACAAAAATTGCAGGCTAAGAAAGGAGATATTATCGAAATTCCTGAAAGTTACTATACAGGTCTTAAAAAATCCGAAGAACTTAATGAGATTTCAAAAGCATATTCATATAAGCGTGAAGATGGCCACATTATAGCAGTTCATCGTGGTGCTCATTTTTATACCATTGGTCAGCGCAAAGGCCTGAATATTGGTGGAACAGGAAAACCAATGTATGTTATTGCTATTGATGTGGATGAAAATATTGTGTATGTTGGTTGTGGTGATGATCATCCCGGGTTGTACCGAAAAGGATTATTTATTGCAAATGATGAAATTCATTGGATTCGTAACGATATTGAAATGAAATTGGATGAGTCCAGAAAATATTTAGTTAGAATCCGATATCGACAACCATTGCAGGAGGCAACATTAATTAAAAAAGAAGAAGGACTTTATATTGTATTCGCAGAACCTCAGCGTGGAATTGCTCCAGGTCAATTTGCTGCATGGTATGATGGGGAAGAACTTGTTGGATCGGGGACGATTAGTTAATTGGTTTACTGGTAAATTGGTTTATTGGTAATTAGGTATAATAGTTAACTGGTAAAAGAGTACAAGGGTATACAGATCTAATTTTATTAAAGCTATTGAAATTTATTAATAGTTTTCAAAATTCACTGTTGACTATTCACTATTCACAGCTCACTATTTACTAATCAATCAATCGAACAGGCATATTATCATCATCAACAGCTGCAAAATAAAAATTCCCTTCAACGGCTTTTTCTCTTTCGTTTGTATATTTCTGTTCAATAAACATCTGAACATTGATTTCAAGCTTTACTGTACCAGCACTTTTAACAGTACCTATTAATTCAACTATTGTTCCAAGAGGGATAGGTTTAATAAAATCAATTTTTCCTGTTGAAACAGTTACTACTTTCTTTTTGCAGAATCTGGTTGCTGTAATATAGGCTACTTCATCCATCCATTGCAATGCAATACCGCCAAACAATGTATTATGATCATTTAAAAGATTCTTAAATACTACTTTTGATTGTTTTGTAATGGCTCTGTCTTTTCTTTCCTGACTTTCCATGTTATTTTTTTTACAAATATATAAAAAAATTTGGATTATGAACATATGTTCATTATATTTGTAAAAAATATTTATATGCCACGACCACAAAATAACAGAACAGTGCATGAACCACCAATATTTACTGATTTTAAACCAATTGGTGTAAAAGGAGTGTCATTAGAATCTGTTACCATTAGTCTGGATGAGTTTGAAGCTTTTCGATTGGCCGATCATCTTGGGCTATCGCACGAAGAAGCTGCTGATGAGATGGATATTTCACGACCCACTTTTTCAAGGCTAATTGAACAAGCTCGTAAAAAAATTGCCGATTTTATTATGAATGGCAAATTATTGAGCATTGATGGTGGTAATGTTCATTTTAGAAATAATATTATAAAATGTCAAAGTTGCGGACATATGTTCAGAACTAATTTTACAGATATCATTACCGAATGTCCTGCTTGCCAATCAAAAAACTTATTAAATCTAGCAGGTGGATTTGGTCATGGTAAATGTTGTAATCATAGAAACCAACAAAAATAGGAGGTAAAAATGCCAAGAGGAGACAAAACAGGACCACAAGGTTTGGGTCCAATGACAGGCCGACGCATGGGATTATGCGTTGGAAATGATAATCCTGGATTTTTTACCAACTCCGGCTTTGGACGAGGAATAGGTCGTCAATTCAGAAGTGGTAATAGATCAGGAATTGGAAGAGGATTTTTTAGAGGAGGAAACATCTCTGAAATTCCATTCGATAATTATTCAAATAAAGGATTATCATTAGAAAATGAAATAAAATTACTTAAGGAAAAGCTATCTTTCCTTGAAACGAAAATCTCTGGTTTTAAAAAAGAGTAGTTTATGGTTTGATTGCCTTTGGGTATGGATTTATCTATACCCAAAGGATTTTTATTAGTAAAAAAACGAATTTATGAATATTGGTCAAGGAAAAGGGAGAAACAAAGGCGGAGCCTTTGGTCCCGGTGGTTTTTGTGTTTGTGCAAAATGTGGAGAAAAAATCCCGCACAATCAAGGTGTTAAATGTACAACCTTAAAGTGTCCAAAATGCGGACATACAATGATAAGAGAAGAGTTACTTAACAAAAATAAATAATCGATAAAATTTGTAAAAATGAAAATGAAATTTGCTATTCCAACGCTGAATAATCAATTAACAGCGCATTTTGGTCATTGCGAGAAATTCGCAATTGTTGATGTTGAAAATAATAATGTGATTAACGAAGAATTTATTACTCCTCCATTTCATCAACCAGGTGTTTATCCCAAATTTTTAGCTGAGCAAGGTGTTCATGTAATCATTGCTGGTGGAATGGGCCAAACTGCACAAGACTTGTTTACACAGAATAATATTCAGGTTTATATGGGTGTACATACAGGAACACCAAAACAATTGGTTGAACAATATTTAAGCAATCAATTGCAAACAGGAAAAAATCTTTGTGATCATTAATCATCTTTAGAATGAAAATTGCAATTGCCAGTGGTAAGGGTGGTACAGGCAAAACAACATTGTCAACCAATCTTGCTGCTTTTCTTTCGGAAACAGAAAAAGTGGTTTTAGCCGATTTGGATGTTGAGGAACCCAATTCGGGGTTATTTATACATGGAAATTTAATTTTTGAGGAAGTTAAATACAAGATGATTCCTGAATGGAAAGAAGATTCTTGTACCCTTTGTGGTGAATGCCAGAAAAATTGTAATTTTCATGCAGTTATTCAGTTAGGTCCACAGATTTTGGTTTTTCCTGAGTTATGCCACAGTTGTTTTGCTTGTTCAGAATTATGCCCTGTGAATGCTTTACCAATGATTCCAAAAAGAATGGGTCAATTAAAGCACTTTACATTAAATAATTTTGATTTTATTGAAAGTCGGTTGGATATTGGTCAGGAACAAGCTGTTCCTTTAATTGCTCAAACGATTGATTTTGTTGAAAACAATTTTACAAATCAAACCATAAAAATATTTGATTCTCCTCCTGGAACTTCTTGTCCGGTAATAGAAGCAACAAAGGATGCCGATTTTATATTACTAGTTACCGAACCTACTCCTTTTGGATTACATGATTTAAACCTGGCTATAGAAACCATGCAGGAGCTTAAAAAACCATTTGCAGTAATAATTAATAGATACGGAATCGGTAATGATGATGTTATTGATTATTGTCAGAAGAATTCGATTCCTATCGTAGCAAAAATTCCTAATCTTCGAAAAATTGCTGAGTTATATTCAAAAGGAAATTTGATTTATAATGATGTTCCTGAGTTTAAAGAAGAATTAATAAAAATCAGAGATTATATTAAAAACGAAATTTAGTAATGAAAGAAATTGTTGTTATATCGGGAAAAGGTGGTACAGGTAAAACATCTGTAACAGCATCGTTTGCTTATTTGGGTGGTGAAAATGTTGTAGTTGCCGATTGCGATGTTGACGCAGCCGATATGCATTTATTGGTGAAACCTGATTTTGCAAAATCTGAGAGTTTTTTTAGCGGTGTTGTTGCTCAAATAAATCCTTATAAATGCAATAACTGCGGGATATGTGCCAATGTGTGTCGATTTAATGCAATACCTGTTATTGATGATCAATACACAGTTAGTAATTTAGATTGCGAAGGTTGTGGATATTGTGCAAAAGTTTGTCCCGAAAGAGCCATTAATATGATTGATCAGAATGTGGGGAATTGGTATGTTTCGAATACAAGACTCAACAATATTATGGTTCATGCAAAATTAGGAATTGGTGCCGAAAATTCAGGTAAATTAGTGGCTAAAGTTAAAAACGAAGCAAAACAAATTGCGAACGAAAAAAATAAAGATTTTATCATTATCGATGGTTCTCCCGGTGTAGGTTGTCCTGTAGTATCATCACTTTCGGGAGCTCATTTTGCAGTATTGGTTACAGAACCATCCGTTTCGGGTATTCATGATTTAAAAAGAGTGTATGAATTGGTTAAGAAATTTAATATTAAAGCTGGTTGTATTATAAACAAAGCAGATATAAATACAACTGTTACCAACGAAATACTTGCATTTCTAAAGAGCGAATCGATTGAACATATAGCCAGTTTACCTTACGATGAGAATTTTACAAAAGCCATGACCGAAGGAAATACTATTGTTGAATTTGATCATGGGAAATTAAAAGAATCAATTGTAAAAAGCTGGGAAAAAGTAAAGCTATTAGCTAACAACTAAAAGCTAACAGCTTTTTGATTAGAATACATAATTAATTTACATTAAAAATAAATTAGAAGTAAAAAATTAAATATTTAACAATGAAAATAGCATTTACAGCAAACGGATTAGATTGGAATTCAAAGATGGATCCACGATTTGGAAGAACCGAATATATTTTGGTTTACGATGAAGAAAAAAAAGAATTTACTTCATTCGATAATAGGGAAATTGAAAACGAAGCACATGGTGCAGGTCCGAAAACATCGCAAAAACTTTTCGAATTAGGGGCACAGGTATTAATTACAGGAAATGGTCCCGGCGGAAATGCAGCAACAGTATTGGAAAAAGCAGGTGTTAAAACTTATGTTGGTGCCGGCGAAATGACAGTAAAACAAGCTTACGAAGCTTATCAAAATAATCAATTAAAAAACATTTAGAATCATGAAACATTACGATGTTATTATTATTGGAGCAGGTCCTGCAGGTATAATTACAGGTACTACAGCAAAAAAACAATTTCCGGATAAAACGATGTTGATGTTTAAGGAAGAAGAAAAAGGACTTGTTCCTTGCGGTATTCCTTACATTTTTTATAGATTGGGCGATGTGGATAAAAATGTTATGGGTCCAAAACCATTTATTGATTTAGGGGGCGAAGTAATAACTGAAAAAGTAGTTGATATTTATCTTGAGAAAAAGATAGTTAAAACAGAATCAGGAAAAGAGTTTACTTACGAAAAACTTGTATTTGCAACAGGTTCAAGTGTTGTTATACCTACATTCATCCCAGGTCATGACTTAAATAATGTTTATTATATTAAGAAAAGCTACAATTACATTAAACAAGTATTCGAGGAGTTAAAACCAAAGAAAAACATTGTTGTAATCGGTGGCGGATTTATTGGAGCAGAAGTAGCCGAGCAGTTGGCATTACATGCCGATAAAAATATTACATTGGTTGAAAGTGAAGAATGTTGTTTTTCAAAAGCGTTCTCAAAAGATTTATGCAAAATAGCCACCGAAGCTTTAAGAAAGACGGCAATTAAAGTAAAGACGTCAACAAAAGTTGAAAAAATAATAGGAACCGGTGGAAAAGTTTCATCTGTTTTATTAAATACAGGCGAAGAGATACCTTGTGAAGCAGTAATTATGGCCATTGGATACAAACCAAATACAGAGCTGGCTTACAAAGCAGGACTCGAACTAAATAAAATGGGAGCTATCATTGTGGATAATTATGAACGTACCAAAGTAAAAGATGTTTGTGCAGTAGGCGATTGTTCTCAAACAGTTGGTTTTCTTACAGGTCGAATGGACTATGTTATGTTGGCTTCAACTGCTACTGCAGAAGCTCGTGTGTTGGGACATAATTTATTTGGAATAAAAATCCGTAAGAATTTTACAGGTACTTTAGCGGTGTTCTCTACAGAAATCAATGGATTAGCAATGGCTGCAGCAGGATTAAATGATTCCAATGCACTTGAAGCAAATGTTCAATATATTTCTGCCCAATTTAGTGATTTTGATACACATCCAGGTAGTTTCGAAGATACCAAACCATTAACGGTTAAACTTTATGCATCACCTTGCGAAGGATCCATATTGGGTGGTGAAGTTTGGGGTGGCAAATCTGCAGGTGAAATGATTAATACAATAAGTATGGCTATTCAAAAAGGAGTTACAGTTTATGAACTTGTTTCTTTTCAGATAGGTTCGCATCCATTGTTAACTGCTGCACCTACAAAAACAATTTTAATTAAAGCTGCAGAAGATATTATTAATAAAATATCAAAAAAATAAATTCTTATAAAATGACTATCAGGCATTTCTCAAATATAGTTTTAAAATTGTATCAAAATATAAAGTCTGATAGTTATTTTCCTAAAGTTGATAGGAGATAGTTTTATGGAAGATCTGATGAATTTGTTTGACGATAAATACTGGGAAGATGCCAATGAATATTTTAAAGGTACTAAAAGAAAAGTATTGAGAGACGATAATGGTTCCAGAACTATTCTTTTAAAATTACCTGCAAATTTTTATATGGCTCCACATTCTCACGTTGTTACAGAGCAACACTTTGTTCTTAATGGTGAATATACCAGCAAAGGGAAAAGTTATCCAGCAGGTTCATACCAAATTTTTTCTAGAGGGGATAACCATGGACCGTTTGAATCAAAAAATGGAGCACTTATATTGGTTATATGGGATCAAATAAAACCAAATAAAAGTAAATATTCATTAACAGTTAAAGATATTGAGAAGGTTGTTTCCAAAATTAAACATCCTGAAATTAATTGTTCATTAGTTGAATTAGGTATAATACAAGAAATAAAACTGATTACAGATAAAGTTGTCTTATTATTTGCTTTTCCCTCATCGCATTTGCCAATCGATAATAAGATAATAGAATTAGTATCAAATCCAATTCATAAATTGGATCTGGATTTTGAATTTGATATAAGGGTTATGACAGATACTGAGAAAGCTAAATTTTTTAAATTAGAAAAGGATTACTTAAAATCATAATAATTTGAAAGTGCTGTAAATCCTTTTAAAGATAATATTTATGTAGGGCATTAATGATTTAATTTAACATTATTAAGTTATGCTAATCTTAAGAAATAATTTTATTTTCGCCCCAATAAAGCTTGGTTACTCCGACAATACTGGCATTGTAAATCAAAAACATCTTGATTTTTATAATTTACGAAGTAGATACATTGGAGCTGTAACTCTTGAACCTCTTTACCTGAATTTAAATGTTAGGGAATTACCAACTCAATTAGGTATTGATAATGATAATAAACTAGATGGATTAAAACAACTTACAACCTTAATTCATGCAAATGGAGCAAAGGTAATTGCACATTTAAATCATCCGGGGAGAATGGATAATCCCAAAATTTCAGGAAATGTTTTTTTGTCATCAACAGATAAAGCCTGTGAGAATGGAGGAGCTACTCCAAAAAGAATGTCAAAAGAAGATATCGATGATGTTATCGAATTATTTAAAACATCAGCAATCAGAGCTGAAAAAGCAGATTTTGACATTATTGAATTACAGTTTGGACATGGATATTTAATGGCTCAATTTATTTCACCCGAAGTGAATGATCGAAAAGATGAGTACGGAGGATCTTTCGAAAATAGAATCAGATTACCATTAGCAGTTTTACAGGCGGTAAAATCATCTGTAAAAATTCCGATTATTGTAAGAATCAGTGGCGAAGAAATGACTCCAAAGGGTTTCAAAATGGATGAAATGATTCAGTTCTCAAAAATTCTTAAAGAAAAGGGCGTTGAAGCAATTCATGTTTCGGCAGGAACAGTTTGTAGCACTCCACCTTGGTTTTTTCAACATATGTTTGTTCCTAAAGGTAAAACATGGGAATTTGCACAAAGAATAAAGAACGAAGCTCATATACCCACTATTTTTGTTGGTCAGATAAATACGAAAGAAGATATCGATCTCATTAATAATAAGTATAAAGCAGATTATATTGCTATTGGAAGAGCTCTTGTTGCTGATCCTGATTTTGTTGGCAAAATTTTATTCAAAATACAAGGGAATTATCGCCCTTGTCTTGCATGTGCCGAAGGATGTTTGGGAGGTGTTAAATCAGGACACGGCCTTCAGTGTTTGGTTAATCCCCAAGTTGGAAACGAAGGAGTTACAATTGTGAAATCTACAAATATTAAAAAAATAGCTGTAGTTGGAGGTGGACTTGCCGGAATGGAAGCTGCTCTGTATTTAAAGAAACGAGAACACCATGTCGATCTTTATGAAAAAGACAAATTGGGTGGTCAATTTAATTTTGCCCCGCTTACTCCGCACAAAAAATCAATGAATGCATTAATTCCTTATTATGTTGAAGAATTAAAAGATAAACACATAAATATTATTCACAAAGAAGCTAAAAAATCTGATTTAATAAATAAATATGATGAGGTAATAATCGCATCAGGATCAGAACCGGCTAGAATAGATATCCCAGGATTAGACAAATTCTTTTGGGCAGAGATTTTACTTAACAAAAACCTGCCAGAAAACAAAAAAGTACTTATAATTGGTGGTGGTTTAATTGGTGTTGATATTGCAACAGCATTAATTCTTAAAAATAACCAGGTTATTATTGTTAAAAGAACCGATGATTTTGGAGAGGATATGGAGATGATAGCTAAAACCCTTTCTTTAAAAATGATAAAAGAGAAGGGAACCCAATTAAGCGATCATACTTTTATAGAAAAAATTGATGGAAGAACAGTTTATGCAATAAGAAATGGTGAATCGATTCTTTTTGAGGATGTAGATATTATTGTAGTATCAACAGGAATGAAAAGTTTTATTCCATTAAAAAATGAGTTGGAAAATAAAATTCCTATTCATATAATAGGTGACGCTAAAAAAATAGGTAATGCAATGGATGCAATAAAGGATGGATTTGAAACTGCTATGAATATATAATTCAATGAAAAAAACGGTATAAATAAAATGAAACTTTTAATGATATATACAAATCGGTTTTCTTATAATCCAACGATTAAAACTATTGAATCAATGCCTGTTATAAACGAAGGGAAAGAATATACTAATGTTCAAACTGCATTTATCCATGTTGAAAAGGAAGATGAAGAAAAAGAAAATGATGTAATCAAAAAAGCACTTAAAAATTTAAAATGGATTGCTGGTAAAAACAATACAAAACATATAATCTTACATTCGTTTGCTCATTTATCGGAGAGTAAAGCTGATACAGACTTTACTAAAACAGTATTCGATAAAATAGAAGAACGATTAAATAGTACAGGTTATATTGTTAATCAAACGCCATTTGGTTATTTTCTTGATTTAAATATTGATGCACCAGGTTTTTCTTTGGCTCGAGTGTTTAAAGAATTTTAAAACAAAATTATAAATATGAATAAATTGTATCCTGATTCAGGTGTAGAGTTGTCGGAATTTACGGCTAAAAACTACGATAAAGTAATGAATATTGCTTCCTTTGGATTATATAAAGGATTTATTAAAAAAGCTATTTCGGATGTAAATATTCAGCCAAACGATAAAATCCTTGATATGGGTTGTGGTACAGGTCGTAATATTTTACTAATGAATCAATACGTTTCGAAAGATTCATTATTAGTGGGATTAGACATTTCGGAAGATATGGAACGTCAATTCAATAAAAACTGCCAGTCGTTTTCACATATTAAATTTATAAATAAACGAATTGACGAAGCTTTTAAATTGGATCAGGAGTTCGATAAGGTCTTTATCAGTTTTGTAATTCATGGATTTCCGCACGAAGTAAGAAAAACAGTAATTCAGAATGCTTACAATAACTTAAAAATAGGGGGAACATTCAATATATTGGATTTCGCTGAGTTCAATATGCAAAAAATGCCTTCACATCATCGATATATTTTTAAAAAAATTGAATGTAAATATGCCTTCGATTATATCGAACGCGACTGGAAAACTATTTTAAAAGACTATGGATTTGTTAATCCGGCAGAACGATTATACTTTAAAAATTATGTTCGATTGTTAACTGTCGAAAAAAAATAAATAGCTTCAACGAAACATTTTAATAAATAGAATAAATGAATCTTGAACATATAGCTATATCAGTTAATCATAAAGATGAGATAAAAGATTTTTATATCGATATTCTCGGAATGGAACATGTTCGTTCTTTTGAATTAAATCACGAATTAGTGAATGATATTTTTGGATTTCATACCGATATTCCTGTTTTTTTAATAAAAAAGGGAGATTTAACATTGGAGATATTTGTTGCAAAACAAGACCAAAATAAGAGGATTAATCATATCTGTTTCTCAGTTCAAAACAGAGAAGAACTTATCAATAAGGTACAACAGAAATCTTATGAATTAATAAGAATAAAAAGAACTACACACGATTTGATTTTTGTTAAAGACAAATCAGGGAATATTTTTGAAATAAAAAACAATTAAAATGAATGTACGATTTGCTTTTGCGGTTAGTAATTCTAATTCTTTCGAAAAAAAACATTTCGGAGATGCCGATAAATACTTAATTTTTGAATCGAATCAAGATAGACTTGTATTAGTTGAAGAACTCGTAAATACCTTTCAAAATTTTGAAGAAAACACGCATGGACTGCAAAAGAAAGGAGTTCTGATTAGTAATTACTTGCTTCAGAGTGGTGTTAATGTTATTGTATCACAACAATTTGGAAGGAATATTTCAGAAGTAAGTAAATACTTTATTCCCATCGTAATTTATTTCGAAACAATTGACAGTGTGATAAATGCATTAAATCAAAAAATAAGTTGGATTAACCAAGAGATGACAAGGAAATCGGAACGATATAAACTATTTAAAATTAAATCAGGAATTCTGAAAATTGATGTTGATGAATACGAATAGTTTGAAAATAGCAGTTTTAACAGAAAACACAGCTTCTGGTAAGTTTCTGGCAGAACATGGTTTGTCGTATTATATTGAGTACGATACCAATATTCTATTTGATACAGGCCACTCGGATGTTTTTTTGCAAAATGCCAAAAAGCTTAAAATTGACTTGGATAAAGTTAAAACAATCGTTCTAAGTCATGGCCATTGGGATCATGGCGATGGATTACGATTTATCGAGAACAAGAAATTAATTTGTCATCCCGATGTTTTTCAGAGACGATTTAGAAAGAACGATGACGAAAATATTGGTTTGGAGTTGTCGTTTAAAGAGTTGAAAAATAAATTTGATATTTTGTACACTCGCATACCTTATGAAATTTCACCTCATATTATTTTTCTCGGAGAAATTCCCCGGTCAACTAATTTCGAGTCGCAAACAACAGCATTTGAGCTCGAAAATAAAACCGACGATTTTGTTATTGACGATTCCGGATTGGTTATAAAATTAAATAACGAGATAATTATTATTTCAGGATGTGCTCATTCAGGAATCTGCAATATAATTGAACATGCTAAATCGGTTACCGGAATATCAAAAATAAGGGCGGTAATTGGTGGATTTCATTTAAAATACGATAATCATCAAACGAAGGAAACAATAAATTATCTGAAGTCACAGGAAATAGATGAAATTTATCCGTCGCATTGTACCGAACTTCCGGCAATGGCTGCTTTTTATAACGAATTTAAATGCAAGCACCTTAAATCAGGAATGGTCTTAACCTTTACTAGTTTATGAAAACATACTTAGAATGTATTCCCTGTTTTATGGCTCAGGCTTATCGGGCAGCGAAGATCGCGACCAACGATGACACAAAAATTAAAAGCGCTCTCGATTCGGTTGGTGATATGATTAAAACAATTTCTTTGGAAAGCACTCCACCAGAAACAGGAAATTTCATCTATCAAAAAATAAGAGAAGTAACCTTGAATAATGATCCTTACAAAAAAATTAAAAAGGACAATATAAACGAAGCACTTGCATTATATCCAAGACTAAAACAATTGGTTCTATGGTCAGATGATCCTATTTTAACTGCTATTCGCATTGCTATTGCCGGTAATGTAATCGATCTCGGGGTAAATAAGGAATTTAATATTGCCGATGATATTCAAACAATATTGAAACAAGACTTTGCTATTTTCAATTATGATGATTTTAAACATCAACTTGAGAAGGCAAAATCGATATTATATATTGGGGATAATGCGGGCGAAAGTGTTTTTGATCGTATTTTAATTGAAGAAATGGCAAAACCAACCACTTTTGTTGTACGTGAAGTTCCTGTAATAAATGATTGCATAAGAGAAGATGCTGTGGCTTCAGGTTTAGATATGGTTGCCGATATTATTTCATCGGGAAGTACTGCACCTGCAACTATCCTTAGTCTTTGTAACAAAAATTTTCTCGAAATTTTTGAAAAAGCCGACTTGGTTATTAGCAAGGGACAGGGAAACTATGAAGGATTATCTGAAGTTAAGCGTCAGGTGTTTTTTATGCTAAAAGCAAAATGCAACGTTATTGCTCGAGATTTAATGGTAAATGAAGATGATATTGTTTTAAAAGGAATTAATATACATTAGAAAATTGAATGTCCATTTTGTGTCATAAAAATTTTGCAAACAAATTGATTTTCTTCACACCCCTGCCTGCCGCAGGCAAGCTTTAGGGACGGGGCAAATGAAGAAAATCATTAACAATAGTTATGAATAAAAGCAGACAATCGAAATTAGAAATTCAATGAACATAATAACAATGAAAGCAAAATTAAACTTTATCATCGACATCATCATGTTTGTGCTTATGGGATTATTAGCCGGATTGGGTTTGTTAATAAAATATGTTTTATTATCGGGCACAGAGCGTTGGTTAAAATTCGAACGCAATGTAGAACTTACATATATGGGATTAGACAGGCATCAATGGGGAACTATTCATTTGTGGATTGCTATTGCATTAATTGCCCTGCTTATTTTACATATTATTCTGCACTGGAATATGATAGTTTGTCTTTATAAAAAACTGATGGGGAATAAAACTTCCAGAATTGTATGTGGAAGTGTATTTTCAATCATTACATTATTATTTGTTGTTTTTCCTTTTCTAATTCATGTTGATGTAAATGAAATGGCTACCGGACGAGAACGGTTTGAATCGTTAAATAGAAAGGGTAATCATGAAACAAATCAAATTACAGAAAAAGAAAATCTGGTTGCTGAAAAATTACCAGTACAAAATACTTTCGAGGAAAATAAACAGAAGCAGGAACCTAAATCTGAACAGCATTATATCGCCGAAGAAGTTCACGATGGGCATCATCATGATATCGATTCATCGATTGTTGTAAAGGGATATAATACTTTAAAAGAAATTTCAGACCTTTATGGTATTCCATGTGATTATTTAAAAGAGAAATTGAGTATTCCTGCATCAATATCAGATACATATAAACTGGGACATTTACGAAAAGAATATGGAATAAAAATGAGCGATATAGAGTTAATTATATATAACTATTTAAAATCAACAAAACATGAAAAAGATAACTAAAATAGGCATAATTATTTGCGACAGATATCACACTTGTGCCGGAGGTAAATGTTTTAGAGCGATGAAAAACCGCGAAGGTGCGTTTAGTATTTATCCTGAGGATGAAGAACTCGAATTGGTTGGTTACACGACTTGTGATGGATGTCCTGGCGGAAACATTGAATATGCACCAGCCGAAATGATTAAAAATGGAGCCGAAGTTGTTCATTTGGCAACAGGATTAATTGTTGGGTATCCTCCTTGTCCACGCATTGAACAATTTAAGAGTTTTATTGAAACAAATTACAAGCTAAAAGTTGTTTACGGAACACATCCAATTCCTGAAAAATATCTTATAAATCATACTGCTATGGGAACGTGGAAATCGGAAATGTGGAAAAAAATTATTGCTCCTACTATGGCAACTGAAAAAATAAGATTGGCATATAACTAGTTAGAGGGAAGTTGATTATAATTTTTGAATGTCCGTTTTATGTCATAAATATTATGTAAATAAATTGAAAATCAATTTGTTTGCCCCAAACCCCTAAAGGGTGCAAATTGATTTTCTTCACACCCCTGCCTGCCGCAGGCAAGCTTTAGGGACGGGGCAAATGAAGAAAATCATTAACAACAATTATGAATAAAAGCGGACAATCGTATTATAATTTAAAGAATGGAAGAAAAGGGATATATTCAGGTTTACACCGGAAACGGTAAGGGAAAAACCACAGCAGCCTTAGGATTGGCTCTGAGAGCTTATGGTGCGGGTAAAAAAGTTTATATTGGTCAGTTTGTTAAAGGAAAATCTTACTCAGAACTCATAGCAATTGATAAATGTCTTAAAAATGTTGTTGTTAAGCAATATGGCTTAGACTGCTTTATTATTAATGAGCCCGAAGAAAAAGATTTTATAGCAGCCAATATAGGGCTTGAAGAAATGAGTAAGATTATTCATTCTGGTGATTACGATTTAGTTATTATGGATGAACTGAATATTGCTCTTTATTATAAATTAATTGATATAAATTCTGTAATTGATTTATTAAAAAACAAACCCAAACATGTTGAAATAATTATTACCGGCCGCTATGCTCCCGAAGAAATTATTGAAATGGCCGATTTGGTTACTGAGATGAAAGAGATCAAACACTACTACAACAATGGGGTGCAGGCTCGTCAAGGTTTCGAAATGTAGTTACAGGTTATTTTAGTAAATTGTACAATAAAATTATCTTTACAAACAAAAATCATGTATAAACATCTTTTTGGTCCGGTTCCGTCGCGCAGGCTAGGAATGTCACTCGGTGTTGATTTAGTTCCACATAAAGTGTGCTCATTAAATTGTATTTACTGCGAATGTGGTGCAACAACCAAATTAACTACCGATCGGAATGAATATGTTCCTTATGATGAAATTATTGCCGAGTTAAACAATTTTTTTAAGAATAATCCAAATCCTGAATATATTACATTCTCAGGGGCTGGTGAGCCAACTCTGAATATCTATATTGGACGAATTATTGAATATATAAAGTATAATTTTCAAGGAATTCCTGTTGCCGTGTTAACAAACGGAACATTACTGTCGAATACCGAGGTACGAAAGGAATTATTACTTGCCGATTTAGTTTTGCCTTCACTTGATGCGGCTGATGATCTTGCTTTTCGAAAGATCGACAGACCATTAAAAGACTTTAGTATTACAAATTACATTCAGGGATTAATTGATTTTAGAAAAGAATTTTCTGGAATGATATGGCTGGAAATTATGATTTTGCCTGGATATAACGATAATCTGCAAAATCTGAATTTACTTAAAGATGCAATTGTAAAAATAAAACCGGAAAAAGTTCAGCTAAATACGTTGGATCGTCCAGGCGTGATTGAAAGCATAAGAGCAGCAAGTAGAATTGAACTGCAAAATATTATTGATCATTGGCAATTACCAAATGTTGAAATAATTGCTGCATCGGCAAAACGAAAAGAAATAAAATCTTTTAGAAAAGATATTGAAAATTCAATCCTAGAAACAATATCACGCAGGCCATGTACACTAGAAGACCTACAAAATATGCTTGGTTTACATGTGAACGAAATAAATAAATACCTCGATGTTCTTGATGCTGATGGGAAATTGCATACTTACAGACAGGAGAGAGGAGTTTTTTATCAAATTAAGTAATAAAGATTTTTTTACAGGTCAGAAAGTTGTTTATATTTCGACAAGCTCAATATGACAACTTTCCGTTTTAAACTAGTCACACAGAGTAACGTCATTCTAAGAAATGTCACTCTGAGCTAGTCGAAGAGTGTCGAAGAATGTTGAAGTGCAGCCAATTTAAACTCAATATGATGCAGCATTTTTATTCAGCAATATTTTTCTTTTCCAGTTTTTTATGTGCTTCAGGCACAAGAAGCAGTGCAGCACTGCCGTACCAAGGTTTTAGTTCCATAACTATGGTTCCAGCCTGAATTGCAGGATCTGATTCAGTAAGTTTGCGGGCTTCTTCAATTGTTGTTACATCAAAAATGTATATTCCTCGTACATCATCATTATCCATAAACGGACCTGCAAGAATTAATTTACCTTCGTCTGCCAAGCGTATGATGTTTTCGAGATGGGCTTTTTGCAAATTTGCAGCTTCAACAGAATCTTTTGGTGGATTTGGTCCTCTTTTTAAAAAAGCAATAACATATTGTTTCATGCCATATTCATCTGCTTTAAGCTTTTTTATAACTGATGAATCAATAATTGGCTCAATAATAACTTGAGTTTCGTCTGCTTTAATCTCAGTTTGTTTCGGCTGACAAGAAAAAGCAACGATCATAGCAAGAAACGGAATTATAAACTTTTTCATATTCTATTATTATATTTAACTTATTTGGTTATCCGATTTATATTCATAATTAAATCAGAAAATCGAAATTTACAATAATTTGATTATAACAAAAAATTCAAACTAAAATTTTACAGCTCAGGTTCTAAATGAATAATCCATATAAATTGAGAATTATTTTTGTTTACAATTATAAATTATACTTAAATCCAGTTTAATCAATCCTTTATTATGTATTAATTTTTTTGAAACTATATGGAAGGTTAAAAATGAATAAGAAATTATATATTGAACTAAATCCAATCTAATTGTAAATTATTACCCCGACCTTAAGGTCGGGGTAATAAAGTTAGACTTGATCGGGCTTCAGCCCATTCTAATTTTTAATGAGATTCGAGTTATTATAATTTCAGAAGTTGATAAGGATTCGATTGAAAAAGGTTTTATTGTTTTATCTGCATCAATAATTAAAACATCACCTTTTTCGATAACATCTGCATTCAATTTTATACATCCTGTGTAAACATAAATCACAATAAAATCTGATTTTTTATTATTTTCTACAACCAATTTTTCATCCGTTTTTAATTGCCAAGATTCTATTGTACCCGAAGTATTTCCGGTAGTCATTACATTAAAATCAGTCGCTTTTCCGTAGCTTTTGGTTTCCCCGTCGCCCGAAAACTCATCCTGATCAAACTTTTTGAGTATTTTGGTGTAATGGTTTTTATGTTCGATTTTAATCTCTCCATCCAGAATCATCAACTTTCTTGAAACTCCGGGTAATTTTGTAAAAACTGATTCTTCGGTTTCGACAGTAGCAGTGCTTATTCTAAATAGAAAATTCCTCTCCTTGTATTCAGCATCTTTAGGGTAAATGGCTAGCTGCGTTGTTGTTCCACCCGACCATTTATTTGTTGTAAGTTCGGTGGCTTTTATATGTTTAATTTTCATATTCTGTAAATAAAAATCAGGCAAACTTACTAAGAATGCCTGATTTTTATCTGCTTTATAAAAAGTTATTTTTTAATCAGATTTTTGAAAATAAACCAAACTATGGATGATAAAAGTAATAATGCAAATCCATAAATAACTGTTAATAATGAGATCATAAATCCAGCAGCCATTAATGCGGGAGATATATCACCGGCTGAATAAATTGCTTCCATAGCTCCAAAAAGACCTATGATTTGTCCGAAAAGTCCAAAGAGAAATGCAAAGCTTCCAGTAAAGAGAATCGAATCGTTTGTTCTTTTAAGTCGTAAATCCTTATTGTCTTTTTTTAATAAAAGAATAAATCGAATTGTAAGAATAATTACAACAATCCACATCAGGTAAATCGGGAGCATAAAAAATATGCCACCTTCAATTAAATGTCTTAATAACATAGTTAAATTGGTTTTAGTTAATAATAAACCAATATTAGTTTTTCGGGATTTCTTAAAGAAATTAAATTGGTCAACTAATTCAATTAAGCCCTACACAACAAATTTAAGATTCTTAACGCATAAATTGTTGTTTGGGATGGATTTTTAGTAGTTAACTAAAAAATACTTTTTCATAATTGTTAAATACTTTTATAATGTATATTTGAATCAATGGAAGTTTACGAGAAATACAATTATCTTTTACTGAAAAAAAGCATATATGGCAAAATCATTTATTGGTTGTTTGCTACCTTACTTATGTTTTTTGTTTTTAGTAATAAATCATATGATATTCAAATTAGAATTGTCCTTGTTTCTGTTCTAATCCTTATGAGCATTGGCGTTTCACATTTTGTAAATAACTATTTAATTCATCATTATCTTTTTACCGGAAGGTTATTTTTATTCATTTATTTATTGATTTTTACACTTTTTATTTCTTTCTGGTTTAACTTCTTGTCTGTGTTTATTATTCTTATTTATACAGGGTATTATTTACCACAAACTATAATTCCTGAACCATCGGAAATCATTTTGCTTCTCTCTGGTAATTATCTTATTATACTTTTATCAGCCATTTTTCATTTTATTAAAGAAGCATATCGAAGGTTAGTTGAAAAAAACGAAATTGAGAAGCAAAAACAAGTTACAGAACTAAAACTTGAAGAAGCAAAATTAAAATTACTCCAGGGGCAGATTCATCCCCATTTCCTATTTAACATGCTCAATAATTTATATGGTTTGATAAACGAGAATATTGATAGTTCCCGAAATGTAATTATTAAACTCTCTGACTTACTGGATTACATGTTGTACAAGTGCGATAAACCAACGGTATTGTTAAAGGATGAAATCCAATTTATTAATAATTATATTGAGCTCGAAAGAGTTCGACATGATGATAATTTTAACATAACAATTAATTTTCCTGATTATACAGATGATTTAAAAATTGCACCTTTAGTTTTATTCCCTTTTGTCGAAAATGCATTCAAACATGGATTTCATAACCCCACTGAGAGTTTTGTTAAAATTGATTTGCAAATTAAGGATCAACAATTGAATTTTAACATTGAAAATAGCATTTCAAAGCTTACAAATGATAAGTATTTAAACCAGGAAGGGAAAGGAATAGGCTTGAATAATATAAAAGAACGATTAGAATTAATTTATAAGGATAAATATCAGTTAAATATTTCGGAGAGCGAGAATAATTTTAAGGTTGAATTACAAATCGAGTTGAGTTAGATGCAAAATTTACAGAAGTTTAATTGTGTTATTATTGACGATGAACCTATAGCTATTCGGGTTATTCAGGAGCATCTGAGTAAATTTGAGAATTTTCAGTGTGTTCAAACTTTTACCAAAGCCCTTGATGCTATTCAGGTGTTGAACAAAGGGAAAATTGATTTACTATTTCTCGACATCAATATGCCCGGTATTTCGGGAATAGAATTTTTAAAATCTTTAGCGAAACCGCCAAAAGTGATTTTTACTACTGCTTATCGTAATTTTGCGGTCGATGCGTTTGATTTAGACGCATTGGATTATTTGGTTAAACCAATTTCTTTCGAACGGTTTTTAAAAGCAATAAATAAGTTTCTTTCTGTTTCGAATCCACAAGAAGCCCCAAGTACAGAGCAAAAACAAGAAAAAGATTATATCATTTTAAAATCAGATAAAAAGAATTATAAAATGCATTTTAAAGATATCCTATTTATTGAAAGTCTCGACAATTACATAAAAGTGCATACAACAGAATTCTCAATTATTTGTTACGAGCGTCTCTCTGCAATTGAAAAGGAATTACCAACCTCAGATTTTATTCGAATTCACAGGTCGTTTATTATAAATTATTCTAAAGTTGATTTGTTTACTTCAGCATTTGTCGAAATTGCAGGTCGAAAATTTACTATTGGCCGAAATTACAGAGAAGAGGTCATTAACAGATTCTCCTAAAACAATACTGATCATAATTAAAAGAAATTACTATTTTTAATTGGAGCGTTGTGGTGATCATGTTAATATCATCTGTAAATAACACAATAATAATTATTTACCCATTGTATTTTAGGTTCGTTGGATAACAAAATCATTCTATTTTGTTGTATGTTAATGATATTATAAACAAAGTGTTGATATTTTTTATTTAGGTATATTAATTTAATAAGAAGGTAAATAATATCAGTATAACATCATTATTTGTTTAGAGTTTACTTTTCTCAAAATATTCTTGACTATCTGTTATATTAGGTTTTATCGATAATCGATATTGTGAAACTTATTAAAAAAAATGATATTTGGTTGTTATTAAACAAAACTCTAATTATTAAACCTAATTAAACATTATGAAAACACAAAAATGGATTAAACTAGCATTTGTTGCTCTTTTTGGCGGATTTTTATTACAAAGTTGCTCTCAGGAAGAAAGTATTATTCCTCAGGAAGATCTTACAATTGAACAATCGTTTACCGTTCGTCCTGATTTTGCTACAGTTGATAACAGACCAGAAAATGTAATTGCCCAGTTTCAGGTAATCGAAACTCAACCAGTAAAATTAAACGAAAGCATGGCTAAAGGTGGAAAATATGCTTTAGTTATTGGTATTTCTGATTACGAAGGTACAGCAAATGACCTTACTTATTGTGATGATGATGCTATGGACTGGAAAGCTCAATTACAAGCTGAAGGATATACTGTAACATCAATAGTAGACAGATCTGCTACTAAGAGTGCAATAGAATCTGCAGTTAACACTTTAGCAAGTCAATCAATCGCTGGGAACGAAATTGCTTTTGTTTACTCAGGCCACGGTAGTAAAGGAAATATCGTTACAACCGATTTGTATTATATTAATTACTCATGGTTTAAAACCAAATTCTCTACCGCAAAGAGTACTAAGATGATGTTTACATTTGATGCTTGCCAAATTGGTGCTATGGCTTCTGCTCTTAAGGCAACTGGCCGAGTTATTGCTGTTGCTTCAAGCACAAACACTTATTCATACGATGGCGATGCTACAATGAAAAATGGTGTATTTACTTATTATCAAATGGTAGGACTTGATCAGTTAAACTATATTTATTTCGAACCTGATTGTGCTTACGCTGTTACAAAAATGAAAGAATGGGCAAAATTAAACAGAGTTAGAGTTGCTCCATCTTATGTTGATTCTTATACTGGCGATTTAAATATTTAATTATTGATATACTTTTTTGTATATACTTAAAGATGCTGCCTAAATGAGCAGCATCTTTTTTTATACTTTATCTTTCCTAAATCGTAACCGCTCTTCTTTGGTTATTTTTTCGGTTGCATATTGTATAATTAATCGTGCACAATCGTTCTTCCATTTCATTAGAAATTTTTCTGTTTGCTGTCTGTCTTTTTTCCAACATTCGCGTAAAAACCAACCTAATCCTTGGTGAACTTCCCTTTCGGGGTCCATCATCATAGAATCAATAAAGGCAAACATTTTTTTATAATCATTGCTGTGCTTTAAATACTTTATCATTGCAACAGGAACACATCGGCGTTGAAACTTATTTTTTGCATTGCGCCATTTCGATAAATCTTCGAGTTTTATGATTTCTTTTTTCCAAAGTACAGGAAAAAAATACATTACCAATCCATTCGTGTGAGCCCAATTATTAATTCCTAACGAAAACCATTCGTTTAATTCTTTGAGTGTTTCCTTTGTAAATTCTTTCGTAAACTCATTAAGTATAAGCAAAGCAAAACTTGGGATTTCGTATTCTTTTTCTGGAATTAACAGTTTGCATAATGCATAGGCATTTTGAATATCTAATTTATGCTCAGCAACAATCTCTTTTGATTTCTTTTCGATTAAACCTGAATCTAATCCATATCCAACAAATCCGCCTTTAAAAATAACGGGAATATTTTTTTATGTTTTCTTCATTTCGATTCTGATTACAGAATTCAATAATTTTTTACTTAAGCTGTAAAGGTTTCATGATGTTTCAATTTACATGAAAATTCAAATCTAAAAGTAAGATATTAATTTAATTAGTAGCTATTTACTAGGGTTTATCCAGAGATAAAGTTTCTTCCTTCAAAGGTAGCACATAATTCTGGAAAAACATCCCGGTTTTGTTTTCTGACGGTAGATAGAAAGCCTTCTATCCGGGCATATAT
>JBFXEQ010000029.1:0-34937 GCA_050179935.1 Bacteroidales bacterium | reverse complement strand
TTTTCGCATTTCCGTGGATCGAGTATTTTTTCAAACTCCTCTTTCCACATTCCCTTTGCTTGTCGGCATATTATAACTCCCTTTATTTCGTGTTTAGGAATAGCCGGGAAATTAACATTCAGACATGTTCCATACGACAACCCATTTTTTAATATATTTTCAACGATCTTTTTTCCATAATCGATAATCTGACTAAAATCAGCATCGGGCGAATAATCGAGTAGAGAAAATCCAACTGATGGAATGCCATAAATACATCCTTCGATAACAGCAGCCATTGTGCCTGAGTAAATAACACTCACCGAAGCATTCGATCCATGATTAATCCCTGATACAATTAAATCTGGTTTACGAAATAGTATTTCGCTCATAGCCAACTTTACCGAATCAACAGGAGTTCCGCTACAACCAAAAACAGTAACATTTTCAACCTCTTTTATCTTTTTGTATCGGATAGGCACTTTAACCGTTATGGCATGCGACATACCTGAGTTTCCGTGCAATGGCGCAACAACAATTACTTCGCCAAAAGGCTTTACAATTTCTACCAATGCTGCAATTCCTTTGGCATTTACTCCATCATCATTGGTTACCAAAATCAAGGGCTTATTCATCTCAACCTCCATCAATAAATAGTAAACTGCAAAGATATTCAATTCCGATTAAGTTTTTTAAAATTGAAAACAAAAGCGTTTTATACTTATTTTCGTAGTATTAAAATTTAAAATCATGCAACAAATTAAAATAACAAATAGTTTAAAACTATCGAGAATAATTCATGGAAACTGGCGCCTTGCTGAATGGAAATTAACAGACAAACAATTACTTAACTTATTTCAGAAGGTTTTTGAGTTAGGAATTACAAGTTTTGATCATGCTGATATTTATGGAAATTATTCGTGCGAGAAATTGTTTGGTGATGCTTTAAGGCTTAAAAAGGAACTGCGTCAACATATTCAGATTATTACCAAATGTGGAATAAAACTCATATCAAATAAATATCCTGAAAGAAAAGTAAAACATTATGATTATAGTTACAATCATATTATTTATTCCGTAGAGCAATCATTAAAAAATTTTGGAACTGATTATATCGATTTGTTATTATTGCATCGCCCGGCACCATTTTTTAATTCCGAAGAAGTTGCAAAAGCATTTTCTGATTTAAAGAAAAGCGGAAAAGTATTGCATTTCGGCGTTTCAAACTTTAATCCATTGCAATTTGAATTGTTGAATTCATATTTGGATGATAAGTTAGCAACAAACCAGGTTGAGATTTCGCCATATTGCCTGGAGAATTTTGAAAATGGGAATTTGGATTTCTTTTTAAAAGAACGAATTAAGCCCTTGGCATGGTCGCCATTAGCAGGAGGTAAATTACTAAAACCAAACGATGATAAGAGTAAACGACTGCATAAAGTTTTGCACGATGTTTCAAGAGAATTAAATATCGATTCAATGGACAAAACAGTGTACAGCTGGATCCTAAAACATCCCTGTAGCATTTTACCCATTGTGGGTTCAGGAAAAATTGAAAGAATAAAAAATGCTGTTGAAGCTATGCAAATTAATATGCCATTGGAATTATGGTATAAGATTTACAATGCATCTACGGGAAAAGAATTGCCCTAAATAAATCACTCTTTCGAATTGCTTTAATTGTTTGATAGATCTAATTTATTTTAGTGCCTATTTTTTTATATTTTTGCTACTTCGATTATAAATCATTGAATACTTAATCTATGAAAATCTCATATAACTGGCTAAAAACCTACATTGACAAAGAACTACAACCCGAAGAAATTGCTAAAATTTTAATAAATACAGGTCTCGAAGTTGAAAATGTTGAAAAATTCGAAACTATTAAGGGTGGATTGGAAGGACTCGTAATTGGTAAAGTAACATCATGCAAAAAACACCCAAATGCCGATAAATTAACTTGTACAACTGTTGATGTAGGAAATGGCCTTGAGTTACCAATTGTTTGTGGCGCACCAAATGTGGCCGAAGGACAAAAGGTAGTAGTTGCAACTGAAGGTACAAAATTATATTTTGGTGACAAAGAAATAACTATTTCAAAAACCAAGATGCGTGGCGAGGTTTCAGAAGGAATGATTTGTGCCGAAGATGAGATTGGATTAGGAACATCACACGCAGGGATAATGGTTCTTGATGAAAAAGCAATTATAGGAACACCTGCAAAAAAATATTTCAACGTTGAATCGGATACCGTTTTTGAGATAGGAATTACACCAAACCGCATTGATGGCGCATCTCATATTGGAACAGCACGCGATGTGGTTGCATTTTTGAGTCAGACTCAGAGAATAAACTTGCTTAAGCCTTCTGTTGATCAATTTAAAGTGGATAACAACAAACTAAAAATTGATATTGAAATTGAAAACCCAGAAGCTTGTCCAAGATATACCGGAATAACTATTTCGAATGTTAAAGTCAGCTCATCGCCACAATGGCTTCAAAACAAGCTTAAAGCCATTGGGTTAAAACCTATCAACAACCTGGTTGATATTTCGAATTTTGTGTTGCACGAAACAGGCCAGCCTCTTCACTTTTTCGATGCCGATAAAATTGAAGGTAAAAAAGTGATTGTAAAAACACTGAAGGAAGGAACTCCTTTTTTAACACTCGATGAACAAGAAAGAAAACTCTCAGGCGAAGATTTGATGATTTGCAATGCCAACGAGGGAATGTGTATTGCCGGTGTATTTGGTGGAATAAAATCAGGTGTTACAGAAAATACTAAAAACGTATTTATCGAAAGTGCTCATTTTAATTCGGTATATATCCGTAAAACAGCCAAAAGACATGACCTGCACACTGATGCATCGTTCCGTTTTGAGCGTGGAAGCGATCCCAATATTACTGTTTATGCGTTAAAACGTGCTGCATTGTTAATTAAGGAAATTGCAGGAGGAGAAATCTCATCCGAAATAATTGATGTATATCCAAACAAAGTTAAAGAATGTACAGTTGAACTTACCTTTAAAAACTTAAAACGGTTAATCGGTAAAGAAATTGAGAAAGAGAATGTAAAACAGATACTTACATCGCTTGATATTAAAATTGTTTCTGAAGATCAGGAAAAACTTGTACTCGAAATTCCCACATATCGTGTTGATGTAACCCGCGAGGTAGATATTATTGAAGAAATCCTTCGTATTTATGGTTATAACAATGTCGAAATTTCGGAACATGTAAATTCAAGTTTATCGTATATCCAACATCCTGATAAAGAAAAAGTACAGAATATTATTTCCGATCTGCTAACCAATAACGGTTTTAGCGAGATCATGTGTAATTCGTTAACCAAGTCCGATTATTACAACGAATCAGAATCGTATAAACCAGCAAACCTTGTAAACATTGTTAATGCGCTAAGTCAGGATTTAAATGTTATGCGCCAAACATTGCTGTTTGGAGGTTTGGAAACGATCGAATACAACAAGAATCGCAGGAATAAAGATTTGAAACTGTATGAATTTGGTAATGTTTATAAGTTAAAAGATAGCAAAAATGAAAACCCATTAAAGAATTACAATGAGGAGTTTCATCTGTCCATGTTCTTATACGGAAATAAATCCAATGAAAACTGGATTGTTAAAGAAGAACCAACAAGTTTTTATCTACTAAAATCGTATGTTGAAAATATTCTTGAAAGATTAGGTTTTGATTTAAATAAAAGCATCATCAAATCGATAAATAATGATATTTTTTCAGAAGGACTAAGTTACACCTACTACGAAAAAACAATTGTTGATTTTGGGATTTTAAATAAGAAATTGGCAAAGAAATTTGATCTTGATAGTCCGGTTTATTATGCCGACTTTAACTGGTCGAACGTTTTGAAAATAATTGCTAAGCATCATATTCGTTTTGCCGAACTACCAAAATACCCAGAGGTACGAAGAGATTTGGCATTATTGCTGAATAAGGATGTTCAGTTTGGCAGAATTAAAGAACTTGCATTTAACACCGAAAGGAAACTGCTTAAAAAGGTTTCTTTGTTTGATGTTTACGAAGGCGAAAAAATTGGGAACGACAAGAAATCATATGCAATAAGCTTTATATTGCAAGACGAAACAAAAACGCTTACAGATAAACAGATTGATAAAATTATGGAGAGCTTTATCCATGTTTTTGAAAAAGAGATGGACGCAAAAATCAGGTAAAATAACCGACAGAATCGAGTTGGTTCGGGGTGATATTACCAAGATGAATGTTGATGCCATTGTTAATGCAGCTAACAGAAGTCTGTTGGGTGGTGGTGGTGTTGATGGTGCAATTCATCGTGCGGCCGGACCAGATTTACTCAAGGAATGCGAGTTGCTTAACGGATGCGAAACTGGCGAAGCAAAAATTACGAAAGGATATAAACTACCCTCAAAATTTGTGATTCACACTGTTGGACCAGTTTATAAGGATGGCAACGCTAATGAGTCCGAATTGCTTGCCAATTGCTACAAGAATAGCTTAAAACTCGCTATCGAAAATAAAATTAAAACAATAGCATTCCCTAATATTAGCACAGGAGTATATCGTTTTCCAAAAATAATGGCAGCAGGAATTGCATTAAGAACTACCATTGATTTTTTGCAGAGAAATCCAAAAATCAACAACGTTTTTTTTGTATGCTACGACGAAGAAAATTACTCTATCTACACTGAGAAACTGGCTGCCCTTTAAAAATCAAAATATGTATAAAAAAACAAAAAAAAAAGTTACCAATTACTTTTCACTGGTAAAATTTAGTCATACCATATTTGCAATGCCTTTTGCATTAATAGGCTATTTCCTGGCATTACATCAAACTGATGCGACATTTAGCTGGAAACTGTTTATTTTAATAATTCTCTGTATGGTTTTTGCCCGAAATGCGGCCATGGCATTCAATCGCTTTATTGATCGCCAAATTGATACAAAAAATCCAAGAACAGCTTTACGCGAGATACCCGCAGGTATTCTTAAAGCCCGATCAGTGCTTATTTTTGTTGTTATAAACTCTATTCTTTTTATTACAACCACTTATTTTATTAATCAATTAACATTTAGATTATCGCCCATAGCACTGATAATAATTCTAGGATACAGTGTAACCAAAAAATTTACAGCGCTTTGTCATCTCATATTAGGATTAGGATTATCATTAGCTCCAATTGGCGCATATTTAGCAGTTACCGGTGAATTTGCACTTTTACCTGTTATTTATTCTTTTGTTGTTTTGTTCTGGGTAAGCGGATTCGACATTATATATGCCTTGCAGGATTTAAATTTTGATAAAGAAGAAGAACTTAAGTCATTTCCGGTATTTTTTGGACATAGTGGGGCATTGCAGGCATCAGTTTTACTGCATGTGCTGTCATCAGTTCTGGTAATTTTAGCCGGATATTTGGCACACTTTGGTTTATTATACTGGCTAGGCTGTGGTTTTTTTATTGGCTTATTGATTTATCAGCACACATTGGTTAAACCCAATGATTTAAGCAAAGTAAATGTTGCTTTTTTTACCACCAATGGCATAGCAAGTGTAATTTTTGCAGTATTTACCATTACAGAGTTGATTTTTGATATCTATCTTTTAAAATAAAATTGCCAATTTGTCATAATCAGCTCATTTTAAAACCATTGGTATAGTTTTTGAAAATTGGTTTTTGATTTTAACAGGGTAAAACAAATAAAACTGAAGATATATGTCGAATGATACATTTTTCGTACCAGCAAATAATGTTTTGGGAGGTTATTACATACCTGTAAGAAACGACTGGAATTTAAAAATTATTCAACGCCATATTACAGAAACTGAAAAGGAACTGTACGAACAACAGTTTGGCGAGGAAATATTATCAGACACAGAGTTTTTTAAATGGTGGAAAGCCAATTGCAATACAAACACTAAAAAATAAACTAATCCATACAAGGTATCATTAACGATTTTCTTTTTGATTAATTATTAAAAAGGAGGTATTTATGAAAAGATATGGCAAGTTATTCATTTTATTGATTTTAGCTGCTTTTATAGTAGTCTTATTTACCCGATCCGAAATAAGAGCTAAAAGCATCATTTCAGGTAATAAACCCGACACAAGCCTTGTTAATCCGAAAGTCGATATTAAGGTAAATAAAGAATTTGATCGTAATGGGAATGTAATTCGCTACGATTCTACTTATACCTATATTTATACTTATCCCAACGGGAACAAAGAGACAATCAATATCGACAGCGTTTTTAAAAGTTTTAAACCCTATTTTTTTGATAAAGGAATTGACTTAATGCAAAAACCTTTTATTGATTTTTTTGAGTCGGATAGCAGCTTTCAACAGCATTTCTTTGATCATGATTATTTTATAAATCAATTCGAAAACGAAATGTTTCGTTTTGAGGAGATGATGCGTGAGATGGATTCGTTGCGAAATCTCTATCTCAAAGAAATATACCCTGAGATTAAACTAAAGAATACACCAAAACCTAAAAGTAATCCTGAAGAAACTAAAGAAATCTAAGCATTGGTTATCTAAATAATATAAACCGGGTTTTTTACTCGGTTTTTTAATTACAATAAGGAAATAGTTATTTATTTTTTCACTTAAAGTTTAATGAGATTAGTCAACATTTTTTATAATTTTATAAAAGAATAATCTTTACGATTATAATTTAACTATGTATTTAAAAAGATTGCATGTTATTTTATATCTTTGAAAATTGAAACTCTTTTTATTGTAAAACTGTATAAAAGTAAAATAGATCAAATAGTTAGCAATGGGAAAAAATTACTTACTTCTTATCTTTGTTTTATTCTTAGCATTTTCTAAATCACTATCGGCAATAGAACCTGATAAAAAACCAGAGAAATCATTTATTACCAGCGAAAGTTTTACTGCTGATTTGCTGTTGAATCAAAATTATCAGCAATTTCAATTACAACTTATAAACATGGATGAAAACCAGGTTCTGATTCATCAGAGTCTGATAAAAAGAAAGAAGAAAAATGATTACCTTATGCTTTATGTAGCTGGTGGATTATTGGCTGCCACAGGTGTATTAATCCTGGCTAATAACCCCGACAATTATGTTTCGAACAGTTCAAGCGACGCCTATTTAGGAATAGCAATTGGAGGCACAGTGGCTTCCGGAATGATTATTGCCAAATTTTTTATTGATCGGAAAAGGTAAATCCGTTTTAATGAAAGATTTTATAAGTAAATCCTACACTAAATACTTCTTTCCACTGAAGTTTCTTTGTTACACCAACTTTTGTTTTAACACCATCAATGGTTTTATAAACAGGTATATCAATATCATCATCGTAAATGATATGTGTATTTAATTTAAACCTAAAATATTCGGTAAACTCAAAACTTAAAATTGCCTCCCAGTCAACATCCACATTTTGAGGATTATCAATATAATTAGTAAATAAAGTAACCCTGTTTTCGAGTAAAATATCTTTGCGCAAATTAGTTTTTGATAATAACTTAATGTACGCTCCTATCTCCTGTTTACTTTTCTTGTCTTTTTCAATACCAAACCTGGTTTGATCATATGACACTGTATCGGTAAAAATCGTAAATTTTGATGTTAGCGGAGAAAGCAACAAGGTAAACTTATCATTTGGTTTATAATCAAGACCTAATGAAAATACTAAAGTTGCGGGCGACATTATTCCTGAAATAGGTACAGGATCAGCATCTTTGGGATAATCATATCCGGGAAGAAATTGGGTTTTAAAGTTTAAGAGAAAACTATAATACCAATTATTAAATGCAGCATGTCCGTATTTTGAGTTAAGCTCAAACTTGTCATCATTTTTCTGAAGAGGCCCATCGCCAGCTTTCATATAACCAAGCTTATATTCAATATCATTGTCCCATATTCTTTTTCCATACACCAAATCGATACTATATCGAAGTATTGATAACGCTGACAAGCTGTTTTCTCCTCCTGCAGACCAATCAGAGAGATAACTCTGACTAAAATTCAAATCGATACTTCCAGTATATGTCCATAGAGGAAGAATTATATTTATTTTGTTAACCTGCTTAAGGGTTATATCAGCCTGGTTCGTTTTTATCTCACGCTGAATAGCTGATCTTTGCTTTGCCTTTTGAAGATAAACACCATCTTCGAGATATAAATCAAAAACGTTATCAGGTGTTTTCTTTATCCATAACAAAACAAACTCTCCCCGCTGGTCGTATAGCTTAATATGAACCGAATCGGCAACTCCTTTTTCGGAATAAAAAAAATCTTTTTCGTTATTACTGTTTCTGAATGTAAGATTCAACGAATCTTTTAACAAATAATTGACAATATACTGCAGCGATTCATTTATTGTATCAACAAGCTGTTTTTTCTCTGCATACTCTGAATCTTTTAAAATTATAGGGTCTGATAAAAAATGTAACTCATTTGAAATATCTCTGTTTTCGATATAGTACTGAAGCTTTTTTAATGCTTTAAAAACCGAATCGGTTACCATAAGCGAATCTTCTTGTATAAAAAAATTTATTCTATTTATAAGTTGATATAAAGTGTCCTTTTTATTCGATTCGTTAGATTTCTTTATAAAGTATTCATCGAATTTGGCTTGCAAATTGTTAATTTCGTTATTTCTTTTTAGCGAATCTTCCAATTGTACTGAATCAAGTAAATTATTTACGGGAATTGTATCAAAAACGGGATAGCCAAGAATCATCTGAATAGTATCCTGTATTGCTTCATATTCCGATGAATCGACTTCGCTTACCTGAGCCAGGATAGTTGAATACCCCAGAATAAGTAAAACAATTATAGCTATTAATCTACACCTAATAATATCACACATAAAATTAATTCCCTCAATGATTTTCGCTACAAAAATATTCATTTTTGTTTTAGATTTAAGAAACTAGTATATTTGTAGCATTAATTTTAAATAATAAGTTGGATGAAATTATCTTTCAACAAATTATTCTCCGCAAAGTATATCTTCTTAAACATTAAGAAAAGAGATTCTTTTTCTATCATCCTTTCTTAAGAAAAAAAGCGCTTAAAAAAGCGTAAAATCAATTTTATTTATTATCACTTAAAAATATTATACTATGGAACTTCCATTTGCAGAATCATACAAAATTAAGATGGTTGAAACCATCCGCAGAAGTACACGCAAAGAACGTGAAAGCTGGATTAAAACAGCAAAGTACAATTTGTTTAATTTAAAAAGCGAACAGGTTTTTATTGATTTGTTAACCGACTCGGGTACAGGTGCAATGAGCGACAAACAATGGTCGGCAATGATGTTGGGTGATGAGAGTTATGCCGGTGCAACATCGTATTATAATTTGAAAAATGCGATAAAAAACCTACTTGGTTTTGATTATTTTTTGCCAACCCATCAAGGTCGTGCAGCAGAAAATGTGCTTTTCTCAACAATGATCAAAGAAGGTGATATTATACCAGGAAACTCCCATTTCGATACCACCAAAGGACATATTGAATTTAGAAAAGCAAAAGCTATCGATTGTACTATCGACGAAGCTTTTGATACAGTAATTGATCATCCATTTAAAGGAAATGTTAATATCGAAAAACTTGAAGCAACCATTAAAAAGTATCCGATAGAAAAGATTCCTTTGATTGTTCTAACCGTAACCTGCAATTCATCGGGTGGACAACCTGTATCAATGGAAAACATGAAGGCTGTTCGCAAGGTGGCTGATAAATATAAAATTCCAGTAATATACGACTCAGCACGTTTTGCTGAAAATGCTTATTTTATTAAGGTACGTGAAAAAGGGTACGAAAATAAATCCATTAAAGAAATTGTAAAAGAGATGTTCTCGTACGCTGATGGAATGACCATGAGTAGTAAGAAAGATGCAATTGTAAATATTGGTGGATTTATTGGTTTACGTAGCAAAGAAATATTTAAAAAAGCTACCGTTTACAATATTATGTTCGAGGGTTACATTACCTACGGAGGAATGTCGGGTCGTGATATGAATGCCTTGGCTCAAGGATTAGATGAAGGAACCGAATTTGATTATCTTGAAACCAGGATTAAACAAGTAGCTTATTTGGGTCAAAAACTTACCGATTTTGGTATTCCGGTGCAACAACCTTATGGAGGACATGCTATTTTTGTTGATGCAAAAAGGTTTTTACCAAGTTTGCCAAAAGAACAATTAATAGCACAAACATTGGCGGTTGAGTTATATTTAGAAGCTGGAATTCGTGGTGTAGAAATTGGTACATTGTTGGCTGACCGTGATCCTGAAACCAGAGAAAACCGTTATCCTGCTCTCGAATTATTAAGATTAGCTATTCCAAGACGCACATACACCAATAATCACATGGATATTATCGCAGTAGCCCTGAAAAACGTATTTGATCGACGCGATAAAATTACGAAAGGATTAAAAATTGTTAACGAAGCTCCGATTATGAGACATTTCACTGTCGAATTAGAAAAATTATAATTTAGTCAAAACTCAATTATTAAAGGTGATTAAAAGCTTGGAAAGGCGATTAATCACCTTTTTTTATGATTACTTCTTGTTGAGATTTTATGAGAAAATCAACAGGACAGGTATTTCTACCAGTAATCCCACCAATGGTACAAAAACGATTACCTTGACAATCAAATACTTCAGTCATATTGTCAGGACAACCCGGACATGAGTTTATAGCCAGATACTCCGTTTCGTTATAAGTAAATTTAACCACTTCAATATTATCAGCGTTATTAACTCTCTCGCTCAGCCAATCGTTATTTTCGATAGGATTGCTCACTCCGCAAAACGTAATTGATTTGTTATGATTACATTTTGAACCAGTCATAATTATAAATAGTATAAATAAACATGTAAAAACTCTTGCCTGCATGGTGTTAAAACTTAAGAATTTATCAAATGTAATGATAATTAAGTTATTAAAAAACACCTATTTATTTTGAATCTGCTTATTTTTTTTTGAGCTTTGCCCAGTTTTTATTGCCCGATGAAAGATTTTACAGAAGGAAAAGAAAGTTCGCTTATTTTAAAGTTTGCAATGCCAATGTTATTAGGCAATGTATTTCAGCAACTTTACAATGTTGTTGATAGTATTGTTGTTGGGCAGTTTATTGGCAAGGAAGCTTTGGCTGCTGTTGGAGCATCGTTCCCGATAATATTTGCTTTTCTTTCGTTGCTTATAGGAATTACCACTGGCAGTACTATCGTAATAGCTCAATATTTTGGCGCAAAGGATATTGAAAAGGTAAAACGAACTATAAACACTCTTTTTGTATTTTTAATTATCGCCTCCATAATTGTAAGTATCGTTTCCATTTATTTTAGCGAAGATTTATTCAGACTACTGAAGCTCCCTGAAGAAATTATGCCTCAGGCTAAATTATACTTTAATATTTTTATGGGAGGTATTATTGTTTCATTTGGATTCAATGGTATAAGTGCAATATTAAGAGGCTTGGGTGATTCAAAAACGCCTTTGTATTTTATGATTATTGCAACAATAGTTAATATTGTTTTGGATTTGTTATTTGTGCTGGTATTTAAATGGGGCATTGCCGGAGTTGCTGTAGCAACGGTATTTGCACAGGGAGGAGCTTTTGTAACTGCCGTAATCTATTTAAATAGAACACATAAAATAATTAGATTCAGTTTTAAAGAGTTGTCCTTTGATTGGCAGATTTTTTATAAGAGTTTACGCATTGGATTACCAACCGGAATTCAGCAAACCTTTGTAGCATTGGGCATGATGGCATTGGTAAGTATTGTTAATCGTTTTGGAACCAATGTTATCGCGGCCTATTCAGTTGCTACCCGAATTGATTCGTTAGCATCAATGCCAGCGATGAATTTTTCTGCCGCCTTATCATCATTTGTAGGGCAAAATATTGGTGCAAAAAAGATTGATCGCGTAAAGGCAGGATTTGTTGCAACACTTAAAATGTCGTATATTATTTCTGTTATCGTTTCAGCTGTAGTATTTATATTTGGTGATTTTATTGTTAGACTCTTTACAACTGATCCAGAGGTTATTCGAATAGGAAAAGAATATTTAGTAATTGTAGGAGCATTTTATATTGTGTTTTCATCGATGTTTGTTATAGCAGGTGTTATGCGTGGTGCCGGCGATACATTAATTCCAATGTTTATTTCGCTTATCGCCTTATGGGTTATTCGAATCCCAACAGCATGGATCTTAAGCAAACGACTTGGTGAAATTGGAATATGGTGGGCAATACCGATTGGATGGTGTATAGGATTATCATTATCTTATATTTATTATAAAACCGGAAACTGGAAGAAGAAAACTGTAATATAGTTGCGTGTTGGTATTTGGTGTTTGGTGTTTGGTGTTTGGTGTTTGATGTTTGATGTTTGATGTTTGATGTTTGGTGTTCGTGCATGAATAAAACTATTTTTCTTAACTTTGTTTACAATACATCTATAAAAATATGATAAAATCAATGACTGGCTTTGGAAAAGCCGAATGCGAACTTTCTGACAGGAAGGTAATTATTGAGATCAAAACATTAAATAGTAAATCGCTTGATGTTTATACAAAGATCCCTGGTATGTACCGCGAAAAGGAACTCGAAATAAGAAATGAGCTATCGAAAATATTACAACGTGGTAAAATCGAATTTGTTTTGTATTACGAATATACCAACGAAAGCAAAGCAACAACAATAAACTCAGCAGTTGTAAAAAGTTATATTAATCAGCTCAGCCTGTTAGCTAAAGATTTAAATATAAGCTCCAACGACCAGTTATTGCAAATAGCCATGCGATTGCCCGACACTTTGAATACTGAGCGCGAAGAGATAAACGAAAACGACTGGAAACTGGTACTCGAAACTATAGTTTTAGCTATTAATCAGGTTGATAAATTCAGAATTCAGGATGGAAACCAACTAAAAGATGAATTTAATAACCGCATCAATTTAATTGAAAAATATAAAAATGATGTTGTTCCGTTTGAAAAGGCCAGAATAGAAAAACTAAAAATTAAACTTAAAGAAAACCTTCGTGCCTGGCTAGATGAGAAAGATATTGATAAAAACCGATTCGAACAGGAAATAATTTACTATCTCGAAAAGATTGATATATCTGAGGAAAAAGCTCGTTTATCAAACCATTGCACTTATTTTAAAGAGGTTATGGATGATAGCGAACCTTCAGGTAAGAAACTTGGTTTTATTACACAGGAAATTGGTCGCGAAATCAATACGCTTGGCTCAAAAGCCAACGATTCTGATATTCAGAAAATAGTTGTTTTAATGAAAGATGAGCTCGAGAAAATCAAAGAACAGGTTTTAAATATTTTGTAAGATATGAAAGGTAAGATGTTTATATTCTCAGCTCCATCGGGCGCAGGAAAAACAACCATTGTTCATAATTTACTTAAGAAAATGCCATTCCTTGAGTTCTCTGTTTCTGCAACCAGCAGGCCAATTAGAATTAACGAAACAGATGGAAAGGATTATTATTTCTTAACGGTCGAAGATTTTAAGCAGAAAATTGCTAATCAGGAGTTTATCGAATGGGAAGAAGTATATAAAAACCGATTCTATGGAACGCTTAAAAGCGAAGTTAACCGAATCTGGGATAAAGGCAATCATGTGGTTTTCGATGTTGATGTGGTTGGAGGATTAAATATCCGACGATTATATCCCAATGAGGCATTATCAGTTTTCGTAATGCCACCGAGTATTGAGGAACTTGAAAAAAGATTACGATTACGATCTTCCGATACTAAGGAAGATATTGAAATTCGTGTTGCAAAGGCAAAACATGAACTCGAGTATGCCAATCAGTTTGATGTTATTATTTTAAATGATAAGCTTGAAAAAGCAATTGCAATAGCAGAAAATACTGTTTTACAGTTTATTCAGAAAAAATAACTTAAAGCAATGAAAACAGGCCTTTTCTTTGGCTCATTTAATCCGGTTCATATTGGTCATATGGCAATTGCCAATTATATGCTAGAATTTACCGATATGGATGAACTTTGGATGATTGTTAGTCCGCATAATCCATTCAAAACCTTAAAAAGCTTAGCCAGCGAATACGACCGAATAAAAATGGTTGAACTAGCCATTGGAGAAAATCATAAAATAAGTGCTTCGGATATAGAGTTTCGACTTCCAAAACCCTCTTATACAATCGACACACTCACGTATCTTGGAGAACGAAATCCTTCTAAAGAATTTGTATTAATAATTGGCTCCGACAACCTCGATTCGTTTCATAAATGGAAAAACTACGAGGAAATTTTAAAAAGCTACCAAATATATGTATATCCAAGGCTTGGCTCAGGGTTAGGTAAATATTCAGATTACAAAAATATTCGCTTGGTAAATGCCCCGACGATAGAAGTTTCATCGAGCTTTATCCGCGAATCAATAAAATTGGGAAAAGACATCCGCTACTTTCTAAATTCTGAGGTTTTTCAATACATCCAACAGAATAGTTTTTACAAATCATAAAATAGTTTACTTTTGTTCAAAAATTACCTATTTCAATGTTGTTACTTATTACTTATTTTTTGCTTACCATATTAACTTCATTTACTTGTTCCATAATGGAAGCAGCTTTGTTGAGCATTACGCCCAGTTTTATTGGCAGTAAGATCAATGAAAATAAATCGTATGCAAAAGCTTTAAAAAAATTTAAAGAAAATATTGATACTCCACTTGCTGCTATTCTTACAATAAATACAATTGCAAATACTATTGGTGCTATAGGCGTTGGTGTCCAAGCACAAAAAGTATGGGGAAATGAATATCTGAGCATAGTTTCGGGTTTGTTAACACTTACCATATTAATATTTTCGGAGATCGTACCTAAAACCTTAGGAGCCACACATTGGAAAAAACTAGCTCCTTATGTACCAATGGTATTAAACTTTATGATTTATTCGCCATTCTTTCCAATAATTGTATTAGCAAAAACTGTTACCATGGCTCTTAAAAAAGATAAAAACCAAACCGTTTTAAGCCGCTCCGAATTTAAAGCTATGGCCGAAATTGGTATAAGAGAAGGTATTTTTAAAGAAGAAGAATCGAAAATTTTAACCAACCTAATGGTATTTAACAACATACAAGTTGAAAGCATAATGACTCCCCGAACTATCGTACTTACTGCTCCCGAAGATATTACCATTCAGAACTTTTTTGACCGATACGATAAAATAAGGTACTCCAGAATACCAATTTACAATGGTAATGTAGATAATATAACTGGATATATCCTTAAGGATGATCTAATGCAAAACCTGATCGAAAATAAAAATGATTCACCATTGAGTTCAATTATTAGAAATATTATGGTAGTAAACGAGCAAATGCCTATCATTCGTTTGTTTTACCGATTAATTGGACAGAAAGAGCATATTGCATTAGTAGTTGGTGAGTATGGCGAAATGGTTGGAATTGTTACGATGGAAGATATTATTGAAACCTTGCTGGGAACCGAAATAATGGACGAGTTCGATAATATTGAAGACATGCAGGTACAAGCCAAAAAGAACTGGGAAAAAAGAGCCAAGCGATTGGGAATGATTGATTAATGTAAAAACCCTATCAATGGATCTTAAAAAAATTACATCCCCCACCCTGCTACTTAATAAAAAAATCTGTTTGAACAATATCAATCAGATGTCAGAAAAAGCAAAGGCAGCTAAGGTTATCTTCAGGCCACATTTTAAAACACATCAATCAATAACCATTGGAAGTTGGTTCCGCAAAGCAGGAGTTCAAAAAATAACCGTTTCTTCGCTTCAAATGGCTGAGTATTTTGCACGCGAAAACTGGAAAGATATTACAGTAGCATTTCCTGTAAATATTCGTGAAATAAACCTAATTAATGACCTGGCGGAAGAAATTCAGTTAAACATTACTATCGAAAATATCGAAGCTTTCGAATTTCTTAACAAACATCTTAAATACCCGGTACAGTTTTTTATTAAAATTGATACAGGATATAATCGTACAGGCATTCAGGCAAATAACTTTCAGCTAATAGACCAAATCCTTAAACTCGAAAAAAAATCAGAAACATTAAATTTTGTTGGATTTTTATCTCACTTTGGGCAAACCTATTCAGCCGTAAGTAAGGATGAAATCATTTTAACTTATAAAAATTCTATAAAACAACTAAAAACCCTAAAAAATAAGTTTCAAGATGATTATAAAAATCTGATTATTTCGGTTGGTGATACTCCTTCATGTAGTGTTATTCAGGATGATTTTATGGGTGTTAATGAAATTAGACCGGGCAATTTTGTTTTTTATGATTTAATGCAATGGAAAGTAGGATCGTGCAATTTCGAACAGATTGCCGTTTGCATGGCATGCCCAGTTGTCGCAATGCATATCGAAAGAAATGAAATAATTATCCATGGCGGAGCAATCCATTTTTCGAAAGAAACGACACTTATAAATGAACAGAACAAATTTGGGCAACTGGTTTTTATTGATGAAAACGGATGGCGAAAACCCGAAATAGATTATTTTTTAACAAAGCTATCGCAAGAGCATGGAACCATCTCCGTTGATGCTAAACTAATTAAAAATATAAAAATTGGTGATCTAGTCGGAATTGTACCTGTACATTCCTGTCTTACGGCTAATTTAATGAAAAGATTTTACACTACTGATAATGAATGGATTGATCATTTTTCAGGAGTATTTTAAATAAAACAGGCCCGGGTAATTTCCCGGGCCCTTTTAAACCGGCGGAACTCCCATCCGCATACCAGAGCACCCTTTGTGGCGGCTACTTTATTTCTTATTGAAGCAAAGATACAAATAGAATATAATTTTCATAATTTTTGCTCAAGCATTATTAAAACTTAAATAACATAATAATTGTTCAGGTTTTCTAAAAAAAATCAAATTTAAAATGCTTTTTTTATAATTTGGTGCCCAATTAAAAATCATATACATAAAAAAATATGGAATCGCTACTCCAAAATATTTACTTCTGGATTGTAATTATCTACTTTGCTGTAGTAATTGGAATATCACTTTTAACAAAAAAAGTTGCCAGCCGTTCAGTTGCCGATTATCTTGTAGCGGGCAGAAATCTTGGAGTATTATTGTGTTCAGTTGTAGTAGCTGCAGAATGGCTTGGTGGCATGAGTACAATCGGGGTTAGTGAAAAGGCCTTTAAAACATTATCGTTTCAACCGATTCTTTATAATATTGCTACATCCATTGGCATGATAATTATTGGATTTACTGTTGCCAGGCACTATAGACAAAACAATGTACATACAGTAAGCGAAATGCTTGACAAGCTTTTTGGCCGAAGTGTAAAAAAGATATCAGCTATTGCTTTTCTAATTGCATATATAACTCTTGCATACGTTCAGTTACAAACAGCAACTAGTGTTATAAGTTCAATTTTTCAGATTGATTGGTTTACTTCAGTATTTATTGCAGCAGGTGTAATAACAATTTACACATACATTGGAGGCATGCATGCATTGGCTATTACATCAGTAATGCATCTGGTAGTTATGTTTGTTGGATTAGGAATAGCAATGATTATTGGACTGGTAAATGTTGGCGGTTTCTCAAATCTTCAAATCCTGCTAGAAGCAAAGGGAGCAGTTGGAAGTATCTATAATCCCTTTGGTGTTGGTCTGAATGAAGCTTTTAGTCTGTTACTTGGTGGCATTTTAGGAGGAATGGCAGCGCAAGCGAGTATACAGCCAATATTTGCAGCCAGAAATGCCGGGATAGCCAAAAAAGCAGCAATCTTATCGAGCGCATATATTGCGCCATTTGGTGTTATGACAGCTATTTTAGGATTAATAGCTGCCACAGGTTTATATGATATTGGCACCGAAAATTCAAAATTAGCCCTAACAAACCTTTTGGTTAATCCTCAATTTATTCATCCTATTTTAGGAGGATTGGCTTTGGCAGGTATTTTAGCTGCAATACTTTCAACCGTTGGACCTGTAAATTTTGCTGTTGTAACAATTGCTACAAAAGATATATACCATGGATTTATTAATCCTGAGGCAGATGAACAAAAAGTTATAAAAACAGCAAAAAAGCTTGTAGTAATAGTTAGTCTTATTACGATTCCATTGGCATATTATTTCCAAAGCGGAATATTGGATTCGGCATATATAAGTTATGCTATTAGAGCTATTGGGGCAATTGTTATTGTTTTTGGAATATATTTTAAAGGATTGATCTCTCCTTTTAGTGTTAAACTTGCATTTATTGGTGGTACAATAGCCGTTTTCATTTGTATTTTAGCTGATAAGCTAAAATGGTTCCATGTAGACAAAACATATGGTGCTGTTATTTTCGCAATTATTGCACTTATTATAGGATTTTTTGTAAAGAAGTTTAAAAAAGTAAACTAGAATAAATGGAAAAAGGCCCTTTATTTGGAATAAAAGTACTGGAACTTGCAAATGTACTTGCCGGACCCAGCGTTGGTGTTGCCCTTGCTGAATTAGGTGCAACAGTAATCAAAGTTGAAAATCTTTTAACAAATGGCGATGTAACACGATCATGGAAACTAACTAGCGAAGATCCACAAACTGATATTTCAGGGTATTTTAGTTGTGTTAATTGGGGCAAAAAATCTATCTCCCTTAATCTTAATAAAAAAGAAGGATTAGATCTTGTTTATAAACTTACAGAAGTTTCTGATATTGTATTGGTATCCTATAAACCAGGTGATGCTGAAAGGTTAAAGGTTGATTATAACACCTTAAAAACTAAAAATTACAAAATTATTTATGCACAGATTACCGGTTATGGATTAAATAATCCACGTGCTGGTTACGATGCTATTATTCAGGCTGAAAGTGGATTTACCTTTATGAATGGCGAAGCTGATGGAAAACCTGTAAAAATGCCTGTGGCTTTAATGGATGTTCTGGCAGGACATCAGATTAAAGAAGCCATCCTGTTGGCTTTGCTAAACAGGGAGAAAAATGGCAGTGGCCAATATATCGAAACCAGTCTTATAAAAAGTGGTGTTGCTTCTTTAGCTAATCAAGCTACTAACTGGTTAGTTGGAGCCTTGATTCCACAACGAATGGGATCCGATCACCCAAACATTGCACCTTATGGTACCATCTTTTATAGTAAAGATAAAAAGCCAATTGTTCTGGCTGTTGGAAGCGACAAACAATTCGCTGATTTATGCAAGGTTTTGGGGAAACCAGATTTGGCTGAAGATCCTAAATACAGTACCAATTTTATACGAGTAAAATGTCATGCAGAGTTAAATAAAATTATTCAGGATTTAATATCCCAATTTAATAGAGATCCTTTATTAAGTGAGTTATCGAAAAAAAGTGTTCCTGCAGGTGGTGTCTTCAATATGAAAGAGGTTTTTGAGCTTCCCGAAACACAAGAGTTGGTTATGCAATCAGAAACTACAAGTGGAATACCAATTAAGGGTCTTAGAACAGTTGCATTTTCAATTGATGGCAGTAACCAATTTGCTGAGATTTCTGCTCCGCCACACTATGGTGAACATACAAAACAAGTATTACATGATTTTTTAGGATACTCAAATGATAAAATAAACGAATTAATTGAGAATCAAGTAATATATGCGATGAAATAATTCTTTATTACTCTTCTAAAAAAATAAGAGGCTGTATCAAAACATTATTTTAGGTCATTGCGAAGGAAGTGAAGCAATCTTAAGTTACTGAATATCTATAGATTGCTTCGTTCATTCTTCACTCGCAATGACTTTTTAAGTTGTTTTGAAACAGCCTCTTAATTATAATATAAAGTTTTTAACTTTTTTAGTTCTCGTTCAGGTAATTCACTAATCCTTTAGCTTTAAAAACAGCAAGCAATTGTTGTGGCAGAGGTGCAAATTTGAAAACCTTATCGTTTATTTTAATTTCTCCATTTTCGAAATTAATATCAACCTTGTCTCCTTGTTTATAGTTGTTCACAGCTTCAGGAACAACCAAAATTGGCAAGCCTTGATTTACTGATGAGCGATAAAATATTCGGTTTACTGATTTGCATATCACTGCTTTTACACCGGCATGTGCTAAACCTACAGCTGGATGCTCACGCGAGCTACCACATCCAAAGTTATCACCTGCAATAATGATATCATCCGCTTTGACATTCTCAGCAAACTGCTCATCAAATCCTTTAAAAAGATGAGGCATAATTGCTGGTGGATCAGAGCTTAGCACGCTATAGGTCAGATTTCCTGCAAACATCTGATCGGTATTCAGGTTATCAGCATCTGCATAATTCCATACAGCTCCTGCTTTGCGATTTTCACCTTTTGGAATTGAAACAGTAGTACCCACTTGCACATTTGTTACAAACTTATCGTTTGCTTTTGTTCCGCGTGGATCTGTTATTTCGCCATAAATAGCTGAGTATGCAACAGCTGCAGGACTTGCTAAATAAATAGAAGAATTTTTATTCCCCATTCTACCTTTAAAGTTGCGGTTTGCTGTAGAGATAACTGTAAAATTATCAGCAGGAATACCTTGTCCTGTTCCCAAACATGGTCCGCATGAAGAAGCCAAAATTGTTGCTCCGGCTTTCATCAATTTGGTAATTAATCCTTCTTCGATCGCTTGCATATAGATATCTTTTGATGCAGGAATTACCAGCAACTGAAAATCTTTGGCAATCGATTTTCCATCAAGTATTTCAGCAGCAATGCGAATATCATCCAATCGTCCATTGGTACATGTTCCAATTACAGCTTGATTTAGTTTTGTTCCCTGAACCTCAGACATTGCTTTTACATTTTCAGGACTATGAGGTGCAGCTACAACTGGAAATATATCACTTAGGTTAATTTCCATGACTTTTTCGTAATGTGCATCAGCATCGGCCCAAACACCATTTACTTTATCAGTACCAAGGTGTTTTGCAAGAACCTCATCCGCAGGAAAAACGGCATTCTTTGCTCCCATTTCCGATGCAAGATTCGCAATTGTCATTCTTTCTGAAACAGAAAGTGTTTTTACTCCTTCACCATGATATTCGATAGACATGTAGTTAGCACCGTCAGTACCAATCTTTCCAATAATCCAAAGACTCAAATCTTTCGCATAAACGCCTTTATTGAGTTTGCCAGTAAGCACAATTTTCATGGACTCAGGCACTCGGAACCACGTTTCGCCTTTTTTCCACAAGCCTGCTGATTCAGTTCTATCAATTCCAGCTGCCATAGCATTAAATGCTCCTGCAGTACTTGTATGACTATCACTACCAACGATTATCATTCCTGGTTTTGCATAGTACGACATAAGCTGATGGCAAATTCCATCACCAGCATCGTGAAACTTAGTAATTCCCTGTTCGCGGGCGAATGTTCGGATTGAACTATAATCGTTGGCCAGCTTTGCATCTGTTGGTGGTGCATTATGATCGAGGGTGATTAACAATTGATTTGGATCGAATACATTTTTCCCACCCATCTTTTCAAAAGTTTTACGAATACTGGCCGTATTATCGTGTGTTAAAACAATATTTGGTTTTGCAAATACGATGGCTCCTGTAGGAGCACCAAATATTTTTTCTGCAAATGTTTTTCCCATGATTTTATCAATTAATGATTTTAAGAAATAGCTATAATAAACCTCCGTTACGGTAAATCTCAATCTGAACCTCGGTAAACTTATTAATATCGGCAGTTTTGTTATTCTTCAAGTTTGTAACCTTGCCGTTTGCCATATCAACACGGATTTTATCACCACTTTGAATATCGATTGATTCAAGTAAACCCGATTTATAAGTTAGAATTGGGAAAGCTGCATTGATTGCATTTCTTTCGTAAATAGCACCATACGACTCAGCAATAATGCATGAAATACCTAATGAAGCAAAGCAGTCAACAGCCTGTTGACGCGAACTGCCAGCACCAAAGTTTTTAGAGGTAATTACAATATCGTTTGGCTGAGCTTTTTTCGCAAAATCCTCATAACCTTTCAGGTTATCGAAAGTGTATTGCCCCATCTCCTTAATATCGGTAATAGTCAGATAGCGGTTATGAAAGATCATATCGGTATCTATATCATCCTTTAAAATAACCCAAACGCGACCTTCGACAACAAGAGGTTTATCTTTTTGCGCTTCTTTTTTAACTCCCATTTTAAAACCTGAAACCTCTGGTTTTACAAATTCGGCTGGTTTTGCAGGGATTTCTTCAGGTGTAGTAATAAAGCCAGCAACTGCAGAAGCAGCAACAATACCTGGAGAAGCCAAATAAACAAAACCCGTTCCTTGTTTACCTTCAAAATTACGATTCCCTGTGCTTATTGTTACTTCTTTAGGCCCATTCTGACCAACCTGACCAGCTGCACAACCTGCACATCCGGCATTAGATACTAATGCACCGGCATCTTTAAAAATCTGAATTAAACCTTCGTCCATAGCTTGTTTCCAGATGGTATCTGTTGACGGGACAATCTTAAGAACTACACCTGGAGCTACTTTCCGGTCTTTAAGTACTTTTGCAGCTTCTCTCAAGTCCTCCATACGACCATTGGTACAACTACCAATAAAGGCAGAGTCAATTTTCTTACCTTTTTCGGTTGCAACACTCGAATTATCGTGAGGTTTTCCGGGACGAGCAAGCATAGGTACAAAATTGCTAATATCTATCTCTTTAATATCCTCATAAGTTGCATTATCATCGGCTTTTAAAACCTCTAGTTTTCTTCCTGTTTTCTTTTCGCAATACTCATGAATGGCTTTACTTGGAGGAAACAAGAAAATAATAGCTCCCATCTCTGTCGCCATCGACGCAATTGTGATGCGCTCATCAAGTGTTAGCTCATCAATGGCTTCACCGTAAAACTCAACTGAGTATCCAAGAAGTTTGTTCGCTCCAAATATTTTTAGCAGATTCAGGGTAAAATCCTTTGCTGAAATACCAGAAGGTCGTTTCCCTTTAAATACCAGTTTTACTGAAGGTGGTACTTTAAACCAGATTGATCCTTTTGCCCAAGCTGCAGCAATATCCTGATCGCCCATTCCTTGTCCAAAAGATCCAATTGCACCCATAATATTGGCATGTGAATCGGTGCTTACAAAAGTACTTCCAGGCCAGGTAAGTCCCTCGTCGATAGCAAGGTGAGTACCAATTCCTGAATCTATATCATAAACTTTGATATTGTTTTCTCTTGCATACATTCGGCAATACTGCTGGTTAGCAGCATATTTCTGATCCGAACCGGTTGGATTACAGTCGAAAGTAAAAAATGTGCGAGCCGGATCATTCACAGTTAAGCCATTGTTGACAAGATTTTTTACCACATTAGCTCCACCAAAGTCACGGGCAACGCGTGCATCAATTAGTATATCGACTATTTCGCCAGCACTAACAACTTTCTTATTGCTATGGTTGGCAATTATTTTCTCTATTAAATTCATAGATATTTTTTTTCTACGTTAATAACTTTAAACTTCAGTCTTCTATCTTCTGACTTCAAACTTCTGTCTTCTTATACCTTCAACCTATCCTTAAATGGCTCGAAAGTCATAAAGTCTGCATGATGAACAAGATATGCCTCAACTGTTCTTTTTACAAGATCGCCTTCACCGGCATGTGTAGCAATTATATGACATACATCAGCAGGAACACCGCATTGTTCAGCTAAGGAAACACCAGAGAATGGATGACGAAGATATTTTCCATAATTTCCCTGAACAGCTTTTCCGTTTGCATCGAGAACATATTCTAGCAATTTACCAACATCAGCAAGTATTGCTCCGGCAATAAGTACATCCATATTTATAGGAAGCTCACCGTGATAAAAATCGTTGCATTTTTCAGCCGCTGCTTTTGCAATGTGAACAACACTTCGTTTATGATCCATAAACGTTACTTTAAGATCAGGCCCACATAAAAGTGTGAAAGGAATAGTATTAAGATCTTTTTCTGTTAAAACACTTTTTTCAAGAGCTAATTCCCATGTTTTTGCAGTCTTTTCTCTTAAATCTTTGTCTTGGATCCAATTAAGTTCAGGCCAAAGTTCGTATATATTCATAATTTTTACTTTTTAGTGATTGATTATAAAGCAGCAATTATAGCATCAGCCATTTGAGTGGTTGAAGCTGCACCCTGTTTCAAGACTTCAGGAGAACCTTTTAGTTTCATCATATCATAAGCTCTCACTTTACCTTCGGCTACAACTTTTGCTACGGCTTTATTTATCTTTTCAGCAATCGCTGTTTCGCCGATATGTTCCAGCATCATTACTGCAGAAGCTATCATTGCTATTGGATTTACGATACTTGTTTCATATTCAGCATATTTTGGAGCTGAACCGTGAGTAGGTTCGAAAACACAAACTCCAGACTCTGGGTTAAACTGTGCTGAAGTAGCGAATCCTAATCCTCCAATAAGACCTGCAAATGCATCAGAAACGATATCGCCAAACATATTACCTGCTACAATTACATTATAATTCTCTGGATTCTTTGTTAACCACATTGTCATCGCATCGATGTTTACATCTTCAACCCAAATATCAGGATATTGTGATTTGCTCATTTCTTGTGCTATTTTAAGCATCATTCCTGAAGTTTCTCTGATCACATTTGGTTTTTCGCAAACAGTAATCTTTTTAAAACCACGTTTTTTGGCATATTCGAAAGCTGCTTTAACAATTCGTGTAGTATATTTTTTGGTAAAAATACGTGTTGAGATTGCGAGTTCTTCTCGTGGACACCACTCAAAATTATCAACAAATTTCTTATGTGTCATAAATGCATCATAAACCTGGTCTGATGGATTGGTCCACTCTACACCACCATAAAGTCCTTCTGTATTCTGGCGGAAGATCATTACATCAATCTTAGGCTCATCAACTCCACCATCAGCTTTTCTTCTGATAAAGTTTAGTGGATTACCAACGTACGTTAAACATGGACGCATACAAATATCAAGATTGAAATGCTGTCTCATTGTTACGATTGGGCTATAATAAGTATGACCTTTGCCTTGAAGTTCAGGAGCAAGTTCAGCAGTAGCCTTATCTTTTGGTTTTGAAGTGATAGCGCCAAAAAGACCAATTTTGTGCTGTTCAAGTAATTTTATAGTTCTATCTGGAAGTGGATTTCCTTCTTTACACCAGAATTCCCAACCTATATCAGCATGAACATAATCTGCTTCGAAACCTGCTGCATCAAGAACTCTTAGTGTTTCCTTTAATACTGCTTTTCCTATACCATCACCTGGCATTGTAACTATTTTTCTCTTTTCCATGTTGATTACTTTTAAATTTTTGTTTTTGTTATTTTTTAATTTTTTTGACTACATCAATTACAGTTCCGTCAACCCATTTTATAACTGCCACTATTTTGTCCTCAAATTCAACTGCTTTAGGTTTTCCGCAAATTTTTTCGGCTTCATCTTTCAGTTGTTTTATGGTTTTTATCGGGAGTTTCGAGTTTTTCATTTTCTTTATTAAATCCTTACGGAGTGGATTTATCGCAATACCTCTTTCAGTAACGATAATATCTATTAACTCTCCGGGCCCACAAATTGTGGTAACTTCATCGCATATTACAGGAATTCTATCTCTGAAAAGAGGAATCGGAAGTATTACGTTTTTTGCATGAAGGCAATTCTGCCATCCGCCAATACCATGAAGAAGATAACCATCTGAATGCGACACCACATTTGCGTTATAGTTCACATCCACCTCGGTTGCTCCAAGAATCATAATATCCATCATTGTAGTTAAATTACCTTTTGTGTGATAATTATAAGCATTGAATACTGGATACTGATGATGATTCTTGTTATGTGCAATACTTGCTACAGCACCAAGGTCGAATGCCTGAGCATCAAGAATATGCTCCATGGTACCTTCTTCAAGCATTTGCACCATATATTTTGTGCTACCACCAAAACCCACTTTGGATTTCCAGCCTTTTTCTTTCAGAACCTGATGTACATAATTCCCAATCGCCAACGATGTGCCACCTGCACCAGCTTGCATATAGCATCCATCCTTCAGGATACCGCTTTCTAACAGAAATTGTGTTGTTAGTTCTGCAATATATAATCGGTCAGGGCTGCTGGTTATTTGTGTAGTACCTGATACGATCTTCTCAGGAATACCGATCTTGTCAACAACTACTACATAGTCAACATAGATTCCCTGTATTTCCATAGGCATATTTGGGAAATCAACAAGGTTATCTGTAACCACAATAACTTTATCGGCATACAAAAAATCGGCTGATGCATAACCCAGCACACCGCAGGCTGATGGTCCATTAAGAGCATTTGCGTTACCAAAAAAGTCTGACGATGGTGCTGCCAAAACAGCTATGTCGATCTTAACCTCACCATCCTGAATAGCCTGAACGCGTCCTCCGTGTGATCTGAGTACTGCTGTTCCCTTCATTTTTCCATCCGAAACGAATCTGCCCAAAGGTCCGTTCATGCTTCCTTCGATTCGGTTTATTGTTCCGTTTTCCAGATGTTTTGTTATAGGCTGATGACATGGGAATGATGCGGAGGGAAACCAAACCAGATCTTTTACACCCATTTCATGTGCAATATCAAAGATACCATTGCTTACAAGGTCTCCATCTCTTAAATGATGATGAGTAGAAATTGTCATTCCATTTTTTAGACCACATTTTTTCAGAGCTTCTTTCAATGTTCCTACAACCTTGTTTCCGTCATCAGGATAATCCATTGAAGTATAAATAGGAGGAGCATATTTATGTCCTGTAGGTCTGTGTTTACCTAATCCTTTGAACGGAATTACCTTCTCTCCGTTTACTTCGGTCGGAACCATTCTTCCAACTGCATTTTTTACAAGTTTTGCCATTTATTTTTCCTCCCTCCAATTTTCAGGTATTAAACCCAAGTTGATTGCAAGTTTTATTGTTCTCTCAGCCCGTTTTACAACAGGTGGATCTATCATTTTTGTTCCCAGTGATACTACGCCGAGTCCTTTCTCTGTAGCAGTAATAAAAGCATCTACAATTTTTTTAGCTTTTTCTATTTCTTCAGATGATGGAGCATAACTGTCGTGAATAACCTTAATCTGGCGTGGATGGATACATCCCATTCCATCAAAACCAAGTCCTTTTGATCTTAAAACATTCTGCTTCAGAGCTTCCATATCCGAAATATCCGAAAAAACAGAATCAATGGCTTGAATCTTTGCTGCTTTTGCTGAGTTGACAAGTGTTGTTCTTGCATAGAAAGATTCAGAGCCTTCATTTGTTCTCTGCGCTCCAATATCGGCAGTATAATCTTCAAGTCCTATGGCCAATGAAACCACATTCTCTGAAGTAGCAATCTCAAATGAATTGATAACACCAAGAGCGCTTTCAATGATAGGCATAAGCCAAATTTTGCGTTTAGCCTTATTCAATGTTTTTATCTTAGCATTAACCTGGTGAATCTGTTCTGCTGATTCGCACTTGGGCAAAAGAATCATATTTACATTGTGAGTTATACAATATTCAAGGTCTTTCAATCCTGCAGGAAGCTGGTTTATTCTTACCATTCTTTCTGCTCCATAGAAATTAACCGAACGTAGTGTATTCCTAACTAGTATTGCCGCTTCGAATTTCTTTGCTGGTGCAACAGAATCTTCCAGATCGAGAATTATTCCATCCGGGTTGTGAATTCCTGCGTTCATCGCCAGCTTAGGTGTATTACCTGGCAGATACAAACGCGATCTCCTGAACCTGTCTTTCTCAGTCTCAAATTTATTCTCAGGCATTATCGGAAGTAAGTATTCCTTATCTGTTTTGATCAGCATTTTTACTGCTGCTTCAACTCGTGCAGCTATAACATAATCTAAAGCGCCTGCATCTTCGATCTTCAACTTCGCATTCTTAATCCCGAAGAACTGAAGTACCTCTTTACATAATCCATGTATCTGATCGCCATAAAGTGTATTTACTTTACTGGCAACTTCGATCTTCAGACCTCCTGTATTCACAATTTCCAGAGTGACCAGACAATCTGAACGGACATCTTTACCAATATTCCCAGATTCCGCAATCTTTTTCATAATTTTTCTTGCATTATATTATTAGTATATGGTTAGTTTAGTTTTACAACCCATAAAAGTTGTGCATCTTTTTCACTTATATTAATGAATGTGTGCAACTGATTCGAATTAAAATAAAAACTGTCACCTTTATTTAATGTGTATTTATTTTTGTTTACATGAACCTCAAAAACACCTTCGATAACAAAACAGAACTCCTGACTTGGATAACTACTCGTCATAATATCGGTGGAGTTGGAATTCTTTTTAAAGTGAATGATATAAGGTTCCATCTGTTTGTTGAGATCGTAGTTCGAAAGAAGATATGAGCTGGTTCCTTTATCGTTGTGTTTAAAGATTTTTCGTTTACTTGCTCTTACTACTGGATTTCTAATCCCTGCCTCATTCTCACCTATAAGTTCACCAACCGTTGTAGTGAGGGCATCGGCAATTTTTATCAGTGTTATTAGTGAGGGGTAGGATTTTGATTTTTCTATTTGTGAAATCAAACTTGGAGTCATACCTATTGTATTCGCCAAATCATTGGTCTGAATGTTAAGGCTTTCTCTTCGCTTTTTTATTCTTTCACCGATCCTATGCATAATAGGAAAATATAATTAAATATGATTACACAAATTAAGTGCAATTTAATTTATTAACCAAAATATTTTTACTGATTAAAATCACACCCTTCATTTTAGCCATTTTATAAAGATTTTATTAATTGCTTATAAAGCGAAAAACAAGAATAAGCCAAAGAAATATGATTATCAATTCTGAATTTATTGAGTTAAAAGTCCACTTAGTTTTATTTTTCTATATATCAACAATTAGTTAATTTTAAGCAATAAAAATATTTTAATACGATAAATAAAAATATTAATTTACATATGGTAATATGACAATAATCAAACAAACATCAAAAGACAACTTTAAGTCATTGCAGATTATATATTATGCTCTCATTGCTGGTCAATTTTTTTTTGGCCTAGTGACCTATATTCTTTCAACAATGGAAAATTTTAACTCAGGAGGAAAAGAACTAAGAGATATATTTATTTATATCGTTCCAGTTTTTGCAGTCGGGGGCTTTTTGGGCAGCATCTTTATATTCAAAAACAGATTGCAAGCGGCAAAAAACAAAGCGGACTTATTTGATATTATGGCTGATTACCGTTCAGCCCTAATAGTAAGATATGCATTATTGGAAGGGCCTTCTTTTTTATCTATTGCTGTTTATTTTTTAACTGGAGACATTATTTTTCTTGTTTTTTCAGGATTAATCATTCTTTATTTCTTTGCAATTAAACCTACTACAGAAAAAGCAGCCATTGAATTAAACCTTAATCCAAGTCAGAACAATAGTATTAACGATCCAGACAAAATAATTGCTCAATTTAAATCAATGAATTAAAAAGGTTTTAAAATAGTATTATGAAAATTTGGCAACTAAATAACGGTTACACCATCTTTCAGGTTTTACAAGGCCGAAGTAATTCTTTCCTTATATCTACTTCGCATGGAAATGTTTTAGTAGATACAGGTTTAAAGTTTAGCCGGAAAAAACTAATAAAGAATATTAAATCATTAAATCTTCAACCTGCCAATATAGATTTTTTAATCTTAACCCACTCCCACTTTGATCATTGCAAAAATGCCAGATTTTTAAAAGAAAGGTTTGGATGCCAACTAATAATTGGTGAATCAGAAATGGAATTTGCTATAAAAGGATACTCTCCTGCTCCAAGAGGTACTATGTGGTTTTCAAAATTGATTTCATGGTTAGGAAATAAAATGGGTAAAATCATTCTTGGATATGAAAAGTTTTATCCGGATTATTCTGTAAAACAACCATTCAGCCTCAAAAAGTTTGGGTATGATATTGATTTAATCTCCACACCGGGGCATTCATCAGGATCAATAAGCATTATCGCTAATAGTGAAATTGGAATTGTAGGCGATACTATGTTTGGTATTTTCAGAAATTTGATACTCCCTCCCTTTGCCGATAATAAATATGAATTAATTGAAAGTTGGAAAAAGCTTCTTGCCACCAACTGCAACTTGTTTTTGCCTGGCCATGGAAAAGCAATTACAAGAGAATTAATTGAAAAAGCTTTCAAATCATTTAAAAAATTGGATTAACCTCCCCCCCTATACTTGTTTATAACTTTCATTTGTAAATTAATCTAGACTCTTTTTATTCAATTATATTTAGAAGTAATTATTTAAATTAAAATCTAAATTACCATTATGGAAAAGAAATTATCAATTACTCTTGGAATTATTTTATTACTTGTATCAATTGGAGCAATACCTGCAGGCTATTCAATGATAGTTCAGCCCGATGGATCAGACCTTGGAATGACTACAGATTTACTAGCAGGGTCAGTATTTTCAGATTTTTTTATACCAGGAATATTTTTATTTACAGTTAATGGATTATTCAATCTGATTAGCTCCATTCTTAGCTTTTACAGGTTTAAATATACATATTTGCTTGGTTTTTTGCTTGGTACAGCAATGATTATCTGGATTTCGGTTCAGGTATATTCGGTTGGTTTAAATCACATTCTTCAACCTATCTATTTTGTTATTGGATTAATCGAAATGTCATTAAGCATCTGGTTATATAAACTAGTTAAATTAAAAACAATGTAAACAAACTAAATCATATTGAATTTAGGTACAATAATATCTACCTTTAACTGTGAAAAACCCTTAAACATTAAACTTAATGTCGATGAAAATCCTAGTAACCTATGCCAGCAGAACTGGGTCAACTGCAGATATTGCCGAATATATTGGTGAAATTTTATCAGATCAGGGAGCACAAGTAGAAATAAGGCTTATGCACGATGTTAAAGATCTTTCGCGCTATGATGCTATTGTTTGTGGCAGTGCTATTCAGAGTGCAGGGTGGTTACCCGAGGCATTAACATTTCTGGAAACTTATAAATCTGATCTCAACCAAAAACCTGTAGCTATCTTTTCGGTTTGTATGACACTGGCAATGAAAAATGGTGAAAAATACAAGCAGCATATTACCGAATGGATAAAACCTGTTTACAAAATTATTAGTCCTGTGAGTGCAGATATCTTTGCCGGAACACTAAAGATAAATCAAATACCATCATTTGCGCAACGATTAAAATTTAGAATCAGTGTTGCACTTGGCGTATGGAAAGAAGGTGATCACCGTAATTGGGAATCAATAAATTCCTGGGCAACAAATTTAAAATCTGTATTTAAAATATAGTTAATATTTATTCTATAAACCTTTATATTAAACTCGTAATTATTAAAAATCACTTGCAATGAAAAGGTTAATCCTGTTGCTTTTTATAAACATTTCAATATATTCATTTTGTCAAAACCAGTCCGGTACTAGCCTGGTTGATTTTGTAAATCCACTGGTTGGAACTGACTCTAAATATGAATTATCGAATGGGAATACCTATCCGGCAATTGCAATGCCCTGGGGAATGAATTTTTGGACACCACAAACCAACAAAATGGGTGATGGATGGTGTTATCAATATGCCAGCAATAAAATACGCGGATTTAAGCAAACTCACCAACCTTCGCCTTGGATAAACGATTATGGTGCATTTTCAATCTTTGCTACCACCGAAAAACTCGTTTTTGATGAAAATAAGCGTGAATCATGGTTTTCGCATAAAGCAGAAATATCAAAACCATATTATTATAGTGTGTATTTGGCCGATTATAATACCAAGGTGGAAATTACACCAACAGAAAGAGCTGCTTGCTTTAGAATAACGTATCCCGAAACCGATAAAGCATATCTAATTATCGATGCTTTCTTTAAAAATTCATATATCAAAGTTATTCCAAACGAACGTAAAATTATTGGTTACGCAAAAAATGCGGCTGGCGGAGTACCTCAAAATTTTAAGAATTATTTCGTTATTTATGTTGATAAGGATTTTGAAGAGGTTTTTGTGGTAAAAAACAACGATATTTTCGCTAATTCGTTAGAATCGGAATGCAAGCATGCCGGAACCATTATCCGTTTTAAAACCAAGGCAAATGAGCAAATCAATATAAAGGTGGCCTCATCTTTTATAGGTCTCGAACAAGCTGAGCTAAACTTGCAAAAAGAAATTGGGAACCAGTCATTTGATCAGATAAAAAATGCTGCCAAAACTGAGTGGAACAAATTAATGAGTAGAGTAATGGTTGAAGGTGGATCGCACAACCAACTGGTTACTTTTTATACCGCATTGTACCGCACTATGCTTTTCCCCCGCAAATTTTACGAATTCGACCAAAACAATAACATCAAACATTACAGTCCTTATAACGGTCAAATACATGATGGTTATATGTTTACCGACAATGGATTCTGGGATACGTTCCGTGCTGTTTTTCCTTTTTTTACACTGGTTTTTCCTGAAATGAACAGCCAAATGATGCAAGGGCTTGTAAACACTTATAAAGAAAGTGGTTGGCTGCCCGAGTGGGCTAGTCCTGGTCACCGCGATTGCATGGTTGGTGCCAATTCGGCATCAATAATTGCAGATTCATATTTAAAAGGAATTCGAGGATTTGATATTAATACCTTATATGAAGCCATAATAAAAAACAGCAATAATGAAGGACCCATGAGTTCTGTTGGCCGATATGGTGTAAACTACTACAATAATTTAGGATATATACCATATAATGTAGATATTCCCGAAAACACAGCACGCACACTCGAATACAGCTACGATGATTTTACTATTTACCAACTTGCAAAAGCTATAAACAGACATCAGAACGAAGTTGATACAATGCTTAAACGGTCATATTATTATAAAAATGTTTTTGATACATCGGTAAATTTTATGAGAGGTAAAAATCTCGATGGCACTTTCCAATCGCCATTCAGACCAGATAAGTGGGGCGATGCTTTTACCGAAGGTTGTTCGTGGCATTGGACATGGTGTGTTTTTCACGATATTCAGGGATTAATAAACCTTATGGGAGGAAATGAAAGCTTCGTTAATAAATTAGATTCAGTATTAACTGCTGCTCCTACTTTCGACTATTCGTATTATCGGGTTCAGATTCACGAAATTACCGAAATGCTTATTATGAATATGGGGCAATACGCACATGGAAATCAGCCCATACAACATATGCCCTATTTGTATAATTATGCAGGTCAACCATGGAAAACCCAAGCTTTGGTAAGAGAGATAATGAATAAGCTTTACCTTCCTACACCCGATGGATTATGCGGTGATGAAGACAATGGACAAACATCAGCATGGTATGTCTTTTCAGCAATGGGATTTTATCCTGTTTGCCCAGGTTCAAATCAATACGTTATTGGTTCTCCTCTCTTTAATAAGATTACATTAAACCTCGAAAATGGTAAAACCTTTATCATAAACGCTCCTTCGAATAACAGTGAGAATAACTATATTGAAGACACAAAGCTCAATGGTAAAGTATTTACTAAAAATTATCTTAATCATCAGGAAATTAGTAATGGGGGAATAATTGAATTTAAAATGTCTGATAAACCAAACAAGAATAAAGGAACCAATGCTTCTGATTTTCCTTACTCTTTATCAAATGAAATAAAGTAATTATGAAAACCATGAGAAATGTACTATTTTTTATAAGTTTAATTCTCTTTTCATGCACCGACACCAATGATGGGTTGGTATGCACGGAGGAATTTCGAATGCTAACAGTAACTGTTAATTATTCAGATCAGCTACCTGTATTATTAACTGATTATTATACGTTGAAGACAAGTACTGGCGAAAAAATCGATTTCAAACCCGAAAATGAATACATTGATAGTATGTACACTAATAATGGAACCTACATTCTATTTACAGATGATAAAATGAGCAAGGTTTCGCGAAGTGGTACCGAATTTCAGTTTAAAGGATTTATAGATACAATGCTAATCGTAAACAAAACATTTATTATTCGCAACGATGGCTGCCATATTGAACTCGTATCAGGAAATCCCAATATTATCCTTGAAAATTGATAATTGGTATTTGAAATTTGAAATTTGATAATTGTTACTGGTGTTTGGTGTTTAGTGTTTGGTGTTTGGTGTTTGGTGTTTGGTGTTTGAAATTTGATAATTGTCTATATCCCAAATTCTCTATCAATAGTTTGATCGAGCGAAATAAATGTTTCTGTACGAGCCACACCTGGAATATTCTGAATTGTATTTACCAGAACATTCATTAAGTGCTGATTGTCGGTACAATATATTTTCAAAAGCAAAGCCCATGTTCCGGTAGTAAAATGACATTCGGTAATTTCAGGTATTTTTTCAATTTCTTTAATTACATTTTTATAAATATGTGCCTTTTCGAGATATACACCAACAAATGCACAGATATCATACCCAACAGCCTTGGGTTTAATCATAAACTTTGATCCACTGATTATACCTGATTCTTCGAGTTTATTAAACCGCTGATGAATTGCAGCACCTGATATTCCACATAACCGGGCAATTTCAAGAAATGGAGTTCTTGCATTTTTAATTAAGCAGGATAATATTTTCCTGTCAGTAGCATCAATTTGTAATTTTTGGCTCATAGTGATTATAATTTGTAATTATTATACAATAATAAGTAATGTTTTGTAATTATAAATACCTTTTTTCTATTAAATACTTATTGTTTGCTGATCATAAATCAAATTAAAGAAAAGACAAGCTTTAGCTTAAATAATCAAAATTAAACCAGAATGGAATTGGTTTTTCTTTGAAAATTAGTTATTTAGAAACAATTCTAAATTACTTGATTTTAAAGAATTTTAGTAGTTATTTAGCTGGTTAAAAGTAACAAATTTAGTGGTTGTTAACAATTCTCATGCTGTGCTGTGAATAAGTTTTGATTTTATAGGGCTTCAGGCTCTGTGAGGTTGAGAAATTTGGATTTGG
>JBFXEQ010000028.1:19098-35062 GCA_050179935.1 Bacteroidales bacterium | reverse complement strand
ATCTATGAGCCTTCTCATCTAATAAAGGGGCTAAAATTTTATGCCTATTTGAAATTAACTCTGTATCTTTCATGGCCGAAAGGTACATTTTTGTAATTAAATAAACAAGTTATTTCGTAACAAATCCATAGGTAGGTTTTCGTATCAGCATTTTACACAAAGAATATGAGTTGGCTCTCTTATTGATTATTTGGTTTGTAATTATTCGTAGAAAACCTTTAACTCTTTACTATTTAACCTTTGTCGGAACCAGTTGTTAATTTTTATTTTATCACTAGACCTGATATTTTTATTCGCTGATAAAATAACCACAGATGATTTTAATGGTGTTGAAAGTGTATCGTGGTAATTAAAAGACTCAAAATAGATGCAACCCTGCAACTCCGGGTAAATCGTTTTTATCTCATTTAACAAAATCTCTCCAAGCTTATGCTGATTTTGGATACTATCCATTTCGGAGTTTTTTTTGCTTAGAACATTATTTAAGTTAGCTATCTGCTCTTTAAGTTTATACAATTCGATGTTTTTTTCATCAATGCTGCTAAAGGATAATCCTTGTTCTATCAAAATAGTAGCATCTTTAATTTTAAAATCGTTTGATTTTCGGATGATTGCAGACTTTTGTTTATCCGAAAGCCTTGTACCACCATATACCAATACTATTTTGTTTAGTTTTGGATCAATATCATGTTTTAACAAGTAGTTACCCTCAAAGAGCGAAACATTCGACACATATTGACTTGCACTTTGTGCAAACCTTTCTTGCTTTACAAGTTTATATCCGAAATATATACTTGGCAACAGAACTATTGTAATAATAAATGTAATTGCTCTGTTTATTCGTTTTTTTCTACTTTCATCTACTATACCTCTGATTGGAAATTGCAATAATTGAGAGATCCAAACAGATGCAATTGCAATAAATATTGTATTAATTGTAAATAAATATAATGCGCCAAAGAAAAATTCAAGTTGACCTGTTGCTATACCGTAACCCGCAGTACATAAAGGTGGCATTAAAGCAGTAGCAATAGCAACTCCGGGAATAACATTTCCTTTTTGTTTACTACTTATTGCAACAATACCAGCTAAACCACCAAATAATGCAATTAAAACATCATAAATTGTCGGACTGGTTCTTGCTAATAACTCAGAATGAGCTGTGGATACAGGGCTTAATGCAAAATATGCAGTTGAGGCAATAAGACTTGAGATTATTGCAAACGTAAAGTTTTTTAATGCTGTTCGAAATAAATCATAATCATAAGTAGCAATACTATATCCCATGGCGTTTATTGGCCCCATTAGAGGTGATATAAGCATTGCTCCGATTATAACTGCCGTAGAGTTCATGTTTAAACCTACTGAAGCAATAATTATTGCAAAGATTAAAATCCAAAGATTTGTTCCTTTGAATTCGATTCCTTTTTTAATTTCTTCATATACCAAATCAGGATTTTCAAGTTCAGATTCCAGATTAAAGAAGTGTAAAACCTTTCGAATAATTCCAGATGTTCTCATAATCAAATCTTTTAAAAGGCATATAATTAAGTTATCAAAATACCTGTTTGAATATTTACTAACAAATATAGCGTAAATAAAGCATAAAAATATTCAACAAAATTAAAAATATGGATTATAAAACTACAATTCGAATTGTAACCCATCGTAGGCCAATGAAATGTTTGAAGGTAGTTCTTTGTTAACAGCATTGTGCAACCCCATTTGGTGACTTATATGAGTTATATATGCACGCTTAGGATTAATCTGGTTAATAAAATTAATTGCTTCGTTTAATGAGAAGTGTGAAAGATGTTTTGCTTTTCGCAATCCATTAATTACTAAGTATTTTGTTCCGGCAATCTTCTGTTTAACTTCTTCAGAAATATAGTTGGCATCGGTAATGTAAGTGAAATCACCAATGCGAAATCCATAAACAGGAAGCTTATAATGCATAACTCGTAAGGGAATTATCTCAATACCTTTTAATAGAAACGGTTCATCTGTCAGATCTATTAGATTAAATTGTGGAATACCAGGATATTTTTCGTCAGCAAATGAATATGAATACTCTAATTTAATAGCCCTCTGAACTCTTGGTTCGGCATAAATATCGACTGGTTTACTATTTATATAATTAAAAGAACGCACATCATCAAGTCCGGCAATATGATCGCGGTGTTCGTGGGTAACAAGAATGGCATCTATATTTTCGACCTTTTCGCGAAGCATTTGCTGTCTGAAATCAGGACCTGCATCAATAACAATGGTTGTTCCATTAATTTCTACAAGTACTGATGAGCGTAATCGTTTGTCATTTGGGTCGGTTGACTGACAAACTTTGCAATTACAAGCAATTACAGGAACACCCTGCGAAGTACCAGTACCCAGAATCTTAACTTTCAATATCTTACTTTTTAGTTAATTCCATCTTTATGGATAGAAATAATAAATACAATAATACAACTACAGCTAAAACAGCCGATGGTATTGCTGCTTCTTTACCAAATAAAGTTAATGCAGTTACAACAGAAAATCCCGAACTTTTTATAGTAAGCAATAAAACCTGCGAAGTAATGCGGTCTTTAACAATAGTTGTTTTACCAATAAAAAACTCATACAGGCTGCCAATTACAAATGTTGCCGCCAATAATACAATACTTATAAGAATCAAAATTTTTGGATCACTAAAAAACACATCACGATTCATTCCAACAGCAATAAAAATAAGAACAGCAAATCCCCAATCAACCACTTTTCCTCTAATTTTGGCTACAACAGGGAAAATACGTTTATGAAGTAAAAGTCTGGAAAGCAACATAGGTATTAAAACTAGTTCAACCATCAAAATAAATAAACTCATTGGACTGATTGATCCATCGGAGAAAGTAGCCACAAGAGCGGGTGCTATAATTATTGATGCAATAAAAGCACCAAAAACGCCAAAAATAGAATATTCAATATCGCCTTTAAGTATTCCGGTAAATGGAATAACAGCAACTCCAGGTGGTGCAGCAACTATAACCACAAAACCCATAAACAGTTCTTTTGTAGGCATTAAAAACCAGGCAAGAACGAGTATAACAATTCCAAAAACGATATAATTTAGAAAAGTACCAAGTATGAATGGTTGAATTATTTTCTTTAAAGGAAAAATAGATTTAGTACTAATACCTGTAGTTGAAAACACCATTGTTAAACCCAAAAGGTAAATAGTAGCACCTTTTAAATGAGTTGCATAATCGCCGAATATCAAACCCATAAAAACAGCAAAAACAAGAATGAAGTTGCGATGAAAAAGAATTTTTACAAGGGAATTCATAGTAATAAGAATTATTAAACAAATATAAATATTTTCTGTTTATAAAGACGTATTTTAAATTACTTGACCTTAGCTAAGATTTTTAATACTTTTGAATAAACCTATAAATCCAAGTTAATATGAAAAATTCAGTTCGCATTTTAAGTATGATATTCATTGCTTTACTAATTGCATCATGCAATAAAGAAGCGGGGAAAGAATCTTCAGAAAACAATAAAAACAAAATTGATTTGTCAACACAAGCTAATTACGAAAAGTTTTTAGCTGATTGGGGCATAACAATTCCTGAAAAAGCTTCATTTAAAGAGCTTAAGAAAACCAATGATGGCAATTACAAGATATTTTACAATTTAGAACCTTATGAAAACATTCAGGATTCGTTACAAATCTTTTATGAAAACCAACTCGATAATATATTAATAAGCAAAGGTTGGGCAAAAGCTGAAAGTGGATGGAATCCTCATGGAACCGAATATAAGAATGATAGTAACTATTTTAAATTTTTTATTGTTGTTTCGGAGAAGTACAATGTATATGAATTATCATTTAAGTATGGGCAATAAATTCATTATTATAATTGATAAAAACGCTGACTTACTTTTGTCAGCGTTTTTAATTTGAGATATCTTATTCATATCGTATTGCATCAACAGGATTCATTCTGGCAGCTTTATAAGCCTGAAAAGATATTGTTATTAAAGCTATAAATAAGCTTATTATACTGGCACAGATAAAGTATGCAAAATTCAGTTTAATACTGTAAGGATAATTCTGCAACCAGTTTCTCATAACAAAATAAGCTGCAGGCCAAGCAATAATATTTGTAAACAATACCCAACGGACAATATCCATATTCAATTTATAAACAATATTATTTACACCCGCACCGAATGTTTTTCGTATTCCTATTTCTTTAAATCGTTTCGAAACAGTATAGGAGGTTAACGCGAACAAACCCAAAACTGATAGAAAAAGAGCAATCGCTGATCCCCAGATTATCATTGTAAATAACCTCTCCTCAATTTTATATTGATTTTGAAGCATATCATCAATGAAAAAGTAATTCCAGTAATAATCAGGGTCGTATTTCATTATGACATCTTTAATATGATTTATGGTATTTAACTTGTCTTCAGGATCAATTCTAACCTCCATATTGAAAAACCAATCGACATAATTTGATAGATAAAGTGGTTGGATTTTTTCTGTAGTAGCATCAAAATGGTAATCTTTTGCTACTCCAATTACAACCGATTCGCGGTTTGTAATAACTTCCAGCCCGATAGGATCTTCAACACCAAGAAGCTTAGCCGCTGTTTCGTTAATAATAATCGATCTGTTATCGTCAAGGTTTGGATCAAATGATCTACCATTAATTATTTCTATTCCCATCGTTTCGGGGTAAAAATCCTGAACACGGTTTTCGGCACATGCAATAGCCAATTTTGAGTCGTCGGTTATTTTACGAATAGATTGACCACTCCTGCCCCATCCTGGAATACTTTGCGATGCTGAAACATTTTTTATATGACGGTACGAAATCAGATCGTTACGAATGCTTTGATAACTGGCTTGTATCTTTTTTGTACATTCTGGAAAAACAATCAGGTTTTTTTCATCAAATCCAAGTTCTTTGCTTTTTAAATATTTTACCTGCGAGTTGAAAATAAAAATCGAAATCAATAAAAATGTTGAAATTGAAAATTGAATTATTACAAGAACAATTTTTAAAAAATTTGAATTTCCGCTGGCATCAAATACTCCTTTAATCACCTTTAACGGACTATATCGAGCCATTACAAAAGCGGGATAAATACCAGAAATAATACCTATGAGTACAGCAGCCAGAAAGTAAATTATGAAAATTGCAATATTTCCTTGTTGAAACAACGACAATTCCATATTCAATTTGCTATTTACTATAAAAACAAAAAACTCGGCTATAACAAAACCTAAAAGCAATGCAAACACCGATAATATTGCGGACTCACCCAAAAATTGCAGTCTTATTTTAGACTGATCTGAACCGACAACTTTACGTAATCCTACTTCTTTATTTCGTTGTTCAGATCTCGATGTAAGCAGATTAACATAGTTTATAACTGCAATAAGTAATATAATACCTGCCAAAAAGCCAAAAATATAAAGTGTACGTAATGAACCTACCCCACCAAGTTCATAACCCAGATTACTTTTCAGATATAGGTCTTTTATTGGCTGAATTGGGCTATTCACTTTGTTTGTCCAATCTTTAAAGTTCTCAAGTATAATTTTATCTGATACTTGTCTGATCTTGCTTTCAGTTTCTTTACTTAAATAATTTTTAGTACGAAAGAATGTTCCCACATCAAGTCTCAGATAGCTAATAAAAGACTTGCTGTATTCAAAATTTGCCAACATCTGGAAATTGAGAGTTGTATTCGCAGGATCTTCCAAAACCCAGGCAACTTCAAGATCAGTATTCTCAAAATGTATTATTTTATGAATTGCATCTTCGCTTTTGAATAGTTTTTTTGCCAGTGATTCGGTAATAGCGATTTGAGTTGGAGATTTTAAAAAAGTAGTTGGATCGCCTTCAATTATTTTAAAAGAAAAAACCTTAAGCAATAATGAATCTGTTATTAATACTTTAATATCAGGATAAAACTCATTGTTAACTTTTAATAACGAATTCCCAAAATACCAGTTCACAAAACGAGTAGCTGCCTCTATCTCAGGAATTTGCTCCATTAATGCAGGAGCAATTTCATAAAGTGTTTGCGGCATCGAATCGTTAAGCATTTCACTCTGAATTCCGGAACCAATCCTGTATATTTTATCATAGTTGGTAAAGCTTTTATTGTAGCTTGTTTCGTGCAGTATATATAAGAAGGCAACAATACTGCATGCAATACCAACTGCCAAACCAAAAATATTGATGGCTGAATAAAATGGATTTCGAATTGTATTTCGGAAAAAAACTTTAAAATAATTACGTATCATAACAATATAAAATTAATTCAAACTATTAATACTACCATACATTGTTCAATTGATATGCCATTAAAATTATTTAGCTTATTATCAACAACTTATTTTAGAACAATAAAAATTCAACAGTAAAAAGTGTTAAGTTTCTTAACACTTTTTGTAAGTAAACCGAACAATTATATATCTTTGAAATAAAAAATGGCCATTTCAGAATCAAGTATACTTATTATTGATGATAATGATCAAATACGTGAATCACTAGAGCTGTTTTTAGGTCGTCACTTTTCTGAAATTATAAGTCTTTCCAATCCCAATAATCTGATTTCTACCATTGAAAAAAAATATGTTGATGTAATTCTTCTGGATATGAACTTTTCGGGTGGAAGGTATTCAGGAAATGAAGGATTGTTCTGGTTAAAAGAAATTTTAAAAAGAGATAAAAGTGCTGTGGTTATTCTTATTACAGCCTACGGGAAAGTTGAACTTGCAGTAAATGGAATAAAAGAAGGGGCTTTTGATTTTGTTTTAAAACCCTGGGAAAACGAAAAACTACTTTCCTCAATAAAAGCAGGTATTGAATTACGAAAATCGAGACTTGAAATAACCGAATTAAAAGACCAACAAAAAATTCTAAAGGCTGATAGCGAAAAGGAATATTTCTTTTTAAAAGGGAAATCACCCAAAATGAAAGAGCTTGAGAAAATAATTTCTAAAGTAGCCAAAACGGATGCCAATATTCTTATTTTGGGCGAGAATGGAACCGGCAAAGAGATTGTTGCCCGCGAAATTCATCGACAATCGAAAAGAAATGGAAAAATCTTTATGAGTATTGATTTGTCATCACTCTCCGATACACTTTTCGAAAGTGAATTATTTGGATACACAAAAGGAGCATTTACCGATGCGAAAGACGATAGGATGGGGAAAATTGAAGCAGCAAATCACGGAACATTATTTCTTGATGAAATAGCAAACCTACCATTGATTCTTCAGTCGAAATTATTAACTGTTCTGCAAACCAAAAAAATTATACGATTAGGCTCTACACAAACAAAAAATATTGATTTCAGGCTCATTTGTGCAACAAATAAACCATTGCCCAACTTGATACAAGAAGGATTGTTTCGCGAAGATTTATTATTCAGAATAAATACTGTTCAGATTGAAATTCCTGCATTACGCGACCGTAAAGAAGATGTCTTACCTTTAAGCGAGTACTTTCTGGAAGTTTACAATAAGAAATACAATAAGAAGAATTTGTTGACAAAAAAAGCAGTTTTAAAACTTGAAAAATACCAATGGCCTGGAAATATAAGGGAATTAAAGCATGCTATTGAGAGAGCTATTATATTGTCGACTAATGATAAAATTAGTGCAGAAGATTTTGCTTTTATGGAGCTTAAAGAAATAGAAAGTGATGAAACGATACTTAACCTTTTAGAATTGGAACAAATGGCCATAAAAAAAGCAATTAAGAAGTCGGGAGGCAATATGTCGAAAACAGCTGAAATATTAGGTATTTCGAGAACTACATTATACTTTAAATTATCAAAATATGGGTTTTAACCGGTTTACGTTAAACATAATAGTTCGATCTTTACTAATTACAGGAAATGCGCTATTGATTGCTCTATTACTGCAAAACCAAAATTGGATTTTTACTTTTATCTTTTTCTGTTTTGTTTTGATTTTGCAAGTTTATCTTTTTATCAGATATACCGGTAGAGTTAATCGTGATCTGGCAAACTTTCTTATTCATTTAAGAGAACAGGATACAACCATGGAATTTACCTCCTACTCACTGGATAAAACATTTAAAGGGTTGTCAGGAGAATTTAAAAGAATAAATAAAGAATTTCAGAAAGTAAAATCGGCACAAATCCAGAAACAACATCTATTAAATTTATTGCTCGATCGTGTTGGTACAGGAATACTAATTGTGAATAAAAATTCAGAAATAGAACTACTAAATAAAGCAGTTGTAAACATATTTGATATTGAATCTGAAAATAGGAATATCTGGCAAATAATTGAATCTTATGTTACAGAAATCAACAATCTGAAAGCAGGCGATCAAAAGATTGAAACAATACATGTAAATAATTTTAACCGTAAGATTTTAATTTCATTATCTGAAGTGCACGAAAACAATGAAATATTGAAGATTTTTTCATTTCATGATATTGATCGTGAAATAACCGATTACGAGCTGCAATCGTGGAATGGACTGATAAAAGTTGTTTCGCACGAAATAATGAACACAATTACACCAATGTTAACAGTTGTTGACACCATAAAAGACTGCCATACAATTAATAGCTTAGAAAAAGAGGCTCATCAATTAACTAAAAAAGACATAAACGACACACTGAGAAGCATTGAATTGCTAGAAAACCGATTAAATAGCCTGAAAAACTTTATTTCCAGGTTCCGGTTATTTTCCGATATTCCATCACCAGAATTTAAGGATTTTGAATTAAATGGTTTTCTAAAATCGTACATTGATCAATTTAAAAGGAACCATCCTGCTATTCAATTTATTTTTAAATCTGAAATGGATAAGTTAATTATAACTGCAGATCGCGAACTTTTAGGACTTGTTTTAAACAACCTGATAAAAAATGCTACAGAATCACTTACAACCAATTCAAATCCAAAAATCGAACTAAAAACAGGCATAAAAAAAGAAAATGTTTTTATTGATATAATTGATAATGGCCATGGTATTGAACCGGGCCTTATAAGAAAAGTATTTATGCCATTTTTCACAACTAAGAAAGAAGGCAGTGGAATTGGACTTTCATTATCTCGTCAGATTATGTATTTACATCAGGGTAATATTGAATTAAAGTCAGATAAAACAGGAACAAGTGTCAGACTAATTTTTATCAAAAAGACAAGCAGCTAGAAATCAATTTTGCTAATTTTACAATTTAATTTAAGGCTTTATGAACGGAAAACTTTATTTAATCCCAACTACACTTGGCGAAAGCCCCATTGCAAATGTTATTCCCGGCTATGTTCTCGATATCATAAATAAAACAAACCATTATATTGTTGAAGATGTTAAAACTGCACGCCGCTATTTAATTAAGGCAGGCATAAAAACAAAAATTGATGATTTGACTTTTTTTACATTAAATAAGCATTCATCACCGCAGGAATACGAATCTTACCTAAAACCCATTTCAGAAGGTTTTCATGTTGGAATTATATCAGAAGCAGGTGCACCGGGAGTTGCCGATCCCGGAGCAGATATTGTAAAGATAGCTCATGAGAAGAATATCGAGGTTGTTCCGTTGGTTGGACCATCATCTATTTTACTCTCGATTATGGCATCGGGTTTAAACGGCCAAAATTTCGCATTTAACGGCTATTTACCCATCCAGAAGAGTGATCGCATTAAAACACTAAAAGATCTCGAAAAAAGGTCTTATATTGAGAAACAAACACAGTTATTTATTGAAACACCATACAGAAACAATCATTTGATCGAAGATATTCTGGCAACTTGTCAACCTGAAACGATGCTTTGTATTGCTGCGGATATTACTCTCGAAACCGAATTTATTAAAACCAAACCAGTTAAAGAATGGAAAAAGCAGGTACCTGATTTAAACAAGCGACCTGCTATATTTTTGATATTAAAACGATAAGTAGTGTAACTAATTCCAAAACAACTTCTTAAAATGGGCTTTAGCCCATTTGTTATAATATAAAACTGATAACCCCAAGTTTAATCCTGGGGTTATTTTTTTACAAAATCTTAGGACTTTAGTCCAGTATGGTTAATAATTAATTAAAAAGTAATGAGCGGCCTACGTTTTTTAAGGTTGTTAAATTCGTAACTTATCATTAACTCATGAGTTCCGCTATTCATTCCCATTAGGCTAGTTGTTGAAAAATCATATCCATAGCCCATAGTTAGTTGATTATTAACCTGAACATCGATAAAAGCGCCAAAGGCATCACCAATACGGTACATTGCACCAAATCCAAATCGTTTATCGTAAATAAACTGCAGTGTAATATCATTAGAAGAAGGTGCTCCTGAAACCATTCTGCTATAAACTGTTGGTTTAAATTGCCAGTTACTTGATATTTGCATGTTGTATCCTGCGATGATGTAATAATGCCTTTTTAGCTCCTTAAACGAAGCCGCATATTCTTCATCAATAGATGTTTCGAGAAGTTTTGGCACTGAAAATCCAACAAAATATTGCTCATTATACAAATAAAAACCAAAACCCAGGTTGGGCATAATTTTCTTTTCGTCCGAAATAAAATTTGGATCATTTTCATCGATCACAGTTAAATCGTTAATATCTGCACGATAGCTTGTAACTCCTCCTTTAATACCCATGGATAAGGTCATTGTTTCGAAAACAGTTATTCTGTAAGCATAATTCAGGGTAATATGAGTATTATTAATTGGTCCAACCTGATCAGAAACAACTGTTAATCCTGCACCAATCTTTCTTTGATCAAAAGGAGTATGCACACCTAAACTAAAGGTTTTTGGAGCGCCATCCATTCCAACCCATTGCAAACGAGTTAAGGTATTAAGGTGTAAAAAACCTTGCGTGCCTGCATAAGCAGGATTTATACTTAGCATATTGTAGCTATATTGAGTATAAATTGGTTCTTGCTGTGCTTGCAACGAAAGCCCTGTTAAAATAAATACAGTAAATAAGCTTAATTTTAAAAATCCATATTTCATATTCAAATCTTTTTCAAATTATCGTTTAAGGAAAATAGAACCGCTCATTTCTTTATTAATATCTCTAATGGTTATTATATAGAAATAAGTACCAGTAGGCAACTCTTTGCCAACAGCCATTATGGCATTTGCTTTTCCATCCCAGTTATTTTGATAGCTATTTTCTGAGTAAACCAAATTACCCCATCGATTGTAAATTTTCATCGACACTTTGCTATATTTTTCTAAACCAAGTATTTCGAAGTTATCATTATATCCATCATTATCAGGTGAAAATGCTTCAGGAATAACTAATCCAAACTTACCATCGTTATCGATATTAGTAAGCTGCAGATTTTCCATAGAGAACATATCATACTGATTATCTGTACTAGTTACCGCAAATGATAATTCATATTGAATGTCGCCATCTTTTAAATCATCATCTAGACCTGTTACTGTGATTGTTTGTTTTACATTCCAGTTTTCGGGTGTAAATACTACATTTTCAGGCTCAACAAATCCTTCGGTAATATCCGAATTTATTATGCTGATTGAAACCTCTGAAACAGGTTCTGCTGCTAACTCAAGAGTGAATTGAGTATTTTCAGTATCCTCTGATGTATTATAATCACTAATTGCGAGGATGATATTAGCTACATCATTATCTTCATTAATCAATGTAATACTTTCAACATTTAAACCACTATAAACCTGATCAGTACTAACCATATTATTAGCTAAAACCCGATAGGATATATCACCGTCAATAAGATGATCATCTTCTCCGGTTACAGAAACAACCTGTGGCGTTAACCAATTGGTTGATGTAAATGTAATTCTGCCATAAGAAAGAGTAGCTTCAGTAAGATCTTCAGATTTTAATTCAATAGAAACATCTGCAGATGGTTCTGTATTTAGTACAATAGATAGCAGAACTTCTTTTCCATTCTCATTTGTGTTTCCTGCGTAGGTAATTGTAGCACCAGGAAGGGGCCCGGATGTAACATGAACAGTAACCATAGCGATATCATAATCACCATCAACATCGGTTACTTTGTATGCAAAATAATCAACGCCTTCGAAGCCTGTTAATGGATTATATGTAATTGTATTATCTTCATTTACAATGGTTTGTCCAACCATTACCTGAGTTAAAATTTCAACCTCTATACCTCCATCTTCTAAACCTGAATCATTATCTAAAACATTGATTGTTTTCGCAGAGTTAATCCCGATGTAGTATTTATCATCCACAGCTAAAGGATTATAATTTATTTCCTTAACATTAATGGTTACTGTGGCTGTGTCACAATCATTATTCAAATCACAAACCTGATATTCAAATTGATCAGTCCCCATAAAACCTGTATTTGGAGTATAGGTAACCGTATTATCCAAATTTACAACGATTGTTCCATTTGAAGGATTAGATACAAGACTTACAACAATACCTCCATCTTCAAGGCCCGTATCATTGGCCAAAACATCGACAATAACATCAGTATTTAAGCTTGTTCCTCGCGAATCATCATTTGCAACAGGAATATTATTAGAGATTGCTCTAACATCAACAGTTACTTTGGCAATATCATTATCTCCATGAACATCAGAAACCAGATATTCGAACTCATCTATACCAACAAAATAGGGTGATGGAACATAAGTTACCGTATAATCTGCATTTACAGTTACATTTCCAAAAGCTGATGTTCTAAAAATAACGACACTTTGGATTCCATCATCTAGATCGGTATCATTTGCAAGAACATTAATATCAACAGCATTATTTTCGATTGTGATTGCATCATCATCAACTGCGACAGGAATATGATTAGTTTCTCCTTCGCCCAATACTGTGATAGTAACCTGTGCATCGTCTGATTCGCCATCATTGTCAGTTACTGTATATCTGAACGTTGTTGTTCCTGAGAATCCTGTGGCTGCAGTGAAAGTAATTGTATTGTCTGCATTAACCATTGTGGTTCCTTCTGATGCGTTTGGTGCAACTGTAACTGTTACTAAAACCGGAGCATCATCGAGACCTGTATCGTTGGTTAATACATCAACAGTACGAGTAGATTCGTATTCACAACCACGAGCATCATCATTTGCTACTGGCTGATAATCGGGCTTATCGGTTACTTCGATTACAACTGAAGCAATTGAATAATCACCATGAACATCTTCAACCCAATAATCAAATTGATCAACTCCAACAAACATATTGGATGGTGTATAAACTATCGTTCTACCCGTTACCACTGCTGTTCCAAACTGTGGCGATTGATGTATTAACAGACGACCAAAGCTATCTTTTATGGTATCATTGGCTAATACACTTATATCAATTAAGGTATTTACTATCGTACTTACGGTATCATTTACTGCTACAGGAATATGATTGGTTTCTCCTTCGCCCAATACCGTGATGGTTACCTGTGCATCATCTGAATCACCATCATTATCCATTACTGTATATCTGAACGTTGTTGTTCCTGAAAAGCCTTTGGCTGCAGTAAATGCAATCGTATTATCTGCATTAACCATTGCGACTCCTTCTGCTGCGCTTGGTTCAACGGTAACAGTTACCAAAACCGGAGCATCATCAAGACCTGAGTCATTGGTTAATACATCAACAGTACGAGTAGATTCGTATTCACAACCACGAGCATCATCATTTGCTACTGGCTGATAATCGGGCTTATCGGTTACTTCGATTACAACTGAAGCAATTGAATAATCCCCATGAACATCTTCAACCCAATAATCAAATTGGTCAGTTCCAATAAACATATTCGATGGTGTATAAACGATTGTTCTGCCTGTTACCACTGCTGTTCCAAACTGTGGTGCATGATGTAATATCAATCTACCAAAGTTATCTTTAATGGTGTCATTTGCTAAAACACTTATATTGATTGATGTATTTACTATCGTACTTACTGTATCATTTACTGCTACAGGTATATGATTAGTTTCACCTTCGCCCAATACTGTGATGGTTACCTGTGCATCATCTGAGTCGCCATCATTGTCAGTTACTGTATATCTGAACGTTGTTATTCCTGAGAATCCTGTGGCTGCAGTGAAAGTAATTGTATTGTCTGCATTAACCATTGTGGTTCCTTCTGTTGCGTTTGGTGCAACGGTAACAGTTACTAAAACCGGAGCATCATCAAGACCTGTATCATTGGTTAATACATCAACAGTACGAGTAGATTCGAATTCACAACCTCGGGTGTCATCAATTGCTATTGGCTGATAATCAGGTTTAACAACTACATCAATAAAAACAGAGGCCATGTCGTAATCTCCATCAACATCTTCAACCCAATATACTAAACTATCAGAGCCAATATAAGCATTTGCAGGAGTATAGGTTATAGTGCGGTTAGCATTAACAATTACAGAACCAAATAGAGGTTCAGTGAAAATTAATATCTTTCCAAAACCATCATCTAATCCAACATCATTTGCAAGAATATTTATTATTACAGATGTATTTTCAATAGTTTCTGAAGTATCATTAACTGCAACAGGAATATGATTTACAACACCGTCCTCTTTAACTGTAATTAAAACATTTGCGATATCAAAATCACCTTCCTTATCGGTAACTCTGTATGAGAATGTTTCTTTGCCAGTAAATCCACTTTCAGGAGTAAATATTACCTCGTTATTAACAATAGTTACTGAACCCTGAGCTGGACTTGTTTCAACTGATACAACAATTTCTCCATCTTCGAGACCTTTGTCGTTTGTTAAAACATCAACAGATACAGGTGTATCAAAATTAGTACCTCGGGCATCATCAAAAGCATCAGGTAAGTGATTTCCAGGTTTATCAACATGAACAACAACGCGAGCTGTATCATAGTCACCATCCAAATCCTCCACCCAATAAACAAATTCTTCGGTACCAATAAACCATGGAGAAGGCTGATAAGTAATTGATCGGTTTGGATTAACCATAACAGATCCGAATTCAGGCTGATCAAATATAATGATCTGTCTAAAGCCATCCTCGAGACCACTATCATTAGCTAATACATTAATATCAACCGGTGTATTTTCCATTGTTTCGATAGAATCATTAACTGCAACCGGGATATAATTTATTTCGCCTTCATTTTTAACTGTGATAGTAACCTTAGCAACATCAAAATCGCCATCTTTATCAGTTACTCGATATTCGAATGTCATTAAACCTGCAAATCCATTGGCTGGTATAAATTCAATTCTGTCAGCATTAATAGTTGTAGTCCCTTGTGCAGGATCAGACTCAATTGAAAGTAGTACAGGCTTATCATTAAGACCTTTATCATTTGTTAATACATCAACACTAACCATAGTCTGATATTCAGTTCCACGAGCATCATCAACAGCCACCGGAAGGGCATCTGGAGACTCAGTAACATCAATTATAACTGTGGCTATATCATAATCACCCTGAATATCTTCTACCCAATATTCGAAACTATCAATCCCTTTAAATAAGTTCGATGGTATATATGTTATTGTACGATTGGTGTTTACAATTACACTTCCGAATGATGGATCTGAATAGATATTTAAATCGCTAAAACCATCAAGTAAGGTATCATTAGCCAATACATTAATATTTATTGGAGTATTTATAAATGTTTCAACTGTATCATTAACTGCAATTGGAATATGATTTTCGACTCCTTCGGGCAATACAGTAATAGTAACCCACGCTGTGTCTCCATCACCATGCTTATCAGTTACCGAATATTCGAATGTTGAGATGCCTGAAAATCCTAAAGCTGGTGAATAAAGTATTGAATCTGCTGTTATAACTGCGGTTCCATTAACTGGAGCCGTAATTATTTTAAGGATGATACCTCCATCTTCTAATCCTTTGTCATTAAATAAAACATCAACATATCGGTCTGTCTGATAGTTTGTGCCTCGTTCATCATCATTTGCAACAGGAACGGCATTTGGCC
>JBFXEQ010000028.1:0-19088 GCA_050179935.1 Bacteroidales bacterium | reverse complement strand
GTAATTATTTTAAGGATGATACCTCCATCTTCTAATCCTTTGTCATTAAATAAAACATCAACATATCGGTCTGTCTGATAGTTTGTGCCTCGTTCATCATCATTTGCAACAGGAACGGCATTTGGCCTTTCGCTTACTTCAACAAAAACAGCTGCTATGTCATAATCACCGTGTATGTCGCGCACATAATACGTTAAGCTATCAATCCCTTCAAATAGATTTGATGGTGTATAAGTTATTGTACGGTTTTCATTTACAACGGCTGTTCCAAATTTAGCATTTACCCACATTTTTATTTCACCGAAAGCATCCAAAATAGTATCATTTGCCAATACATTAATATTTATTGGAATATTGATAAATGTTTTAACAGTATCATTAACTGCAATCGGAATATGATTTTCGATTCCTTCGGGCAATACAGTAATAGTAACCCGTGCTGTATCTCCATCACCATCCTTATCAGTTACCGAATATCCGAATGTTGATATGCCTGAGAATAAGGCAGCCGGTGTGAATAAAATCGAATCGGCGGTTACTACTGCTGTTCCGTTAACTGGAGCTGTTATGATCTTAAGAACAAGGCCTCCATCATATAATCCTTTGTCGTTAAATAAAACATCAACGTATTTAGGCGTTTGATAGTTTGTACCACGTTCATCATCATTTGCAACCGGAATAGAATTTGGTTTTATGATTACATCAACCGTAACGCTTGCTGTATCGTAATCGCCATCAATATCTTCCACCCAGTATGTAAAATGATCAACCCCAACGAATAAATTTAACGGAGTGTAGGTTATGGTACGATTTGTATTAACAACTACTGTTCCATACTCTGGATCGGTAAAAATCTTTAATTTACCAAATTCATCAATTAGCTGGTCATTTGCCAATACACTTATAGTTATTGGAGTATTCATATTAGTTTCAACAGCATCATTAGCTGCTACTGGAATATGATTTAACTGACCATCAGGTTTTACAGTAATGGTTACTGTTGCTGTATTTGAACAATCGCCATCAGCATCACAAACTTGATAAGTAAATGTTTCTGTTCCTGAAAATCCTGTTGCAGGGGTATAAAGTATTGAATCGGCTTTTACCTCTGCTGTTCCTTGCAATGGAGCAGTTATAATTGATAGTGTAATACCACCATCATTTAAGCCTTTATCATTTACTAAAACATCAACATATCGTGGTGTTTGATAATTGGTTCCTCGTTCATCATCATTTGCAACCGGAATAGAATTTGGTTTTATGATTACATCAACCGTAACACTTGCTGTATCGTAATCGCCATCAATATCTTCGACCCAGTATATAAAATGATCAACTCCAACGAATAAATTTAACGGAGTGTAGGTTATGGTACGATTTGTATTAACAACTACTGTTCCATACTCTGGATCGGTAAAAATCTTTAATTTACCAAATTCATCAATTAGCTGGTCATTTGCCAATACACTTATAGTTATTGGAGTATTCACATTGGTTTCAACAGTATCATTAGCTGCTACTGGAATATGATTTAACTGACCATCAGGATTTACTGTGATGGTTACTGTTGCTGTATTTGAACAATCGCCATCAGCATCACAAACTTGATAAGTAAAGGTTTCTGTTCCTGAAAATCCTGTTGCCGGGGTATAAAGTATTGAATCGGCTTTTACCTCTGCTGTTCCTTGTAATGGAGCGGTTATAACTGTTAGTGTAATACCGCCATCGTTTAAGCCGTCATCATTTACTAAAACATCAACATATCGTGGTGTTTCAAAATTAGTTCCTCGCTCATCATCATTTGCCACAGGTTGTGCATCACCTATTGGTAATACATTCACATTAACAAGTGCTAAATCGTAATCACCATCAATATCTGCTACAAGGTATTCGAACGAATCATTTCCGGTATAACCAGCAGTTGGAGTATATGTTACTGAGCGGTTTGCATTTACAAGCACTGTTCCATGAGTAGGATTTGTATGTATTTGAAGTCTTCCAAATCCATCTTCCAACCCAGAATCATTTGCCAACACACTTATCGTTACATCGGTATTAATTGTCGTTTCGGCATTATCATCATTTGCAACCGGCTCATGATTTACCTCTCTAACATTAATAGTAACAATGGCTGTATCATAATCGCCATTATCATCTGTAATTTTATAGATAAACTCTGAGGTTCCAATATAATCTGCTGTAGGAGTAAATAGAATACTATCACCAACGACAGAGACTGCACCTTCGCTTACATTAGGGTGCTGTTCAATTGAAATAACTATACCACCATCTTCCAATCCATAATCATTAAACAACACATCAACATATCGTGGAGTATTTACGCTCGTACCTCTCCTATCCCCTATTGCAACAGGAATATCGTTTACAAAAGTAACCGTAACGGTTACAGTTGCTTCATCGCAATCGTTTTCGTTATCGCAAACTCTGTAAGTAAATATATCATCGCCATTAAATAATCCGTTAGGGTTATATGTTATTTTATTTTCAGCGTCAACAACTACAGTCCCGTGAGTTGGGTTTGCTGTAACAGAAACAGTTAAGTTACCATCATCTAATCCTAAATCGTTTGATAATACATTTATATTAACCTCTGAATCTTCGTCGGTTGAAGCAAAATCGTCTTCAGCACGAGGACCAATGTCGTCCCTGTTAACAACAACAATATTCTGAAAGACTGTTATCGTATCATATCCTACATCAGCACTTGCTGCATCGGTAATATTTATAGTATATTCAATATCGCCATCATTTATTAAATCATCAACCCCAGTAATTGTAACTGTTTGATTTGTTGACCAGTTTACGTTTGTAAATTCTAATGAATTTTTATCAATTATTCCTTCACCCGTATCGCTTGATTCAAGACTAATCGTAACATCCTCTGTTGGCTGGCTGTTTAATTTTACATTAAAAGTAGATGTACCTCCAGCTTCTGTAGTAATACGCCCACTATATGGAAATACTGTTAATCCTGGCTTATCGTTATCCACATTAACAACTTGTATGCTATCTAATTCATAGCCAGAGTAATTCAAATCACTACTCATAACTGTATCGAACCTTACATAATAGGTAATGTTTCCATCAGCTGGAGCATCATCAACACCAGTTACCGTAATAAATTGTGCAATATTCCAATCCAATGAAGTAAAAGTAACGGAAGCAGGGGCAAGCGTCCCTTCACCTGTATTGGATGAACTAATTTGTATTTTTACATCACTGGTTGGTTCACTGTTTAGTACAATACTAAAGCTTGCATTTGTACCTTTTAACACATCCAATTCGGAAGTGGTCCCTGAAATTTCAGAAACCGTAATTCCTGCTGCATCATCATCAAAAACTGTTACGAGAACATCCGACAAATTTTTTCCATTATAATTATAATCACTACTCTTTACAACTGAGGTAAAAACATTTAACTCAGGATCTGTTAATTCATCAATTTCATTATTTACAGCAGTTACAGTTATGGTTTGAGGTACATTCCATTGGTTTGGACCAAATTTAACACTATCCACATTAACTGTTATAATAGAAATATCTTCAGAACTAATTCCAATTCGAACTGTATCTGTTGGTTCACTACTTAAAACAACTGTAAAGGTTTTAGAAGCTCCATTTTCATTTAATGAAAGAGAAGTTGGAGTTACTGCAAAACCCCATGCATCATCATCCTGATTTGTAACTGATACATCGCTAGGCTTAAGATCAACATAATTAGTATCTAAGGTTGTAAGATCGGGACTTAAAATAATGGTATATGCCTTACTTTCATCATCAATATTGTCATCCTGACCAGTAATAGTAACTAATTGATTTACTGACCAATTTGCAGGAGCAAATGTAAGTGATGATTTATCAATTTTCCCTTCACTTATATCATCCGAAATAAGAGAAAGGGTAACATCATCGTATGGTTTTGAATTTAATCTTACTGTAAAAGTTCGTGTGGTTCCATTCTCATGTGTATATAATCCAGCTAAAGGATTTACTGTAAAACCAGCCACATCATTATCTATATTAGTTACAGAAACATCTTGCGGATTAATTAAATTATAGGTTGCATCAGCACCAGAAACCATGGTGGTTATTATCGAATAAACTACATTATCATCATCGACATCATCGTTCTGACCAGTAACAGTAACAGTTTTCGCTGTTGACCAATCGGCTGGTGTAAAAGTATAATATGTTGGAGTAACTATTCCTTCGGTGGAGTTGCTTGAACCTAGATCTATACGCACAGCAGCAGTTGGCTGTGTATTTAATTTAATCGTAAACTGAGCAGTACCACCATTTTCGGTTGTTTGTAAACCACTTATTGGATTAACTGTAATCCCGGCAATATCATTATCTATATTTTTTACTGATACATCTGAAGGATTAATTGCATTATATACATCATCTAAACCAGGTTCAATAGCAGTAATAATTGAATAGGTAATATCTGTATCATCAATTAGATCATCAACTCCTGTAATAGTAACAGTTTGTGGAGAATTCCAGTTTGCTGTTGTGAACGTAATAGAGGTTGAAGAAACTGTTCCTTCAGTATTATCACTTGTATTTAAGTTTATTGTAATCGGAGCTAAAGGTCGTGTATTAAGAACAACAGTAAATGTTGCTGTACCGCCAGCTTCAGTAGTTTCTAAACCTGATGTTGGAGTTATTATTACTCCTGCATCATCATTATCGATATTTGTAACATTAACCTGAGTATTAAGTGCAGATGTATAATTCCCATCATCCCCACTAACACTAACACTAACATTTATTTGATATGTTTTTAATCCATCATCAACTTGATCATCCTGTCCGGTAACAGTAACTATTTGCGGAGCATTCCAGTTAGCATTGTTAAATGTATAATTTAAAGGAGAAGGAATTCCCTCAACAGAGTTGCTAGAACTAAAACCAATTAAAACATCTGCAACAGGTTGTGTATTTAGTTTAACGGTAAAGGTCGCTGTTCCTCCAGATTCTGAGGTACTTCCACTTATAGCAGAAACAGTTATTCCAGCAACATCGTTATCAAGGTTAATTACGCTTACTGATGTATTTAATGATGATCCATAATTACCATCAGAACTACTTACACCTATATTAATTGAGTATGTTTGATTACCATCAACAACGTCATCATTTTGTCCAGTAACAGTAACTATTCTGACTGGAGTATTCCAATTAGCTGGAGTAAAATTATAACTATCAGGCGAAACAATACCCTCAGTGCCATCACTAGTAACAAAACTTACAACCACATCAGCAGTTGGTTCAGAGGTAAGCACAACAGAAAATGTAGCTGTACCTCCAGCTTCGGTTGTGTTTCCGCTGATTGCTGAAACTGTTAAGCCGGCAACATCATCGTCTGTATTCGACATGCTAACATCTTGAACAACCATTCCATTATAAGTTCCATCTGTACTTGAAGCGTTTGAGTTAACAATAGTATAGATAATATTTCCATCCTGAACAGCATCATCAACACCTGTAATTCTTATGGTTTGAGGAGTAGCCCAATTTACAGTGGTAAATGTAACACTTGGGAAATTCACTGTTCCCTCACTTGGGTCTGATGATGAGATAGATATGGTTACATTTGCTGTTGGCTGAGTATTAAGTACAATTGTATAATCCAAAAATCCCCCGGCCTCAGTAGTTTGTCCTGAAGTTGGAAGAACAGTAATACCAGCAATATCATTATCGGCATTTGTAACGATAACATCGTTGACACTTATATTATTGTAATCTGTATCAGCACTGGATGCTATTGTAACAATTGTGTATTCAACAGGTCCGTCGGCAATCGCATCGTTCAAACCGGTGATAGTAACCAACTGCGAAACATTCCAATTGGCAGCAGTAAATGTAACTGAAGGTTTATTTATTGATCCTTCTGTATTATCTACACCTGTAAAATTAATGGTTACATCATTTTTAGGTTCAGATGTAAGCACCAAACTGAACGTTGCGGTAGTTCCTGTTTCTGAAGTATTAATAGTAGTAGGTGTAACTGTTATTCCAGCTACATCGTTATCATTATTTTTAGCCGAGATAACAATATCAGACAGATTAGTGTATGGAGTATCTCCGGATGTAACATCTAAAGTAACAGTATAATCAACATTACCATCAACTAAATTATCGTTAACACCTGTAATCGTAGTAGTTTGATCAGTATTCCAGTTTGCATTCGTAAAGGTTAACAGTGAGCTGCTTACTGAACCTTCAGTATTATCATTAGATGTTACACTAATTGTAATATTTGTAACAGGTTGAGTAGCTAATCTCACAGTAAATGTAGCCTGTCCACCACCCTCAGTTGTTAAAAGCCCTGTAATGGGTGAAACAATCAATGCAGCATTATCATTATCAGTATTAGTAACTGCAACATTCTCTGGGTTAATTCCATTATACTTACCATCAGGACTTGTAGCTGCAGCAGTAATTATATTATATGTTCTATCTCCATCATCAATATTATCATTAACACCTGTAACTGTAACTGTTTGCGGCGTACTCCAGTTTGACGAGTTAAATGTAACACTTGGCGGTAATACAGTACCTTCATTTAAATTGCTGGATGAGAGCGCTATGCTAACATCGCTGGTTGGTTCGCTGGTTAAAACGATTTCGAAGGAGTCGGAACCTCCGGCTTCTGTTGTTATTAGTCCTGAAGTAGGAGTTACAGTTACTCCAGCATTATCGTCGTCAGAATTTGATATTTGAACATCATCAACAAGTAACCCATTAAAATTTAAATCTCCGAGACATGAAGTTAACGAGGTAATAATATTGTATGGTTGATCATTATCATCAATATCATCATCCTGACCAGTAACCGTAACAGTAACTGGTGTGCTCCAGTTTGAATTATCAAAAGTTATAGTTGCTGTATTCGATGCAGGAGTTGCTGAACCTCGACCTGGGCTAACATCTGTTACCAATCCTTCGTTTGATTTACTTGAGCTAAGTGTAAGAGATACCTCAGCATTGGGCTGACAATCAAGAACAACTGTGAATTGAGCTGTTCCTCCTAACAACTCAGTCGTTGTTAACCCTGATATTGGATTTACAGTTACTCCTGCAACATCATTATCGTTATTTGTAACATTTACAGTTTTGCTCTTTTCATTATAATTACCATCAGCACTTACAGATTCTAAATTGATTGTATAATCAATATCCCCATCAATAATGAAATCATTAACACCTATAATAGTAACTGTTTGTGCTATACTATAATTAGCTGTAGTAAAAGTTAAGCTTTTAGAAACAGGTGAACTTATTTCCCCCTCAGAAATATCACTCGAACTTAAATTAATCGTAACATCTGCAGAAGGCCGAGTATTTAGATTAACCGTAAAGGTAGCAGTTGTTGTTTCGTCTTCGCTGGTATTCCCACTAATTGTAGAAAAAGTTACTCCGGGTGTGCGAACAACTATTTTACCAGTATCGGTAAGCATTACTTCGCAGTTTCCATTACTTGCTCCAACCTTAAAAATATTATTACCAATGGATAAGCTGGTATGAGGTACACTAATATCTAAATTAGTTCCACTGCCTGTTTCTGAAGCGATTACCGTAGATAAATCTGATTCATCATATACATTATAGGTAATACCATTTGTTGCTGTAGCAACAGTTATTGTTCCTGCATATCCGGGGTCAACAGTGTTCCCGGTAACTATATTCGATGTACTAGCAGGATTTTTTACAGTTATATTAAATGCTGGCGACGTATTTTCACAACCGTATTTACTTACCCATAACGTATAAGTGTCTTGGTCTGTACTTGAAGCATTGGTTTTGGTATAAGTTCTGGAGGTTGAAACTTGAGTACCATTCTTTTTCCAACTGTAAGAAGCATTCACCTCATTAGCAACCAAACTAATTGTTTCACCAGTACATACGGCTACATCACCAGTATAAGTAGTAATTGGAGCCACAGACACATCGAAATAGCGGGTCGATGAACAAGTGTTTCCTTCAACTGTTTTTGTAACAGTAAGCGACCATTCGCCAATACTTACTGGATATTGCTCTAATGTTTGTTCGGTACCTATTGTTGTACCTTCAAATTTCCAATTATAGGTGGCCCCTGTTTCTTCTGCCCTAAGGTATAAATCGTTTCCTGTACAAACAATGGTATCGCCTGTAAATTCTAGACTCGGACTCACAACAACAGCAAACTCTTCGATTACCTGCGAATAACCATCATCAACCATTACATAAATAATAGCTCTACCTGATTTATTAACTACAGGAGTAACAGTAACCGTTCGATCTGCTCCTGTACCATTAATAACGATACCTGCGTGAGGAACAAATTCAGGATTAGCTGAAAAACCAGTTACCGTTAATGCATCACCATTTGTATCATTCACTGTAAAGGGAATAGGAGAAGTAGGAGTATTTGTACATAAACGCTGATCATCAATAGGTGTTATTGTTGGATCGGTATTAATAACAAAATATATATTTTCCTGATTATTACTCCATTTATATCCATCATAAGCTTCCCAAAGGAGGCTATCCTTACCATGAAAATCAGGGTTTGGATCATATTTAAGGTTTCCTATATTAGCTCTTGTAATTACTTGTCCAGCGGTAGCCGGATTAATACCATTATAAAGAACACCCTGAGTCGGTAAAGAAACTATTCTGATGCTACTTAATGGCAAGTTACCTGTATGAAAAAATTTATAGTCAAGATCTTCAACTTCAAAAATAATATCTGTTTCAAGAGGTCCCTGCATATATACATCACCAACATAAGGTTGCGAACCATCTACACATTTAGTTGCACTTTCACGAACTTTTACTCCAAAACTGGTATACCCTAAATCAATAGCATTAAACCATGTATTCATGGTATTTAAATTACCATTATTATCATCATCACCGTTACCATTAAATGACCATGTTCTTGGTACATGATTTTCAACACGCAATTGTTTTTGCTGTGTTTCTGTCATCGCACCAGTACCACTTTCATCACCCCAATCTAATAAACGTGTATCATCCCAGTAAATGGTGGTATTCAATTTATTAAAAGGTCGGATAGCCGAAGTAGTAATACCACTCAATTGTTCAACATCATATAAAGGAAAATGCGAAGGGCCGCGTCCTAAAAATGTTGCAGAAGCATTATAAATACCATCAGGAACTAAAGCGCCAGCATCTGTTTTAAAATCCCACAGAATATAGTTTAATCCTTTTTTCAGTTCTCTATAAATAACCCTATCATTGTTGTTGGTAGAATATTCACCATCGCCATCACAATCAATAAGCACAACTGTATATCCATCCAAATTAGTTTCAATCTTAAAAAAAGTAACATCATCGTAATCGCAATCATTTGGTCTGTTCTTTTCAAGTATAACAGAATCAATATAAAGTGGTTGATACAGAGGATTACGATTATAGTTGTAATCCATAAACAACTCTTCTTCGGCCCAAACCTGCACCTTTGGAGGTGATAACAATATATTCGGCCACACGGTTCTATCAGGGTCATTAAGAAAAACTGGATACTCGGCAATATTTTTGTCTCCAATCTGATCCCCAGCCAAACTTTGTGTACGAGTGATATAATTAGCAGAAACAGTATCTGGAGTAATCCCAAATTTATTTGCCAAAAAAACAAACGAATAGGTAGTCATTTCAAAATTGATTTTATTAATCAACCGATCTTCTGTAACAACAAAGAAATTGGCATTTACAGGATTTCGAGTATAGCTGGTGTTACATAGCTGCCATGCATGTGACCATAGTCGTCCAGCAGAACGATTCGGTTCATCAGGATTTGCAATCACATGATCATCTGAGTCAGTAACTGTTACATCAAAAAACTCCAAAGCCCATCTATCTCTATAAGGTTCATTTCCAGCAGTTCCATAGGTATACCACCAAGATTCAAATTCGATATAATGGTTTCCAGAAGTTGTTGCAGTATAGTATAATGGGTTATAACCACCAGAAATAACATTACCATTCAGTATAACCCCATTTGGTCCTGTAACAGCTTGGGTATAATTGCTAATATATCCTTCTCCTGAATTAGGTATTCGTCTGGCAGTAAACACTTCATTCCCTGCTTCATCCATTATCCGGAATGATCTATAACGATAATCAGTCCATATTTCATTGTTATACTCATATGTATTCATCTTCATGCCAAAATACATAGTTTCTCCAGCATTCAGGTAAATATTAATACGCTCACTGGTATCACAATCGTACATACCAAAATCATTCTTATCGAATACAGAAAACTCAAGCCAAAGTGTATCATTCATGGTTGGCATTAACTGCTTAGTACCTTCCTGTGCAAACGTTTGCAATGAAACTAAAATCGTGATAAAAAGAATTAACTTTCTCATATAAATAATTTTGCGTTTTTTCATTTAACCTATAATTTTACGAAAAAAAAAGTGGTTAAGATGTAGCATTAATAACCTATTCGATTATTATTTTGATGAATGCTCTTAATCGAGGGATTAATGGTTAATAATTAATGATTGTCCGCTTTTATTCATAATTGTTGTTAATGATTTTCTTCATTTGCCCCGTCCCTAAAGGGGGTGAAGAAAATCAATTTGCACCCTTTAGGGGTTTGGGGCAAACAAATTGATTTTCAATTTATTTACATAATATTTATGACATAAAACGGATATTCAAATAATAATTTAACTTTTAGAAACTTCCCAAATTTTTCTCATAAAATGCGTAAATTTAATATTTTAAGTAAAAGCTGAACCTTACCTGTTGAAAACTTTTCAACCCATAATTGTCAATTCAATTAAACCATTTGATTTTACTATTACCCAAGGTTTCTTTTTATTATATGTTAAATAATATGTTTTTATTGTTTGCCAATAAAAAAACCGACAAAATTGTCGGTCTTACAATCAGGTTAATCTTTCTAATCAAAAATATCTACCTCTTCGATTAATTGAAATTTTGATCGTTCGAGATTATTCTCATACAACTCGCCTAAATCAAGCATATCCAGATCATCGTATTCGTAAAACCATTTAATCTCAATATTTTTAACTTTTGGGTTATTCTCAAGTTCAATTAAAAGATTTAATATTTTTTTTGTTGATGATGTATTTATGTATTCCATTTTAACATCAAAGACTACGGTTTCAACTTCGATCTCTTTAATCCAAAAAAATATTGGCTCGTAAAACTTATGAACATCTTCCGGAAGCGATCTACCTTTAATTAAAAGATTACCATTTGTATAAAAATCAATTAATGGCGTAGTGTCTGTACCTTCAATAAACAAATTTTGCATTTCCCCTGGTATTTAAAATAAATTTAAAAATAATATATATTTTTAAATATCAAGGGAATGATTCTAAAAAGTTTTTAAGAATTCTTATAAATCGATTAACAAATGGTTCTTTTCAAATAAATTAAAGAATCAGGACCTACATTAAAAAGTAAATCGATGATACTTAAATTTGGAATAAACGAAAACCGATTCGAAAACACTTGCGTATATTCTGATTGCTTAAAATCTGGATCGTTAAATCTCTTTTTCGGATTGATTAACTCCCTGTAATCAGCAAAAATTAACTCGTTAGCTACTATGTAATTATCTGTATTTTTTATTTGCACTTCTATACCAATTATCATAGTGATTAAATTTTGAAGTGCGAGGTTATAATCAATCAGAAAATCTGTTTTCGTTGTATAAAAGGGCAAAAAATCATCAGCATAATATTCGAAATAAGGCGAAGAGCGATACGCCGATTCAATTGATTTCCAATGTAACTTCTGCCAATTGGTTACATATTCAATTTTAATATCTTTGGTTTTTGTTTTGGTTTGTATTTTTTTTACAGGTATCGATAAATCAAGTAATCCATTAGCTCCGTATATGCTGCAACGGTTTCGATAGGTTTGTTTAGGGTAATTTTCGTATATTTCAATTACTGCTTCATCATATTTTAATAACTTTGAATAATATTGTATTGGGGCAAGATAAGCTGTTGAGAGAATTACTTTGCTCATGCTAATTTAACTTTTTAAAAACTCGTTTAAGACTCGTAATAAAACCCTTATTACTCACAGGATAAATGATAAACAAACTTTTACCAATTATATGAGTCTCTGGCAAAAAACCCCAATATCGTGAATCTTTGCTGTCGCTTCTGTTATCATCAAGTACAACATAATAGTTATCCTTAACAATGTATTCATCTGACTTTAAGCCATTTATAATTATTTCTGAATCAGTAACCGACAGTTCGTTATTTTCGTGATGCTTAATTAAATCATAATAAATATCGATATTCCTTAAATTAAGGTTTAGCGTATCTCCTTTCGATGGAATACAAACCGGCCCAAAATTCTTTTTATTCCAATTTCGATTTTTACCCGAAGCAAAGATTAGCTCCCGATCGACCTCATAATCATCAACCAACGCAATTTTTTTAACACCTTCTTCGTAACCGATATTTGTTGCCTGATCACTTGAACATGAAATAATAGATTGATTTTTGCCTGTAACAGATCCTTCGGCTATGTTGTATTTTTTAGCGATTTTCTCAAATACCAATTCCGACTCCAAAATCAATGAATATCTAAAACTCAGATTTAAATTACTCATATCGTTAGGCTGATTATTTACTTTGCATCGATAATTAGTAATTTCTACATCTTCGCCTGGCAATCCAATCACTCTTGATAATAAAAGGCTTCGCTTGTCAATGGGTTTTTCAAACTCGTATGGAGCATTAAACTGTATCATATCAAACCGTTGAATACTATCGTACTGCGGCAACCTTTTTACCGGAACTTGAATTAAATCGCTGTAATGTATAAACCCAAAAAATGGCATACTTAAAACAGTAACAGGTAATCTAGCTCCAATCGACGATTTATTAATCAATACAATTTCACCGGGTAACAAGGTGTTTCCCATGTTGCTTGATTTAACAACAAATGGCTCAGTAACAAATGCTTTTACTAGTAAAATAAGAATTACAGCTATTAAAAATGCTTTTATCCAGCCTGATTTTGAATTTCCAGACTTCTTCTTACCTGGTGATTTTTTCTTCTGTGTAGCCAAAATTCATGATTTAAAAAAAATACATCAGGTGCTGCCCGATGTATTTTATAATAATTCGATTAGTTCCTAATGTATCACTGAAAACAATCTGTTCCATCTTATTTTGCTCAGGAAACTTTTATCTTTATCGAGCGATAACCAAATAAATACAGCCTTACCAACAACATGATCTTCAGGTACAAAACCCCAATACCTCGAATCGGCTGATTTATGGCGATTATCACCCATCATAAAATAGTAATCCATTTTAAAAGTATAGGATATGGCAGGTGTATTGTTAATATAAATAATGTCGTTTTTAACTTCGAGTTTGTTACGCTCATAAGTCTCGATTATTCGGCTGTAAAGCGGAAGATTTTTAACGGTTAAACTAACTGTTACCCCTTTTTTAGGAACGTATAATGGTCCAAAATTATCTTCGGTCCACTCAAAATCAGTGCTAAACGGAAATATTGAAATATTGGCAACATTAGCGTTTGTATTTTCATATTTCATGATATGGGTAACAGTTGGGAAATTTCTAAGATTTTCAACATTCTTATTTGTTAATGGCAACTCATAGGTCGAATTGGAAGAAATATATCTTCTGTCATCAACGGCTATATTTAATTTTTCGAGATGTTTGGCATTTATTTCTTTACCATTGGTTTTAACAAAATAATCGTATTGCATATCTGTAAAATGCTGTTGCTGTTTGCTGTTCACAAAAACCTGACCGTGTTTAATAATCAAAGTATCACCTGGTAACGCAACACATCGTTTGATATAATTTTCGCGTTTATCAACCGGACGAACAACAATTTTGTATTTTTTCCATACAAGATCTCGCACCTCATTCACATAATCATCAAAGCTTTTTATTGTGTTACCCATCTGAATATCGCGACGCATATACTCATATGCATTTTCACGAATTATACCATAGTAATCTTTCTCCTGCATTTCAACAACTACAGTATCACCTGCCGGGAAATTAAACACTACAATATCATCTCTTTTTATATCACCTAAACCAGCAATTCGCTTGTATGGACGCTTTATCCACTCTACATAAGATTTTTTGTCTTTGGTTAAAGGCAAAGTATGATGAGCAAAGGGAAATGAAATTGGTGTATTGGGTAATTTGGGGCCATAACTTACCTTGCTAACAAAAAGATAATCACCTACAAGTAATGTTTTTTCCATTGATGATGTTGGAATAGTATATGCCTCAATAAAAAACATACGAATTAAAGTTGCAGCAATAACAGCAAATATCAAAGCATCAACCCATTCGATAAAAGTACTTTTCTTTTTCTGTTCGTCGCGGCTTTTCCAAAATGTCCAGTTTACATAGTTGGTAATATACATATCGAAAATAATAGGCAATCCAAATAAAAACCATGGGTTTTTGATCCATAAAACCCATAAGACATAAATAACTGCGACCACCGAAAATTTAAAATACTTGTGTTTTACGATTTCTTTTAGTGTCATTTTAATGGAGTTATAATTAAATATTTAAAAGATCATTCATTGTAAAATATCCGGTTTTTCCGGCAATAAATTCGGCAGCTAAAACAGCTCCCAGAGCAAATCCCTGTCTGCTTTTTGCATCGTGTTCAATTCGAATAGTATCGAATGTTGATTCGTAAATAACCTTATGATTTCCTGGAACTTGCCCTTCACGAAATGATTTTATTACCAACTCATTTTTATCAGATGCATTTTCCTTAACCCATTTTGTTTTTCGTTCGATCGACTGAATCAAACCATCAGCAAGAGTTATTGCGGTACCACTTGGAGCATCAAGTTTTTGGGTATGATGAGTTTCTTCGATATGTGGTTCATAGGCCTTATAATCATTCATAATTTTGGCCAAAACATTATTAACTTTAAAAAAGATATTTACCCCAAGGCTGTAATTAGAAGCGTAGAAAAATGTTTTATTATTTGATTTGCAATATTGCACAACCGAATCCAGTTCCTTTGTCCAACCCGTTGTTCCACAAACAATAGGAATATTTAACTCAAAACACTTTTGTATGTTTTTTATAGCACTTTCGGGTGAAGTAAATTCAATGGCTACATCAATAGCAGAAATTTTAGTTGAGTTTAAATCGTGTTCATTATTTTTATCGATAATCAGATCAATAGAATGTCCACGACTGAGAGCTATTTTCTCAATCTCCTTGCCAATTTTTCCGTATCCGATTAATGCAATTCTCATTAAAAAATATATTGATGCAAAGTATTAATATTTATAACTAATGATTGTAAAAGATTCTTAATTAATGTTAAAGACAATAATAATGCTATTTAATCAAAAATTTAAGACTCTTGAAATTTTTCCCCGGTAAAGATAAAAAAAGGGAAGCAAAATTGCCTCCCTCCTTAAAAATATTATCGAATAAATTACTTATTCACAGTTTTAACCACTTCGGCAAAAGCTTTTGGATGATTCATAGCTAAATCGGCCAATACTTTTCTGTTTAAAGCAATTCCTTTTTGGTTTAATTTACCCATAAACTCAGAGTATGATAATCCGTGTTCGCGAACACCTGCATTGATTCTCTGAATCCATAATGCTCTGAAATTTCTTTTCTTGGTTTTTCTATCTCTGTATGCATAAACAAGTCCTTTTTCTAAAGCGTTCTTTGCAACAGTCCACACATTTTTTCTTGCACCAAAGTACCCTTTGGTTAATTTAAAAACTTTTTTTCTTCTTGCTCTTGAAGCAACTGAATTTACTGATCTTGGCATAATTCTTTGTTTTTTGAATGGTTAGCGGTCGTTCTTCTGCGACACTTTACTGGCTAATTCATTCTGGTTAAATACTAATAAATAATTTGGAAATTAAAATACTACTTCATAGCTAATAAAAGCTTCACGTTCTTTTCGTCAGTTGCATGAACCTCTCCGAAATAACCAAGGTTTCTTTTTCTTTTGTTAGATTTCTTGGTTAAGATGTGACTCTTAAATGCATGTTTTCTTTTAATCTTCCCTGATCCGGTTAAGCTAAATCTTTTTTTAGCTCCCGAATTTGTCTTCATCTTTGGCATTGTTCTAAAATTTAATTAAAAGTTAATTACTTTTTCTTTATTAATTTTGGTGATATAAACATAATCATTCGTTTGCCTTCGAGTCGGGGCAATTGTTCAACTTTCCCTATTTCCTCAAGGTCTTGAGCCAGTCTAAGTAATAATATCTCGCCTTGCTCCTTAAACAATATCGATCGGCCTTTAAAAAATACAAATGCTTTTACTTTTGCACCTTCTTCGAGAAACTTTTGAGCATGTTTTAATTTAAAATTATAATCGTGCTCATCAGTTTGTGGTCCGAATCGGATCTCTTTTAATATAACTTTGGTTGTCTTTGATTTGATTTCTTTTTGTTTCTTCTTTTGCTGATAAAGAAACTTCTGATAATCAACAATCTTACAAACCGGTGGATCAGCATTAGGTGAAATTTCAACTAAATCGAGTTCCAATTCTTCGGCCATCCTTAAGGCTTCTTGAATTGAATACACATCGGGATTAATATTATCTCCCACAACTCGAACGGCTTTAACACGAATCTGTTCATTTATTCTGTGTGCCTGTTGATCTTTTTTGTTTAAAATTGGTCCAGCTATGTCTCGGTCCTCCTAAATTTAGTTAATACTATATATTAATTATATTAAAATTTCTCTGTCTGTGCTTTAATCTCATTGTTTAATAATTCGGCGAATTCTTCAATTTTCATGGAGCCTTTGTCGCCATCACCTTGTTTACGAACGGAAATTGTACCTGTTTCGGCCTCTTTTTCACCAACAATTAATAAGTATGGAATACGCTTTAACTCATTGTCACGTATCTTTTTACCTATCTTCTCATTACGTTCGTCAATCAAGGTGCGAATATCGTAATTATTTAGCAAATTCAAAACTTTTTTTGCATAATCGTTAAATTTTTCACTGATAGGCAGTATTACAGCTTGGTCAGGTGTTAGCCACAGTGGGAATTTTCCAGCTGTATGTTCAATAAGTACAGCCACAAAACGTTCCATAGAACCAAAAGGAGCTCTATGAATCATTACTGGTCTATGCTTTTGATTATCAGCACCAGTATATTCCAGTTCAAAACGATCGGGCAAGTTATAATCAACCTGTATGGTTCCTAATTGCCATTTACGACCAATTGCATCGCGAACCATAAAATCAAGTTTAGGACCATAGAAAGCAGCCTCTCCATATTCGACTACATAATTCAGGTTTTTCTCTTTTACTGCTTCAAGTATAGCTGTTTCAGCTTTCTCCCAGTTTTCGTCGGTACCAATATATTTGGTATGATCATTTGGATCGCGCAACGAAACTTGAGCAATATAATCTTTAAAATCGAGCGCATTAAAAATGATAAAAATGATATCCATCACTTTTTTAAACTCATCTTTAAGCTGATCTGGAGTACAGAAAATATGAGCATCGTCTTGAGTAAATCCTCGTACACGAGTTAATCCATGTAATTCACCACTTTGCTCGTAACGATAAACTGTACCAAACTCAGCATAACGAACAGGTAAATCTTTGTACGAATGTTGAGCCGACTTATAAATTTCGCAATGATGAGGACAGTTCATTGGCTTTAATAAAAACTCTTCACCTTCAGCTGGTGTATGAATAGGTTGAAACGAATCTTTACCGTATTTTGCATAATGGCCAGATGTTACCCAAAGTTCTTTTAAACCAATATGTGGAGTAATTACCTGTTGATAGCCATAACGTTTTTGAATTTTCTTTAAAAAATTCTCAAGTCTTTCACGAAGCATAGCTCCTTTTGGCAACCATAATGGCAATCCGGGGCCAACTCGTTGCGAAAAAGTAAATAATTCGAGTTCCTTGCCAATCTTACGGTGATCGCGTTTTTTAGCTTCTTCGAGTAAAATAAGGTATTCTTCGAGCATTTTTTGCTTTGGAAAAGTTATTCCATAAACACGTGTAAGCTGTTTGCGCTTTTCATCGCCTCGCCAATAAGCCCCAGCAACACTTATCACTTTGAATGCTTTAATATATTCTGTATTTGGTAAATGAGGACCACGGCAAAGATCAGTAAAATTGCCCTGTTTATAAAGAGTAATTGTGCCATCCTGAAGCTCACTAATAAGCTCAACTTTATACTCGTCACCTTTTTTTGTAAAAAGCTCTAAGGCATCTTTTTTAGAAATCTCATGACGAGTTATTGCACTTTTCTTTTGAGCCAACTCCATAGCTTTCTCTTCGATCTTTTTAAAGTCAGCATCAGTAATTACACGTCCATCGCCCAAATCAACATCGTAGTAAAAACCATTTTCGATGCTGGGGCCAATACCAAACTTAACTCCGGGATATAACTCTTCTAATGCCTCCGCTAATAAATGTGCTGATGAATGCCAGAAAGCTTCCTTGCCCTCAACATCATCCCATTTATGAAGTTTTATCTTTGCATCAACATCAATTGGACGATGCAAATCCCAGACATCACCGTTTACGCTTATCGAAAGTACTTCTTTAGCCAAACGTGGACTAATATCTTCTGCTATCTGAATACCAGTAATTGCATTTGAATATTCCCTAACCGAATTATCGGGTAATGTTATCTTAATCATTATGTTTGTTTTAAATACAAGTTTGCAAAGATATAAATTTTTACTGTTTTTTAGTTATTTATTTCTTAAAAATAGCCACTTATCACCATGTGATGCACTAAAAATGTTTAATCATAAAAAAAACAAGGTATAGTTCTGAAAAAAAATCCGACTTCTTTATAAAATCTTTATAACACTACCCATAATCTTAACAGAATATTTATGAAATGCCCAGTAACTTTGTTCTGTAAAAAGATTAACATTTTTAATCCTTAATTAGTGCTTCTTAGAAAAGGCTCTTTTTTTGAATTTTAGGTTTTTTGAATTTTCAAAATTCATGATTTGTGGAATAAAATCATTAAATTCTAAACCATCAACTTTTTTTTTAATAATAAATCAA
>JBFXEQ010000027.1:0-35481 GCA_050179935.1 Bacteroidales bacterium | reverse complement strand
TATGAGCCTTCTCATCTAATAAAGGGGCTAAAATTTTATGCCTATTTGAAATTAACTCTGTATCTTTCATGGCCGAAAGGTACATTTTTGTAATTAAATAAACAAGTTATTTCGTAACAAATCCTAAATGTGCGGTCGGTTTTTAGTATGCGTGCTAACTACTTAATAAACGTACCATTATTATATTCTTCGAAAGCCAGATGAAGCTCTTCGGGTGTGTTCATTACTATTGGTCCTTGCCAAGCTATAGGTTGTTTTAATGGTTTTCCACCTATAAACAGAAATTTTGCGTTACCATTTGCTTTTGCAAAAATTTCTTCTCCCTGATTAAAAAGTACCAACTGATTCTTTTTGTAAACCCGATCAGATTTATCAAAAGCCAGTTCACCATCATAGATATAAGCAAATACAGTATATTCGGGATCTGGATTATACTTAAAAGTGTCGCTGTTTATTATATTAATATCAAAATAAATAACCTCAATACCCAAATCATTTACTGCTCCGGTAATTTTTTTATAATTACCTGAAAGTATTTTTAAGGTGATGTTATCGTTTTCTTTAACCACAGGTATTTGATCTGCAGTTATATCTCTATATTTAGGTTCTGTCATTTTTAACCGTTGTGGCAGGTTTACCCAAAGCTGAAATCCTTGCAAAACGCCATCGTATTTTAGTGGCATTTCCTGGTGAACAATTCCACTTCCGGCAGTCATCCACTGAACATCTCCATTATTTATAATTCCTTTGTTTCCCAAACTATCAGCATGTTCTACAGATCCTTCGAGCATATAGGTTACTGTTTCCATTCCACGATGCGGATGCATGGGAAAACCTTTCATGTAATCATCAGGATTGGTTGATCCAAAATGATCGAATAATAAAAACGGATCAAATTCGCCTTTTTCATAAAACCCAAAAACACGTTTTAGCTTTACTCCTGCTCCTTCTATAACTGGTTCTGCTGTTAATACTTTTTTTATCATCTTTTTATTTTATTTTTGGACTAAAGTCCATGAAAACTTTGGTATATAACCCCAGTCTTAAGACTGGGGTTATATCTAATTATAGCAGATTAGGCTTTAGCCCACTATTTTTTATTTATCATTTTTAAAAACAGAAATTCCTGAACTATATGTTCCAATTATCTTAACCTGAGGAATTTCATTCTCAGAGATTTCCATTATATCCTTTTCTAAAACAACAAAATCAGCTAATTTGTCTGGCTCAATGCTTCCCTTTTCATTTTCTTCGAACGCTGCTTTTGCTGCCCATATTGTCATTGACTTAAGTGTTTCTTCACGACTTAAAGCATTCTCTTTTTGAAAACCGTTTTCAGGAAATCCTTCTAAATCTTTTCTTGCCACTGAAGCATAAAAAGTTAGTAATGGCTCGATTCGCTCTACCGGAAAATCTGTTCCATTTGGAATCCATCCATTTTGATTTAATAACTCTTTATAAATATAGGCTGATTTGATTCTTTCATCACCTAACCTTTTTCCGGCCCAGTACATATCAGATGTACAATGTGTTGACTGAATGGATGGAACAATATTGTAATCACCAAACTTGTGCAAATCAGCAGGATGAACAATTTGAGCATGCTCTATTCTCCATCGTAAATCATTCTTGCCTTTTAGATATTGTGCGTAAATATCGAGCATCATTCTGTTTGCTGAGTCGCCAATGGCATGCGTACAAACCTGATAATTATTTTCGTAAGCCAGTTTGCAAATTTTATGATAAACCTCCATAGGTTCAACAACCAATCCCTTATTTTCAGAGTCATCAGTATATGGTTCTATTAAGGCAGCACCTCTCGATCCAAGCGCTCCGTCGGCAAATAGTTTGATCGATCTTACATTTAAATAATCAGTTTTATAAATTCCATTTCTAACAAAGTAATCTAACGTTTCTTCGGTTGGAGTAAGCATTGCATTTATTCGCATGTGCATTTTTTTGTTTTTCTGCAATGAATCGATCAGTAAAACCTCTTTTTTAGTTAATCCTGCATCGCCAACAGAGGTTAAGCCAACAGCAAAGCAATTTTGTTCGCCCTGCTCCAATGCGGTTATTACCGATTCATTATCAACTTCGGGAATAAGCTTTTCAACCAGATTCATTGCGTTATCAATCAAGACTCCTGTTGGTTGAACATTTACAAGAATTATTTTCCCACCATCAATTTTAGTTTGTGCATTAATTCCAGCTAATTGTAATGCTTTGGAATTTGCAATTGCTGCATGACCATCAACACGACGTAAATAAACTGGTTTGTCAGGAAAAGCAATATCTAGTCTTTCTTTAGTTGGAAACTCCTTAATATCCCAATCGTTTTGATCCCAACTGCGACCAACAACCCATTCTGAGTTGTATTTAGCATCATGTTCTTTTATTATACTTATAATCTCTTCAAACGATTTTGTACCTCGTAAATCAGCTTGCAATAACGAAAGGCAATATCCATAAAAATGACAATGAGCATCAATAAATCCGGGATAAACAAACTTACCATTTAAATCCATCACCTGATCAGCCTTATATTTTTTCAGTAAGTCAATTGATTTACCTACTTCAATAAATTTGCCATCGCGAACAGCAAAGCTTTCAGCAATAAAAAAATCAGTATTTAGCGTATAAATTTTAGCGTTATGAACAATCAAATCTGCTTGTTCTTTTTTACATGAACTCATAATCAGTGCAATTACAGTTAGTGTTAGAAATCCTTTTTTCATTATCATGGAATTTATATTCGAAATAAAAATACAAAATTCGATAATCAATTAATAACTACTTAACATTTTTACCTGCTTACCAACTTCGGCTTTCAAATCACCAGGCTAACACTCCACTCTCTACTTTTTACTTTTACCTTTTATCTTTTTACTTTTATCTTCTTCGCTTAAAAGACCACTGCATAATCCATACGGCAACTAATAGCATAAAAACACCGATCATAAAGGTCCAGGTAAATCCGAATAACTCGTAAAACAAAATACCTAAAAAAGGAGAGTAAATACCTCTGAAGCCGGTTAAAAATAAATGTACCGACTGATAATCACCTGCCTCTTCGTTTGAACAAAAATAGGCCGAACCAATATTCCACGACAAGATTATTGTGGCGTTAAATAATCCGAAAAACACAGTAGCAATAAGCAGTGTATAATAAATTCGGAACGAACCCAAATCCAAATAATAAGGAAAAAACGAAGTAAGCGCAATAAATAATATGTATCCGGCCATAAATGAAAAGGAATACATCGTAAACCTTCGGGGATCAATTTTACCGATTAAGCGACCAAAAAAAGGAATAAGCAATATAGCTAAAATATTATATGCATTCTGGTAAAAAGCTACGCTGGTATAGTTTAAGTTAAGCGATTCGTTATAAAATATATTAATCACCGATCGTGTACTATTAAAGGTAAATCCATAAAACAAATAAGCAATCTGAAAATCTAGAAAAGGCCGGTTCGTTTTTAAGATTTTTATCATTTTTTTAAACGAACTAAAAACAGACATAATTAAACTTTCTGTTTTCTGAGGTATTGTATTTGGTGTAAATTCAATAATTGAAATTAAAACAACGCTTATTATCCCTAAAACACCTAGAATTGGAAAAATATAAGTAAAAGCAAACTGATCCGAATCGAGAATTAATCCAAAGAAAAAGATGGTAAGCATCATCATTATTTGGCGAACCGTAGTACTTAATCCGTAAAGGCGACCAAAATTTGACTGAGAATAGGAGTTTTTTAGAAATAAATTAATGGTAGGAAGTACAATTGGATAAGATAAATAATAAGTAAAAAAGATAAATAAAAACACATAATGATAAATCACCTGTTGCGAGTACATTTCAGGTGTTCTTGGAAAAAACAACAAGAGAAGTAGAGGTAAATGTGTAATAAAACCTGCCATTCGCAACAGATAGCCCTTGCGTTTTGCCCTAGATATCAACTCATTAAAGAATACAGATAACAAAAGCACGATTAGGCTTGACTGAAACAAAAAACTTAGCTGGTAACTCGATCCACTTAAGCTTTTTATGAACACATACTCGTTTAAAAGTAATGCACCACGAATCATTCCATCAATTACAGAAAATGTAATATGAAGCTTAAATGATCACTGTTCTTTATCGGTTAGGTTTTTAATTAAACGTATAAGCATTGAACAATTTAAGCATAATTGACAAACAAAGATAGTTTAAGTTTAATGCACCTAACAATTATTTTATAACTTGGTTCGTTAATAAATTCTGATTTGAGGTGTCTATTTTTTATTACCTTTGAAACTCAATTAAATTAATTATGGACAAGATTAAAAAACAAGGTCGCTACGAACGAATATATGATCAGCTTAAAGAGTTAATGCTTAAAACCGATGATCACAATGCACGCATGTCAACTATTATTGCAGTGTTGCATCATAAAATGGAGTATTATTTCTGGACCGGTTTTTACTTTTTAAAGAATGGTAAATTAATTGTAGGTCAATACCAGGGACCAGTTGCTTGTCAGGAACTCAAAAAAGATTCAGGTGTTTGCTGGGCCGGAATAAATCAGAAAAAAACTTTGGTTGTTGCTGATGTAGAGAAGTTTCCAGGTCATATTGCCTGCGATTCGCGATCAAAATCCGAAATAGTTGTTCCTTTAAAAGATAAATCAGGTAATATTATAGGTGTTCTCGATGTGGATAGCAACGAATACAATTCATTCGACGAGGTTGATGAAGTTAATCTTAACAAAATTCTTGATTTAATTTACCTTTAATATCTTGTGAAAAAACTCCTTCTAATACTTATCAGTTTAGTATTATTTTTTGGGTACTCCTATTCTCAATTAAATGTTGATTATTATTTAAATCAAGGCCGGTGGCAGTTAGGTAAAGATAAATATAAAGAGGCTATTGTTTATTTCAACATGGCTATTGATATAAAGCCTACTAACCCCGATTCATACTTTTTACGAGGAGTAGCAAAAGATTATTTATTTGATTATATTGGATCTGAACAAGATTATTCAAAAGCAATACAGCTTAAATCAAATTTTACTTATGCTTATTACTACAGAGGTGTTGCCAGAGTAAACCTTAAGAAGCATTATTTAGCAATTAATGATTTTACCGAAGCCATTGAGCTTAACTCTATAGAGCCTGATTTTTATACATTCCGTGGTTTTTGTAAAATTAATATAGATCAATACGAGCAAGCCATTGAAGATTTCAACAGGTCAATTTATTTGCTCAAGAAAAACAAAAAAGCTTTTAATTACAGAGGATTAGCGCGATTAATGAATACTGACACTACTGGAGCTATTGCAGATTATAATAAAGCTATTGAAATTGACCCTGCGTTTTATTATCCATATCTGAATAAAGGATTTTTATATTACGAACAGCAACTTTACGATACTGCCATTTCTTATTTTACAAAGGTTACAGCCATTGATCCATTGAATACCACCGCCTATATTAATAGAGCATTGTCATACCATAATAAAAAAAACATACCATATGCTATTGCTGATTTAGATACAGCCATTCATATTGACCCAAATAATTCAATTGCACTGTTTAACAGAGCATTAATGAAAAGCGATATTGGTTTAAGTAATGAAGCAATTCTTGATTTGGATAAAGTTATCAAGTTAAATCCCGAAAATGTATTGTGTTATTTCAACCGTGCAGCAATTAAGTCAGAAACAGGCGATTTACAAGGTGCTTTTATTGATTTTTCGCATGCCATTGATATTTATCCAGATTTTGCTAAAGCGTATATTAACAGATCAGTTATAAGGCAAAAGTTAAACGATTTAAAAGGAGCATACGCTGATAGAGAAAAAGCTGAAAAGATCATCGCTTCAATAAATTCAGCAAATAAACAAAATACAAACTATGCCGATACATCTGTTAACCTAAAGAGTTTTATAACATTTAAATCGAGTAACCGGTTTTTTAGCCAATCAGAAAAAACACTTCGTATTGAACCCGAAAATAACTTTGCCTTTTTACCAGGACAAAAGAATAACGAATACTTTATAAAAATTACACACGTTAGCGACCAGTTATTTGCTATTAAAAATGATTTTGAGAACCTTGGGTTTGTGCTGTCGAAAGAAATTGAAAACTACCAGAATGATGATTATTATACCTCAAGGATTAATGAATTCTCAAAGAAAAAAGATATAACGCTAAAAATCGGCACATCGATTTTCAAAAGCATAATAAAAAACTATAATGATGCAATTATTGATGTAACTGAGATTATATCAACTGACACCACAAATTTTATTGCCTATTTTAGCAGAGCAAATATTCGTTTCGAGATGATAAATTACATCAAACTGATCGAAAATCAACACAATATTTATTTAACCGGAACAGAATTTAATGCTGTAAAAAAAGATATTATTCAATCAACAGAAAACTTTGCCGATTATGAGCTTGTGATAGAAGATTTGAAAAAAGCCAAAGAACTATCACCTCAATTTATTTTCTGTGACTATAATCTCGGAAATACTTACCTACAAATGCGCGATTATCGAAAAGCTATTGAACATTATAATCTGGTTATAAAATCCGATAATGAATTTAAAGAAGCTTATTACAATCGAGGCCTGACATATATTTATCTGAAAGAAAGCGAAAATGGCTGCATGGATATGAGCAAAGCAGGCGAGCTTGGAATGGAAGAAGCCTATGAGGTTATTGGTCGGTTTTGTGATAAATAACTAATGATATATATCAGGTTTACTTTTGCCTTTACTATTTCGTTTAATTTTGATCTTACAATTTTATAATTCTGATAATGACTAACTCAGACAATAGACTTAAGCAAATAAACAAAGTAACTATCGTTGGTTTTTTTGTTAACCTTGGTTTAACAATTGGGAAAATAATTGCTGGTATTGTTGGTAAAAGTGGAGCTATGTTTGCCGATGGTATTCATTCTTTATCTGATTTTGTTACCGATATCATTGTATTGGTTTTTGTTAAGTTTTCGAGTAAAGATCTTGATGATGATCACAAATACGGACATGGTAAATTCGAAACTTTTGCCACTATGTTAATTAGTTTTGCACTTTTGGTTGTTGGATTAGGCATTTTTTGGTCAGGCTTTCAGAAAGTTTTATTGGTTTATAAAGGCGAAATTATTGAACAACCTGGCATTATAGCGCTTATAGCTGCACTTGTTTCAATAGCCTTAAAAGAAGCTCTTTTTTGGTACACCATAAAAATAGGGAAAGAAGTTGATAGCCAAGCTGTAATTGCAAATGCATGGCATCATCGATCTGATGCTTTTTCGTCTATCGGAACAGCACTAGGAATTTCAGGAGCAATTTTTTTAGGAGAAAAATGGAGAATACTCGATCCTATGGCAGGAATTATAGTAAGTATTTTTATTGTGAGAGTAGCATGGAAATTAGCTAAACCAAGTGTAAAAGAATTATTAGAATCATCGCTGCCCGAAGAAACTGAAAACGAAATATCAGGTTTAATTAAAAATGTACAAGGTGTTAAAAACTTCCATAAACTTAAAACCCGAAAAATAGGAAATACTTATGCTATTGAAGCCCATGTAAGAGTTGACAAGGATTTATCAGTTGAAGCATCACATAATATTGCATCAGAAATCGAGAAGTTATTACGGGAAAGATTTGGTAATCAAACTCATACAGGAATTCATATCGAACCTTATTACCCGAAATAATTTCAAGAAAACAATTATCTCAGTTTCTTAATTGATTCAACACTTATCCAGTAAATATCAGAATTACCATTTCCTGGTTTGGTTCTTCGCTCCATTAGGTTAGTTAGGTTCCAATCAGGATTTAAATCATTAAAATAGATGGATTTTTTCGTTGAAGCAAAGAAAATATATTTTCCATCGGAGGAAATCGAAACACTTATTGCATTATTGCAAGGCAGATTTAATTCCTTTACTAAATCAATTCCATTGCTCCAGGTATCATCCTCATTATGAAAAAACAACATGTAAGTTGAATATCGCGGATTTAATGAATCTCTACCAACTACACATCCAATTAAATAACTATCATCCGGGGCAATACAAGCATTAAAATGAGTTCCGTTTTCATTTATTGGAGCAGGTATGATAACAGGATCAGCATACATTCCATCAACCAATTTAGAACGCAATATTTGAGATGTTCCAGTTGCTTTATCTGTTCTGCAGAAATAAAGCGTACCGTCATTAGTTAATGATGGGTAGAATTCCTCTTGTGCATTAATATTTTCGGGTAATGGTTTGCTTATACCCCAGCTTCCGTCTTTATTTCTTTCTGCAAACCATATGTTTTGATTTTGCCAGCCTTGTTTTGGAATTTCGTTTTCTCTTGGTTTTGTCGAAAGAAAATAGATTTTGTTTCCATCAATTGATAATGCAGGCTCGGCAAAAAAGTAATTTGTATCTCTCGCAAATTCAGTTACTGTAGGCTCTGTCCAATATCCATTTACTTGTTTGGTAACCATAATCGTATTCCAATCACCCATAAAAATTGAATAATAAATTTCTTTTCCATCTACGGTAATTGCTAAATCTCTTTCATATAATCCTGTTGAAACTAATCCTGATGCAAATATTTCGGCTTTATAGCTAGGCAATTTTTGTCCAAGATAAGCACCCGTTAGTTTTTCGAACGAGTTTTGTGCTTTTAAAACTAGGATAGAGAACAATACAATAATTAATGTAAAAGCGATTTTTGATTTCATGTGATTTTTTAAAATTAGTTTTATACCTAATTATATATAGATAAACTAATTTTGATTTACCCTATAATAAAAAAGAGGTCTTAATGTAAGACCTCTTTGTGCATATCAAAAACTGAAAATCTATTATTTCCCGGTAATCCAATTTACAATTTTTTCATCCATCGGACTGGTTTTTGAACTCATCATATCTACCAAATTACCGTTTTCATCAATTAAATACTTTTGGAAATTCCATTTAACATCCGATTCCAACACTCCATTTTTATCTTTACTAGTTAACCATGCATATATTGGATGAATATCTTTTCCCTTAACAGATATTTTTTCCATCATAGGAAAAGTTACATTGTAATTTGTCGAACAGAATTCTTTAATTTCTTTATTGCTTCCAGGTTCCTGACTCATGAAATTATTTGCCGGAAATCCAATAATGGTAAATTTTTCAGTACCATATTTTTCATAAAGTTCCTGCAGCTCTTTGTACTGTGGAGTAAAACCACATTTTGATGCAGTATTTACAACAAGTACTTTTTTACCTTTAAGTGATGCCAGATCGAAATCTTTTCCATCAATATCTTTTACCTTAAAATCGTGTAAAGTTGTTGTTTGTGCCATAATTCCTGTAGTTGCTAGTAATAGTAAACCAACTATGATGCTTATTCTTTTCATTTATATAAAATTTAACGTTTAATTTATAATTGATAATTTAAACAACTAGCCAGGAAAAATGTTCAATATAATTATTTTGAAAAAATAAAATAGGTAAGTGCAAGATTTACAACCTGGTTTCGAGAAATTTCGTAAGTATTTGCAGCATCAAATTTATAAAGGCTAGTAAGCGTATAGTAATAGCGCCCACCAAAATTAAAGGCTCCTATTTTTGTGTCAAATCTAATACCTAACTCAGCAACAATACTGTAATCAAAATTATTTTCGATTGGTTTATTATAATATTCGCGGGTATATAGCGGATTATTAATCTCCATTGTTTCTTTTTCGGAGATAAGATAGGCAAATGCTGTTCCCAAGTTAACATAATAGTTAAGTTTGCGCTTACCAAAATAAATCTGAGCCATAAATGGGATTTCGATATAATTTAATTTTCGACTGTATGAATTAGAAATGGTATCAAAATCTTCAATCCAACCTTTCTGCGAAAAATTAATTTCAACCTGTATTGCAAATAATTCTTCGTTGGTGTGTCTTAAAACCAATCCTCCATTATATCCATAATCCATTTTCCCAGCAATAGATGGAGAAAACTCAACAAACGAAAGATTAGCACCTTGTCTTATACCAAAAGATGTTGCAGGAACAAATGGGTTGGTTTGTCCATCAACAAGTTGATTTATAGAGCAAAAAATCAATAATATCAAGAATAATTTCTTCAATTTTTTGTTTTTTATTTGAATACTGGCAAAGATAAAAAAGTTAAATTGAAAAATTACTGACAACCAATAATTATCGATTTTAAATTGACTCAAAGACTTGACAAAAAATATTCGATTTTTTAATTTGCATCTATTATGGAATTTATTCAACCGTCAATAGATATTTTAGGATTACGTATTGATGAGCCTATAACCACTTTTACCGATTTAATGGTATCGGCAGTATGTTTTTATGCGTTTTATAAGCTCAGTAAAATACCTATCCATAACAAAGTTCACCTATATCTCAGATACTATTTTCTAAGCATGGGTATTGCAACATCGATTGGAGGTATTGTTGGGCATGGTTTTTTATATTTATTTACTACTCAATTAAGAATTCCAGATTCAGTTGAAAAGGTGCTTTCAATTATTTTTAGTGATGAATTATTAAATAATGCCGCAAATCCATGGAAACTTCCCGGATGGCTAACCAGCATGTTTTCTATAATGCTTGTCGAAAGGGCTGCAATAGAATATGCCCGACCATTAATTAAACCTAAGCTTGGAGATATATTTGCAAAAATCAATATTATTGAGCTAATAACTTTTGTGACGCTTACCTTTCTTACGCTTAACTTTTTCTTTGTCGAAGTTCACTCGGCTTATGGGTTGTTAGTTGTAGTTACCAGTTTTAATACAGTTGTTTACATAAAAACAAAAAGCAAAGGAAGTAAGTTGTTTTTAAAAGCAGTAGTATTTTCGGCTATAGGTGCATTGTTTTTTATGAATAAATGGGGATTATGTGTTTGGTTTAATCATTTCGATATTAGTCATACCTTAATGACCATTAGCGCTTATTTCTTTTACCTCGGATCAAAACACATCCTAAATGATCCATTCTTAAACAAAAAGAACTAAAAAACAAATTTTATTCATCTGATAATCTTTTACTTAATAATTTATTTAAAATGATTCTAAACATTTTGTTTATCTTTTTTGTTTCATTCAATAAACAATACTAAACAAAAAAATTAAAAAAGAAAACTATGAAAAAAAGACTATTTTTTATAACAGCAGCACTTTTGCTTATGGGTTTTACATCATTTGCTCAGGAATTTAAGGTAAATACAGTAAAATCAGAACTTAAATGGACTGGTAAGAAAGTTACAGGTGAACACTTGGGTTTTATAGCAATTAAAGAAGGTAAGCTGATCGTTAAAAAGGATAAAATTACCTCAGGCGAATTTATTATAGATATGAATAACATGACCTGTAAAGATTTAACTGATGAAACGTACAATCAAAAGCTTATTGGGCACTTAAAATCTGATGATTTTTTTAGTGTAGAAAAGTACCCAACAGCCAAACTTGTAATTAACGAAAGTGGCTCATTTGCTAAAGGCGAGGCAACTGTTAATGGTAAATTAACTATTAAAAACATTACTCACCCAATAACTTTTAAAGCTACAAAATCTGGTAATACTTATGTAGCTAAAATTACTGTTGACAGATCAAAATACGAAGTTAAGTACGGATCGGGTAAATTTTTTGCAGGATTAGGTGATAATTTAATTTATGACGATTTTATTCTGGATGTAAAATTAGTTGTGGAATAATGTGATTTATAGAAAGATAAAAAAGGAACAGAAAATATCTGTTCTTTTTTAATTTAATCCCAAATCAATATCTTTTCCAATTGATGTAACAAAATTGCCAGTTGCAAAAGTAACTTCAACATCTCCATCGCATCCTGAATGGAAAGTATAGAAAACCGATCCAAAAAGAAATCTTTCGGCTGATGCAAGATCTACATCCTGCATAAAAGCGTAACCAGTAGTTGGATTTCGTAAACAATCCATCGAAAAGTGAGTGTTAATCATTGCCAGTTGCATAGTAGAAACAGAAGACCCTTTTTGATAATCTATTACCTCAATGCTTTGCTGACCGCCATTTATAACAAACTCATCGTCGGTAAAATCGTTTAATGTATTATTATGAATTACATCGATAATCCATGCATTTTGTTCAATTGCAATATACTCATCAATTGCTGGATTAAGCTCTAATTTTTCGAGTTCAATATTAATCTCTTCGGGCGTTAAATCCAGTATAAGATCAAAATCTCCTCCAATATTTATGTCAAAACCTGCATAAACGATTTTTATCGATTCAGTTGTAAAAAGCACTGGAAAAGTTTTAACATCTTTTAGCCTTAAGCGGCCGATACCCACTTTATTTTTTGTAAAAAAAACACTAATAATAGCAGTATTTTCAGAAAGCATAATGCCAGCTACAATCATCTCGTTATAATCGTCATCGATAAATCGGTAAGGATAATTTTCTGCTGTATTTATGTATAATACAAATGCATTTTTATTTGTTTCGGCTTTTACATTTGGTAGTTTAGCCCCTTTAAAATACGACATCATTGCTGTGGCTGCATAGCCAATTGGAATGCATGTTCGTATGGTTTCTGATATTGGACTTACAGGAGGGGCCTGAAATAAATTGTCTATTATATCATCTTTACCACATGAATTGAACAGTAAAGATGAAAGGAGTATAACAACAAGTTTTTTCATAACGTAGAATAATTTTTATTTGTTATACTTAAAACAAGCCAGAAAAGTTTTGAAAACAACTTATTTAGTCAGCTGTCAGAGCTTAATAATAAAAACTGAAGGTGTTTATTCTTTTAATTTGATACCGTCGTCCAGAATTTCGATTAAATGTCTTTTAAATAAACTACCAATGGCTTTTTTAAACGTTTTTTTACTGGCACTAAACATGCCGTAAATGGTTTCGGGTGATGATTTATCAGAAACTGCTATAAATCCGCTATTTAACTTCAATTTATCAATTATTCTTTCGGTAAGATCATCAATCTTTTCGAATCCTGGTTTATCCAGGTTTAAATCTATTTTACCATCGGGTCTTACTTTCTTTATAAAAGCTGTAAGCTTCTGCCCTCTTTTTAAGGTTCTGAAAACTTCATTTTCGTATAAAACACCCCAAAACTTGTTATCGACTATTGCCTTATAACCAATATCTGTTTGGCTATGAATAATAATGTTCACTTCTTCATCAGGTTGATAAGCAGGAATTTCGGCATTAAGATATTTATCAATTTTTGTTGTTGCAGCAATTCTATCGGTGAGTTTATCGAGAAATAATCGCACAATATATGATTTACCTTCTTCGAGTGTTTGTTTTTGCTCACTAAACGGTACAAGCAAATCTTTTAATAAGCCCCAATCGAGAAAAGCACCAACTTTATTTACCGATGTTACTTGCAAATAAGCAAATTCGTCAACCATTGCCAATGGTTTTTCGGTTGTTGCTATAATACGATCATCAGAATCGGTATAAATAAAAACATCCAGAATATCATCAACTTGAGTTGTAAGTGGAATATACTTTTTGGGTATAAGAATCTCTCCTTTTTCGTACCCATCAAGATAAGCTCCAAAATCGACAAACTTTACAACACGTAACGAATTTACTTTTCCAATTTCGATCATAATAAATCAATAAAATACAAAAATAAAAAAAGTGCAACGAATTGTTACACTTTTTCATAAGATATATAGAAATTCTAACTATAAACAGTACTATTCTTCTCTTCTGCGCTCGCCACCTCTGTTGTAGCCACCACCGCCACGGGTGTTACCACCACCACGGTTGTTTCCGCCTCTGAAATTACCGCCACCACCTGTGCGACGTTCGCCTTCTTTGCGTTCTTCAGCTTTGTTTACAACAATTGTACGTCCATCAACTTCTGAACCGTTAAGTTCTTCGATTGCTTTAAGTGCCTGATCATCGTTTGGCATTTCAATAAAACCATAACCTTTGCTTCTTCCAGAGAATTTATCAGTAATAATTCTACATGATGCTACTTCTCCATATTCTTCGAAAAAGCCTTTTAATTCTTCTTCCTTAACTCTAAATGGAAGACTTCCAATAAAAATGTTCATACGTATAAAAAAAATTTAAGTGAAAATGATTGTGCAAAAGTAACTTAATATTTAATATAATAGCTATTTTATTATAATTTATTTTAAAAATGTGGTTTTATAGGATATTTACAAATTATTTTTCTTCCGAAAAAAGATCCATGTAACGATAAACAAACTGCAGATCTGCATATGAAACAGGAAAATTAGCCATTTTAACCTGCATTTTGAACCGAAGATTCTCTAAAATAGTTGAGTCTTCCTTATTTTGTTCGAGACGCATTAATTGAACCAAGATATCCCGTGTACGATTATAATCCAAATATTTCCCATAATCATTGGTGATACTAAATCCCCCAATTATTTCTCCCCTCTCCTTTTTAAACTCCAGAACAAAACTTTTAAATTCAGTATTTAATAAAATTGCCGAATCGAGTTTGTTATCCTGATCTAAATACATTTTATATTCAGAAATTGTTTGATCAGGAAAACCTATTGTTTCTGTATTTTTATCTTGAGCCAACACCTTGTTACCTATTAAAACAATTATTATAGTTACTGCAAATAATTTAAGATAATTTATCATAGCTTATATTTTAATTAAGTAATGTTTTTATTTAAGAGGAATTGTAAACTTAAATTCGCTACCAAATCCTTCTTCGCTAACCACTGAAATAGTTCCTCCATGTTTTTCGACAAACTCTTTACAAAGAATTAATCCAAGCCCACTTCCCCGTTCATTATTAGTACCAAGCCGTGAGTGCATTTTTTCGATTAGGAAAAGTTCCTTTTTTTCTTTTTCCGAAATTCCTACACCCGAATCTTTAACAGATATTTCAACTGATTCGTTTTGTATTTCGGCTTTGGCAATTACAAGTCCTTTGCGTGATGTATATTTAACCGCATTACTGAACAAATTGCGCAAAATAGTTTTCAATAAGTTTTCGTCGGCATTAATTTCGAGGTTTTTCGAAATTTTATTTATTATCTCAATATTTTTAAATTTACTGATAGTCGAAACACCCTCAATACACTCCTGAACCACCGTATAAAGATGAATCATTTTAGGATTGTAATTTATTTGATTTGTTTGTGATTGAGCCCATTGCAGAAGGTTATCAAGTAAAATATGTCCATTTTTCGAGGTAGTATATAAAATATTTATATCGGCTTTTATTTCTTCTTCGCTCAGATCTTTGTATTCTGTTTTTAAAATATCTGAATATCCAATTATTGAATTAAAAGGATTTTTTAAATCATGTGCTATAATTGAGAAAAACTTATCTTTTGTTCTATTTGTGTTTTCAAGGTCTTTTGTATAATTAATGATTCTCTGTGTTCTTTCTTCAACAAGTAATTCGAGGTTTTCATTTAATGATTTTAGTTCTTCAGACTTTAGTGTTGCTAAATGATATATTCTAGTATTATCAACTGCCAAAATAAAAAATATTACCAGGTTTATTAAAAAAACAGTGTATGGAGTTAATAAAACATAAGGTTTTAATTTTAACACTGCAAAATAATAACTATCGCTAAAACCCGCCAACAAGTTTAAAATATATATACAAAACAGAACAAATGATTTAATATCCTTTTCTTTTTTGAAATAAATGGCTGAAATAATTATAAATGAGATATTACCCAATAATAAAATTACAATAGGATAAGTATTATTTATTTTTATTAGATCTGATGTATTATTTTGTAATAAAAGCATAATAATAGCAATGCTATAGGCAAAAACAATAATCCTTTTAATTAACTTACTTTTTTCTTTAAAAATCTTCGTATAATCAACCAAAAACAATAATCCTACGATCATTGCCAGTTGAAATCCAACTCTCGAAATTAGTTCTATTAAAAAGGTATTTGTAAAGTCGTGCGAAATAATATTGTTGATTAAACTTATTATGATAAACAGGTTCATAAAAGCCAACCACAGGTACTTTTTATCGCTGTATTCTTGTCGGCTAATGTAGGTAATAAAATAAAATACAAAGAATACAAAACCACAAAACGAAAGTGCCATAATAAGCTTATAACCAAAAAAATTTCGTAAAAAAACATATCTGGCAGCATCTTCGTCGTTTGTAATAAAAGATTTGTTAAAAGGATTTGTTTCTCCCTGTTTCGGATATAACTGAAATGCTAATTCGTTTACCTTATTATATTGAATAATTGATTCGGGCAAATAAATACTTTGGGAATAATGTATTCTCGTTGTGTATCCATTTTTGAAATTACCTCTTTTACCTATTAATTTGCCATTTAAATAAATGCTGCATGGATAATCAACCGGATAAACAACTAAACACAGATTTTCTTTTTGCAGCGAGCTGTCAATAACCACATTCGACCGGATGGTAATCATACGATTTTCATCTGATCGGTGCTTTGGAATTACTTCATTGTTATATTTTTGAAAACCGTATTCGGTCAAATCGCCTTGGATATAGCTTCCTTCGTCGTGTTCGCTTTCTAACAGAAAATACTCAAGAAAAAGACGATTATTTGCATTCTTATAAACAGTTTGAGATTTTACTATCACTCCATTTAAGATGATTATAAGTGATACAAGTAATTTAATTAGATAGGTAAATTTATTCATTCGCTTATTGAATGGTTTATCTGATTAACTTTTTAATTTTTTAATGGAATAGAAACTATAAATTCGCTTCCAACGCCCATTGTACTTTTTACGCTAATTTTACCACCATGTTTTTCGACAAATTCTTTGCACAAAATGAGTCCCAAACCGCTTCCTGTTTCGCGATTTGTACCCGGAGTTGAAAATATCTTATCAATTTTAAAAAGATTCTTTAAATCATCTTCTGAAATACCTAAACCTGTATCTTTAACTGTTATAGCAATGTTTTGACTAATCTTCTCTGATTTAATTTGAATAAGTCCATTGCGATCGGTAAATTTTATTGCATTATTTAAGAGGTTACGCAAAATGGTTTTTAATTGATTAACATCTCCGGTAACTGTATGATTTGTGGCTACACTATTAACTATTTCGATATCTTTGAACTGGCTTTGATTTTCTACGTTTTCGATCAGTTCCTGAACCATACTTTTTAAATGAATTAGTTCCGGGTTAAAAGAAATCTGATTGGTTTGTGTCTGAGCCCATTGTAAAAGATTATCGAGAAGCACATAACCGCTCTTTGAGGTTGTATAAATTGTATTTAAGTTTTCGAGAATTTCATCTTCGGTAAGCTCTTCGAAGCTATTTTTTAAAATCTCCGAATAGCCAATAAGCGTGTTAAATGGATTTTTAAGATCGTGCGCAATAATTGAAAAAAACTTGTCTTTTGTACTATTGGCCATCTGAAGCTCTCGTGTGTACTCTTTTATTTTACGTGTACGCTCCTCAACTGTTACCTCAAGTTTATCGTTTAAGGATTTCAATTCTTTCGATTTTGCAAGCGTTAGATGATATGATTTCGAGTGATCGACAATCAATACAACAAAAATAATCAGGTTAATCAAGAAAACTGCAATGGGGGTTAATAGCACAAATGGTTTGGTTTTTAATACTGCAAAAATATACCCATCATAAATACCTGCGAATAAATTAAGTGATATTACTAAAAGAAGAAAAAAAGCACTTAGGTTTCGAACTTTTATATAAAACAATAGCGCAATAGAAAACATGATAAAGTTTCCAATAATTAAAATAACTAATGGGTATGAATTAAATGTTGCGATAACTTCTGTGGCCGTTTTAGGAATTAAAACCATAATTATAGCAGGAGCATAAAACAAAGCCAATACGGCTTTAAAGAGCCTCTTTCGTTTAAAAACATTTGTATATTCAACAAAAAAGCAAATACCAACATACATAAATAGAGGAAATCCTATTCTGGTAATCTTCTCTATTAAATAAGTATTGGCAAAATTATGAGCCAAAAAATTATTCAAGTAACTTATAATAAAGAAAAGATTCATAGATGCAAAAAACAGATAATGCAGATTGTTCCAATCTTTACGGCTTATGTAAGTAAACAAGAAGAAAACTGCAAAAATAATTCCACAAATTGATAAGGCGATAATTAAACTTTGTCCAAATAAGTTTCTTAAGAAAACATATCTATTGGCATCCTTAGCATTTGAAATAAAGCTTTTTCCAAAGGGATTTACTTCACCTTCTTTGGGATATAACTCAAAAGCAATCTCGTTTACCTGATTATACTTGATTAAATCATGTGACAGCAAGTTTTTTTCGGTGGTATGAGTTCTATTTGTATATCCATTTTTTATATTGCCTCGAAAAGAAATTGTTACACCATTAAAATAAATCCTGCATGCGTAATCATATGGTAGAGTAACCAGGTATATTTCTTTTCCAATAGTTGAGCTGTCAATAATAAATGTAGATCTTAAAGTTATCATTCTATCTTTAGTAGGACGGGAAACCGGCATTTGGTTTTTGTTATATTGAATAAAACCTAGTTCACGCATATTCCCATTAATATATTTTCCAACTGCAAATTCGCTTTCAAGAAAATTGTAATCAAGAAATAAACGAGGACTGGAATCATCAAAAACAGGTTGAGAAAACAACTTAGTTGTATTAACTAATAAAAAGAGGAGTAAAAAAAATTTTAAATTAGTTTGCGAAAATTTCATCCGAAATGGAATTGTTTTTTTAACACTGTTAAAGATAAACGAATTGTATTAAAATCCAAACAAAATAGCGGCACATGTTTAGCTGTACCGCTATTGGTCTATGTTATAACTAATTACTCAAGGTTTCCGTTTTAACATAATTAACATTCCTCTCCGAAAGATATTTCAATATATAATCAAAACATTCGCGGTGTTTTCCAATAAATTCAGGAGGAAAAACACCTTTATTGGTAAATACCTTGTTTAGTAACATATCAGCTGCTGCTGTTGCAGTAAATCCTGTTGTACGAGCCATTGACGATAACTTTTTCTCAGCATCATACTCATCATATAAATCGTAAACAATTTTCTTTTTAACACCTTTTTCTGTCCCTTCGAGAATTATTCTCATAACAGTAAATTCCTTTTCCATTGGATCTAGTTTCCATGCTTTAAATAAAATTTCTGTAGTAAAATCGAATGGAGAAATTTCTATTCCTTTTATTTTCATTGTATTTTGATCAAGAAAGCCGGCTGCTTTTAATGCTTTAATCAAGTTTATATGACCGGGATAGCGTAATGTCTTTTCTTTCATGTTAGGAATATTTGAAAGAGTATAAATCAAAGATCTCAGTCCATCTGAATTAAAAGCTTCGAGCGTTCCAATAGATTCAAATTCAACAAATTCAGTATCACTCATTGCTGGTTTTATAATCATTTTACCATTTTCGACATATCTGGCAGGCCGCGTATACTCTTCAACAACATCGCAAGGTGAAAATGGTGCTTTATATTCAAAAGGGAAAGTTCTTACAACTGGAAGTCCACCAACCATGTATTCGAAGTTTTCAATTTTCATGGTTTCGTTATGATAACCAGCGATTATATTTGGCATTCCGGGTGCTACACCGCAATCCATTATAACAGTTACATTATTTTCTTTTGCCAGTTTGTTAAGAAATGAAACATCTTCAGGCAAAAAGGAAATATCTACTAAGTTTTTTTTGTTATTTATAACTGTTTTTATTGTTTGTAACCCCAAAAATCCAGGAACAGCTGAAATTACAAGATCAAAATCCTGTATTAATCCTGCCACTTCGTTTTCGTTTTTTAGATCAGCAATTTTTGTTTTAATTGGATAGTTTTTTGATAAATAAGAAAGTGAATCTGAGTTAATATCAACCGATGTAACATCGTATTTAGCTGATAAATCAATAGCCATAGCTTTACCGACCATGCCGGCTCCCAAAATTATTATTTTTTTCATGATTATTAGTTTTATGATTTTGTATTATGATAATTATATAGAGATTATACAATTAAAAAATCACAATCCATTCGAGCGGTTCTGAAAGCTTATAATATGCTGTTTTGAAATTATCATCAATCTCAAAAATAATCAAATTAATTTTAGAAAACTGGGTTTTATTATTGTCAACATTTTATTCTTTTGGTACCTTTATAAATTAAATAAATGTGTAATTAAAATTTTATAGATATGAAATATATTATTCTACTTGGTGTTGTATTTTTTACCCTAACTGTTAACGCTCAAAAATTCGAGAGTGTTAAAATTCAGCAAAACAATGGCGAGTTGTTAATACAGTACGATTTATATGGGCCAACAGATATGCCTTATACTGTAAGTGTTTTATATTCGACTGATAAAAAACTTTGGAAGAAGGTAGAAAAACTTCATGGTGAAAATGGAGACAGCATATTTGCAGGTCGGAATAAGCAAATGGTTTTATGGCTCGATTTACTCGATGGATTAAACAATACCATGTATTTTAAGCTAATTGCGGTTTACCCAAAGGTTGTTCCTCAAAAGAAAGGCACATTAACCGATGCAATTGGCAACAAATATAATTGGGTTCGATTCGATAAAACACAATGGATGGGCGAAAATCTTAAATCAACCAATGATCCTTCAGTTTGTGGAACAGTATATAATTTCATTGCCGCTTCTAACGCCTGTCCCGATAACTGGAGGCTCCCAACTGATGAAGAATGGATGGAGTTGGAAAGTCATTTCGGAATGTCGGAGCTTAAAGCTAGTGAATTTGGATTACGCGATGTTAAAAATTTTAAAGCATTTAGCGATTCAGGGTTTGTTTTAAATGAATGCAAATATCCTCAGACATTTTATCAAAACCAGGCTGCTGCTGCATTTTGGACGACCTCAGTTAACAAACTGCTTTATATGGGTTATTCAGATAAATATATTACCCGCATTTTCAGACTTAATGAAAATAAAATAAGTAAAGAAATGAGATCTAAAGCAGATCAACTGAGTGTAAGATGTGTTAAATCTGCCGTTTACAATGACACAGTTAGTTTTATATTACAAACACCTCTTAATTTAACCAATAATACAACCACTTTCAAAGATATTTATACCGGCCAAAAGTTTGAAATAGTTACTATTGCTAATACCCTTTGGTTAAAGAAAGATATTGTTGGAACATTTGGTTATAACGAAACGAATGATAAATGCCCAGCAGGATGGAGATTACCTGTTGAAAAAGAATGGAAAGATTTATTTGCTTATTATAAACCATCGATAAAACTCGAAAATGAAAGTCAGGCATTGAGCGAAAGAGTTAGCAGCACTGGAATTTGGGGATTTAATATGGCTGCTTCAGATTATTGGCTCGGTTCAAATTATTACATTTATCAAACTTACTGGATTAATCGCGATAACAAAGAAGAAAGTAAAAAACTCATGTCGTATCCATCAAACAAATCGAATTTAGCAGGATGGGTGAATAAACAAACTAACGAAAAAGCTAAAATTCGTTGTGTACTTGGTAACGAAGATTATCCAGAATATTCTAATTCAATAATTACTGGTAAAATTAAAGACAATCGCGATAAAAAAGAATACAAAACAGTAACCATCGACAATACACAATGGATGGCTGAAAACTTATATTTTGCATCGGGCGAAAACAGTAAGTGTAGAGATGATTTAAAAGTTAATTGTGAAGCTTTTGGATACTTATATAATATTACAGTTGCTGATAACGTTTGTCCGGATGGTTGGAAGATTCCGACATTAAGTGATTGGAAGGCTATACTTGCCAAATCAGCTAATAATGTACCTCTACTTTATCCTTTTGGAAAGCTGGGTTTTGATCTATTGTTCGGAAACGAAATAATAAAGGATGATAGCGGAAAAGCTGTGAACAATATTTATACCGCTAAATTTCTTTTTAGAGATAATGGAACTGTAGGTTATATTTTCTTTGACTCTAAAGGGAAAGTGGAGATTGAGGAAAAAGCCAAAAAGAAAGACTTAATTTATATTCGATGTATTAAGAACTAATTATCAATTATCAATGCATTGTAATTATGAGCAGCCTGAGATTCAGTAAAACTGAACTCAGGTTGTTTTATTTCGTGGAAATGTTTTTTTAAAATTTCTTTTGTATGGTCTTTTTTCACGCACAGGATTCCATTTTGGGCTTTCACCAAGTTCTGTAGGTACAGAAAGTTTGATAATATCCCGTTCGATAAGATTTTCAATCTCTTTAAATCGGATCATATCTTTTTCATTAATAAGAGTAAGAGCTACCCCTGTTGTATTTGCTCTTGCTGTTCGCCCAACACGATGCACATAATCTTCCGAATCTTGCGGTGCGTCATAGTTTATAATTAAACTAATATCTTTAATATCAATACCTCTGCTGAGCACATCTGTTGCAACCAAAACGCGTGTACGTTTCGACCTGAATCGCGAAAGCACTTCTTCCCTTTCTTTCTGCTCCAGATTAGATGAAATCCCTTCGACTTGATATTTTTTGTTGCGCAATCCTCTTACAATTTCTGAAACTTTGCTTTTTGTAGATGTAAAAATTAAAATGCTATCATATTCCTCATTATTATTTATCAGTTTATTAATCAAAGGTGTTTTTTGATTATCGAAAACCAAATAAGCAGCTTGCATAACCCCTTCGGCAGGCTTTGATAATTCTAAGGTAATTTCAGTTGGATTGGTTAGTATCTGCTTTGCTAAAAGCCTTATTTTTGGTGGCATTGTTGCACTAAACATAAGTGTTTGTCGCTTTTTGGGCAGAAACGAAACTATTCGCTGAATATCTTCAAAAAATCCCATATCAAGCATTTTGTCCGCTTCATCGAGAATTAAATAATCAAGCTCACTAAAATTTACATAGCCCATTTTTAGGTGTGCAATAAGTTTGCCTGGTGTAGCAACAATAATATCCGTATTACTTGTTAATGCCTTACGTTCAGAGTCAAAGCTATTTCCATCGCCGCCACCATAAACAGGTAACGAATTATTTGGAACAAAGTACGAAAACCCTTGTATCTGCTGATCAATCTGTAGAGCAAGTTCGCGGGTCGGAACAATAATTAATATTTTTATTCCGCTATGTTTTTTTAACGATATCTTATGTAAAACTGGTAATACATAAGCTGCTGTTTTCCCTGTGCCTGTTTGTGCGCATGCTATAAGATCTCTACCTTCTAAAATGCTTGGTATTGCTTGTTCTTGTATTGGGGTGGCATTATCAAAACCCATATACGAAATTGCCTCCATTATACCGGGGCATAAATTAAACTCACTAAACTTCATCTAAAACTACTCTTTCTTCTTTTTAAACTTGCGCAAAGATATTGCATTTTAATCGATTACTGCAAGTATTCTGATATTTTACCACTTAGTCGTTTCAACGATATTTCGGCTATTTTTGCCTGATATTGTGCTCCTAGCAGGCGATCTTCGGCATCAAGGAAAACTCGCTGAACATCGCGCATTTGTATTCCCGAAAATGTTCCTAAACGATATCTTTCCATAGAAATTTCAAAATTGTTTTTTGCAATCTGAAGATTCTCCATCTCAAGCTGAACGAGCTTTAAGCTATTCTGATAAGTGTTGTATAAAATCGTTAATGATGTATAAATCTCTTGTTCGAGTTGTTCCAGTTCAAGATCTGCCATCAACACGTTTATTTTAGCATTTTTTTGTTGGCGATTTAAATTAAATCCGTCGAAAATGGTAAAGTTAAGCGACGCTCCATAGCTCCATCCAAAAGAATTACTCTCTGTGGTAGTGCTCATGGGTGATTCGCTCTGAGCTAAATTTGCCCCTCCATATAACGAAAGTGACGGATATCTGCTTGCTTTAATACTCTTAAGGTTCAGTTCGGAGATATTTTGATTTTTTATAGCAATTAACAAGTTTGTATTGTTTTCCTGTGTTTCGTTATACAAATCGCTAAAAAGTAAGTTCTGATTAATAAGTATCGTATCATTAACTGATGTATTATTTTTAATATCGATAGCTAGTAACTTATTTAATCTGAAAATCGATCCGAGTAAATACTCCGATTGTTTTAAATATTGAGAAGAATCTGAGTTAAAATCAACAACAGCCTGCTGATATTCCAACCTCGACTCCTGACCTATTCGATAGCGTTCTTCGGCTACTTTCATTCTTTCTTTCGAAAGATTTTTAATATATCGTATTGTTTCGAGTTTCTTTTTTTGCTGAATAATGGTATAATACTCAACACCAACCTGGGCAATCATATTTTCGATATTTAACCGGGTATTTAATTGCCCTATTTCGAGGAGTTCATTCATTTTATCGTACTGAACAAACATATTAAATCCATCAAAAATAGTCCAGTTTAAATTAACAGAAGCAGTTAATGCATTGGCTTTGGCATTATCTTTTTCTATTGGATCAGGACTAGTGGTTATTACCTGTCGTGAATCAGTAATTGTATAATTTTGATTTGCGTTAGAATAGATATATGGCAAGAATCCTGCATTTCCTAAAGTTTTATTATTGACAGCAATCTCCTCATTACTTCTGGCTAATTTAATCGAATAGTTGTTTTCAATAGCTATTTGCAAGCATTTCTGAAACGAATATATCTCTTGCGATTTCACATTTATACCTAATAATAAAAAGGCTATTAATAGAAATTGATATATATAATTAGTTTTGACTTTCATATTACTCAGCTTGAATATTTTCTTCTTCGACATTTGAAACAGATTTTGATTTTTCTGATATATACGAATACATTGCAGGAACTACATACAAAGTAAAAAATGTAGAAACAAACAATCCTCCAACAACAGCCACGCCCATTGATACGCGGCTTCCAGAACCTGAACCTAAGGCTAATGCAATAGGTAAAGTTCCTAAAATAGTAGATAATGATGTCATTAATATGGGTCTGAATCGAGCCACAGCTGCTTCCTGCATTGCTTGATCCTTACTTATACCAGTTGCTTTGCGCTGATTGGCAAACTCAACCAACAATATTCCATTTTTAGAAACCAACCCAATTAGCATAATTATACCTATTTGACTAAAGATATTTAAAGTATAATTAAAATACCACAAAAAGATCAAAGCACCAGCCAAAGCTAGCGGAACTGTAAACATGATAATTAATGGATCACGGAAACTTTCGAATTGTGCAGCTAATATTAAATATATTAAAACAAGTGCCAGAATAAATGCAAAGGCAAGACTTGATGAGCTTTCTTCAAAATCTTTTGAAGCACCTGCCAGTGCGGTTGAATAGTTATCATCAAGCACTTTGTCTGCTATTCTTTCCATTTCTTCTATTCCTTCGCCCAATGTTTTGCCTTTTACTAAACCAGCCGAAACAGTTGCTGACATATACCTATTATAATGATATAATTGTGGCGGACTACTTTCTTCTGTAAGAGTAACCAAATTATCAAGCTGAATCATCTCGCCCGAATTGCTTCGTACATATATCGATTTAAGATCAAGGGGTTCGCTCCTTTCTTGTCTTTCGAGCTGACCTAATACCTGATATAATTTACCATTCATAACAAAATATCCAAACCTCGATCCACTAAGAGCAAGTTGTAAAGTTTGAGCAATATTCTGCATCGATACACCCATAATAATGGCCTTCTCTCTATTAATCGTTACACGTATTTCGGGTTTTGTAAATTTTAAATTCAAATCAACAAACTGAAAAATATAACTATTTGAAGCTTCCATCATAAATTGTGGCAGTACAGCTTTAAGCTTCTCAATATCTGCTGCCTGAATAACAAACTGAACAGGTAATCCACCGCCTCTACTACTAAATGTTTGTTGTTGTGTAACGAAAGTTCGTGCTGCTGTCATATTTTTAATACGTGCCGATATCTTGTCTGCAATATCCTGTTGAGAAGCTTTCCGTTCTTCCGGTTCCTTAAGAATCAACCTGATACTACCATTATTTGACGAACCTGACCATCCGGGAGAAATCATGGTTATCATACCTTCTTTTTCAGAAACTTCATTTTCGATAATCCCGGATAACTCCATCATATACTTTTCCATATACTCATATGATGCACCTTCGGGCCCGGTAGAACTAATACTTAAGGATGATCGGTCTTCAAGCGGAGCCATTTCTGAAGGGATAGATCTAAATAAAATGTAAATAAGTCCAATAGTTATAAAAGTTACCATAATAGCTAACCATCGTTTCTTCATAAACTTATTTAATGAGTTTCCATAACCAGTTATTAATGTATTAAAAAATGGTTCTGTTTTATAATATAACCAACTATGTTTCTGTCTCTTTTTAAGCAATCGACTTGCTAACATAGGTGTGAGCGTAAGAGCCATAAAAGAAGAAATAAGCACAGCTCCCGAAATAACTATTGAGAATTCTTTAAATAAACGACCTGTTGTTCCCTGCAAGAATATGATTGGAGTAAATACAGCAATTAATGTAATGGTTGTAGCAATTACGGCGAAAAATATTTCAGCAGATCCTTTCATACCAGCTTCAACAGGATCCATCCCTTTTTCAATCTTTGTATAAATATTCTCAAGTACAATGATGGCATCATCAACAACAAGTCCAATAGAAAGAACTATGCCCAAAAGCGTTAATACATTAATTGTGTATCCGGCAATATAAATAATAAAAAATGCACCTATAAGCGAAACAGGTATTGCAATTACCGGTATAAATGTGGTACGCCAATCACGCAGGAAAAGAAAAATTATCAAAACAACCAGGAAGAAAGCAAGGAAAATAGTCTCCTTAACCTCGGTGATTGATTTACGAATATAAGTTGTTAGGTCAAACCCAATACTAACATTAATATCAGCGGGCAAGTCTTTTTTAATTTGCTCCAACCTTTTATAAACCTGATCAACAATTTCGATATGATTTGAACCAGGTTGTGGAATAATTGCATTACCAACAGATGGCAAACCATCACGTAATAAGGCTGTACGTTCATTCTCCGGTCCAATTTCGGCTCTTCCCACATCTTTAAACCGAACCACTCTATCGCCTGTTTGCTTAAGGATTAAATTATTAAAATCATCAGGAGTAACTAAACGGCCAAGTGTTCGAACAGTTAGTTCAGTCATTAATCCTTCAATTCTTCCGGAAGGAAGTTCAATATTTTCTCTGTTAAGCGCATTTCTCACATCAACAGGTGTAAGTTCATAAGCTGCTAATTTTGCAGGATCCATCCACAAACGCATTGCGGGTCTCTTACTTCCCCAAATGGCAACACTACTAACTCCTGGAATGGTTTGCAGTCGTTCCATAAAAACATTTTCTGCAATATCACTTAGATCTATGAGGCTGCGTTTATCACTTGTAATATTTAAAAACATGATAGGTTCAGAATCTGCATCTGCTTTTGTAACTACAGGAGGTTCAGCATCAGAGGGCAGAAGTCGACGTGCAGCACCAACTTTATCGCGAACATCATTTGCAGCTGTTTCGAGATCAACATTCAAATCAAACTCAACAGTAATTCTACTTGATCCATCACGACTTGAACTCGAAAGTGTATTAATTCCTGGAATACCATTAATAGCTTGTTCTAATGGTTCAGTAATTTGTGTTTCAATAACGTCAGAATTTGCACCAACATAACTTGTACTTACCGAAACAATTGGTCTGTCGATATTCGGAAATTCGCGAACGCCTAAATAATTCATGCCAATAAAACCGAAGAGCAAAATTATAATGGTCATTACCAGCGATAAAACCGGCCTACGAATACTTAATGATGATAAACTCATACAACAATTTTTTTTCGAATTATTACTCCTTATTAGCTACAACCGGCATACCGGAACGAAGTTGCATGATACCGCTTATAATTACACTATCACCAGGCTGAATGCCTCTAATTACTTCAATTTCTTCGGCAGTTCGTAAACCAACATTAATACTCACTGATTCTGCTTTGCCATTCTTAACTATAAACACTCGTTCACCACCCATTTCAGGTATTACGGCTTCGGTTGGTATATTGAGTGCATCCTTTTTTTCGCGAATAATCAATTCAATAGAGACAAACCTACCTGGTTTTATTTCTTCATTTGCGTTTTCATAAATTGCTCTAACAGCAATGGTTCGGGTTTTTGGATCTATCTTGGGCTCAATAGCATATACTTTGGCCGAGTACCATTTTTCTACTTCTTCAATTTTGAATTGGAGATTTGTACCTTGTTGCACTATTCCGGAATATTTTTCGGGTATTGAAAAATCTATTTTTAATGGTTTATTCTTAACTAATTTGGCAATTAAGGTATTTGAGTTTACAAAAGCGCCTTCACTTACAAATCGCAAACCTATTTTTCCATCGAATGGAGCATGAATCTGGGTTTTAACAATTCGTGTTCTCAATAGTTTTATTTCTGATTCTATACTTTGAAGATCTGTTTTTACCTGATCGTAAGATTCCTGACTAACGGCTTCCTTAGCCAGCAGTATTTTTTGTCTGCTTTCTTTTTCCTGAGCCAGTTTTTCCTGAATCTGTAATTTATCAAGCTGGGCTTGTAAATCATCATCAATTAGTTTGGCTAATAATTCACCTTTTTTAACATATGATCCTTCTTTAAAATAGATAACTGCAATTTTACCAGCAGTTTCGAATGATAAATCAACTTCCTCATCGGGAATAATTGTGCCTGATGATTTTATTATCTCTTTTAGTAGAGTTGGATTAATAACTTTGGTTTTAACCGCAACTGCTTGTCGCAAACCGATCATAGTTTTATTGTTCTTCTTTGCTCTATAATCTTTTATCTTGGGAAGAGCTATTAATCCTATAATTATTATAATGATTAGTGTCCACAAAATGGATTTAATTTTTCTATTCATACTTTTATTTTTTTAATTTTCTGAGTAAAATCCGAATATTTTAGATTACCCAAATGATCAATCGTTTAATGTTTAAATACATTTTTTAATTTAAATACTTAAATGCCAAAATAACAGCTATTTAGATTTGTTGCATTTTTTATACTAATTAAAAACAAAAATCTGTCAACTATTGTTGATATCCACTTATTTTTTCAGGAAAATCGACAGAAACTAAACAATTAATAAATAATAGATAATAGTATTACACAGCATGCAATTATACAAGTAACTAATCCTATTACTATTCCAAAACGAAACCATTCGAAAAAAGTAATATGCTTGTGGTATCTTTTTTCAATCATTCCGAGAGCTACAATATTTGCAGTAGAACCTATTAGTGTAATATTTCCACCAAAACAACCGCCAAACATAAGTGCCCACCAAAGCGAATCGGCACCAATTTCTTTAATAATTGGTATAAATGCAGCAACAAAAACGATATTATCGACAAATGCAGATCCAACAGCAGTAATAAATAAAATAACAGGAGCAAGTATAACGGGATTTGTACCAAACGTATTTGTGAAATCAGCAGCAATTTGTTTGGTAACACCAGTTTCTTCGAGTGATCCCGCAACAGCGAACAGCATCATAAAAAATAATAGGGTCCACCATTCAACTTCCGACTCAATATAATGGCGTGCACGTTCGTTCTTCCATATCATAAGTATTCCTGAAATAGCTAAAGGTGCAACAATAAGCAAGGTATTCTTAGCAACACCTAGTTTTTCTTCCAGATAATGGTGCATAGCTATTAATAAAACTGCAGCTAATAGTATTAACAATCCTTTTTTGTAGGGTATTTTTATTAATGGGCCAAGACCAATCAGCATCTTTCGTCTTGCTTCCAGTCGTTCGGTAAATAGCAAAATATCTTTTTTATACCATAATAATACAATTACAATGGCACCTATGAGAGAAACAATCATTATTGGAAAAGCTGTTATCATAAAATCGATAAACGAAAAACCCGCTTTAGTGCCAATAAGAATACCAATAGGGTTTCCGAGCATTGTTCCGCTTGATCCAATATTTGTGGCAATAACAGAGATTATAACATAAGGTGTTGGAGAAACCTTAAGTGTATCGCATACCTGAAAAACAAGGGCCAACATAAAAACAATAGAGGTAACTTCATCAACAAGGCAAGCCATTACTGCAGACATAAGCATAAGGATTACAGTAAATAAATACCCTGACATCCGCTGCATTTTTATAATGCTTTGAATTATCCAGGTAAATAAACCTAAATCTTTTAGAACACCCACAAGTGTCATCATGCCAATTAAAAACAAAATAATATCCAGTTCTGCTGAATTAATAAACTGTTCGAGAGTAAGGACTTTACCTGCTAATATAATAGCCATACCTATAAAGGCAATTGCTAATCTGAAATTCCAAAAAAACAATGTTGCTGAAATTATAAGGGCAAAAATCGAAACAGCTAAAACCTGTTTGCTTTCTCCTAATCCGGCAAATGACGATAGCATACCAAATACGGTGCTAATAGCTATCATTATAATCAATCGTAAAGCAATTTGCTTTATTGTTAATTTACTGTAATTCTGCATTATTTAACATTAATTATTCTCTTGCCATTTTTTTTAAAAAACCACGCATTGTAATTATACCAACCAGCTTATAATCATCAAGAACATAAACATACAAAACCGCTTTCTTTGTCATAACAATTGCTGCGTTTATTAATGGATCATCGATCTGCACAACAGGACAATCGTGATTCATAATTTCTGCTAGCCAAGTGCTTTCTTCATTCTCTACCATGTTTTGAAATGGTTCAAAACTAATTATTGGCTTAATATCATCCATCCATAATACATATCGTGGCAAACAAACATTCATGAGCTCGTTTGAGGTTACCTCTCCAACCAGATTTCGTGCTAAATCAATTACAGGTATATTTAAATAACCGGTATTTACAAATTTATCGATAGCATCCTTTAGATTATTCGACTCATTCAGATAAACTGTTATTTCTTCCATAAAATCACCTGCATAAATAATTTCTGGCAGTGTAATAGTCAATTGATCAATGTAATTCCATATTTCCTGTAAATCATCCATCTTTTCTATTGAGGTAACATGATTTATAACAAAGTTTTCTTTTAATGATTTTACAATTTTTAAATAGAAATCTGGTTTCCCTTTAGGAGTAACTAAAAGAAATACAATTGAGATTTTCTCATTACAATTTAACTCAGAACCATCAAATCCTTTTCTTGATATTGATAATGCGATTCTAGGTTCTTCAGTAGAGGCTATTCTAAAATGATAAAGAAGGCAATTTGAGTTTATAAATATTGGCGTTTTAGTGTCTCCTGAATTTTTATAGTTTTTATTATAAATTAATTGAATATTGCCTATTCCATAATTCAATGCCAGGTTTTCTAAAAGTTTATGGATAATATCATCTATACTTACATCATTCTTAACCAGCTCGATGTTTTCAGGAGTAAAAAGAGAAGAAAATTTAATACAATATTTTTGTTCAGAACTCATTTTGTATATTGCATTTAATTACACACAAGTTACTGAAAATAAAGATTAAAACATATTTTATAGCATTAAAAAAGCCAGTTATTATAGCTAAAAACTGGCTTATATAATTTAAACTACTTGTTTTTAATTAAGTGATTCCAATGGTATTGACATATCAGGAGTAATGTTATTGTATGTATGTTCAGTTTTCCATTTTGTTTCGTACATGTTAAGCTTATCGGTTATAAACTTTTCGAGTTTTTTATTCATTTTGTCTATTTTTTCAGATGGAGTAACCGTTGGAGCTTTTTCATTTACGAGCATTTTTACTTTATGCAAATCTTCCACTTTATCAATAGTAACAGGTGTAAGTCCAACGCGGGCTTTCATGGCTCCCATTATAACATCAACCATTACGACATAAATTTTATCAGCTTCAAGTTCTGCAGTTAAAAACTCTTTATTCTCTGATGAAGCCCAGAAAAGATGTGTACCAGGATCGCACTCATAGCGCATATACTGATCGCCTTTAAAGGCACCAATGTATTTATCCTGATGAAAAAACTCAAACTCAACAGGTTTTCCATACAAAGTTACTCTGGTAAAGTAAACAACTGCTTTACCTTCTGATGGTGGCTGAAATCCTTGAGCAGAAACCATTGTGGTTCCTGCAACAGCAATTAATGCAATAATAAAAAGTAATTTTTTCATAATTAGTTGCTTTAGTTATTAATTAAAACAAGGTTATTATTCTTGATTTTCAACAGGTATTGCCAATTCCGGAGTTATTTTTCGTAAATTTTCTCCTTTTAATTGTGTTTCGTACAATTGTAAGCTTTCTGTTATAAATGTTGAAAATTTAGCATTTAACTTTTCAACATCAGTTTCTTTAATAACTACAGGAGGTTTTTTAAGAATAAGTTTTTTTGCTCTATTAAATAATTCAGTATCATTTTCGTCAATAGGTCTAAGCCCAATAACAGGTTTTTTCTTTCCTGTTTTAATATCTACAATCACAATATAAGTATCGCCAACTTTTAGGTCGGAAGGTAAAAACTCTATATTTTCGCCAGCTCCCCATATGAGTTGTTCTCCAGGATCAAATTCGTAACGCATATAGTTTTCACCTTTAAATGCTCCAATAAATTTATCGTTAAGATAAAAATCGAACGCAACAGCAAATCCGTAAGCAGAAATTCTGGTAAAATAAATTACAGCCTTGTCTGCTGATGGAGGCTTAAATCCCTGGGCAGAAATTAAGTTTACACTTGATAAAAATACAAGTAATAGAACTAACATTGTTTTTTTCATAGTAATAGGATTTTAAATACTATGAAAGTTATTAAAAATCAAAATGATAATCAACAAAAATTTCAATTCTTTACTAAACTCAATATCATTGTGATTTTACCCCCAATCGAGCAATCTTTTTTCGCCTGTTAATGATTTTATTTCAGATATTTCCTGACTAACCTCGACAACACCTTTATAAATGCCATTCTTATCACGAATAGCAAAATACTGTATTAATATGGTTTCGTTTTTCATGTTTATCCAGAAACTAGCCTTGTCTTTTGTGCCATTTTTAAAGGTTTCTACTATTTTTTCAACTACATGCACACTTTCTGGCGGATGACAATTAGCAACATCGCGTCCGATAATAGCATTCGACCTTGGAAAAATTCGTTTTTTAGGCGATGAATAATATCTTACTTTATTATTTTCATCAACATAAGTTATATCAACTGGCAAATGATTAAAAACCAGTTTTATTTGTTCAGGAAACATAAACCCTGTTTCAAGGTTAATTTCATTCGGCACATTTTCTGTTGATTCCATCGTTATTTTTTCAGTTGATAAGTTTGGTTTTACATAAGGCCATAGCATTTCAATACTTTCGTGCAATAACTTATTTAATTCATTAGCCGGAATAGTTTTAAGTATTTGCGGAAAAAGTATTTTTTCTTCTCTAAACTTAATGGCATACATATTAAAGAAAATCAACCCCACAAGCTCGTTAAACTGATCTAAATCAATTGTTTCAGACTCAAGCAGTCTTATAATTTCTTTTAAATTCCGCCTTATATCATCATGAAAAGACCACATTACCTTAACACAGCGGTAATCAGGCCAATACTTTTCAAGCATCGGAAAAAGAATGTTTTCCTTAATTATATAATGATTGTCGAACTGTAATATTTCTACAAGCTGGTTTCTGATTGTAATTCTCAATGATTCGGTGATATCCTCATTATTAATCTGCCTGATAAATGGTTTTAGCTTTTTAAGCATACTATCCATCTCGGCATTGTTAGCTTTTAGGTAATATAAAAATGATTTATCTTCTAAAACCGGATCAGTCTTATTATCTACGGCTTTGTAAAATAAATTAAGTATTTTATTTATTCCGGTTTTTAGTTCCTGCATATCCGGAATGTTCTTTACCATTTCGTCGATAACCCAAATAACTTCGGATGCTGTAATCGAATCCATAATATCTCTATTTTGCTCAACAGCAGTAACAGGTTTATCAGCTTTTAAAATCTGCATACAGAAATTATACAACCTGCTTTGTCTCTCTTTTTGTTTTAGTGTAAATTCAGACATAATAAGGCTTATTGATTTTATATGTTTTACTTTAATTAAATCCCCTGATCATATATTTTCTTCAACTCTGGCTGGCTTATGTTTAGCAATCCTGATGCAGGCAACCGTTTAGTCATTTCGAGCCAGTTTTTATCTTTGCTAAAAATATCTTTAAAAATAGGTAAAGCCATTTCGAGGTTTCCGTTATTTGCCAAAGCTATGGCTTTCCAGTATTTCATTTCGAGATTTTCAGGGAACATTTGTTCAGCTGTAGCATACTCTTTTAGAGCCAACACCATGTCGTTATGCTCAATCGCCAGATCACCATTATTCATATGTTCGTATGCTCTATGGACTTTCAGTAATCGTTCAAGCTCAATCAATGGTTCATTATGATCATCAACACGCAGGTTTATTTTCTTATCGGCCCATTCTGGTGCTGGTTTTGTGCTTACTACAAGTAATACGGCCGATTGTTTTCCGCGAATATCACCACCGGCTGCCTGGCCAGCCTGCATCGCCATTACAATACGCTCTGCCAAAGGAATATTTCTTTTTGTTTCCATTATCTTAGCCATTGCTATAATGATCTTATTATTAAGCATCATATTCGCCTGCACTGAATAATCATTTCCAATAATATGACCTGCAGATTGAACACATTTATTTCCGGTATAAGCCATTATTTTACCAGTTTTATCGAGCATTGCAAGCTGACGAAAATCGCGTCCTTTATCTTCGTTAATAAGTTGGTTTACTACTTCATCGGCAGGAATTCCTTCGCTCATAAGCCTTAACCCATCAGTTCCAAGTGCGGGATTTACAAACGATTGGGTTGCAACTACTCCAACCCCTGATCTTGCCCAAGAAACAATACTCCCAACCGAGAACCAATGGCTCTGCACTCCAACAGCCATTTCACCATTTGCTGTATCAATAGCTACAACCGAAAAGGTATGTGCAAAAGGCTCATCAGAATTATAGGATTGTGCATATACAACTGAGTGAATAAAATACAACAAAAGTGAAAGTGCAAAATAAGCTAGTTTTGATTTCATATTATGGTGATTATTGGTTTTAGATTAAAAAGAACTATTCGATCATTATCATTTTAAAAATGGAAACTTTTAATTAATGTTACCTCGAAATTTAATATAATTTATTCGGATTAACGATTGTCCTCTTTTATTCATAATTGTTGTTAATGATTTTCTTCATTTGCCCCGTCCCTAAAGGGTGTGAAGAAAATCAATTTGCACCCTTTAGGGGTTTGGGGCAAACAAATTGATTTTCAATTTATTTACATAATATTTATGACATAAAACGGACATTCAAATTCGGATTTTTAGTGAAAATTATAACTGTTTTTACCTCTTTAACAAATAACTAATTTATATAAGTACCTTAAATCCGCAAATTACATAAAAAGTTAAATAATCAAATTTTTTATGCTATGATTGATGAGAAAATATGTCTTTTTTAGCTTGATTTTGATCAATTTCACTTCTTTTAAGATCAATTTATTGT
>JBFXEQ010000026.1:0-39640 GCA_050179935.1 Bacteroidales bacterium | reverse complement strand
ATTTACAGCTTTATTTAAATGAATTTGTATACAAACTAAATAGAAGATACTTTGGAGACAGAATTTTCGAAAGGCTTGTTATTGCAAATATTACAGGATTATGACAAATAACGGATATACAAAAAAGAAATAATTTAAATGTTAAAAGCCAGGTTTCTATTCCTTTGTTTTATAGAAATATTGAATTAACAAAAGATTTTAGAATAGATATTCTGGTAGAAGATGAGATTGTTTTAGAATTAAAAGCAGTTGATTTCATATTACCGGTGCATAAAGCGCAAATAATTTCAAATTTAAAATTGGCAGATAAGAGATTGGGTTTTCTAATAAATTTTAATGTAGCCTTAATTAAAGATGGGATTCATCGGTTTGTCAACAATTATTGATATTTAATACTTTTGCGTATTAGTATTAAATAAAGTATAAGCGTAATGGAACATAAATAAAAATTTATATAATATTGCTTAGCGCTTTGGCGCCTTAGCGGTGAAAAAAGAAAAGTATGCAATACGATCCGATTAAAAGAAGCCTTGGAAGAGTTTTCAATAGAATTCCATTGTTAAGAAGAATTTTTTATTTTCTTCTTGATTTATTATTGCTAAGAGCATGGCATATAAAAAAAGCAATTCTTCAATGGAAAAAAGGCCATCATAACGAAACATATATTTTAGATGCCGGTTCCGGATTTGGCCAGTACACTTATTTCATGTCGCGACAATCGAAAAAATGGCATATCCGTGGAGTAGATGTAAAAACAGAACAAATCGAAGATTGTAACTATTTTTTTGTTCGGATAGGAAAACAACATCTTGTTAAGTTTCGATATGCAGATTTAACTTCGTATGTAAACGAATCGGCGTTTGATTTGATTCTTAGTGTTGATGTGATGGAACATATTGAGGAAGATGTTAAGGTGTTTAAAAATTTCTACGAATCATTAAAACCCGGAGGTATGTTATTAATATCAACTCCCTCAGATCAAGGAGGTTCTGATGTACACGATCAGCACGAGCATTCATTTATTGATGAACATGTTCGCAACGGATATAATATTAACGAAATCGAAGAAAAACTCAAATCTGTTGGGTTTAAAACTGTTGAGGCAAATTATTCTTATGGTAAACCCGGTAAAATATCATGGAAAATATCAATGAAATGGCCTATATTATTGCTTAATGTAAGCAGGCTCTTTTTTATTGTATTGCCAATTTATTATGTAATAATTTACCCAATAGCTTATGTACTAAATTATTTTGATGTAAATACTAAACATAAATCAGGTACAGGTCTTATTGTTAAAGCATATAAATAAGATTGTTAATGCTTTCTGGCCGTATATTATATATTAATAAAACCAGAAACAAGTAATAAGCAACATAACACAAATTAAAAATTGAATTTTCCCTTTTATATATCAAAACGTTATCTGGTTGCCAAGAAATCAAAGAATGCAATCAATATTATTTCAATGATTTCGATTATTGGAGTAACTATTGGTACAGCTGCGCTTATTGTTGTACTTTCGGTATTTAATGGATTCGACGGAGTAATTAAATCTATGTACAACTCTTCTGATCCTGATCTTAAAATTACTCCAGCGCAGGGAAAAGTTTTTACTGTTAGCAGCATTCCTAATTATAATGATTTAAAAAATCATCCCGGAATACTTGATATTGCCGAAACACTCGAAGAAAATGCGTTGCTAAAATATAGTGATCAGCAGTACGTTGCAACAGTAAAAGGTGTAAGCGATAATTTTATTTCAATTTCGGGTGTAGATACAATGATCGTTGCCGGAGATTTTACGTTAAAACATAAAGACCAAAATTATGCTGTGGTAGGACAAGGAGTAGCTGTATTTCTCTCATTAAATATCAATTTTATTGATCCGCTTGTAATCTACGTGCCTAAACGAAATGCCCAAATGTCTATGAACCCGGAACAGATGTTTAATCGCAAATATATTTTTGCATCGGGTGTTTTTGGCATTCAGCAGGAGTTTGATGCTAAATATGTAATTGTTCCTATTGATTTTGCAAGAGATGTTTTTGATTATCAGGATGAAATTTCAGCCCTTGAAGTAAAAGTAAATCCATCGTATAATATTAACAAACTGCAAATTCAACTATCAGAAAATTTGGGACCGGATTTTACAGTAAAAAACCGTTATCAGCAGCACGAGTTGTTTTATAAGATTATGAAATCAGAAAAATGGTCGATATTCTTTATTCTTACATTCATTCTTATAATTGCATCTTTTAATATTATTGGTTCTCTTACTATGTTAATAATCGATAAAAAAGAAGATATATCGATCTTACGAGCTCTGGGGGCTAATCTTACTACAATCAGAAAAATTTTTCTTACCGAAGGCTGGATGATATCTATTGTTGGAGCGTTGTTTGGCCTTGCCTTAGGTTGGTTGATTTGTTGGGCACAAGTAAGATTTGAATTTGTAAAGTTACAGGGATCCGGATCCTTTATTATTGATGCATATCCGGTTAAAATGATTTTTGCAGATTTTGTTGCTGTGTTTACTACCGTTATAATTATTGGCTTTGTTGCAGCATGGTACCCGGTTCGATATATTACTAAAAGATACGTACTCAGCGAAATAGAGCCGCAGTAAAAAATATTCTTTTTGGCCCCTAATTTGTAAGTTGTTAACAACTAAGCGAATTGTAAATTAGTTTAAAAATAGCATTTGTTAATAAAAATCGAGTCTAAAATTGAGATGTAATACATATTTTGAAACAAATGTCTGAATCTTGCCGTAAAAATTTATTAACATTGCATTTATTTTATTAACAATCAGATAAATTATTCACTCATGTTCATTAATATGAGATCATTAAAAATAAAAAGCCTACTTGCTGTAATCTTAATGGTTATGGCATTAGTAGGACATTCTGCAAACAGATATTGGGTAAATGGAAGTGGCTCGTGGCACGATACAAACCATTGGTCAGAAATAAGTGGTGGTAATCCTGGAGCCTCAATTCCCACAAAATCAGATAATGTAATTTTTGACAACAACTCGTTTACAGCTAATGGACAGCAGGTTTTAATAAAAGGTGTTGCCGAATGTAACGATTTTCGTTGGGAAGTTGAAAATATTAAAGCCGAACTTAAAAGCAAATCTTTTATACTCAAAAATATAACGAAATCTGAAATACAGGTTTATGGTTCTCTGTTTATAAATGAAAATATAAATAATGAATTTTTTGGCGATCTTGTTCTAAAAAGTAGTAATACATCAAAGATCGAGATAAAAACAGATCTTAATAGTAATATATCATTTAATTCAGAAAATGGAAATTGGACTGTGCTTTCCGATTTAAAAACATCTGGAGATATTACTATAATTTCGGGGAATATAAATCTTAATAATTATATAATTGAAAGTAGTGGATTTATTAGTTCTGGTAATGCTCCAAGAAAAATTAATTTTGGAAAATCAAAGATTATAACTGATAATATTGATTTTTCAGATTCACGTAATTTAGATTATGGATATTCAAAAATTAATATTGAGTTTAAAAATAAATACTCTGATAAAAAATATAAATTAGGGTCTTTACCTGTTGCATTAAAAAAAGCAGATTCGAAAGCAGCAACAATGATTATTGAAGATATAATTGTGGATTCAGTAAAATGTAATGGAGAATCAACAGGGAGCATATTTGTTTCATTATCTGGAGGCACAAAACCATATACTTATACTTTATATACTGCTTCACCGTTTGCAATAGTTGGAGTTCCAGTCACTAAACCTGATACTACACATACATTTAGTAATTTAAGCGCAAATGATTATGTTGTTAGAATTCAAGATTCTGGTTTTGGATTAGACCAAGATGGTCCTTTTAATGTTGGTGAACCAGATCAACTTCTTGGTGGCGCAATAACTGTTGCTCAACCCTTGTCTTGTTTTGATGGAAGTGATGCTGAATTAGAGGCAAATCCAACAGGAGGAACAACTCCTTATACTTATAAATGGTATAAATATGATTTTGATATTTCTGTTGACGCGTATGTTCCCATTGGTCAAACAACAAAAATTGCTACAGGATTATCTCAGGGTTTATACAAAGTAGAGGTTCAAGATAAAAATGGTTGTGGAGTTCCTCTAGGTTATGTTAATGCAGAATATGCATTATTTAGAGAATATGATGTAGTTAATGTTCCGGATTCAATACATATTAGTAATATTAGTTCAACAAATACCTGCTTTGGTTCAAATAATGGAACAATAACCATTACTGCCTCTGGAGGAACACCGACTTTAGAGTATTACCTAAAACTAGGAGCAGTAAATATTCCTGCCGGATCCCCATGGGATAATGATGGTTTATTTACAGACCTTTCTGCTGGCACCTATGAAACCTATGTAATTGATTTAAATTCGTGTATTAAACGCGGCGCAGATATTGTCGTTGGTATAAATATGCCCCCTGTAGTAGATGCCGGAAGCAACGCATCGACCTGTCAGGAGGTTGCAATAAACCTGGCCACTGTATTACCAACACCCGCCTCAGCAAGCAATTACAGTAGTTTGTTGTGGGATGATGGAGTAGCCCCAGGAACCTTTAATGATGCCACATTATTACATCCAACCTATACTCCAGCGGCAGGTCAAACAGGAACAGTAACACTAACATTGACAGCTAATGGTAATACAGGTTGTTCAAGTGTAAATGATAATATGACCTTAACCATAATCCCAAAACCTATAGTAGATGCAGGAAGTAATGGCACTACTTGCGCAGGTGTTGCCTTCGACTTAAATACAGCAAGTCCCACTAAGGCCACAGCAAGCAATTATAGTAGTTTATTGTGGGATGATGGAAGTGCACCTGGAACTTTTAATGATGCAACATTACTTTTACCCATTTATACCCCAGCGGTAGGACAAACAGGAACCGTTACATTAACACTCACAGCCAATGGCAACGGAAGTTGTTTGAGCGCAAGTGACTTTATGACTCTTACCATAAATGCAGCCCCAATAGTAGATGCCGGAAGCAATGCATCAACCTGTCAGGAGGTAGCAATAAATCTGGCCACTGTTTTACCAACACCTGCATCGGCAAGCAATTACAGCAGTTTGTTGTGGGATGACGGAGTAGCACCAGGAACCTTTAATGATGCCACATTACTACATCCAACCTATACACCAGCGGTAGGACAAACAGGTGCTGTAACCTTAACCTTGACAGCAAACGGTAACACAGGTTGCTCGAGTGTAAGTGATAACATGACCTTAACAATTACTGCGAAACCAGTCGTTGATGCTGGAAGCAATGCTTCGACATGTGAAGGTGTAGCAATTAACTTAGCCACAGTTTTACCAACACCCGCTTCAGCGAGCAATTACAGCAGTTTATTGTGGGATGATGGAAGTGCGCCAGGAACCTTTAATGATGCAACATTACTACTTCCAACTTATACCCCAGCCGTAGGACAAACAGGTACGGTTACATTAACACTTACTGCAAATGGTAATGGCAGTTGTTCGAGTGCAAGTGATTTTATGACCTTAACAATAAATCCTGCCCCAATAGTAGATGCCGGAAGCAATGCATCAACCTGTGAGGAAGTAGCAATAAACCTAGCTACTGTTTTACCAACACCCGCATCGGCAAGCAATTACAGCAGTCTGTTGTGGGATGACGGATTAGCACCAGGAACATTTGATGATGCCACATTACTACATCCAACGTATACCCCGGCGGTAGGACAAACAGGCGTTGTTACCTTAACCCTTACAGCCAATGGTAATGGAGGCTGTACGAGTGTAAGTGATAATATGACCTTAACGATTGCAGCAAAACCAATTGTAGATGCAGGAAGCAATGCTTCGACTTGTGAAGGTGTAGCGATTACCTTAGCTACTGTATTACCAACACCAGCTTCGGCAAGCAATTACAGCAGTTTGTTATGGGATGATGGAAGTGCCCCGGGAACTTTTAACGACGCCACCTTACTTCATCCAACCTATACCCCAGCTGCAGGACAAACAGGAACTGTAACCTTAACCCTTACAGCCAATGGTAACGGAGGCTGTTCTAGTGTAAGTGATAATATGACCCTGACAATAATACCAAAACCTATAGTAGATGCAGGAAGTAATGGTACTACTTGCGCAGGTGTTGCCTTCGACTTAAATACAGTGAGTCCTACTAAGGCTGCAGCAAGCAATTATAGTAGTTTATTGTGGAACGATGGAGTAGCACTAGGAACATTTAATGATGCAACATTACTTTTACCTATTTATACCCCAGCGTTAGGACAAACAGGAACTGTTACCTTGACCCTCACCGCTAATGGCAATGGAAGTTGTTTGAGCGCAAGTGACTTTATGACGTTAACTATAAATGCGGCCCCGGTAGTAGATGCAGGAAGCAATGCCTCGACCTGTGAAGGAGTAGCGATAAATCTGGCCACTGTATTACCAACACCCGCCTCAGCAAGCAATTACAGTAGTTTGTTGTGGGATGATGGAGTAGCCCCAGGAACCTTTAATGATGCCACATTATTACATCCAACCTATACTCCAGCGGCAGGTCAAACAGGAACAGTAACACTAACATTGACAGCTAATGGTAATACAGGTTGTTCAAGTGTAAATGATAATATGACCTTAACCATAATCCCAAAACCTATAGTAGATGCAGGAAGTAATGGCACTACTTGCGCAGGTGTTGCCTTCGACTTAAATACAGCAAGTCCCACTAAGGCCACAGCAAGCAATTATAGTAGTTTATTGTGGGATGATGGAAGTGCACCTGGAACTTTTAATGATGCAACATTACTTTTACCCATTTATACCCCAGCGGTAGGACAAACAGGAACCGTTACATTAACACTCACAGCCAATGGCAACGGAAGTTGTTTGAGCGCAAGTGACTTTATGACTCTTACCATAAATGCAGCCCCAATAGTAGATGCCGGAAGCAATGCATCAACCTGTCAGGAGGTAGCAATAAATCTGGCCACTGTTTTACCAACACCTGCATCGGCAAGCAATTACAGCAGTTTGTTGTGGGATGACGGAGTAGCACCAGGAACCTTTAATGATGCCACATTACTACATCCAACCTATACACCAGCGGTAGGACAAACAGGTGCTGTAACCTTAACCTTGACAGCAAACGGTAACACAGGTTGCTCGAGTGTAAGTGATAACATGACCTTAACAATTACTGCGAAACCAGTCGTTGATGCTGGAAGCAATGCTTCGACATGTGAAGGTGTAGCAATTAACTTAGCCACAGTTTTACCAACACCCGCTTCAGCGAGCAATTACAGCAGTTTATTGTGGGATGATGGAAGTGCGCCAGGAACCTTTAATGATGCAACATTACTACTTCCAACTTATACCCCAGCCGTAGGACAAACAGGTACGGTTACATTAACACTTACTGCAAATGGTAATGGCAGTTGTTCGAGTGCAAGTGATTTTATGACCTTAACAATAAATCCTGCCCCAATAGTAGATGCCGGAAGCAATGCATCAACCTGTGAGGAAGTAGCAATAAACCTAGCTACTGTTTTACCAACACCCGCATCGGCAAGCAATTACAGCAGTCTGTTGTGGGATGACGGATTAGCACCAGGAACATTTGATGATGCCACATTACTACATCCAACGTATACCCCGGCGGTAGGACAAACAGGCGTTGTTACCTTAACCCTTACAGCCAATGGTAATGGAGGCTGTACGAGTGTAAGTGATAATATGACCTTAACGATTGCAGCAAAACCAATTGTAGATGCAGGAAGCAATGCTTCGACTTGTGAAGGTGTAGCGATTACCTTAGCTACTGTATTACCAACACCAGCTTCGGCAAGCAATTACAGCAGTTTGTTATGGGATGATGGAAGTGCCCCGGGAACTTTTAACGACGCCACCTTACTTCATCCAACCTATACCCCAGCTGCAGGACAAACAGGAACTGTAACATTAACCCTTACAGCCAATGGTAACGGAGGCTGTTCTAGTGTAAGTGATAATATGACCCTGACAATAATACCCGCTCCAGATGCATATGCTGGTGCTGATACATTATTATGCTATGGTGAACCCTATTTAGTTCTCGATGCCACACAATCGAATGGATCTGGCTTTTCATGGACTTCAATTGGAGGTGATGGAACATGGATTAATCAAACAACTATTTCTCCAACATATACTCCTGGTAATGGTGATTTATTGAAAGGATATGTTGATCTGGTATTAACTGTTATTGGTAATTCTCCTTGTGCTAATACTACCGATACAATTAGAATAAACTACCTTCCTGAATTAAGAGCAGCTATTGGTAAACCTTCTCCATATTTAATTGATTCAACATCAACACATATAAGTGTGTATGTAAAAATATCTGGACATAGATATATCGGAAACTTGGGGATATTTTTAGTATCACCTTTGGATTCCGTTGTTGAGTTGAAATCATATTGTACGGCTCCGCTACCTCCAAATAGGCAAGATGCAACATTTGTCTTTTATAATGATCCGCTAGATACTTCAGCAATTGTTCCTATAAACACCTGTACTGCTCCAACTGGACGCTATCAATTCTCTGGAGTATGGAAAAAGAAATTACACGATCAGGATCCTGCAAATGGTTCATGGAGAATAAGAATTGGAAATAACAGGAACTGGGGCCAAAATGGTTTAATCGAAGAAGCAACAATTACCTTCTCTGATTTTAATAAAGAAAATATTTTTGAATCTATACTTTATGCAGATTCTTCTGTAAACCTAAATATAAACCCATTCACAGGGGGAATACCATCAATTACAGAGTTTGCCTTGCCAATAACAGGAATTACAACTTCTTGTTTTGATGTATGTGATGGAACTGCTATTGTAACTGCATCTGGAGGGCAGCCTCCTTATGTTAGTTATGAATGGAGTACCGATTTAGGATTTACAAATATTATTGCAACAACTGATACAGTTAAAACTTTATGTGTAGGAGACTATTACGTTCGTGTTACCGACTCGCATGGTTGTACAGCAATTGATTCTGTTACTGTGGGTGCTCCACCAGAGATAAAAATAACGGGTAGTACTGTTGTTAATAATGTTTGTTTTGGTGATTCAATTGGTGCAGTAACTTTAACTTTTGCAGGGGGAACAGGTGATTTAACATATACTTATGATACTTACACTGGTGCTCCAAAAAATAGTGGAGAAACTTTCGATGAGCTTAAAGCCGGGGTATATACCTTTACAATTACTGATATTAGTGGTTGTACAAAAGATACTATAATAACAATTACTCAGGGTTTAGAAATTACAGCCACCTACACTATAACCCCCGTAATTTGTAATGGTGGCAGTGATGGCGAAATAGAGATCATTGCTTCCGGGGGATTACCACCATACAATTATTCTATAACAGAAATTCCTGAATGGTCGAACACAACAGGTATTTTCACTGGATTAACCGGAGACTCTGTTTACATAGCAGTAAGAGATGCAAATTTATGTATTCTATATAGCGATACCATTGAAATAGGAGAACCAGATCCGATTTCTATCGATCTAATTGAAGCTATCCCTGTGTCTTGTATTGGGGGTGGCTTAGATGGAGAGATCATAATAACAGCTAGTGGAGGAACAGGAACTCTACTGTATTCTCTTGATAATGTTAATTTCCAGGCATCCAATATATTTACAGGATTGATTATTGGTACCTATTCAATATATGTTAGCGACGATTGTGATACTGTTTCTGCGATCGATGCTGCTACGATTACCGGTCCTATTCCAATCGTTATTGATGTGGTTACAATTACCGATGTTAATACTTGTTTTGGTGATAATACAGGAACAATTACGCTAACAGCAAGTGGAGGAACCGGCAATTTCGAGTATTCTATCGATGGAGGTGCTAATTATCAGGTGAGTAATTTATTTACTGCATTATATGCGGGCCCTTATGTGCTTGTTGTTCGTGATGATGATGGTTGCACTAGTCCTGATAGTACAGTTAATGTTAGCCAACCAGAACAATTGGTAATAGTGGATTATATAGTTACTCATACATCTGAATGCAATAATCCGGTAGCTACAGGTCGTATTGAAATTGTAACTGTTAACGGCGGAACACCTGGTTATCTGTATGGTTTAACTGGGTTTGCATTGCAGGCTTCGCCTATTTTTACAGATTTAGCAGTTGGCGATTACACAATAACCATTCAGGATGCAAATGGCTGCGAAACTACACTCGACACTGCAATAGTTCTTAACCCGGCCATGACAATAGATTTGGAAAAGATTGATATTAGTTGTAATGGGTTAACCGATGGAAGTATTTCTATAGTTATTACTAATGGAACTCCTGGTTATACCTACTTATGGAGTAACGGTGAAACGACTCCTGTAATTAACGACCTTACTTCTGGAACCTATTCTGTTACAGTTACCGATAGTAATTTGCCAAATAATTGTATAGCAAATACCTCAATCGATATTGTTGAACCACAAGCTTTAACTCTTGCAATTAATTCTCAAGGGAAACTTTGTGTTAATAGTACCGCAAGAGATATTATTCTTGCAAATGGAAGAATTAATGCAGACCCAAGTGGAGGAACACCAGGCTACTTATATAGTTGGACTGGCCCTAATGGATTTACTGCGGTATCAGACTATATAACAAATCTTGAGATCGGCACTTATAACCTTACAGTAACAGATACCATGGGGTGTACAAAAGATACACTTGTAATTATAGGAGCGGACGAAAGTTTTGATATTACTTCTTCTTATGTTTTAGATAGAGATACCTTATGTAGTTATACAGGAGGAATAAATTTTGAAGTAACTACAACTTCTGTTGATTCCATTTTTTGGCAATTACTTGAAGATGATTTCATTCCTCCTATCGTTGAAACTCGAATTGAAACGAGTCCTCAAATTATTCATTTTGACCCGCTAATATCAACAGATTATCGAATGACTTTAGTTAATGAGTTTTGTATTGATGAGTATCCAAGTGGATCTGAACCAAAGATTCTTGTTCATGTTAAGCAGGGTGTAGGATTGAGCATTCTGGATGATGACGAACCCGATGATGATACAGTTGATGTAAAAATTACACAATCAAAATATACATTAAAAGGAATGGTTCAGAATATTACTGTTAATGCAACATACATTTGGACACCTGCTACGGGGTTACAAAATCCAAATGTGCTCGAAACAGATCTTACACCAGATGTTGCACGTTGGTATTATTTGTCGGCCTTAACAGAGGATGGTTGTGCAGAGCTGGATTCAATCTTTATAAACTTTATTCCGAATGTTGTTGCTTCAGGCGGATTTTCTCCAAACGGAGACGGTATTAATGATTACTGGAATATTGAAGGCATTGATGATTTCCCAAATAATTTGGTCGAAGTTTATACCCGATGGGGAATAAAAGTATTTAGTCAGAGGGGCTACTCTAATTTAGATCCTAATAAACAATGGGATGGCAGAGCAGGCAATGGAAACGATTTACCTACAGGTACATATTATTATATTGTCATAACTAACGAAGGTGGTTATCAACCAATTACCGGACCTGTAACAATTGTACGTTAATATGAAAAAAATAAAATATCTCATATTGGTAGCATCCTGTTTGATTTTTGCCGAATCAGCAAAATCTCAACAGGCCCCTTTTTATACTCAGTGGATGTTCAATGAGTATTTAATTAATCCGGCTGTTGCAGGAACATTAAACTCTTTTCAGATTAGAGCAAATGAGCGAATACAATGGATCGGGATTAACGATTCACCTCAAACAATGAGCATTGCCGGGTATGGTCCGCTTAAAAAACAGTCTATGGGCTATGGAGGTTATATCTACAACGATATAACAGGACCAGATAGCAGACTTTCGCTTGGCGGAACCTATGCTTATAATATGAAAATAAATGATGCGATGAGAATATCCGGAGGTATCAACCTCGGTTTACTCAGATATAAGCTCGATAACACACAGATTGATCTGGGTGAAGGTGTTTATGATCCTGCATTTACAGGTAGTGTGGAACAATCATATGCTTTGGATGGAGCCGCTGGAGTTTATCTTTATTCAACGTATTATTATGTTGGAATTTCTGCACATCAATTATTTGGCAGCAAATTGAATAATTTACATGGCGAAATATCTGGAGTAGATGAAGATAAAGGAATAAACAGACTTAAACAGCATTTTTATCTTGCTGGTGGTTATAACTGGATACTTACCAGAGAATACTGGCTGCAACCTTCGGCTCTAATAAAGTATATGTCTCCGGGTCAGATTCAGGCTGAGGTTAATGTAAAATTAACGTATAAGAAAAATTTGTGGGGAGCACTCTCCTACCGAACCAGCGATGCCGTTGCCATTATGTTTGGATATCTTTATGAAGATAAAATAATGTTAGGATTAGCTTATGACGTTACTACATCTGAATTGCGAAAATATTCTAATGGTACCATTGAGGTGATGGTTGGATATAGATTTAACCCAATAAAGTAATCGTTGTTGTACTATTTTTTAATGAAAACCGGCTTTCGAGTCGGTTTTTTATTAGTTTATGTAATACATTTGTTAAATAATTCTAAACTTATGCGAACCATCTTTTTTATACTAATGATTTTTGTTACATCATGCGGATTTCAGGATAAAACTCCCGAAGGTATTATTCCTAAAGAGAAAATGATTGACATACTCGTTGATGTGCATTTAACCGACGGGTTTTTTACAAATAATAGCACCAGAATAAGATTTGCGAAGCAAGATAGCATAAATTATTACGATAGGATTCTTGAAAACCATGGGTACACCCGAAAAGATTTTGATACATCGGTTTATTTTTATAGCCACAATATTAACGAATACAATAAAATTTATATTGAAGTATTAAATAAGCTGAGTGAGCAGGAAACAAGAGTTAAAGAAGAAATGCAGGAGGTTCCTGATTCACTGGAATAAAAAATGAGGCGAATTTCTGCTAATTATATTTTCCCTGTTACCAAACCTCCTCTTAAAAATGGTATTGTTGAGATGGATGATGATGGCTCTATTTCTAATATTATTGATACCAAAGGTCAATTGACCGAATCTCGAAATCTCGAATTTTATAATGGCGTTATTGTTCCAGGATTTGTTAATACCCACTGTCATCTTGAATTATCCGAATTAAAAGGTCAACTATCTCAAGGACTAACTATCCCCGGGTTCATTAGTAAGATGATTAGTTATAAAAAGCAAGTTGATACTGATAAAGCAATTGCTGCTGCCACATTTCACGATGAATTAATGCAACAAAACGGGATTGTAGCTGTTGCTGATATAGTTAATAGCTCTATTACTACTGATTTAAAAACTCAAAGTAAAATATACTATCATAATTTAATCGAGCTTATTGGCCTTGGTAAAAACGAAACTGATATTTTTAACAAAGGATTGCAAATTTATCAGGATTTTAAAAGCCTTGGATTGTCTGCATCAATGGTTCCTCATGCTCCATATTCTGTATCCGAAAATTTATTCGATTTACTTGGCAGGTTTGCAGTTGAGAACAATTCCATCCTATCAATTCATAACCAGGAGTCAGAGGCAGAAAACAACATGTTTAGGAATAAAAATGGCAAACTTGTTGACTTGTTCAGTACTATAGGAATAAATCTGGATGATTGGACTCCAACGGGTCAAAATTCCGCTTATTTTCTTTTACAAAAACTACCTAAAGAAAATGTCTGTTTGTTTGTTCATAACCTATACAGCACGAAAAATGAACTAAATGCCATTTATCATGGATTTAAAGATTCTTATTTTGTGCTTTGTCCATTATCGAATTATTATATCGAAAATAAATACCCCAATTTAGATAATTTTCTACCATTTACCGATAAAATTACAATAGGCACCGACAGCTTAGCATCTAATTACAAACTTTCGATTTTAGATGAGATGAAAACGCTTGTTAGGTTAAAACCGTCAATTTCTTTTGAAACTATCTTGCAATGGGCTACCATTAATGGGGCTCGTGCTTTAAAAATTGATCAATCAGTTGGATCGCTCGAAATAAATAAAAAACCCGGATTAAATTTAATTTCCGATTTCGATTTTGGAACTATGCAAATTACAGAAAAGAGTAATGTTCGGGTTTTGGTATAATAGCTGCTAAAAGGCGATGAATAAAAATATGCGAATTCTGGTGTGTCCATTGAATTGGGGATTAGGTCATGCAACCAGAATGATTCCCGTTATTCAGCAGATTCTTGATCGGCATAATGAAGTAATAATTGCCGCTGATGGAGAGGCATTAGACCTTTTGCGCAAAGAGTTTCCCAGTTTAAAAAGTATTTTACTTCCGCAATATAAAGTTAAGTATTCATCTAGCAACTCTCAGGTAATTAGTATGATGAGTATTTTTCCGGCAATAGTTCTCGCAACAATTAAAGAGCATCGAGGACTTAACAAACTTATTCAGCATGAAAAAATTGATTGCGTAATTTCTGATAACCGCTACGGACTCTGGAGTAAATATGCTTATTCTATTTTTGTTACTCATCAGCTAAGGATTAAGTTTCCGGGTTTCCTAAAAATTTTTGAACGAATAGTTCAAATTATTATCAAAGCGTTAATTAAAAATTATGATGAGTGCTGGATTCCTGATTTATCAGGAAAAAATAATTATTCGGGCGATTTATCACATCCATTAAATCTTAAAAATCAAATTTTTATTGGACCGCTATCAAGATTTGAGGTCACAAATCAACCTAAAATAACAAAAAACAAATACGATTTTGCCATTATTTTATCGGGTCCGGAGCCGCAACGATCAATTTTGGAGCAAAAAATTTATAATCAATTAAAAATAAAAAACTATACAACAGCTTTTGTAAGAGGCGTTCAGGACAATAATACGCTGCAATCAACTGAAAATATTCATGTATTCGAAAAGCTTGATTCAAGATCTCTGCTTCAAATAATCGATATTTCTGATTTTATTATATGCCGATCGGGTTACAGTTCCATTATGGATCTGATAAGATTACGCAAAACAGCCGTGTTAATTCCTACTCCAGGGCAAACAGAACAGGAATATCTTGCTGAATATCTTCATAAAAAGGGATTGTTCTACTCAATTTTGCAAAATGAGTTTTGTATTGATAAGATTATGCAAAATAAGATAACCTTTAATTCCGAAATTGTTGATGATGAAAAAGAAGCCTTAGTTCAGCAGATTTTAGTTTTGGAAAAACGGATAAATAAAATAAAGAACCACAAACGTTGATATTAATCCAACCAACCAGCCTGAATATATCTGCTTTGAATTGTGAGCACTTAGAGTTAATCGCGAATAAGCCACTGCACCTGAAATAAGAATTGCTGCAATTAGGTAATACTGCATATTTACTTTAAGTAAAAATGATAATGCAATGATGGCTCCTGTTAATCCTCCCAAACCAATCATATGTGCGCTAATTTTCCACTTGATCGAGACCAGAAATAAGACAAGTACCGAAATAGCGCCCGAAAGAATTAGCCAGTTAATAATTGCGAGCGAACCAATTCTGTTAAGCAAATAATAACAGAATGCATACAGACAAAATGAAATAAAAAAAGGAACAAGCCTTTCTTTGTGGCTATCCATTTGAACCGTTGAAATGATATTTTGAAATAAATAAAATGGGACAAATGTTAGAGGTAAAATAAACGTACTAACAAAAACGATAATCAGAATTATTTTTTTTGCGCTAAAGGGCAAAAAATCAATATAACTCCCAGAATTAAAAAGAATTAAAACACCTAAGGTTGGTAGTATAAGTGGATGAAAAAGAACGGAAATGGTTTTGGCGATAAATTTTGTCATTTTCAAAGTTCTTTTCTTAATCGGGCAACCGGGATGTTAAGTTGTTCGCGATATTTAGCAACAGTACGTCGGGCAATTAGAAATCCTTTTTCTTTTAAAATAATTGTTAATCGGTCGTCTGTAAGCGGTTTCTTTTTATTTTCGTTTTCAATACATTCTTTTAGTATCGATTTAATTTCGCGTGTCGATACTTCTTCGCCCGACTCAGTTTGTAGCCCTTCGGAAAAGAAATACTTTAATGGAAAAATACCAAAATGTGTTTGAATATATTTGCTATTGGCAACTCGCGAGATAGTAGAAATATCAAGATTTGTTTTTTCAGCGATATCTTTTAAAATCATGGGTTTTAGAAACGACTCATCACCATCGAGAAAATAGTTGTATTGGTAATCAATTATCGCATTCATGGTAACAAACAAGGTGTTTTGTCGTTGTTTAATTGCATCGATAAACCATTTTGCTGAATCGAGTTTTTGTTTTACAAACGAAATAGCTTCTTTTTCGCCTTTGGTTCGGTCGTTACGATTACTTTTAGTATAGGTCTGAATAAGATCATTGTATGCATTGCTTAATCTAAGCTCGGGTACATTTTTTGAATTTAATGAGAGAATTAATTGCCCATCTTTATTTTCGAGCATAAAATCAGGCACAAGTGTTTGTATTATTCTCGATTGCGAATCGGAATGGCTACTTCCGGGTTTGGGATTTAATTTTAAAATCTCATCAACAGCTGTCTTAAGGTCCTCCTCGGTAATATTAAGCCGTGTTATTATTTTGTCGTAATGTTTTTTTGTAAATTCTAAAAAATAATATTTAAGTATTTTGTAGGCTAGAGCTATTTCTGGAGCATCCTGGTTTTTGGCATCTATCTGTAATAAAAGACACTCCTGCAAACTACGGGCCCCAACTCCTGCGGGTTCCAGATCCTGAATAACTCGTAATACTTCCAGTAACTCTTCTTCGGTAGTTTCTATATTTTGTGAGAATGAAAGATCGTTGGCAATTGCTTCTAATTTTCGTCGTATATATCCATCATCATCAATGTTGCCGATAAGATACCATGCAAGAACCTGCTCTTTCTCAGTTAAATTTCTCAGCCCAATTTGATTTTGCAAATGCTCGTGAAAAGAAACACCTGTTGTAAAAGGAATTTCTTCTTTTTTGTCATCCTTGGAGTGGTTATTTGCTACTAATTTGTATGATGGAATATCTTCTTCGTTAATATAATCTTCGAGCGAAAATTCGTCTGTACTATCATCGTTCAGGTTGTCTTCGTTTATCTCTTCCTCGTATTCGTTTTCATCTAAGTTTTCGTTTTCCTCAGCGCCCTCTTCAAGCAAAGGATTCTCTTCCAGCTCCTGCTTAATTCTTTGCTCAAGCTGAATGGTAGGTATTTCCAATAACTTTATGAGCTGAATTTGTTGAGGAGACAGCTTTTGTAATAACTTTTGCTGTAAACTTTGCTTTAACATCTGAATTTAAATATTCCTAAATATAGTTAAAATTCGGCGTTTTTCGGTGTTCTGGGGAACGGAATTACATCACGGATATTAGCCATTCCTGTAACAAATAGTATAAGTCGTTCAAATCCTAATCCAAATCCACTATGAGGTACTGTTCCAAATTTGCGGGTTTCTAAATACCACCACATTTCTTTTTCGGGGATCCCCATTTCTTTCATTCTTTGTTCCAGTTTTTCGTAGATCTCTTCACGTTGCGATCCACCAATAATTTCACCAATGCGAGGAAACAAAACATCCATGGCACGCACAGTTTTTCCATCCTCGTTTTGTTTCATATAAAAAGCTTTTATCTCTTTAGGATAATTAGTTACAATGACCGGTTTTTTAAAATGTTTCTCAACTAAATAACGTTCGTGTTCTGACTGAAGATCTGACCCCCATTTAACCTGGTATTCAAATTTCTGGCCTGATTTGGTTAGTATGTCAATAGCTTCTGTATATGCAATTCGTTCAAAATTATTCGATACAACAAACCTTAATCGTTCGATCAGTTCTTTGTCATACATATTGTTTAAGAATTCAAGATCATCTTTGCAGCTTTCGAGGGCATACGAAATAAGGTATTTCAGAAAGTCTTCTGCTAAATCCATATCATCCTGAATGTCGTAAAAAGCCATTTCAGGTTCAATCATCCAAAACTCAGCTAAATGTCGGGGAGTATTTGAGTTTTCGGCTCTAAATGTTGGTCCAAAAGTATAAACATTCGAGAGTGCGGTTGCGCCTAGTTCGGCTTCTAGTTGTCCCGATACTGTAAGATTAGTTTCGTGTCCAAAAAAATCTTGTGTAAAATCTATTTTACCATCTTCGGTTTTCAGTAAATTATGTATGTCGAGTGTCGAAACACGAAACATCTCTCCTGCTCCTTCGGCGTCTGATCCGGTAATTATAGGCGTATGTAAATAATAAAATCCGTGATTATTAAAATAATTATGAATTGCAAAAGCCATGGCATGACGTATTCTGAATATTGCACCAAAAGTATTTGTTCTAAATCGCAAGTGGGCAATCTCTCTTAAAAACTCAAGCGTGTGTCCTTTTTTTTGCAAAGGATAAGTTTCAGGATCAGCTGTTCCATATAATTCAATATCTGTGGCTTGAATTTCAACGGTTTGTCCTTTTCCCATTGATTGTACAAGCGTTCCGGTAACGCTTAAGCTCGATCCGGTGGTGATTAACTTAAACTTATTTTCATCAAATCCTTCCAGATTAAGAACTACCTGTATATTATTTATTGTTGATCCATCATTAATCGCAATAAATGCAATTTGTTTATTATCTCTCTTGGTTCTTACCCAACCTTTTACATTAACCGTTTTGTTTACCTCAGTCGATTTTAATAAATCCTTAATAAAACTTCTTCTAATATCCATAATCCATTATTACTTTAGTATCAGCACAAAAATAATATTTTTACAGCGATAATAAAGTGGCTATAATCTTTTATTGCCAAAAAGAATAAATTAAACTTGATTTTACCTGTTAAAAGTTGTAATTTATATCGGAATCTATCTACTCTCTTGCTGCATACTCTTTTGTATTCCTAATTTTTCGAAATGATTAATAATTATGGAGAAAAACAATAAAACATATCATTGCAGAAAGGATTTAAAAATTTCAAACCATTATTGTTTCCAAATTTTAATCAGAATTTGAATTCGCAAAAACAATATATTATGGAAGAAAAATTAATAACTATTGCAATACACAATTATGCCAGGGCCGAAATTCTAAGAACAAGGCTCGAATCTGAAGGGGTTGAGTGTTATCTGAAAAACATTAATCTGATACATTCAACAATTTCAGGTGGTGTAAAAGTGCAGGTTTCATCACGCGATCTGGAAAAAGCGCTTCGAATAGTTGAAAAGGTAAGCGAAAATTGGCGCGATGAATATCAGGAAGAACAACCAGAAACAACTCAAGGTGTACAACGAATACTTGTACCTATAGATTTTAGTGATTATTCAGTTAATGCATGCCGTTACGCTATCGGGTTAGCTGAAAAGCTAAATGCGGAAATTAAGTTGATGCACGTTTACTACAATCCGGTAGTAAACTCAATGCCGCTGACTGACACGTATTATTATCAGGTAAATATGGATGAGATTATACGCGAAATTGAGATCAGGGCTAAGGTAAGTATGGAAAAATTTTACAGTGATTTAAAAGAGAAAATTGAGAAGGATGGTATTACAGGTGTTAAAATTGATTATACCCTTGTACGAGGAATAGCAAGCGAAGAAATAATTGCTGAGAGCGAATCGTATAATCCTGAGGTAATAATTATAGGAACCAGAGGTCAGTGTGAACGAGAAAATGATTTGATTGGTAGCGTAACGGCTAAAATTATCGACGAAACAAAAGTACCTGTGCTGGTTATTCCCGAAGACTCAATTTATCAGGGAATAGGAAAAATAAATATTATGTACACAACCGATTTTGATGATTCGGATTATTTAGCTATTAAAAAATTGGTTAATATTTTATCTCCTTTCGATTTCAGATTACACTGCGTGCATATTGGAACAACAGATTCGAATGTTTGGGACAGAGTAAAAATGGATACATTACAAGATAAGTTAAAACAGCATTATAGCGATTACGAAATCCATTGCCATATTCTCGAGGACAAGGATTTCCTTTCAGGAATGCAGGATTATATTCGCGATAACTATATAGATATTATTTCAATGGTAACGCATAAAAGAGGATTGATTTCAAAGTTGTTAACTCCAAACATAACCCGTAAAGTACTGTTTCACACCAATATTCCATTTTTAGTTTTTCATGCCGGCAGATAGTCGGCGAGTGTTTCTGCAATCTTAAGATCAACCTGGGTGGTGATTTTGATGTTTTCTATGTTGCCCCGAACCAGGTTGATTTTTATTCCCAGCATTTCAACAACCGATGCATCATCGGTAAATGATTCTGAGAATTCCTGTTCATAGGCTTTTTTTATCAGTATCGTATCAAAAACCTGTGGTGTTTGTATCAGTTTATATTTTGAGCGATCAACAGTTGTATTTTTTACGCCGTCGTCAAAACGCATGGAATCAGTTAAATCAATATATGGTACAGCGTTTCCTTTGTTTTTTGCGGTTTCGAATGCAACATTAATAGTATCCCTACTAACCAATGGCCTTACGCCATCATGTATCGCAACAAATCCATCGTACCCAATTGCAGACAATGCATTTTTTACTGAGTGAAATCGTGTGGCACCACCTTTAACAACGGTGTGTTTTATATCAAATTGCTCTACCTCAATTAGTTCCCTCCAAATATCAAGCTGGTTTTCAGGCAGAGCAACTATAATATCAATTTCTGGATCAAAAAATGTAAAGGCCCGAATGCTTTTCATTAAAATAACTTCGTTTTTTATTTTAAGAAATTGCTTAGGTATTTCGCTGTTCATTCTTTGTCCAGAGCCACCCGCAACGATTATTGCATAACGTTTCAATAGTGATAGAATTTAGTTATTTCAAAGATAAATAATTTATGGCCTTCAATCAGTAACAACTCAGCAATAAAACTTAAAAACATCTTGATTTTAATAATATTATGGTGTATATTAATCAATTACCTAAAGCACAAGGAGGTATTATGAAAAAATTAATTTATTGGTTACCCAGAGTGTTAACTATAATTTATATTTTATTTTTGGCACTCTTTGCTTTTGATGTTTTCGAAGGAGATCAATCTGTTTGGAAAAAATCGCTTGGTTTTTTAATTCATCTCGCTCCAAATTTTTTATTAATAATTATACTTATTATTTCATGGAAAAGAGAATGGATTGCTGGCATTTTATTTAATGTTTTAGCGATTTTTTATATTGTTTTCTTCTGGGGTAGATTTGCACTGAGTGCGTATTTTGTAATCGCAGGACCTTTATTTTTAACCGGGATTTTATTTTTCGTTAACTGGTATCAGCGAAAAAATGATATGGCACACAAAGAATAGATCCATACAAATCAAGCTTCAAGTTAAAATCAAGCTGAAAAGGGAAACCGAAACAGCAAAATTTATAAAGCCGAAAAGTTATTTTCCGGCTTTTTTAAGCAAAACATTCACCGATTCCAATAAAACTAAGCAACCTTTGGGCATATTGATTAAATCAGGATTGATTTTTTTATAAAATCGCTCAATTTGTGCTGTTTTATCTATGAGTTCAATAACAACTGGTAGTTTTTCGGTCAATTCCCAATACTGCGAGGAGCTTATTTTGCTACTCGATCCATAACCCATTATTCCACGGAAAACAGTTACTCCCGAAATACCTTCTTCGCGTGCTTTATGAACAATAAACTCGTACAGCAATTGATTGTTAATTTTGTCGGTAGTACTCGCATATATTTTTAATATGCTATTGTGTTGTTCTTCCATAGTTCAAAAAATTGAAAAAATTATTGTAGAACGAGGAAAAATCTTTCTTCTAAAAATAGAAAAAGAAAGATACATTAATCATAGAGGGTTGTAAAACAGCGTTTTACATTGAGGCTAATAATTAAGTAAATATACTGTATTCTAAACTTAAATGCCATTAAATGTACTAATTTGTATCTGGATAAAAAATCGTATTTTTGTTTTAAATGGGATATTAACTCAGTTGGTTCAGAGTGTCACCTCGACAGGGTGGAAGTCACTGGTTCGAGTCCAGTATATCCCACCAGAACCAATCTGCCTTTTGAAAATAAAAAATAAAACCAAATTTAAAGCTCACGATTATGAAAGCGAAAATCTTATTTTTATCCGTTTTAGTAGGTCTCTCAGGCCTATTTTATTCCTGCGATGAAGATGGTGGAATAAATCTATTTTCTCTGGAAGAAGATGTTCAGTTTGGAGAACAATTTCATCAAGAGTTGCTTAACGATCCTACTACTTATCCAATTGTGAGTGAGGCAACTGCACCTGAAGCATATGCACACCTTAGACGAATTAGAGATGCTCTTCTCCAATCAGAAAATCTTAGATATAAAGAAGAGTTTTCGTGGGATGTATATTTAATTAAAGATGATGCTGTATTAAATGCATTTTGTGTCCCGGGTGGGAAAATGTATTTTTATACAGGCATCATTAAATATCTTGATAATGAATCTCAATTTGCAGGAGTAATGGCACACGAAATGGCCCATGCCGATAAACGTCATTCTACGAAAATGATGACAGAGCAATATGGTTTTTCGTTATTATTGTCCGCTCTTTTAGGTGATGATCCTAGTTTATTGGCGAGTATTGCAGCTGAGTTAGCGCAAGGTCTTGGATCATTAAAGTTTAGCAGAGATAATGAATATGAGGCTGATGAGTTTGCTGTAAAATATACAAATGATGCTTCGGGTGTAAATGATTATTATCCAAAGGGAATCGCAGATTTCTTTGTTAAAATGGGAACGCAAACAACCTCTTTGGAATTTCTAAGCACTCACCCAGATCCAGGAAATAGGATTGAAGCAATTAATGAAGTATGGGAAAGCCTAAGCTCTCCTTCAGGATCAACAATAGATCCATCAAGGTACGAAGCATTTAAAACAAGCTTGCCATTATAAAAGCAAAATCCCTGGTAAACCGGGGATTTTTTATTAGTTATACTTGAATTACCTAGATAAGATTATTTTCAGTAGCTTCATAAACAGCATCAACAAGTAATTCGGATTTAAATGATGCTTCAACAGCTAACTGATCGCAACGTTCGTTTTCTTTATTGTTGGCATGTCCTTTTATCCAGTGAAAGGTTACGTTGTGTTTTCTATAAACAGTTAAAAACCGAATCCATAAATCAGGATTTTTCTTTTTGTTAAATCGTTTTTTTTCCCAATCGAAAACCCAGCCTTGCATAACTGCATCGACAACATACTTAGAATCGGTATATACAACTACATTGCTATTTTCGTTTTTAAGTTGCTCAAGAGCCACAATAACAGCCAATAGCTCCATCCGATTGTTCGTTGTAAGTCGAAAACCTCCAGATAACTCTTTGCGATGAATACCCGACATCATTACAACGCCATAACCTCCGGGACCAGGATTTCCGCGAGCAGCACCATCGGTATATATAGTAATTTTTGGATTCATAAAAGTTTTACTAAAATAGTAAAATTAATGGTATCAAAAAAAAGGATTGGGTTAACCCAATCCTTTTCTAATTTATTTAAATTATCAGGTTACTCAACAATTGTCATTTCGTTAATTAGTCGGGTACAACCAGCATATTTGTCGATAATGAATAATGTGTATCGAATGTCAACACTTATTGTTCTTTGAAGTTCTGGTTCAAAAACGATATCGCCACTCATGGCTTCCCAGTTACCATCGAAAGCAGTTCCGATTAATTCGCCTTTACCATTAATTACAGGGCTACCTGAGTTACCACCAGTAATATCATTGGTTGAAAGGAATGCAACAGGCATTTTACCATTTGGTAATGCATATCGGCCAAAATCTTTCTTAGCGTAAAGGTCTTTTAACTTTGGCTCAACAACAAATTCCCAATTATCTGGATCTTCTTTTTCCATAACGCCGTCAAGAGTTGTAACATAATCGTAATGAACGGCATCCATAGGATAGTAATCTTTTATTGTTCCGTAAGTTAAACGCATAGTAAAGTTAGCATCTGGGTACATTGCTTTGCCTTCGTTTTTCTCTAAAATACCACCAACATATAAACGATGACCTTTATCAAAATCATCATACATTGGTTCGAGTTTTTTCTGCAAATCACTGCTTAATGCATAAATTGATTTTGCTGCAATATACGCTGGATCTTTCTGAAGCACTTTTAATGTTGGTTTTTCAAGGAAAGCATTCAGTTTTGCCTGATCAGTAAATAGTGATTTGGCAAACATATCATCTACAAATTTCGAATAGTCATTTTTGAATTTCGCTTCGATTGTTTTGTAAATCTCTGGATGATAATTTTTTGTTACGTTTTGCGCATAAATTTTAAACATCGCTTTTGCAACTTTCTGATCGGTTGGAGCATTGTAATCTTTATAAAACGATGCTACCCTGTTTTTAATCATTTGAGTAGCTTTTGCAATATCATCGTTATTTTTTGAAACTAATGCTTCTTCTAAACGCTGACCGCTCATAGCAATTGACATTAATTCTGTTCCTCTTAATAAAGCTTCTGATAAGTATTGAGTAACATGCATGTATTCACCACGTGTAGTTAACGATTTGCTAATAAGGTTTAATGCTTCACCATAATTGGCTTTTCTTTCGGGTGTTGCGTTAACCCATGCAGTAAATTCAGCTTCTTCAACCTTTTTCTTATCATAAATTTTTAAGCGTTTTAATGCTTTGTTCATGCCGATAGAGTTTTTCCAATAGTTTGAAGAACCAGCATATTTCGAAGAATATTTAATTTTTATTGCTTGATCAGCCAACATATCTTCAAGAATTATCTCCTGACGAATGCCACGAATATAAATACGATTAGCGTTTGAGATTTTGATGGTTTCATCTACTTCCCATGAAGTCATATAACGTTCTGTGCTACCTGGATAACCCATAATCATTGCAAAATCATCAGCTTTAACCCCTTTTATAGATACAGGTAAATGATGTTTTGGTTTATAAGGTACGTTTGTTGGAGAATAAGCAGCTGGCTTGTTGTCTTTATCGGCATAAATACGGAAAATACTAAAATCACCAGTATGGCGAGGCCACATCCAGTTGTCGGTATCGGCACCAAACTTACCTATTGATGATGGAGGAGCACCAACCATTCGAACATCGGTATATGTTTCGTAAACCATCATAAAATATTGGTTTCCGCCAAAAAAGTCTTGTACTAAAGCCTTGTAATTTGTACCTTCAGTTGCTTCTTTGGTTAACTCCTGACCTTTTTCGAAAGCAGCTTTTTGTCTTTCACCTTCAGTCATTTCGGGTTTTAAAGCCTCGTTTATTTTATTGGTAACATCTTCGATTCGAACTAAAAAAGTAACTGATAATCCTGGTGTTGGAATTTCTTCTTCCATACTCATCGCCCAGAATCCATCTTTTAAATAATCTTTCTCTGGAGTACTGTGTTGTTGAATAGCACCATAACCACAGTGATGGTTTGTTAAAACCAGTCCCTGCTCAGAAATTACTTCACCAGTACATCCACGGCCAAATATTACAATAGCATCTTTCATGCTGGTGTTATTAACACTGTAAATTTGTTCGGCAGATAGCTGCAGACCCATTTCCTGCATCTTCTGAATGTTTAGTTTCTGGATGAGAGGCAATAGCCACATTCCTTCATCGGCTCTTAATGTTGGATTTAACATTAAAACCAATCCTAAAAGCAAAATTGATATTTTTTTCATTTTTTTCTGTTTAAGATTAATATAATGATTACTTTGATTGTTAACTTTTCAATTGGTTTAAAAAACAAATGTAAAGTTATTTTTTAATATACCTTTGCAGATGGTTTTTTGTTCCTCAAATTTATTCTGATTTTTTATTTATGGCCGATAATAAACGAGATATTTTGTCTTTATCATTTAATGAGTTAAAAGATTTTTTAGAAAAAAACAACGAAAAATCTTTTCGTATAGCCCAAGTTTATGAGTGGTTATGGAAAAAGCACTGTAAAAGCTTCGATGAAATGACAAATATATCAAAAGCTTTACGCGATTTACTTGATAATCATTTTATTATCCAATCGGTTAAAATTGAAAACCTGCAAATAAGCAAAGACAAAACTATTAAAATGGTATTCAGGCTATACGATAATTCCTGGGTTGAGGGGGTTTTAATTCCATCAGAAGATCGGTCAACAGCTTGTATTTCATCTCAGGTAGGCTGTAACCTTGGATGCGAATTTTGTGCAACAGGTAAGTTAGGACTAAAACGAAATTTAAGTGTAGGCGAAATTTATCATCAGGTTGTTGAATTGATGACTCTTGCAAAAGATAAGTACAATCTGTCATTAACCAACATCGTTTTAATGGGCATGGGAGAGCCGTTGCTTAATTACGAAAATGTATTAAAAGCGATCGAGATGATTAGCTCTGAGAAGGGTTTGGGAATGTCGCCACAACGTATTACCTTGTCAACAGCAGGATTACCACGCATGATAAAGCGTCTTGCAGACGATAATATTAAGTTTGGCCTGGCTGTTTCTCTACATTCGGCAAACGAAGCAAAAAGAAGCAGCTTTATGCCTGTAAATAATCATAACTCGCTCGAGTCGTTAAAAGAGGCGCTAATTTATTTTAATAAAAAAACCGGTGAGCGAATAACTTTTGAATATTTATTGATGGATGGAATAAATGATGGTATTCCAGATGCAAAAGAGCTGTCCGAATACTGCAAAAGCTTTCCGGTAAAAATCAATCTTATTGAATATAATTCAACGGGCAATCAAAAATTTAATAAGTCGAACTCAAAAGCTACCGATGCATTTGTAAGTTTTTTAAAAAGCCGCAATATGATTGTCAATGTGCGTCGTAGTCGCGGCCAGGATATTGATGCAGCCTGTGGGCAACTGGCTGGTAAAAAATCAAAATAAGGGACAACGAGATTTTAGAAAATTGACTTTTTATAATAATTTAAAATCAATAATTTAAGAATTTGCATCGGAATTTTGGAATAATGAAATATTGGAAAAAAGGGTTTCTGTCATGCTTTTTTCTTCCATCATTCCATTTTACCTATTATTCCATTAAGGGATTTAAATAAGTTGCCTATAATTTGAAATGATAATGAACAGAAATTAAATACTACATTCTCATTATTTCTATAATAAAAACTGGCTTTTTAAGATATTGTTCGTTGTCTTCGAGTTGTTGAATCTTTTTAACCACATCCATTCCTTCGATTACTCTTCCAAAAGCAGCAAAGCCTTGTCCATCAGGGTTTCGTTTACCTCCGAAATCAAGTTCGGGTTGATCGCCAATGCATATAAAAAATTCTGACGAAGCCGTTCCGGGCTCTAATCGGGCCATCGAAATGGTGCCATCTAAATGCAAAACGCTTGTTTCTTTAGTATTTTCGTGTTTTATGGGCAGCAGTTGCTTCTTCTCAATAAGCGAATCGATTGCAAAACCTCCCTGAACAACTTCAATCTTTATCGGATTATTGGGTTGATTATCGGGTCTTACTACCCGGTAAAAACAACCCACTCCATTAAATTTTTCCGAGTCAACATACTGAAGAAAATTGGCGGTTGTTATTGGGGCTTTATCTGCATATAATTCAACGATAATATCCCCCATCTCAGTTGAAATAAAAACTTTTGGATTTTGATTCGCAGTGCAACCAAATAAAAGTACCAGTGTCAATAATGCGATTAATTTTGTCATGGGATTTTTATTTAAAGTCTAGTGTAAGCTGTTCGTCAAGTAACCGAAATGACAATCGATGATATGGTGTTGTTCCAAATTCTCGTATTGCTTTGCGATGTTCAATAGTGGGATAACCTTTGTTTTTTTTCCAGTTGTATTGTGGAAATTGGTTATGTAGGTTGTTCATTAAATCATCACGATAGGTTTTTGCAAGTACCGATGCTGCAGCAATAGAAAAGTATTTTGAGTCGCCCTTAACGATGCATTGGTGTGGTATGTTTTTATAGTTTATAAATCGGTTTCCATCAATAATAATAAATTCGGGAGTAATTCTTAGCTTATCAAGAGCAAAATGCATAGCTTTTATGGATGCCTTAAGAATATTTATTTCGTCAATAGTTTGATTATCAACAATTCCGACAGCATAGGCTAAGGCTGTTTTTTCTATTTCTCCGCGAAGCTTGTAACGTTGTTTTTCGGTAAGTTTTTTAGAGTCGTTTAGTAGAGGGTGTTTATAGTCATTAGGTAAAATAACTGCAGCAGCAACAACGGGTCCGGCCAAACATCCCCGCCCTGCTTCATCGCATCCGGCTTCAATAGAGTTTTCTTTGTAGTAAGAAAAGAGCATAATTTTATTCATTATAATGGACTAAAGTCCAAATTGTACAAGAACTTTTATAACCCCGGCCTTAAGGCCGGGGTTATTGAGAAGTTCTAAATTTATTAAACAAAGTCAAAAATTTCTATATTTAATAACCCTAGCCTTAAGGCTGGGGATATAATGAAATAACTAATCAAAGGGCTTTAGCCCTTAATTCATCAAAATTATAGTTTTGAATAAATTCTTCGTATTCTTCCGTCCATGTTTTTTTCTTATGATGTTCTTCCTGGTTTCTTATATATTCACGAATAGCATGAATTGAAGAATCACTTACTGAAACAGCAAAATATTCATCTCCCCATTCAAACTTTTGCTTAACCAGATTATTTTTATTTATCCAAAAAGATGACTCCCCTTTAATTAATTGAACTGTTTTTGAAGTAGATTCATTTGGATTAAGTGAAATCAGACAGTGTAAATGATCATTCCCTCCATTTATGCAATCTATATAAATACCCTTTTGTTTTGCATTTTCTTTAATATGATTGATAATAATTAGTATATTATCTTTGTTGAATAATGCTTCTCGGTTTTTTGTACCCCATACAAAATGTACCCAAATTCTTACAAAAGACATCCTTTAATTAATTATTTAATTACTTTTTCAATACTTTCCCAAAACCTTTCGGCAGTTTTATCCCAGCTGAATTTTTTGCATTGTACAGAACCTTTTGTTATTAATTCATTTCTCAAATGATCATCAGCATATATTCTGATCATAGCATCAGCAATTGAATTAACAGAAAAAGGATCGACCAACAACGCAGCCTCGCCAGCGATTTCGGGCATTGATGTTACGTTTGAAGTGATTACGGGTATGCCACAATTCATGGACTCAATCATAGGCACTCCAAATCCTTCGAAATAAGGAACAAATGTCAGAGCGATTGCTGATCCATATAAGTATTTCAGCTCCTCTGGGCTCATTCGTCCTGCAAAAATAACATCATCTTTAAAAAGCATTTGTGAATAAACCCTTTTCATTTTCCTCGTTTTAAACATTTTTTCGCCTACAATTAGCAGCTTAGCCATTGAAAAGGTTTGGTTTTTAAAACGATCGAATGCCAGCAGCAGGTTTGAAACATTTTTTCGCGGACTTAATGCTCCAACAAAAATGAAATAGTCATTACCCGAAGTATGCTTTTGTTTTGTAGTAAGCTTTTCTATATCAGTGATTGGATTGTAAATTAAATTGGCGCCATTGTAAACCACATCTATTAATTCTGGTAAAATTGAGAATTGAGAAACAATATCATTTTTTGAGTATTCAGAAACAGTAACAATTCGATCGGCTTTTTTTGCAAAACGTGGAGAAAAATAATGGTAATAATGTCGCACTAAAAAAGGAAAATCCTTTGGATAATGCATGTAATTTATATCATGAAATACCGCAATGGACTTAACATCTGTTGAGAGAGATAAAAATCCATCAGGCGAAATAAATAAATCAGCATTTATCTGCTTTAGTATTTTCGGAATCGATTTTTCAAACCACCAATAAAACAGAAATGGGTGGCGGGCTTGAGGTCCAATAACGATTGGATGTACATTCGATGAAAAGATAAAATCATCATGATATGGGCGATCAAAAATAAAATAAAACTCATGTTCGGGATGGTTTTGAGTAATTCGTTTTAAGCTTTCATAAGTAAACCATCCAATTCCTTCGAGTTTATTTTTTAATAATAATCGTGTATTTACGGTAATTTTCAAGCTGTTTGAATTAATTTTAAATTTGGTAATAGACAAATCATTATTCTGATTATTCTATCTTTGTAACAAAGATGCTAAAAAATGCTGAAGAATTTAATAAAATATGCACTACAAAAAATCCTTGGGCTAAAAACATATTTATTTCTTTTTTCATTGTTTATGATACGAAAACTTCGCTGGGATAAACGCGAAGGTGCATTTCTGGTGTTTTTAAAACTCATTAAAAATTCAGGCCACGTTATTGATATAGGCGCAAATATTGGTGTTATGACTTACCACTTTGCACATAAATTACCAAATGCTATGGTTCATTCATTTGAACCCAATCCGGAAAATTTTCAGGTACTTTCACGTATTAAACATAAGTTTCGTTTAAACAATGTATTTTTATATAACTATGCCCTTGGGAATAAAAATGGCGAAACAACTATTTTAATGCCACAAACCGGGGGTGTTTATTTCCATGGATTAAGTCATGTAATACAGGATGGCAATGAGGAAAAGGGCAAAGTTTATACTGTGAGCATTAAAAGGCTTGATGATTTCGAAGAATTTTTACAAAAACAAGTCTCAGCAATTAAAATTGATGTGGAGAATTATGAATACGAGGTTTTGTTGGGAGCAGAAAAGGTAATTAGTAAGAACAAACCACTTGTTTATTGTGAACTTTGGCCTGGAGAAAACCGACAAAAATGTTTTGAATATATGCTTAAGAATAATTATTCAGCGTATGTTTGGAATAAAAATGAGTTAGTTCTGTACAACCAGAGCAGTCAGCAGCAGAATTTTTTCTTTATTCCAACAGATAAGATTAAGGATCTAAATTTAATATAACAGTGTTTTGAGACGAAAATTTTTAACCAATCTTGCTCTATTAGTTTTTCTTAATTTACTGATAAAACCATTTTGGATTTTCGGTATTGATCGTACCGTTCAGAATATTGTTGGGGCAGAGGAGTACGGACTTTATTTTTCATTATTCAATTTTTCTCTTCTTTTAAATATCATTCTTGATTTTGGAATTACCAATTATAACAATCGCAATATTGCACAAAATCAGCAATTATTAAGCAAGTCGCTATCGAGTATAGTTGTTTTACGATTTATTTTGGCTAATGTATATTTTGTTTTTACATTATCTGCTGCAATGCTTATTGGATATGAGTTAAGGCAGATTTATATTCTTGTGTTTTTAGTTTTTAATCAGTTTATAGGTTCATTTATTCTTTATTTACGTTCCAATTTAAGCGGATTACATTTATTCAAGACCGATAGCATTATTTCAGTTCTTGATCGTACGTTGATGATTATAATCTGCAGTTTTCTTTTATGGGGTGGATTCTTAAAAACCGAGTTCAGAATTGAGTGGTTTATTTATGCCCAAACTGCTGCATATTTAGTTGCTTTATTTATTACATTGATCATTGTTTATAGCAAAGCTGAATTTTTAAAACTAAATTTTGATCGGGCATATTTTATCGCTATTCTTAAAAAAAGCTACCCTTTTGCAGTTCTAACTTTACTCATGGCTTTCTATTTCCGCATTGATTCGGTAATGCTAGAAAGAATGTTGCCCAACGGAAAAGAACAGGCCGGTATTTATGCTCAGGCATATCGTATTTTAGATGCAGCAGCTATGTTTGCTTTTCTTTTTGCCGGATTGCTATTGCCTATGTTTTCGCGGATGATTAAGCACAAAGAATCAATCGATCAGCTTACCTTTTTTTCGTTATTGCTTTTAATAGTTCCCGTGCTTGCAATTACATTTGCATCATTTTTTTATCGTGGTGAAATTATGGACTTGTTGTACCATCAGCATGTGGCAAGCTCTTCAATAATATTTGGGATTTTAATTTTAAGCTATGTGGGAATTGCTACAACCTATATATTTGGGACTCTATTAACAGCCAATGGGAACCTAAAGCAACTTAATTTAATGGCTGGTGCAGGGGTGGTTCTTAATATAAGCTTAAATTTATTTTTAATTCCGAAATATTATGCGCTGGGAGCAGCTATAGCAAGCCTTGTAACTCAGGTTTTTACAGCAATTATTCAGATTATTCTTTCTTTTAAGATTTTTAAATTCAGATTTAATGGCAAACGAATTTATCAAATTCTGCTATTTGTTGGTGCGGTATTTCTTGTTTCATTTTTTTCAGTTCAGCTCAATATCTATTGGATTATAAAATACATACTAATAATTATACTTTCGTTGTTACTAGCTTTTGTATTTAGGATCTTCAAATTAAAAGTTCTTTTCGAAATTCTACGATCAGGAGAGTAAACTTTTTAAAAAATCATGCTTTAGAACAATAATAACATCGAAGTTAAAACGATATCAAAAAATTGAATTACAATTTCTTTTTATAGCTTTGCATCGGATAATCAAAGGGTAAAATGCAATCGATAAAAGAGATATTTAAAATTGGGTACGGACCATCAAGCAGTCACACAATTGGTCCGGTAAGGGCAGCTACTATTTTTCAGGAACGAAATCCAACATGTAAAAAGTTTCAGGTTACCTTGTATGGTAGTTTAGCTTTAACGGGCAGAGGACATCATACCGATCTTACAATTCAAAAAGCGATTTATCCTAAAGAAATAGAAATTATCTGGCGTCCGGAAGAATCGCTTCCCGGACATCCGAATGGCATGATTTTTCAGGCTCTTGATGAAAATTTCTCTGTAACTGATCAGTGGGAAGTATATAGTATTGGAGGTGGTGATCTTAGAGATGCAGACGGTATTCTTAATGATAAGCAGATATATCCGATTACCAATATGACCGATATAATGGGTTATTGCTCAAAGCAAGGTAAAACATTTTGGGAATACGTTGAGGATACTGAAGGTCCTGAAATTTGGGATTATCTAGCTGAGGTCTGGAAGATAATGAAAGAGACGATAGCAAATGGATTAGAAAATGAAGGTGTTCTACCTGGTGAAATCCGATTAGCAAGAAAAGCCAGCACCTATTATATGAAAGCATTAAACTCTCATGGAGCAATTCAAAACCAGGGATTGATGTTTGCCTTTGCCTTGGCTGTATCAGAGGAAAACGCAGCAGGAGGGAAAATTGCTATTGCTCCAACCTGCGGGTCTTCTGGAGTATTACCAGCAATTTTATTTTATTTAAAGCGAGAAGAATACATTACCGATATTAAAATACTCAGAGCTTTAGCTACTGCAGGTCTGATAGGAAACATCGTAAAATTTAATGCCTCCATTTCCGGAGCCGAAGTAGGTTGTCAGGGTGAGATTGGTACTGCATGTGCGATGGCTGCTGGTGCTGCTGCACAGATTATGGGCGGCTCATTACGACAAATTGAATATGCTGCCGAAATGGGTTTTGAACATAACCTTGGATTAACCTGCGATCCTGTATTAGGATATGTTCAGATTCCTTGTATCGAACGAAATGCTATCGCCGTTGGTAAAGCACTCGAATGTGCTGTATATGCTTTGTTTTCTGATGGCGGGCACAAAATATCATTCGACAACGCAGTACAAACCATGGAAGAAACAGGCCGTGATATCCAAAGTGCATACCGCGAAACAGGTATTGGCGGATTGGCAAAAAGCTGGAAACCTTTTCAGGAATAATTTACAACAATCAATATTCTTCAACCCTTCATTCAGTTTGCTATTCAATCAATAGTATTGATTTTTAGTTTAATTCTGATGGATAATTTCAAATTTCTAGTATCTTTTTTGCCTTAATCTTTTTATCTTAGTGCGTGGTGATTTTCGATTATTATCATTAACTCTACTATTATGAAAAAAATTATAGTACTCCTTTTTTTTCTCTGGATGTCCACTCCATTAGTAAACGCTCAGGAAAATTTGAATATTTGGCAAGGCTCCCCAGTAAAAATCGATGGATTATCTGACGAGTGGATTGATAACTTGCGCTACTTTGACAGTGAAACACAGCTTTATTATGGTGTTACCAACGATGAAAATAATCTGTATTTGTGTTTTTTTACTGCCAGCCAAATGATGCAGATGAAAATGTTTCGCACAGGAGTAAAAATAGAGCTTAAAACTAAAACCAAACCCAAAAGAACAGCACAAATAATTTATCCTAAAAAAGATACTTCTTCTTTTCAGATGCGAAGCAAACCTGCCGAAGGTGAGACCCAAGCCGAAAAACCACAAGGCCAAAACACAGGAGGACAAGGGCGAAACATGGCCAAGCACTTTTTGGATAATAACCCAACCTTTACTTCAGAAGGTTTTGTCTCATTTAATGGAACATATCCTATTGTTAATGAAAAAGGAATTTCGCTGGCAATTAACTGGGATGACAGAAAGAGGATGGCTTATGAAATAGTTATTCCACTTAATGAGTTATTTGGTGAAGGCTTTTCTCTTGATGAGGTTTCGAATGATGAAATAAAACTAAAGGTACATATTGATGCAATGGAAATACCGAGTCAATTGGGACAAAGACCTGGTGGTGGACCACAAGGAGGTGGTATGCCCCAGGGAGTTAACCAAGGACAAGGAGCAGGTGGACAATCTCAGGAAGACAGGGCCTTTTTATTCCAACAGCAAACACTTAAACACGATTTTTTATTAAACAAAAAACAATAAATGATAACTGAAAATTTACTCATTGCATTCGGACTTACTTTATTTGCAGGTCTTTCAACGGGAATTGGTAGTGTAATCGCTTTTTTTTATAAGACGACAAATACCCGTTTTTTATCCGTGTCGCTTGGTTTTTCAGCAGGAGTAATGATTTATGTTTCGTTGGTTGAGATCTTTTTTAAAGCAAGAGTTGCTTTAATTGGCGAGTTAGGAGAACGTGGTGGTTCATGGGTAACAGTTGCTTCTTTTTTCGGAGGTATTTTGGTTATCGGATTAATCGATAAGTTAATACCATCTTATGAAAATCCACACGAAATTCATACTCTTGAAGAAATTAGTAATCCCGATCTAGGTGCAGAAAAAAACAAGAAACTTATGAAAATGGGAATGTTTACTGCACTTGCCATTGCAATTCATAATTTTCCGGAAGGATTAGCAACTTTTACTGCTGCATTAACCGATCCCAGCTTAGGTATTGCTATTGCAGTTGCTATTGCAATTCATAATATTCCAGAAGGAATTGCGGTTTCTGTTCCCATTTATTTTGCAACAGGTAATAAAAAGAAAGCATTTTTGCATTCATTTCTTTCAGGATTAGCCGAACCTGTTGGTGCTTTGGTTGGTTACCTTATATTAATGCCTTTTCTTTCACCTGTAGTCTTTGGAGTTTTATTTGCAGGAGTTGCGGGAATAATGGTTTTTATTTCGCTTGATGAACTTTTACCCGCAGCCCGTGAGTTTGGAAAACACCATCATTCTATTTATGGATTAGTACTGGGAATGGCAGTAATGGCTGTGAGTTTATTGTTGTTTATTTAGAAGATCTTAATAAAAAAGTATATTAAATACCAAAATAACTAAAAACAAAGAACCTATGAACTACAAAGAAATTTTAGCTACAGCCATAAATAACGAAGTTGAAGCGTATGAGTTTTATACAAACGCTTCGTTAAAATCGGTAAACCAAAACCTTAAAGACATTTTTAGAGAATTAGCTGATGAGGAGCAAAAGCATAAAAAACTGCTCGAAGGTTTTTTAAAAGACAATTCATTAAAAATGAATTTCGCTACTAGTGCAGATTATAAAATCTCCGAATCTGTAGAGTTACCAAAACTTACCAAAGAAATGTCTTTCTCTGATGGAATTGCTTTGGCAATGAAAAAAGAAGAAGAAGCAATGGAGATGTACCAAAAGTTTGCTGATGCTACAAGCGATCAAGATCAGAAAAACACATTTCTACAACTTGCTAAAATGGAAAAAGCACACAAGACCAAACTTGAAGATATGTACACTAATGCGGCTTACAACGAAGTGTGGTAGCTTTTTAGGAGATTATGGAGATTAAAAAAAGCACTATCTCATAAACTGTGTAAATAAAAATATCGGGGGTTGCAACCCCCGATATTTTTATTTACACAGTTTATGAGATAGTGCTAATATAATTTTTCCAGCGAATTTCATCCTGAATTAAATCGGCACTCCCCGGATAACCTCCAAACCACGCAAAAGTGTTTGCATCCCAACCAAAGGCTTGATGCATTTCTTCGAACGACCAATGGTTCATATAAATGGTTTCGAAACGACCTGCCAACGATTCTGTTAATCCTTGCTGAATTAATAGACGCGACGAACCTAAAAGAATAACTTTTAATTGGAGATTATTTAACGAATCTTCGTCCCATAGTTTTTTTATCGTTTCACTCCAGTTCGATATTTTCTGTATTTCATCAATAATTAATAAAAACTCATCGAGTGATTGTGTTTTCATTTTCAAGCGGGCAGTTTCCCATATTTGCTCGAGCCAAATAGTGCTACCTGCCGAAATTGCATCAGCCGATTCGAATGTACCGGGTATTGAAAGGTGATTAAAAAGCTGGTTTACCAAAGTTGTTTTTCCAACCTGGCGAGGACCCATAACCACTTGTATAAATTTGCGTGGTTCAAGAATCCGGGTTCTAAGTATTTGTATTTCTGAACGTTCAAACATGATTTACAATTTACTCAATATAATGAGTAAAATTACTCAGTGTTGTTGATGAATCAAAATTTTTCATAACAAATCATTCAAATTCTTTTTGCTGTGGACTGTGGACTCTTACCTCCAACCGTCAAACTGTATCCTGCTCCCGATAGCTCCCGAAAGCTTTCGGGACGGGACTGCATCTTGCATCCTGTATCCTACTCCTGTATCTTGCCTTGGGCAAACATGTTGCTAATTTTAAAATCAATTAATCAGGCAATAGAAATTCGTGCATTGTATCTGGAGAAATTACTTTAAAAGATGATTTGGGATAAGCATTTAAGAAGGTTTTTGATAAAAACCCTTTTTTATTTGGATTCCATTTAAATTCATATGCATTAAGGTTATTTCCAAAATCTTCAATATAATCAATTTCCTGTTGCTGGGTAGTTCTCCAGAAATACGATTTAATATCAATATTGTTGTTATTATTAAATTTCATTCGTTCGCTTACAAGAAAATTTTCCCACAGGGCACCTGAATCTACTCTTGATGTTAAAGGTAAAAAGTTCCCAATTATTGCATTACGGATACCATTATCGTAAAAATAGATTTTTTTCCCTTTTTTTATTTCGTTTCTTACGTTTCTGTTTAAACCATTTAATCGAAAAATGATAAATGCTTTTTCTAACAGATCTATATATTTTTCAACGGTTCCTTTATCTGATCCTATAAGGCCAGCCAGTTCGTTATATGATACTTCGCTACCAATTTGTAATGCAAGGGCTTTTAATATTTTTTCCAACAAGGCCGGTTTCTGTATTTGTTCAAGCATGAGGAGATCTTTATATAAATAGCTTGAGGCAAGATCTTTTAAAAGTTTTTGTTCTAGATCCATATTTAATACTATATCGGGATAATAACCAAAGATCAGCCTATGTTCAAGCAATCGTTTTTCGGTAATAAATCCATGGTATTTAGCCATTTCGCCAAATGAAAAAGGATACAGATTAAACTCAAACTTTCGTCCTGTTAAGGGTTCTTTTATTTTGTTTGCAAGTTCAAAGGCTGATGATCCGGTAGCAATTAACTGCACATCTTTAAAATTATCGTGAATAATTTTTAATACAAGTCCCGTTTCTGAAACACGCTGAGCCTCATCTATAACTACAATTTTATTATTTCCAATTATGGGCTTTAGTTTTTCGGCGTTTGGTTCTGATAAAATTGTTCGGATATCAGAATCATCTCCATTTAAAAAAAGTACGGGATGATCATATTTTTTTACAAGCGATTCAACAAGGGTTGTCTTACCGGTTTGTCGGGCTCCATATAGTATTACTGTTTTTTGTCTGAAAAGATATTTTTGAATTTGTTCTTCCTGATCTCGTTTTACCATGAGTAGATTTTTTAATTCAAATATATAAAATTTAGATACAAATAGAAAAATAGTATACTAATTTTCGATTTTAGGAAACAAGCAAATTTTAATTTACAGGTTAAAGATTGCCAGTTAAATTGCCAAATTGATAATCTGCCTGCCACCTTCGGCGGTCAAGTCGGCAGACAAGTTGTTTATTGATAACTGCCAACTGCCACTTTCTCCTTTATACCCTATACCTCTATACCCTTTAAATCTTTTAACCACAGAGTACCACTGAGTTTTTCACAGAGTTTCGCAGAGCCCAAACTGCTAAATGGGCTACTAGCTTTATTTCGTGAAATACGTAGAAAGTTAAATTGCTAGTCTATGAACATTTATTACAAAGTCGCACAAAGCTCAAACCATATCCTTCACCCGATAACTCCCGAAAGTTTGCGGGATCACAGATCACCGTTAATTGTTTATTGTTCTTTTCCTTTTAAACGTTTAATTTCTTTATCAAAATCTGATTCATAATTTTTATCCTGAATCAATCTATATTTGTCAAATTCTTGCTCCGCTTTTAATTTAGCTTCTAATGCAGAAACCTTTCCTTTATCTTTGAGAATAGGGAAGCTCGATAATTCTAAAAACTGGGTTAGAAAGATAGTCCATTCTTGCATTGTAGTCGGAATTTGTCGTTCGGCTCTACTCTCCGCTAAATCAAGATATGCAGAAACAATCCTGTTAAGCTCCTTTATATGATTTTCGTTCAAATAATTCTTAGCAATCGAAACATCTGATTTTAGTATTTTACCATTCGGAGCATGCTTCCAGTTTGATAATCCCATGTATAATTTCGAAGCGTCGGCTGATGAGTAAATAATCTCAGCGGCTGTTTTACCTGTTATTGCCCAGTGAAGTTTATTTTGAACCATTGCAAAAAACTCCTTCGTCAGCAAATCAGAATTGTCATAATCAATAGAAAGAGAATAAATATCAGTAATTTTCTGATAGAATCTTCTTTCACTTGCACGAATCTCTCTAATACGTTCAAGTAATTCATCAAAATAATCCTTTCCAAAGTTTTTCCCTTGTTTTAAACGCTCATCATCCAACACAAAGCCTTTGGTTATAAACTCTTTTAAAACCTTAGTTGCCCAAATTCTGAATTTTGTTGCTTTATTAGAATTTACCCGGTATCCGACTGCTATGATTGCGTCAAGGTTATAGAAAGTTGTTTTGTAATTTTTCCCATCAATGGCAGTATGTTCCAAAATGGAACTAACTGAATCTTCTTGTAATTCACCTCTTTCAAAGATATTATTTAGATGCTTTGTAATTGCTGGCCTTTGAACGCCAAAAAGTTCACTTATTTTCTTTTGCGTCATCCAAAAGGTTTCGCCATGATAAAAAACTTCAATTTTTACATTTCCATCTTCTCCTTTGTAAAATATGATTTCAGATTCTTTTGCCATTCTTTTTAATTTTTTCCTGATACATCTTTTTTACCATAATCCCATCCCGATAATTATCGGAACACAGTTCTCCATTCACATGACGATCCCTAAATTAGATTGACCGGTTTTTAATTATTAATACAACAAATTAAATCATTCTTTTTTATTTCATCAAACCAAACGGAAGTACTTCCGTTTGGTTTGGGACGATTTTGTGCATAAATT
>JBFXEQ010000025.1:0-40025 GCA_050179935.1 Bacteroidales bacterium | reverse complement strand
AATTGATCTTAAAAGAAGTGAAATTGATCAAAATCAAGCTAAAAAAGACATATTTTCTCATCAATCATAGCATAAAAAATTTGATTATTTAACTTTTTATGTAATTTGCGGATTTAAGGTAATATAATAATCAATATAAGAACTAATGGCACTTATAAAAAAAGTAAGAGGTTTTAATCCTGTAATCGGAGAAAATTGCTATTTGTCAGAAAATTCAACTATTGTAGGCGATGTTGTTATTGGTAATGACTGTAGTATTTGGTTTAATGCGGTTATCAGGGGCGATGTTAACTCTATTCGCATTGGGAATAAGGTAAATATACAGGATGGAGCAGTGCTTCATTGTCTTTATCAGAAATCGACCATCGAAATTGGCAATAATGTCTCAGTTGGGCACAATGTAATTATTCATGGAGCTAAAATCCACGATAATGTTTTAATTGGTATGGGAGCAATAATTATGGATAATGCAATAATTGGAGAAAACTCCATTATAGCTGCAGGCGCTTTGGTTCTTGATAGTACAATAGTTGAACCTGGTAGTATTTATGGTGGTGTACCAGCAAAAAGACTTAAATCTGTTGATCCAAAACAAACACGTGAAATGATTGAACGGATTGCCAATAATTATCTTATGTATGCTAAATGGTACAATGAAGACTAAAAACCTTGAATTAAAGTAATGGATTGAAGCATAGTGAAATCGATTACTCATTATCACTCAAAGTAATTGATTATCTATAAATTAACTTTCCCGATTGAGTAATTGTTTCCTGCAATAGTGCTTATAAATCGGTTTAGTATTTTATCATTCCCTGAAGTAAAAAACTGGTAGGTTGGTTTTACCGATCGTGTTGCCAACATATCTTTTTCTTTTAACACATTATATGTTTGCTTTACCACGGCCGGAGCAGGATCAATTATTGTAACATTGGTAGGAAGAATCTTTTTTAAAATATCCGACAAAAAAGGATAATGAGTACATCCCAAAACCAAATGATCAATGTTTTTCTGAATCAGTGGCTCCATTAATTCCTTTAAATGAGTTTGGGTTTTGGGTAAATTAATTTTATCATTTTCAACTATATCAACAAGTTTGTCGCCAACTTTAATGTGCAGATCAACATCAGATGCAAATCTTTTACTTGTTTCGAGATACAACTTGCCATTAAAAGTACCTTCGGTAGCCAAAACTGCAATGCTTTTTGTCTTGCTATTTAAAGCAGCAGGTTTAACCGCTGGTTCCATACCAATAAACGGTATGTTATAATTCGATCGCAGATAATCAATAGATGCTGCAGTTGCTGTATTACATGCAACAACAATAAGTTTAACATCTTTAGAAATCAAGAACTTTACAATCCGGTCAACTATTTCGATAATTTTCTCTTGAGGTTTTGGACCATACGGGCAATTTGCAGTGTCGGCAAAATAAATTATATCTTCATCAGGCAAAGTTACGATCAGTTCTTTCCATACTGATAATCCACCTACGCCAGAATCGAATATCCCAATTGGGTTGTTATTCATGATTTTATAAAAAAGACCATCCTTTATTAAAAAGATGGTCGGTTTATTTTCTGTGTAAAAATTACTGTGTTACAATACCAAGCTCTTTTTTAGCCAATGGTAAAACATCAATACTTTGAGCTGATTGATAAACAACACCACCAGCACTTAAGTCGAAAATATAGATAAAACCATTATCTTTACCCACTTTTTCGATAGCAGCTTGAGCTTTATCCATAATTGGTTGGATTAATTCGGCTTGTTTTTGTTGATAATCTTGTTGTGCAGTTTGTTGAAACTCCTGAACTCTGCGTTGCATTTCCTGAATTTCTTGTTCTTTTGATTTTTTTACTAAATCTGAAAAAGTTGCTTGTTTTTCTAAATATGCAGTTACTTTAGTCTGATATTCAGTTTGCATAGCTTCCATTTCTTTTTGCAACATTTGGCTGTATTCTTCAAGTTGTTTTCTTGCAGTTTCCCTTTCAGGCATTAATTCTAATAATTCTTGGGAGTTAATATGACCAAATTTTAATTCAGTTTTCTGTGCAAATGATGTTGTTGCAGTAACTAATAATACAACAAATAAAAATCCAATTGTCTTTTTCATATCTCTCTTTTTTTAAATGATTAACAAATTTACTAATTTATTTTTTATACCCTAATTTTTCTAATATTTCATCACTTTTATCATGTTTTGGATCAGTATATAATATATTTGAACCACTGGCTGTATCAAAGATAATTGAATAATTACCAGTTTCGGCAAGTGTTTTTATCGCATTATATACTTCATCCTGAATAGGCTTCATCAATTCTTGTCGTTTCTTAAAAAGCAATCCATCTTGGCCAAAATAGCTGCGCTGAAGCTCTTTAACCGATTTCTCTTTGTTTGCCAGCTCTTGTTCACGAACTCTCTTCATTTCGTCAGTTAATAAAACCTTTTCTGTTTGATACTCTTTAAACAATTTATCATATTCAGCATATTCGGCTTCCACTTCTTTCTGCCATTCTTTTGATAACTGATTCACTTTATCCTGAGCTCCCTTATAGGTAGGTATTTTACTCAAAATATATTCCGAATCAACAAAGGCAAATTTCTGGCCAAACGAATAACCAATTACAAAAATCAGGCCCAAAAGCAATATTAACTTTTTCATACTTGTAGATTTTAAAATTGCTGTCCGATAACAAAATGGAATTGGCTTCCATTTGCATCCGAATTACCGGGTATTGCATCAAAACCATAACCCCAGTCAACACCCAACAAGCCAAACATTGGTAAAAATGCTCGAAGACCAATACCTGCCGAACGCTTAACTTTAAACGGATTAAAGTCATCGATGCTTTCCCATGCATTACCAGCTTCAACAAATCCTAAAACATAAATAACGGCTTGAGGTTTTAAAGAGATCGGATATCGAAGCTCAAAATTTATTTTTTCGTACACATTACCATTTTTATAAGATGTATAATATGGAGGTGTTACAGTATAATTTTCATAACCTCTAAGTCCGATAATATCGTCATCATACATGTTATATCCTGATAAACCATCGCCACCAAGCTTAAACTTACCAAAAGGAGCATGACCAACATCTTTGTTAAAATAACCAAGATAACCAAATTCGGTGTTTGCAGCAAGAACCATATCTTTCCAAATTTTTAAGAACCATGATCCTTTGTACTTCCATTTATGATATTCCATCCAGTTATATTTGGTCTGATTTTCTCGGTCTGTAATTGCGTAAGATATTGCCTGGTCTAATGTATATGAAGAATTATTTTCGTCAAACTCTTCGGTAGTTTTTGCAGTAACATCTGCAATATCTGATTCGCTTAATTTCCACCACATATCCTCTTTAAATAGCGAATATGGAGGTGTTAACTGAAGAGTTAAAGCAAACGACGAACCTCTTCGGGGATAAATAGGCCAATCGATCGAACTTCTTGCTAAGGTTGTACTAAAACTCAAGTTGTTTGTTTTGCCATTACTAATTATAAAACCTCCCCAGTCGTTTAATCTATATAACTGATAACTTATTGAATTTGAGAGAGTGAAATAATCATCGGGCCATTTTAACCGCTGACCTAATCCAACCGAAGCACCAGTAATTTTTATATATTCATCGCCAACTTCGTACACATAATTTGTGTTTTTACGAACCGAATGGTAAAACGAAACAGAAAACGAATTTGGCTTTTTACCTCCCATCCAAGGATCTATAAAACTAACGCTGTACTGCGAATAATACTCTCCGTTAGTTTGAACTCTTAAACTAAGTGTTTGACCGTCACCAGATGGGATCGGTTTCCACTCGCTCAACTTAAGTGCGTTTTTAATTGAAAAGTTGCTAAACCGCAGACCGATTGTCCCTATAAACATATTAGCGCCCCAACCACCAGCAATTTCGAGTTGATCGTTTGATTTTTCAACCAAAGTATATTCTAAATCAACTGTTCCTTCAGCCTGATTAATGTTTATTGGTTCAATACCAAATTGTTCCGGATCAAAATGTCCTAACTGAGCAATTTCGCGTTGCGACCGCATAATATCAGCTTTACTAAAAAGATCGCCTGGTTTTGTTCTTAATTCTCTTCGAATTACATGTTCGTTAGTTTTATCGTTCCCTTTAATTATTATACTATTTAATCGCACGCGTTTCCCTTCAAAAATTCTCATCTGAAGATCGATTGAATCGCCATCGATTTTAATAATAGTAGGACTAACATTAAAGAAAAGATATCCGTTATCGAGATATAAGCTACTAACAGCATCTTCATCAACATTTAATCTTTTCGAAAGCATCTCTGTATCATAAGGATCACCCTTTTTAATTTTAAGTGATCTTTCGAGCATTTGAGCTGAATACTTTGTATTCCCTATCCAATCGATATTGCGGAAAAAATACTGTCGGCCTTCAAATACCTCTATTTTAATTCCGATTCGTTTATCATTTATTTTATAAATACTATCCTTAACAATTTCGGCATCACGAAATCCTTTTTCGTTATAGGCTGCAATAATTTTTTCTTTATCGTCTTTAAAGTCACTTTCAATCAGTTTTGACCCTTTAAAAATATTAAGGTCTATTTGTTTGGTTTCCTTCATTTTACGACGCAACTTAGCATCAGGAAAAACTTCGTTACCAACAAATTCAATCTCCTTAATTTTTACTTTACGGCCTTTATTAATATCGAATTTGACGTTTACATTATTTTGTTTCGAAACGGTATCATCGAACTGATATACATCTATTTGGGTATTCAAAAACTTTTTCTTGTATAAATAATCACGAATAGTTTTTTTGGCATTATTGATGGTGTTTTCAGTAACCTGCACACCTCTTTTTAACTCGAGAGCTTCGCGAATATCTTTTTCCTGTCCTTTTTTAACTCCTGTAATATACAGCTCAGCCAATCGTGGACGCTCCTGCAGATAGATATCAAATATAATACTATCGCCTGCCACTTCGGTAGAAGTTATTTTTATATCTGAGAACAAACCCTGTTTCCATAACTTCTCTACAGCTCGCGTTACATCTTCGCCAGGAACTGTAATCGGTCGATTAATCAACAATCCTGATAATGTAACTAAAATATTATGATCAAGGTACTTAACTCCCGAAACAGTAATATCTTTTATAATATATGATTTGGGTTTTTTGTAATCAATTACCTGTAAAGACTTGAAATCTGCTTCCTCTTGCGCTAATAATTGAATTCCTAACAGTAACACACAGAAACTCAACACAAATTTTCTTACCATTCTGATTTTATCTATTTATAAATTATTCGTTTTTCAGTTGCTCGCTTGTTTTACCAAATCGACGTTCACGCTTTTGGTAACTTATAATTGCTTTTAAAAACTCTTCTTTATTAAAATCCGGCCACAACACATCTGTAAAAAACAATTCTGAATAGGCAATTTGCCAAACCAAGAAGTTACTTATTCTATACTCTCCGCTTGTTCTTATTAACAAGTCAGGATCGGGTATTCCAGCTGTATTCAAATAACTTTCAAAAAACTCATTATCAATACTTTCAGTTTCAATATCTTTTGATTTTTTATCTGTAATAATGCTTTTTACTGCATTTAAAATCTCCCAACGTGCACTATAATTGAGGGCCAAAATTAAGGTTAATCCTGTATTATTTTTAGTTTTTTGTATTATTTCATATAAATTTTTCTGAACATCTTTTGGCAATCCATAAATATCGCCAATGCTTTTTAAACGTACATTATTATCCATTAGTGTTTCCGACTCGGAATTAATTGTAGATACAAGCAAAGACATAAGTGCATCTACCTCTTGTTTTGGCCGGTTCCAGTTTTCGGTAGAGAAAGCATATAGGGTTAAAAATTTAACACCGATTTCTCCGGCAGCTTCAATCGTTTCGCGTACTGCCTTAACTCCATTTTTATGCCCAAAAATACGTTGATTCCCTTTTTTCTTAGCCCATCGTCCATTGCCATCCATTATAACAGCAACATGCACTGGCAATTTTGATTTGTCTATTTTATCTGCTCCAATCATCTCTCTACTACTTTATATATGCCGGACAATCAATTTTTTCTTTAAAAACTCTGTATGTAACAAATAAACCGCAGAAAGAGTACCAGTCATCGTTATGTATTGATGGTGTATTTTCGGCATCCTGTATATTTATTACCCCATCAATGGTATCATTAAAAGTTTTGCGAAAGCTCCATTCTAAACCCATTGTTACTCGCTCAAAGATATTATATTTAAATCCTAATCCAAAAGGAATTGATACCGGAGCCGAATTATCTGAAGAACCAAAAACATAATTACCTCCTATACCTAAAAATACAAATGGGGTAAATCTTTCGTCGTTCTTTTTTATAAACCCGGAACTAGTGTATGACATAAAATTAAACTCAACGATTGCTGAGATATCGATTACACTTGTTGAAAATGTGGTCTGCACCATTTCGTTTTCATCAAGGTTAAAATAATCGCCACTCCCATTCAGCGATCCATAAAGTCCTTTTAATCCAACCACCAAATGTTTGCTTAAATTATAATTTGCCAGCAATCCAACGCCAATAGAAGGTGAATAAAATAATTTTGAATGATTAATGTCGCCGTTATAAGAAGCTGTTCCTAAAAACACCCCATATTCGGCTTTGCCCTGCCCGGATGTAAAAAAAAAAGAAAAAAGAAAGAATACAGCAAGTGTTACGTTTCTCATAAAAAACTAAAATTTTCTTTTTGTTTTATTCATTTTAGGTTTAATCTTATGAGTTAAATACAGTGAAGTAAAATAATAAACATCCTTATATTCTGAACCTTTGGGATCGAATCCATCAATATAATCGGTACTTGTTAATCTTCCTGCAAACTCAAAACCAATAAAATTTCGGGATGAAAGTGGATATTTTATTCCAACACCAACAGGCAATACTAATCCAAAGTTTTTATTGCCCACAAATCGATCAGCAAAATCGCTACTTGGATCTGGTTTAAAATAAGCTGCACCAATACCTACAAAAACATAAGCACTAAATGAGGCGTTAAATTTTCTCAATCCATCGCGTAAACTCATGGTTGAATACTGGACCATTTGTTTTTCTTTGATTAACCAATATTCGAAATATCCTGTAAGCTCAAAAAGATTAGTTGAAAATGAATAATCCCTAGCCTCATTTTTTGAACCTTCATCATAACCTTTTAACATACCATAAGTTAAATTACCTCTAACGGTGCCCCATTCGTCGATTCTATATCGCAATCCAATATTAATATTTGGCCTTGTGGACATTAAATCTAAATCTGATATCCAAAGAGCATCCTCATTAATTGATCCACCGATATCTCCAAAATAGCTTGAGGTTCCAATTCCTCCTATTAATTCATATCTCCCTATTTTCCATTTCTGACTAAATACAAAAACGGGAAGAACTAAAAGGATAAATAAAACAACTGCCTTATTTTTTAATTTTCGATTTATCATTGATACAAAGGTATTTATTTTTACAAATCAAAAAAGAATTATTAATCGAATTAACTTTTTTTAATACTTAGTTTCGTTTATCAACACCCCACATTAATTTACTCCTAAGTGTTGAATAATAATCAGTTGTATTTAATTTAAGTAGTTTAACTTTAAAATCTGCTTTAGATATAATAATATCTTCTGTATTATCCATAGTTACTGATCGATGATCGAAAGATACCAGGTAATTGTTGCTTCGGCTCTCGACTTTTAATTTTATTATACTGGTATCGGGAATAACTATTGGTCTAATTGTTAAATTGTGTGCACTAATTGGTGTTATTATAAAATTACACGAATGCGGTACAATAATCGGACCACCTGAACTCAGAGAATAAGCAGTTGAACCTGTTGGCGTTGATATGATTAATCCATCGGCCCAATAGGTATTCAGAAATTCATTGTTAATATAGGTATGGACCGTAATCATGGTCGAATCTTTTTTCTGAACTGCGATTTCGTTTAGTCCATAAGGAAATTCAGCAAATATTTTTGATTGAGTATTAATTTTTAATAGAACCCGTTCATCAATTACATATTTTTTCTTAAGAATAGCATTAATGGCTATTTGAATTTCTTCTTTCGCGATATTTGCTAAAAATCCAAGCTTGCCGGTATTTATACCCACGATCGGTATATTAGCATCTCTTACCAATGTTACTGTTTCGAGCATTGTTCCATCGCCTCCTATACTTATAACTAAATCAACTGAATTTTTTAGTTCTTTATGGGATTCGAAAGTTTTTATGGCTGAATAATCGAAATGCAGTTCATTTACCATAAAATCGAAGAATTTCTTCTCAATTACGATATCAATATGGTATTTGATAAGGGTAGATATGACTTCCTTAACATATTTTTCGAATTCTTTATTTACATTACGTCCGTATATCGCAACTTTCATAGTATATACCTGCTATTTTCAGTAAACTTAAATATTTAAATACTTCATAAACATCTCATATCTTGAGTTATACAAATCCTCTTGTTCGTCGTACTCCATAAATGAGGCTTTAACTGTATATTCGTACCTGTTAAATGTTTGAATAATTGAAGTAAGATCAGTAACATTCAGTTTAAGAGTAACTTCAATTTTAGTTGAGTCTGTAGCTGAATTAACATACATACTAAGAATTTTGGCGTTATTAGATTCAACAATCTGAGCAATTTCGGTCATCTCATAATCATTCTGACTCATTTCGAGAACTAATATTCCACCCGGTTTTTCGATGGCTGTTAATTTCGAAAAATAATGCAACAAATCGCTCATTCTGACTACACCCATAAATTTATTATGATAATCGAGAACAGGTACTATGGTTAACTTTAGTCTGGCAGCAAGTTCCATAATTTCATAAATATGCTGATCCAGTCGTACATATGGTCTTAAAAGCGAAAGGTGATGATTACCAATGGCTTCTTCGGGAGAGTTTAAATCAAAAATGTCGGCATCGGAAATAAGTCCAAGAAACTCCTCGTTATTTACTATGGGCAAATGCGAAACTCTAAAAACCTCCATCCAGTTTAATGCTTCAACAGCAGTATCTGAAGTTTTTAAAGCGGGAATTTCGTCTGATATCAAATCTTTTGCCAACATAAGTTTTAGTATCTTAAAAATACTGTATTTTTGTACTTTAACAATCAAAACGCTTTTAAGTTTACAATATTGTAAATTGTCGCATTATGACCAGATTAAGTGTAAATATAAACAAAATCGCAACATTACGAAACGCCCGTGGAGGAAATATTCCAAATGTGCTTGATGCAGCTATTAATTGCGAGCGATTCGGAGCTCAGGGAGTAACTGTACATCCAAGACCTGATGAGCGACACATACGCTATAAGGATGTGTATGATATTAAACCAGTTATAACAACCGAATTTAATATCGAAGGTTATCCATCAAAAGAGTTTATCGACTTAGTAACCATTGTTTTACCCGACCAAGTTACTTTAGTACCCGATCCTCCTGATGCACTGACTTCTAATGCCGGTTGGGACACCATAAAAAATAAGAATTTTTTAAAGGATTTGATAAGCCTATTTCATTCGAAGAATATTCGTACCTCAATTTTTATCGAGACTGATCCTGAGCTTATTAAAAACGCTTTAGAAACCGGAACCGATCGCATTGAATTATATACCGAACCCTATGCTGCAAACTTTTTAAACAACAAAGAGCAAGCAATTGCTCCATTTGTTAAAGCTGCAGAATTGGCAAACAAATTGGGTTTGGGTATAAATGCAGGCCATGACTTAAATCTTGAAAACCTAAAATATTTCAACCAGCATATTCCCGGATTATTGGAAGTTTCGATAGGTCATGCACTAATTGCCGATGCGTTGTATTACGGGCTGGAAAATACCATCCAGATGTACCTGAGAGAATTAAAATAGTAGATTTGAGTATTGAGTATTGAGTATCAAGTATCAAGAAATAACAATTAAAATGAGGTTTTTTCTATAATACACTTCACCAATATTGGTATCTGAATCTAATAACCAATAAATATGAATCTGTTTTTCAGAAAATTAGGCCAGGGCCCACCATTAATTATAATCCATGGATTATATGGTTCGTCTGATAATTGGTTTACGATTGGTAAAAAGCTTGCTGAGCATTTTGAGGTTTATTTAATCGACCAGCGAAATCATGGTCAATCACCACACACGCCTGATCATAACTACTATTTATTAAAAGAAGATCTGAAAGAATTTATGTATCAGCAATCGATCGACAAAGCCATCATCATTGGACATTCTATGGGTGGAAAAACAGCCATGTACTTTTCGGCCGATTACCCTGAGTGCATTACAAACCTTATTGTGGTAGATATTTCGCCTTTATCATACTTAACTACTGATTCTTTTCAGCTTTTACAGCACAAGACCATCATTAAAACAATGGCCGAAGTTGATTTCTATGCAATCACTTCAAGAGAGCAGGTTGATGCTTTACTTTCTGGTAAAATTGAGCAAAAGCAGGTTCGTCAATTTTTACTAAAAAACCTAAAACGGTCGCATAACAATAAATTTTACTGGGGCATTAACATTAATGCTTTGCAAGAAAATCTTCAAAAAATAATTGATGGATTAAGTTTACAGGATTTTGCAAACAAAAAAACAATTATAGGATTTCCGGTACTTTTTATAAAAGGCAGTGATTCTGATTATATTTTAGAAAACGACCAACAGGCAATAACTACTATTTACCCTCAAGCAGAAATAAAAACAATTCAAAATGCCGGACATTGGGTACATGCAGAACAACCTGATGAGTTCTTAAAAACAATAACTCATTTTCTGCTGTAATAAATTATTTTGTTTTTGCTGATTCAACATTTTCGGGGCTGATAAGAGGTTCTCCTTTATATTTCAAAAACACCTGTGCAATTGCCAATACATCTTTTTCGCAGTAAGTAACAATACGGTCGAGGTTTTTTTCTTTCCAGTAAACATCGGCAACCATACTGCCATCAATATCATCTTTGGGTGTAGGAATATTAAATATATGAGTTAAAAGATTAAGTGATGTATAGTTTTTATAATCACCAAACTTCCAAAGCTCCATGGTATCAAGAAACTGAACCTCCCAGGGCTTTTTACCTGCAACATCAAGTATTTGAGGTATTTTAACATCATCAATAATCATTCTGCGGCCTATATACGGAAAATCGAACTCTTTGCCGTTATGTGCACAGAGCTGCAACTCCTTGTTCGAAGCATGATATTTTTTTAACATCTCTGCAAATTCGGTTAAAAGTTGTTTCTCATCATCGCCAAAAAACGATTTTATGCGAATGGATCTAACGCCATTTTTTGCAACCAGAATGCCCGCTGAAATGCAAATGATTCGTCCAAACTCCGAATAAATTCCTGCACGCTGATAAACGTCCCCGGCCGATTGGTCTGGCTCTCTGAAATAGGCTGACTTTTTTTCCCAGAAATAGCGGGTTTGTTCGGGTGCTTCAGTAAACTCAGGATATTGGGGAATAGTTTCAATATCAATAAAGAGTACATTTTCAACCTTTATATTATCGAGCATTGTATGATTATTTTTGTTTATGACCCAAATTCAGCTTTTTCTCAATTATTGATGCAAGTATATCAATACCTACTTTATTTTCACCACCTTGAGGAATAATGATATCGGCATATCGCTTGGTTGGCTCAATAAACTGCAAGTGCATTGGCTTAACTGTTTTCTCGTATCGCTCAAGCACTTTATTTACCGATCGTCCACGCTCAACCAGATCGCGCTGAATAACACGCATAAGGCGGTCGTCGTTATCAGCATCAACAAAAACTTTAATATCCATAATGTTTCTAAGCTGAGCGTTCGCCAGAATAAGGATCCCTTCGATAATTACAACTTTTTTGGGCTCAACCAAAATCGTTTCTTTTGATCGGGTACAGGTTAAATACGAATAAATCGGTTGCTGAATAGAATGACCAGCTTTTAGTTGCTTGATATGCTCTACCAGTAAGCTAAACTCAAGTGAACGTGGATGATCAAAATTCATCTCCTGGCGCTCTTCGAGCGGAAGATTACTGTTATCGCGATAATATGAGTCTTGAGGAAGTATGGCTACTTCATCTTTTGGCAACAATTCAATAATTTTCTTTACCACAGTGGTTTTGCCCGAACCTGTTCCGCCTGCTATTCCGATTATAAATGACATATCAAATAATTTTATACCTTTAACGAGTTATTTTATAGTGGTTGAAGATAAAGAATAAAAAGGAAAAATCATAAACCGGTATAAATCGTTTAATTATAAATTTTTCAATACACAATGAATCAGTTATATCCTTTAAAGTTTAAACCAATAGCCAAAGAAAAAGTTTGGGGAGGAAATCGGTTAAATACAGTATTGAACAAACCTTTTTCTAAATTAAAAAAGATTGGAGAAAGCTGGGAGATATCGGGTGTTGATGGAGATATTTCGATTGTTGAAAATGGTTTCTTGGCAGATAATGACATCCAAGAGTTAATCGAAATTTATATGGGCGATTTGGTTGGCGACAGAGTTTATGACCAATTTGGACTTGAGTTTCCGTTGCTAATAAAATTTATTGATGCTAATGAAGCGCTGTCGGTTCAGGTTCATCCGGATGATAAGCTTGCGATGAAAAGACATCAATCGTACGGAAAGACAGAGATGTGGTATATCATCGATACAAAAAAAGACGCTGTAATTTATTCGGGATTTAACCACGAAATGGATAAAAATCATTATCTGAATCATGCTAAAAACAACGATTTTATTTCAATTTTAAATACATTTAGATCAAAACCACATGAGGTATATTTTTTACCAGCTGGTAGAGTTCATGCTATTGGTGGAGGTAATTTACTAGCCGAAATTCAGCAAACATCAGATATTACTTACAGAATTTACGACTGGAACAGGTTAGATGATAACGGCAATGAACGCGAACTCCATACAGAACTAGCCCTTGATGCAATCGATTTTAAAAAATACGACAATTATAAAATTGATTTTAAGCCAATCAAAAACCAATCATCGAAAATAATTTCTAATCAGTATTTCCAGACCAATGTTATTGATCTTGACAACCCGATTGAAAAGGATTATAACTTACTCGATTCGTTTGTAATTTACATGTGCATTGAGGGTGAATTGGAGATTGAATATTATGATAAAAATCGGATTAAGATGACAAAAGGAGAAACCGTTCTTATACCAGCTGTTATTGAACAAATAAGGCTTTTCCCTGTTACTCAGAGTAGGATCCTCGAGATTTTTATCCCTGAAAACACAAATGAGTCAACAGCTTACAAATAAATCGATTATAATATTTGACGGTTACTGCAATTTATGCTCCGGATTGGTTCGGTTTTTAATTAAACAAGATAAAAAAGACAATTTTAGGTTTGTTTCGCTTCAATCGGATCGTACAAGAGAGTTACTTAGTCCTTTTAATATCCCTGAAAAAATTGATGAAACCGTAATTCTGTTAAATGAAAACAAAATTTATTTAAAATCAGATGCTGTGCTTAAAATTGCATCGATAATTGGTGGTGTTTGGATAATTTTTAAACCTGCCCAGTTAATTCCAAAACAGATTCGTGATTTTATTTACGATCGAATAGCAAAAAACCGATACCGGATTTTTGGTAAAAAGCAAAACTGTACGATTGGAATGGAGGATTATAACTATAAATTTTTAGATTAAAACTCTATCTCTCCATTTTCGATTTGTTTGTGTTTTTTGCTGAGTTTAGCAATTAACTGACTAATGTATTGCATTGCCTGAGCCGTTTCTGAATTTATAGTTTTGTTTTTCATTCTAAAAATCAGTAATCCGTATAATCCATTAAAGCAGGCTTCAATATCATTAATTTCTGTATTGACTGATTTCTGAATTAAGTCATCGATCCCAGGTTTCGCCGATAAATAAATGTTTTGATATTCAACCTCATCTTTTGAAGCAATCATTCGAAGATGCAAATCATTTAAGTCGTTAATTGTATTTTGCAAAAACTGAATATGCCCTTTTTCTACCTTGTTCTCATCTTTCATCATGGCAATAAGGCCTTTGTACCAATCAAACATTTCTTTTTTAATAGGTTGTGGCTGATCGAATTTTTGAATTATTTCGGAATTTATTTTATCAATATCTAGCTCAAAAATCCTGATAAGATTTTCAACCTGCCACATATACAAAACATACTCGGCAATATTTTCCTTCTTTTTGGCTTTTGCAATAATCATTGTATTTTCTTTAAATGATCAATTAAACGACGTTCGCGCTTTGTAGGTCGACCAATACCTTTATCACGTATTTCGAAACCGATATGGTTTTTCATTTCGAGTTTTGATTTTTCCTCTTCTGATGTAAGATCTTCGCAATAGTTTACCACAACTTTAGCTGATTGCCTGTTTTCGAGAAGGCCAATAACTTTATACTGATAGGTAACCGGAGGTTTTTTAACAACCACAATCTCTCCAATTTTAATAACCCGAGATGGTTTAACCTGAACATCGTTAATGAGAATTCGTCCTTTTCGGCAAGCCTCAGAAGCCTGGCTTCGTGTTTTAAAAACCCGTACCGCCCAAAGCCACTTATCAACACGAATATCATGTTCGTTTCCCATAATAGATCGTTCTTATTTTTTATTAAATTGATTCATGGTATGAGCAAGACCAACCAAACCGAAACTCTTGATTATTTCTGCGGCTATGTCAAACTTTTGCGGCAATATTTTCTTTTCTTCCTCTGTCCATTCACCCAATACATACTGTACCTGAAATCCTTTTGGAAAATCATCACCTATCCCAAACCTAAGCCGGGCATAGTTTTGATGACCCAATGTTAAATTAATATCAGCCAAACCATTATGTCCGGCGTCGCTCCCTTTGGGGCGCAGTCGTAATGTACCAAAAGGTAAAGCTATATCATCAACTATAACCAAAAGCTTATCTTCCGGAATTTTTTCTTTCTGTAGCCAGTAATTAACAGCCCTTCCGCTAAGATTCATAAATGTGGTAGGCTTAATAAGAATAATTGTTCGTCCTTTTATTTTATATTCGGCTCTAAAAGCCAGTCGGCTATCCTGAAAAGAAATATTGGATGCTTTGGCAAAAGCATCCAATATCTGAAACCCAACATTATGTCGTGTATTGACGTATTCGTCACCTATGTTTCCTAAACCGACAATAAGATATTTCACTAATTATCTGTTTGTAAAAATTTATTTTTTACCTTCTTCAGCTTTTCCTTCAGCTGGAGCAGCACCTTCGGCTGGAGCAGCACCTGCAGCAGGAGCTTCTTCAACTTGAGCACCACGTGCACTCTTAATTCTAACTACAACATCATTTTTAGAATCAAGGAAAGTCACATTCTTTAATGATAAATCAGATACTTTTAATGATTTACCTATTTCGAGCGGAGTGATATCTGCGATAACATAATCTGGTAAATTTTCAACAAGAGCTTTAATTTTAACTTTACGCATCTTCTGATCCAACTTACCACCGTTTAAAACACCAATTGATGTTCCTTCGATACGCACTGGTACATTAATCCAGATAGGTTTTTTCTCATCGATCAAATAAAAATCAGCATGTGTAATTTTGTCGCTTATCGGATGATACTGAAGATCTCGCATAACCGATTTGTACTGCTTACCATCAATATTCAAATTTACAAGACAAGCTTCTGGAGTATAAACCAGATTTTTAAATGCTTTTTCATTTAATTTAAAATGAACATTTTCTACCTTTCCATACAATACACAAGGAACCTCTTCGTTTTTTCTTGTTTCTCTGGCATTTGTTTTTCCAACAGCTTCTCTTAAGCTACCTTTAATTTCAATTGTTTTCATTTTTTTCTAGTTATGTGTTACTCAGAATAATACTAAAAAATAAGTAAAAGCTTCTTATTCCCCATCACACTTTTATACAATACGCTTTTTTTATTCGAGTGCAAATATATAGTTTTAAACTATAAAATTCGAACTTATTGACTGATAATTATGTACTTTATCTATTACATCAGCAAAAACAGCAGCAATAGAAAGCACTTTTATCTTATCAGATATTGGTTTTATGGGTAATGAATCGGTTACCACTATTTCGGCAATTTTAGATTCATTAATCCTTTCGTAAGCCGGACCAGAAAGAACAGCGTGAGTAGCTATCGCTCTTACGCTAAGTGCACCTTTTTCGATCATCATGTCGGCTGCTTTTGTAATCGTTCCAGCTGTATCAATCATATCATCAAGAATAATTACATTTTTGCCTTCCACATCTCCGATAACAGTAAGTTCATCAATTACATTCGCTTTTTTTCTTGATTTATGACAAATTACCAGTGGTGTTTCTAAAAATTTGGAGTATGCATTGGCTCTTTTTGTACCACCCATATCGGGAGCAGCTATAACTAAATTTTCAAGATTTAAACTTTTAATATAAGGCACAAAAATGGAGGATGCATATAGGTGATCAACGGGTATATCGAAAAATCCCTGAATCTGATCAGCGTGCAAATCCAAAGTCATAACTCGGTCAACTCCAGCTGCACTGAGTAGATTTGCTACTAATTTGGCTCCAATTGAAACGCGGGGTTTATCTTTTCTATCTTGCCGTGCAAATCCAAAATATGGAATTACGGCTGCCACTTTGTAAGCCGATGCTCTTTTCGCTGCATCGATCATTAACAATAACTCCATAAGATTATCAGATGGTGGAAATGTAGATTGAACAATAAATACATAAGCTCCACGTACTGTTTCCTCAAATGCTACCTGAAACTCACCATCGCTAAACTCTATAAATGAAGTATTTCCTAACTCAACACCATATTCTTTTGCAATTTTTTCAGCTATATAGCGCGATTTAGTACCCGAAAAAATCTTAATTGGAGGCTGACTCATAATAGTAAAGATTTATATTTTCAAATTTGATAGGCAAAGTTAAAAATATCATTCTATTTTCGATCAGTAATAAATCAAAAATGTTTGGAAAATTAAAAATCGACCGTTTTATTTAGGTTTTCGATGTAACTAAGCACGTCATCTCGGCCGAGTTTAGTTTCGGATGATGTTATAAAGATTTCGGGCAAGGTTTCCCAGTTCTCCAACATGGTTGATTTGTAAAGGACAATGCTTTCTTCGAGCTTTGACTTGGCAAGTTTATCTGATTTTGTGAAGATCATTGCAAAAGGTATTTGCTTTTCGCCCAACCACTCCATGAATAAAAGATCGTTATTTTGTGGTTTATGACGCGAATCGATAAGTATAAAAATACAAACTAGATTAGGTCGAAACTCGCAATAATCTTTTATAAGTTTTGGAAAATCTTTTCGTTTAGATTTGGCAACTTTTGCATATCCGTATCCAGGCAAATCGACCAGATACCAATTTGTGTTAATTATAAAATGATTTATAAGTTGTGTTTTACCAGGTGTTTGCGATGTTTTTGCCAGTTGTTTTCTTTCTAAAAGCATATTAATAAGCGATGATTTGCCTACATTCGATCGACCAACAAAGGCATATTCGGGGAGCTTTGCATCAGGACATTTATCAAAACCGGTATTACTGGCAACAAATTCGGCACTATTAATTTTCACGTTATATCAATATAAATAAATACTATAAAAGCTTTAGCTTAATCCGTTGTACAATTGGTTGCTTAAAAATTGTTGTAGGGGTTATATTGAACTCACTCGAAAGATGGCTTCGACAAACTCAGCTTGACAATTAATTAATTATTACAGCCTTGCACAAAGGATGCAAACTATTTAAATACCATATAAAAAATGGCTAAGATTGCAAATATACCAAAAGCGGTGATAAGAACACCTGCTATTTTATTAATCCACCACAATTGCTTTAATCTGAATTTTTTTCGGAACAGATCGACAAATGAAATTAATAGAACCCACCAAAATAAAGCCCCTAAAAACACTCCCGAAACAACAAATAATGTTGATAAAATTGGTGACTCAACCGAGACAATATTAATACTGGCCAATGCAGCAACAAATAAAAATACAGCAACAGGATTTGAAAGAGTTAATAAAAATACAGAGAAAAAATCCTGATAAGGTGTGCTTTTACCTCGTTTTTGTCTTCTCATTTGTTTAACAGGATTTTTATAAAAAATTATTAATCCCATAATTATCAGGACGATACCACCTATAATCTGTATAAAAAATCGTTGTTGCTCAATAAAATTAATAATAAATGTAAGTCCCAGTGCTGCAATTAATGCAAATATTGCATCAACAGTTGCAGCGCCCATGCCTGATAAAAATCCAGAAAATCGTCCTTTGTTAAGGGTACGCTGAATACATAAAACTCCTACAGGTCCCAAAGGAATTGACGCAAGCAATCCAACAATAATCCCTTTTAAAAAGAAAATAAATTCCATTTATAATTAATAATTAGTGTTTTTTTAATAATATGAGCTTTTCGTAAACTTTAAACTATAACCCCTTCATAACTAAATCTTGAGTTTTTAATACCCCCATATGACTTATGATCAAATCTAAACGTTGGCATATCGTTAATTATTACCCCACAAACTTCTAATTCGTTTAGTTGACTAACTCCTTTCAACTATTTTAATTGTAAAAAAAATCCGGCCAAATAAGATGTACTTCCATAATCCTTATAGCGCGGGCATAAATGTAAATCAAAATTTGTTTTTTTAAAAACGAATACTTCATTAATCAACATTAACTAACTAAAAAGTTAAAACAACCAACCTGAGGTTTTGTTAATAATACATATCTTTGAACCTTAAATTGAAAAAAATGACCACGTTTAGTTACAAAAATAAATTTTGGCAATGGACCGTTTTACTTTTCCTGGCTTTTATTTGGGGCAGCAGTTTTATATTAATGAAAAAGGGGTTGCGTTCGTATTCTCATGATCAGGTTGCGGCACTGCGCATGTTTATATCGTTTTTGGCTTTTCTGCCCTTTGGATTAAAAAACTTAAAAAAAATCACCAAAGATAATTTTCTTTCCTTGTTACTAGTTGGTTTTATTGGATCGGCGATACCTGCATTTATGTTTACTAAAGCACAAACTCAGATTAATAGTTCGTTGGCCGGAATGTTAAACTCAATGACTCCTTTGTTTACACTAATCATTGGTTTACTTTTCTATAAAAGTAAAGCCCTGTTAATTAACACAATCGGAATATTTTTAGGTTTAATAGGGGCTATCGGATTAATTGCTTTTTCAGCAGAAACCGGCAATATTTTTAGTAATATAAATTATTATGGTTTATTCATAGTTGTGGCCACCATTTGTTATGGAATAAATGTAAATCAGGTAAAATACAAAATCAAAGATTTAAACGGATTGGAATTGACATCTATTGCTTTTATGTTTGTTGGACCTGTGGCAGGTATTTATCTTTTATTCACTGATTTTACTTTTGCCTTATCAACTCCAGATTATATTTTAAACCTTGGGTTTATAGCTATTTTGAGTGTTGTTGGAACCATGTTAGCCTTAATTCTTTTTAATACATTAATACAAAATACTTCAGCTCTTTTCGGATCATCGGTTACCTATATTATTCCGATTTTTGCAATAATGTGGGGCCTTTTTGATGGGGAGAAAATTAGCTTAATTCATTTCTTCTGGATAAGTTTGATTTTTCTGGGTGTTTATCTTGTTAATATTAAACGACAAAAATGAAACGATCACAATTATTTTTACTCTCTTTTATTGGGAGTGTTTTATTGTCACTTCCATGGTATCAGCAGTTTTCAGGATTAATCTTATGTATAGCCTTTGTTCCTCTGCTAATTATCGAAGATTATTTATATCAAACTAAGCAGAATAATAAATCAATAGTTTTTTACGGATATGCCGCTTTAACGATTGGTATATGGAACATTCTAACTACTTACTGGGTTTATAATGCAGCATTAGCAGGAGTAATAGCAGCCGTGCTTGTTAATACATTTGTTTTAACCACAACGATTTGGCTGGCACACATTACAAAAAGAAAAACAAATGAAAAAATTGGTAACATTGCTATACTGGCATATTGGATCGCTTTTGAATATTTGTATTTAAATGCCGAAATCTCCTGGCCCTGGTTAAATTTAGGCAACGGATTAGCCAAAGACATTAAATTAATTCAGTGGTACGAATATACCGGAACTCTTGGTGGATCGCTGTGGGTACTTGTTCTAAACCTACTATTTTTTAACCTGTTAAAAAACTACCTAAAACTTAAATCTTTAAAATCAATAATAACGACAATAGTTTCAATTATCATTCTCTTTATTGTCCCTATTATTATTTCGGTTTCAATCTTTAATAATTACAAGGAAAAAGGGAAAGAGTATAACATAGCAGTTATTCAGCCAAATATCGATCCTTATAATGATAAATTCAGTGGGATGTCGCATTTGGAGCAACTAAATATCATATTACACCTTGCTGATAGCATCACTGATAAAAATACCGATTATGTTGTGGGTCCTGAAACGGCCTTAGACAATTACATATGGATTAATAACCTTTCAGACAATCTTACAATTAAAACCATGATTGATTTTGTAAAGGAAAAACCCAATATAAATTTCGTAATTGGCATGGATGCATACTACGCTTACGCTTTGGATGAAAAACTATCATCAACAGTAAGAAAATTCAGAGATTCTGATATGTATTACGACGTATATAACTCATCGATACAAATTGACACAACCTTTGCATTACCAACATACCATAAATCTAAACTTGTTGTAGGAGTTGAAAAAATGCCTTACCCAAAACTTTTTAAGCTACTCGAAAGTGTAATTTTAGATTTGGGTGGCACAACAGGAAGCCGCGGAACACAAGATTACAGGGGAACATTTAAGAATGCTACAGACGAAACCCGCATTGCACCTGTTATTTGTTATGAGTCAATTTATGGCGAATTCGTAACCGATTATGTTAAAAACGGAGCCAGTTTAATCTTTGTTATTACTAACGATGGCTGGTGGGGAAATACAATAGGACACAAACAACATTTAAACTATTCGCAGTTAAGAGCTATCGAAACCCGACGAAGTGTTGCCCGATCGGCTAATACAGGCATCTCAGCGTTTATTAATCAAAAAGGTGAAATACTTAATAGAACAGAGTGGTGGGTTCGCGATGCCATTAAAAATAATATTAAGGCAAATACCGAAATTACTTTTTATGTAAAGTACGGTGACTATATTGGACGAATTGCATCATTTTTGGCAATAATCTTAATACTCCTAACGTTAGTCCAGTTTATAATGAAAAAGCAATCAATTAGTTAAGATACTTGGAACTTATAGCTAAATTTGATCTAGTTAAACTGTAAAATACAGATCTGCAAATGAAATACTTTTTTATTGGGTTTTTATTAACCTTATTTGCCTTACCCGGTTTGGCACAAAAAAAATACACTATAAGTGGTCATATTACAAATAATTCGGGCGAAGAGCTTATTGGAGCCACCATTTATGCAAAAAACATACGTACTGGAGCAGCTACCAATGTTTATGGGTTTTATTCGTTAACCTTACCCGAAGGCGATTATGAGATTGTATTTTCGTACATGGGCCTCGAAAAACAAGACCTGACAATAAAACTAAACGAAAATAAAACAGTTCATGTCAAACTCGAGGAAAAGGAGAAAATCCTCGACGAAGTTGTGATTACAGCCGAAAGAAAAAACGAAAACATTTTGCGTACTGAAATGAGCACAGTTAAGCTGCAAGCCAAAGAAATAAAACAAGTATCAGCCTTATTTGGCGAAGTTGATGTTATTAAAACACTTCAATTAATGCCAGGTATCCAATCTACTGGCGAAGGATTTTCGGGGTTTAATGTTCGCGGAGGTAGTCCTGACCAGAATTTAATTTTATTTGATGAGGCCACTGTTTACAATGCATCACATCTTATGGGTTTCTTTTCAGTTTTTAACAACGATGTTGTAAAAGATGTTAAAGTTTATAAAGGCGATATACCTGCAGAATTCGGAGGAAGATTATCCTCTCTGCTTGATATTAGAATGAAAGAAGGGAACTTAAAGAAATTTGAAGCTACAGGAGGTATTGGTACCATCTCTTCGCGATTAACACTCGAAGGGCCTATCATTGAGGATAAATGGTCTGTATTAATTTCAGGCAGAAGAACTTATGCTGATCTATTTCTATTGTTATCAAGCGATGAAATGATTAATTCAAATAAACTTTATTTCTACGACCTTAACCTAAAAACAAACTATAAAATCAATGAAAAAAATAGAGTTTTTGTTTCAGGTTATTTTGGTCGTGATGTATTAAAATATGGTGATATGTTTAGCTGGGATTGGGGCAATTACACCTTAACAACCCGCTGGAACCATCTTTTTAACGAACGGCTTTTTTCAAACTTTTCATTCATTTATAGTAAATACGACTATAAAATGGAGAGTGGCGATAATCTATATGGATTTAAATGGGTATCGGATCTTGAGGATTTAAAAATAAAAGGTGATTTAACCTACTTCTTAAATCCAAACAATACAGTTAAATTCGGTTTTGATGGAATCTTTCATCATTTTAATCCTGGATATGCAGCAGGTACAGGTGGCAATCCAATCGTAATGCCCGAATCAAACGCACTTGAATATGCAGTTTACTTAAGCAACGAACACTCTTTAGGAAAAAAACTCAAACTTAACTATGGCTTGAGAGCTTCAGCTTTTCAAAATATGGGCAAAGCTACCTCATATAATTTTGACGAGAATTACGAAAAAATTGATTCTACAACTTATGAGCAATGGGACATTTATAATACCTTTTATGGACTAGAACCCCGATTAAGTATTAACTATCTTTTAAACGAACGATCATCGATAAAAGCAAGCTACTCAAGAACAAAACAATACCTTCATCTTGCATCAAACTCAACAGGTGGTTCACCACTTGATGTTTGGGTTCCTTCCAGCCCCAATATTGATCCACAAATAGCCGATCAGGTTGCTGTAGGATATTTCAGAAACTTCTGGGACAACCTTTTTGAAACATCTATTGAGCTATATTACAAAAACATGGATAACCAGATTGACTTTAAAAATCATGCTCAATTATCGCTTAACGCAGAACTCGAAGGCGAATTCAGGATCGGCGATGCATGGTCGTATGGAGCTGAATTTTTTATACGTAAACAGCAGGGTAAATTCACTGGATGGATTAGTTACACCTTGTCTAAAGCTGAAAGAAAAATACCTGAAATAAATTTCGGAAAAGTTTATCCGTCATCATACGATAGACCTCACAATTTATCTATTGTTGGGGTTTACGATTTAACAAAAAGACTTAATGTTTCGGCTACTTGGGTATATGCTACCGGAAATCCGGTTACGTTTCCAAGCGGCAAATACGAATACGAAGGCATGGCTGTTCCTATCTTTACCGAACGTAATAGCTACAGAATGCCAAATTATCACCGATTAGATCTTTCGATTACTTTAAAAGGCAAAGAGAAACCTAATAAACGACTTAGAAGCGAATTGAATGTATCGGTATATAATGTTTATAACCGACACAATGCCTGGATGGTAACATTTACACAAGATCCTGATAATCCGGGAGTAACAAAAGCTGAGAAAGTATATGTTTTTCCCATTATTCCGTCTTTAACCTGGAATTTTTACTTTTAAAACCCACGTATCATGAACAAAAAATATAGTATATTATTGATTTTAGCTGCAATCGTTTCTTCATGTGTCGAAGATTTTGATGTAGATCTAAACAGCACATACGAAAGAATAATTATTCAGGGAAGCATAAGCAACGAGATAAAAGCACATAAAATAATTTTAAGCAAAAGTGCCGATTACTTTTCAAATCAGCAAACACCCAGAATATCAGGAGCAACTGTAACCATTTCGGATGGTACAGATATTTTCACGTTGGCAGAAGTTAGCCCTGGTGTTTACGAAACTGATACCATGGCCGGAATAATAGGTAAAACTTACACTATGAATGCAATTATTGAAGGTGAGACTTATGAAGCCAGCTGCTTAATGAATTTTTGCCCTCCCATGGATTCTTTAAAAATTGGTTATTATGATTATGGGATTTACCAAACAGAAGATACTTTTGTTGTTGTTCTTTTATATGCTCAGGAACCTGAAACAGAAGGCAATTACTATTTATGGGATGCATACAAAAACGGAGTACTCGAAACTGATACTCTTTCTGAAAAATTGCTTGAGTCCGATCTTTTTGTTAATGGACTTTACATTGAAGGATATCAGGCACAATGGCTATCTGCAAATACTGGCGATACGATAACCTTAGAAATGCAATCGGTTGTTGAAGGATATTACGATTATTTTTATCAGGTTATGTCAGTAACAGATTGGAATGGAGGTCCATTAGCCGGGCCACCGGCAAATCCTGTTGGAAATATTAGCAACGAAGCACTTGGATTCTTCCTTGCTTATTCCTTAGAACGTAAAACGATTATTGTGCCTCCAATAGAGAAAAGAATATTACTTGAATGGTATTAGAATTGAGATATATATAATAAAAAAGGTGTTTCAATCGAAACACCTTTTTTATTTATTTGTTCTCAAACTTCTGTTTACCTTCATCTAAAAACTTAATAAAATTTTCGATGTTAAGATCATGACCTTGGGGTTTATTAAGCTGCTCTCCATTTGTGTCCATCAAAACATAATAAGGCTGACTATTTATATTGAACTTACTGATTTGAAAATCGGCATATTTTTTACCAATGGTCTTTTTAACTTTCCCATCAATGGTTGATGTAATCCATTCGTTTTCGGGCAAGGCTGTTCTATCATCAACATAAAGGGCGATTATTACAAAATCATTCTGCAGTCGTTTTAAAACTTCTGGATCTGACCAAACTTTTGTTTCCATTTCTTTGCAATTTGCACATTGATGGCCTTTAAAATCAAGTAGTACCGGTTTGTTTAGTTTTTTAGCACAAGCCATTCCTTGTTCATAATCAAAATAGCCCTGCAAGCCATGAGGCAAATGCAAAATATCTGAATACTTTGGAGTTTCGCACAATGATTTGGGTTGATCAATAGTTGTTAATCCAACAACCTGATTTTTTGTTAGATCAAACTGTTGAGCCGATTTTGGTGGAATAAGTGCCGAAACAGCATTTAAATCAGCTCCAAATAAACCGGGAAACAAATACAGCGCAAAAGTAAACGAAACAATTGCGATTAATAACCTGAACACAGAAACATGTTTTAGCTCACTATCGTGCGAAAATTTAATTTTACCAAGCAAATAAAATCCCATCAGAATAAATAAAACAATCCAGATTGCCAAATATACATCGCGGCTTAAAATACCAAAGTGGTATGCCTGATCAATATTTGCGATAAACTTCAGTGAGAATGCGAGAATAATAAATCCTAAAACTACTTTTACAGAGTTCATCCAACCACCTGATTTTGGTAGAGATTTTATCATTCCGGGGAAAATGGCCAGCAAGGTAAACGGAAGAGCAAAGGCCAATCCGAAAGCAAACATTCCAATGAGTGGTTCCAATACATCTCCGGCAGCAGCTTTAACCAATAACACACCAACGATTGGTCCGGTGCAGCTAAATGAAACTATTACCAAGGTAAAAGCCATAAAGAATGAAGCCAGATAACCACCTTTGTCAACCTGACGATCAGCTTTATTTGCTAGTCCTGTAGGTAATATTATCTCGAACATGCCAAAAAATGAGGCAGCAAAAACTAAAAATAATATAAAGAATATAAGGTTCGGAATCCAATGCGAACTTAATGATGTGGTAAAATCGGCACCCGCACTGGTTAATGATACGATTAATCCAACACTAGTATATAAAACAACAATCGAGATTCCAAAGATTAATGCTTTTGTAATTGAATTAAATTTTGATGATTGCCCTTGCATAAAAAAAGAAACTGTCATTGGAATCATCGGGAAAACACAAGGTGTAAGCACACCAGCTAATCCAAGCAGAAAAGCAACAAAGAAGAAGCCCCAAATCGATTTTTTTTCTGTTGATTCTGGTTTATCAACAACCTCAGTAGCAGTAATATCTACAAGTGGTTTAATCGATTCGTTAATCTTCGCTTCAACAATTTCGTTACTTTTACTTTCGCCTTTTTCAGCGACTTCTGATTTTGATGCTCCATCTACTTTAAATGAAAAATCGGGATTAAAATAAACACATTTATCATCCTGACAAACCTGATATTCAATAGATCCATTGATGGTAAAAGCGTCTAATGAATTAACTTTAATTTTTTGTATAAAAGTAGCTTTATTGCTAAAGTACTTAACTTTTATATTAAAAACTTCGTCCATTACCTCTTCAGGATCTGGACTCTCAGATGGTTTACCAATCAACTCGAATTGATCAGATTCATCGAACATAAAATTAGTTCTAACAGGCCCACCTTCATCAAAGTATTGCGAATAGAGGTGCCATTTCATGTCGATAGTTGCCTCAAAAATTAAATCGGCAGTATTATCACCAGTTTTTACACTTTTCGTAGTCCATTTTACAGGATCAAAAAGTTGAGCCGAAAGACTCGTTGCAACGAATAATAAAATTGCAGAAAGTAGCGCTTTATGTTTCATCATTTCTTGTTTTTATTTCAAATGTTCAAATGTAATCAATCTACATAAAATAAAAAAAATGCAGAAATCAATCTGCATCTATTTATTAATCATTTAATAAACAAAGAAATTATCGAATTGTTTTATGATCTTATTAAATTAATCTTTAATGATCTCGCCATTTTTATCGAAAAAATGAAATTCGAGCAATTGATAAGAACTAACAGATTGCACCCGGATTATTTTTTTAAACCTAAAAAACCATTTCCATTGCAGCGAGAAAAACCCATTTTTAATAAATCCTTTAATATATGGGTGAACTTTTAAAGTTAATTTTTTATACTGAGTTTCGTTAATCAAGAAATTGATATGATTTTCGATATCATCAACCAGCAAAATACTAGGAGTTATTTCGCCAGAACCTTTGCAGGTAGGACATTTTTCGAGAATCTGAATGGTCAGTTCCGGTCGCACGCGTTGGCGGGTAATCTGCATTAAACCAAACTTGCTTAAAGGCAAAATATTATGTTTAGTTCGGTCAGAATCCATTGCCTCTCTCATTTTGTCAAATACCTTTTGCCTGTTTTCGTTGCTGTGCATATCAATAAAATCGACAACAATAATTCCACCCATATCGCGTAAACGCAACTGGCGTGCAATTTCATCGGCAGCAGCCATATTTACCTCAAGTGCATTCGATTCCTGATCTTCGCCAAGCTTAGATCTGTTACCGCTGTTTACATCGATAACATGCAGCGCTTCGGTATGTTCAATAATAAGGTAAGCACCATTTTTAAACGATACTGTTTTACCAAAAGCAGCCTTTATCTGTTTATCAACTCCAAAATGGTCAAAAATTGGATTTGGCCCATCGTACAATTTAACAATCTTACCTTTTTCAGGGGCAATGGTATCTACATAATCTTTAATTTCCTGGTAAGTAGATTCGTCGTTTACAAAAATATTATTAAACGAACCATTTAATATATCCCTGAGTATAACAGATGTTCTGGTTAACTCACCAATAGCGAGTTTGGGAACATTTGAAATATTAATCTTTTCGAATGAACTCTCCCACTTTTTAACCAATCCTCTAAGCTCGCCATCAAGCACTGCAACCTTTTTGCCTTCGGCTACGGTACGAACAATAACTCCGTAATTCTTTGGTTTAATACTTTCAACCAGCTTTTTAAGTCGTTTTTTTTCTTCGGCTGATTCTATTTTTTGAGAAACAGAAACTTTATCGGCAAAAGGTATTAATACCAGATTTCTTCCGGCAATCGACAATTCGGAGCTTAAGCGGGGCCCTTTTGTTGAAATAGGTTCTTTAGCTATCTGAACCATAACCAGTTGACCCGGTTTAAGCACATCAGCTATTTTACCGTTCTTATCGATTTCTTTTTCGAGTTTTATTCGAGGAATCGATAATGGTTTCCCTTTTCTGTTAAGTGAGTTTTTAAGGTAATTGTTAAGTGTTTGAAATTGAGGTCCGAGGTCCAGGTAATGCAAAAAAGCATCTTTCTCGTAACCAACATCAACAAATGCAGCATTTAGTCCGGGCATAATACGTTTAACCTTACCTAGGTAAATCTCACCTACTGTAAACTGTAAATTTCTTTTTTCTTTGTTTAGCTCAACAAGCTGCTTGCTCTCAAGTAATGCAATCGCTATTTCTGAGGGAGTTACGTCAATAACTAATTCGGTACTCACAATTCCTTCTCCAAAATTTGGTAAAATCAAATCTTACATAAAACAACTTAAACCTAAAGAAGACGAACTTCGATAGGTTCAATTGCTTAGTAAGGATAATCTAATTATCCTATTTTCTTTTCTTATGACGATTTTTTCTTAAACGTTTTTTACGTTTATGAGTAGCCATTTTGTGCCTTTTTCTCTTCTTTCCGCTTGGCATAATGATTTGAATTTAAATATTATTACTTACCTTTTTTTACGTTATTTTTTACCTTGTTAACAAATCTCTTTGAAGGTTTGAAAGAAGGAATAAAATGCTCAGGAATAATAATAGTTGTGTTTTTTGAAATATTTCTTGCAGTTTTTTCTGCACGTTTTTTAACGATAAAACTACCAAAACCTCTTAGGTAAACATTTTTTTCAGTAACTAATGAATCCTTAATAGTTTCCATAAAGGCTTCTACTGCTTTCTGAACAGTTACTTTCTCAATTCCTGTGTTTTTGGAAATTTCGTTAACGATATCTGCTTTTGTCATTTTTTAAAAACTTTAATTATCAATATTTTAGATCATTCTTTAATTTCGAACTGCAAATATAAAAGATTTCTTTTGATTAATAAAATACAAAACGAGTATTTTTGTTAAATCTTTTAAAAAAACTTACTCACTTATATTATGAGCATCAGCAAAGTACTAATAAAATGGTACGATCAGAATAAAAGAGATTTACCCTGGCGTGAAACAAAAAATCCATATATTATTTGGGTGTCGGAAATAATACTTCAGCAAACACGCGTTAATCAAGGCATAGGATATTTTTATCGATTCATCGAAAAATATCCCGACGTAAATAGTCTTGCATCCGATTCAATCGATCATGTTTTAAATCTATGGCAGGGACTGGGATATTACTCGAGAGCAAGAAACATGCACCAAACAGCTAAAATTATTATGATTGATTATCGAGGAAAATTTCCTGAACAATACTCGGAACTCATAAAACTTAAAGGCATAGGAGATTACACTGCTGCTGCGATTGCATCATTTTGTTTTAACGAACCTGTTGCTGTGGTCGATGGAAATGTTTACCGCTTTTTAGCCAGATTTTATGGATTAACCGAACAAATTGATTCATCAAAAGGAAAATCGGTATTTAAAAACATGGCCAATAAGATTATAAATTTAAAAGATCCCGCAAAGCACAATCAGGCAATCATGGAGTTTGGAGCTCTGGTTTGTACTCCCAAAAATCCGGAATGTGCACATTGCATTTTTAAAAACGAATGTTTTGCATTTACACACAACATAATTAATGATCTACCTGTTAAAAAGAAAAAGATACAAGTATCAAAAAGGTATTTTAATTTTTTGCACCTATTATATAATGGTAAAACTTTTATCGAAAAACGTGTTGAAAATGATATCTGGCAATTGCTTTATCAGTTACCTCTGATTGAAACGAAAACCGAGGTTGCTCCCGAAGAATTACAAAACCACAAACAATGGATTGAACTGTTCGATAAAACATCTTATAAAATAACCCGTGTTTCACAAATCATAAAACATCAATTATCACATCAACAACTAATTGCACGTTTTTATCAGGTTGAGATTAACAAACCAAATCGTTTTGTAAAATCAAAATATATATCTATAACTAACTCTGAGATTTATAGATATGGGATTCCAAAGCTTATCGAAAACTATTTTAAAACGATTTTCCATTAATTTTTTGTATTATTGCCTTTGATTCAAAAATTTTTAACTTTACAATTAATAATTAAAAATAAATTAAGATGGGTATAAATAAAGTTATTCTTGTTGGAAATGTTGGAAAAGATCCCGAAGTAAAACATCTTGACAAAGGTGTTGCTGTTGCCAAATTTTCATTAGCAACCAGCGAGACTTATAAAAAAGACAATCAAAAAGTAACCAATACCGAATGGCATAATATAGTTGCCTGGAGAGGGTTAGCTGAAGTTGCTGAAAAATATGTGAAAAAAGGAACTCCTCTTTACATCGAGGGCAAAATTAGAACACGCAGCTGGGACGATAAGGACGGAAATAAAAGATATACTACCGAAATAGTTGCCGATACAATGCAATTGCTAGGGCAAAAACATGGTGGCGAAGATTCACCAGCAGCAGCCGATGAACATATGAACATTACCGAAACAGATATTCCTGCCGAAGCAGACGATTTACCATTTTAATAACTTAATTTACAATAAAATTGGAACTCACTGATCCTCTCCCGTCGATACTTGTTATTGCTGGCATTGCAATAAAAGGATTTAACAGCTATACTATAATAGGTATAGTTTTTTCGTTGTTAGTAATTTTTGTTACCGCCCTTATATCCGGGGCCGAAATATCGTTTTTCGCATTAAAAACTTCGGCTATAACCAACTTGCAAACTAAATACGATTTTCGCAGCAAGCTTATTACCAAATACTTAAATGATCCAAAAAGATTACTGGCAACTCTTATTATTGCAAAAGGATTTTTAATAATCTGCTATTTGTTAATTCAAACGGTTTTTCTAAATCAGATTTTTGACTTTACAACAGAGCCTATCTGGGGATTTATTTACCAATCAATAATTTTTGGGTTCTTGTATGTGATTTTTATTGAAATAGTTCCAAAACATTTTGCTCATAAAAACCCCGAAAAGTTTACCTATTTTGCATCACCAGTTACCTCTCTTTTTGACTTTGTATTTTTCCCGGTAAGTTATTTACTTTCGAGAAATTCATCACTCATAGCAAATAAACTCACAAAGATTAAACACAATATTACAATAGACGATCTTTCTGAGGCTCTGAATCTTACGACTAATCAAATTAACGAAGATGAAAACATCTTAAAAGGTATTGTTAAATTTGGCAATATTGATGTTAGTGAAATTATGAGATCAAGAGTAGATGTTTTTGCAGTTGAGTACAATACCAGTTTTAAAACGCTGCTTCCGCTAATTATTGAATCAGGACACTCAAGGGTACCGGTATTTTCGGAGAGTTTCGATAATATTAAAGGCATATTATATATTAAAGACTTACTTGAGCATTTTAATAAAGGAGATGATTTTAACTGGCAAGCCTTATTGCGTCCACCTTATTTTGTATCGGAATACAAAAAAATCAATTACCTGTTAAAAGATTTTCAGAAAAACAAAATCCATATGGCCATAGTAATCGATGAATATGGTGGTACAAATGGCATTGTTACCCTCGAAGATGTACTCGAAGAAATTGTTGGCGAAATTACCGATGAGTCGGATGAAGATGAAAGAAACTATATAAAAATCAACGATACAACCTACATCTTTGAAGGAAAAACCCTTTTAAACGATTTTTTTAAGATACTTGAAATTGATGACAACTTTTTTGATGACATAAGTAGCGATGCAGATACAATTGCCGGAATAATACTTGGACTAACAGGTGAAATTCCTGAAAAAAACAAAGTTATAAATTATAAAAATCTTACATTTACTATCGAAGCAGTTGATAAAAGACGAATAAAACAAATTAAGGTAACCATTAACCAGTAATTTATTTAATCATTATAATGTACAAAACCAGCTATTTACAATATTATATTGTTATTATTCTGTTGTCTATATTTATAGCTAGCTGTAGAGAAAAAACAACCCCAAAGCCAAGAGGTTATTTTAGAATCGATCTGCCCAAAAAAGAATACCAAAAATTTAACTCCGATTGTCCCTATTCGTTTGATTATCCTGTTTATGCAACCATTGTTGCCGATGCAGATAAAAATACCGAACCATGCTGGATTAATATGGATTTTAATAGAATTGGAGGACGACTACACATAAGTTACAAGGATATAAACAATAACCTGGGGCAAATACTTGAAGATTCGAGAAAACTAGCTTATAAACACTCTATAAAAGCCGATGCTATTCACGAACAAGTATTTATACGACCCGAGCGAAATATATACGGTATTTTATATGAAATTGATGGTAATGCTGCCTCGTCAATTCAGTTTTATGTTACAGATAGCATAAACCACTATGTAAGAGGAGCCTTATATTTTAACGTTGAACCCAATAAGGACTCCTTAGCTCCGGTTATTCGATTTATTAAAGATGATATAATTGTAATGATTGAATCGTTTGAATGGAAATAATATAGTTAAACTATGGCTATAATATTAAATGAACCTTTTAATGAGGACGGAATCCTGGGTATGTGGGAGATTACCGAAGATTTTGATTATCTGAGGTCAATGGTAACCCTTGATGAAAAAGATGTTGAGCGGCTCGAAGGTTTTAAAAACCATCAGCGCAAGCTCGAATGGTTAAGTGTTCGTGTTTTACTTAACTCTTTAACTGATAAGGATTCCAGAATCGTTTACGGACCCGAAAGAAAACCATATTTGCATCACAATTCGCATAATATAAGTATTTCGCACTCAAAAGAACTTACAGCAATACTTTTAAATAAAAAACGCAGGGTTGGAATCGATCTTGAGTTTATGTCGGATAAAGTATTGCGAATTGCCGAAAAATTTATGCGTCCAGAGGAACTTGAATCCATCGACAAAACACAAGAAATTTATCACTTATACTTACATTGGTGTGCTAAAGAAGCGCTGTACAAAATTTGCGATAAGGTAGATATTAACTTTGTTACAAATCTTAAAATAGAACCTTTTAAACCTAAAGATAAAGGCCTAATTATTGGAGTTGTAAATAATAGTTATATGAACGAAAAGTTTACCTTAAACTATTTTACTCATAAAAACTATGCCGTAGTTTGGTGTTATAAATAAAGCTTATGCAATAAATATTTGTACAAATGATTTATAACAAGATACTTGAAAATATTAAAAATGGCAAAAAGCTTTTTGCGCTTTTAATTGATCCCGATAATCACTCAGAAAAATTGTTGACAGAAGTGATTGGCCATGCTAATAATTCTCAGGTAGATTTGATTTTAATTGGCGGAAGTTTATTAAATAATCAAATAGATCATTCAGTTAAACTTATAAAGGAAAGCACGAGTATACCGTTGCTTTTATTTCCAGGCAGTCCTCTGCAAATAACATCCACCGCAGATGGTATTTTGTTATTATCACTTATTTCAGGACGTAACCCAGATTTGCTAATTGGAAATCATGTAATTGCATCATCATATATTAAACGAAGCGGATTAGAAGTAATACCAACAGGTTATATTTTAATTGAAGGCGGCAAATCAACCTCTGTTGAATATATGAGTAATACGCGCCCAATACCTGCAGAGAAAACAGACATTGCAATTGCAACTGCAATGGCTGGTGAAATGCTCGGTTTAAAGCTCATTTATCTTGAAGCTGGAAGCGGAGCCAACAATCATGTTCGGTACGATTTAATTAATGGAGTTAAACAAAACATTAGCGTTCCATTAGTTGTTGGTGGCGGAATAAAAACCAAAACTGATATTGAGCAAACCATTAAAGCAGGAGCCGACATTGTAGTTGTCGGAACGGCTATTGAAAAAAATCCTTCTGTACTTAGCGATCTAGTTAATATAACACATTCAATATAAACCCAAAAATACTTCGGTTTAAGGTATCGTTAGTAAAATAAAATGCCAAACACTTCATCTGTTAACCAATATTTTTGTTTCAGGTTTTAAGTGTAGTAATCTATTTTTTTGTAACTTGGATTTAATTTTATAAATCATAGGTTATGACAAAAAAGATATCCCCTTCTATTTGCCAAATAGTATTTTATTTGTTTGTCTTTTTTTCAATGCAATTTATTCCAGTCTCACTATATGGACAAGAGCAAATTCATACTACAGATACTGCCATAACTCATCATACCGTTGAAAACACGGAACATACTACACAGCATCAGGAAGGAGGGCACACAAGCAATTTAAATCCTCTTTTTTTCCTAATAATTGCATTAATTATTGGAGCTGCCACACGTCATTTGTTTAAAAAAGCACCTATTCCATATACAGTATTACTTCTAATTATAGGATTAGGCCTTGGTTTAATGGCTCGATTAGGTCTTTTAGGACAGTGGAACCTGGGTTTACTTAAAATTGATGTTAGTTTTATGAGCGATTCAATTAGGTGGGCAGGCAATATTGATCCACATATGGTGTTGTTTGTTTTTTTACCGATCTTGATTTTTGATGCAGCATTTGCTTTAGATGTGCATACATTTAAAAAGTCGTTCACCAACGCACTTTTACTGGCAGTACCAGGCATCTTAGTTGCTCTTTTTCTTACTGCACTTGTCTTGATTTTAATTAAAATGAGCGGTATAGGATTGTCTGCATGGACATGGACTATGGCCTTAATGTTTGGAGCGGTAGTCAGTGCAACGGATCCTGTGGCTGTAACTGCTATCTTAAAAGAATTAGGAGCAAGTAAAAAACTTGGAACATTAATAGAAGGCGAATCCATGCTAAACGATGGTACTGCAATTGTTTTTTTTATGGTATTTTTTGCTGGGTTTACTGGTATTGGAGGAGAAAACTCTGCTTTATTTGAATTCTTTAAAGTATCACTGGGCGGGGCATTAGTTGGACTAACAATTGCTTGGATTACCATCATGTGGGTTAAAAAGGTTTTTAATGATGCCTTAGTAGAGATAAGTATTTTAATTGCTGCAGCTTATATTACTTTTTTTATTGCTGAGCATTTCTTCCATGTTTCAGGAGTGATTGGGCTGGTAACTTTTGGAATTATGATGGCTGGAGTTGGTCGAACAAGATTGAGCCCTGAGGTTGAACATTTCTTGCACGAATTTTGGGAACTCTTTGCTTTTATTGCAAATACATTAATCTTTATTATTGTTGGTGTTGTTATTGCTAATCGTGTTGTTTTTACTGGCACTGATTTTTTAATCCTTATATTGATTTATATTGGTGTTCATATTGCGCGAGTTGCTGTTATCGGCCTACTTTATCCATTTATGAGAAGATCAGGATACGGACTAAAAGTTAAAGACTCATATGTGTTATGGTGGGGTGCATTAAGAGGCGGAATTGCCTTGGTATTAGCCCTAATTGTTGCAGGCGAATCAAAAATAGATATTAATATAAGAAACCAGTTCTTATTTTATACTGCTGGCTTGGTTACACTTACCCTATTAATAAATGCAACAACTATTAAAGCCTTGTTAATTAAATTAGGATTAACAACCATACCCCCTGCTAAACAAAAAATGATTCAGAATGCTAAAAGCTACCTACGAAATAGCGCCGAAACATCTATTGATAAATTAAAAGAAGACCGTTTTCTTAATCGTGCAAATTGGGAAAGCGTGCGAATGTACCTGCCAGAAGAAATTGAAGAGATTGATATTGATCTAAATGAAGGGAAAAATGCAAATTTGTACGAAACAAGAAGAAGGGTATTAGAAAAAGAAAAGAGTAGTTATTGGAATCAATTTAAAGAAGGTATGTTAGGCCCAATAGCAGTTAAAAACCTTACTGATGCAATAAATGAGATTATTGATCAGGATGGAAAGATTCCTTTATCAGAACGAAAAGATCTTGAGCATCTGTGGCAAACTCCAAAATTCTTAAGCAAGCTGCAATCAGTACCAATAATAGGAAAAATTACACAACAATTCTTCTTCGATCGTCTGGTTACAAGTTACGATGCCGCAAGAGGATTTGTAGAGGCGCAATACGAATCATTAAAACTGCTTGAAGGAATGGTATTAAGCTCTTCATCAGACGAGCTAACCCTTGATCAAGATTTAGCAACGGTAGAGTCGGAGATTAATGAAAACCGAATACATGGATTAACCTTTCTTCGAAATCTTAAAAACACCTATCCTGAGATTTACGATTCCATTGCCACTCGACAGGCCATTCGATCAACACTAAACAGTGAGCATAAAATAGTTGAACGATTGCTTAAGAAAGGTCAAATTGGTGAAGATGAGGCAGTTAAGATGATAGAGAGCATTGAAGAAAGAATGAAAAGATTAATCGACGCGCCACCAGAGGTAAAACCACTCGAAAAAGGAATTCTTTTACAAGAAATCCCATGGCTTGCCGAGCTTGATAAAACAACATTTAGCAAAATCGTTAATTTGTTTCAGGAACGAGTATATGCCGTGGGTGAAAAGATTATAAAAGAACACGGGCAAATTGATGGGTTATATGTAATTGCACGTGGTTCTGTTAAAGTTACCATTAATAATAAACTAATTGATATCTTAGGCAAAGGAAGTGTTATAGGTGAAATCTCAGTTTTAACAAATATTCCGCGAACAGCAACTGTTACTGCAGAATCGCCAGTTACAGTTTTAAGGTTAACCTCCGTTAGCATGCAACAGATAGTTCACGAAAACAATACACTCGAGGATAAGCTATGGCAAATTGCAGCTCCCCGTTTGGGCGAAAATATAATTCAAGAGTCGAAAGAATTTAAAAACTTGTCACAAAACGAGCTTCGCAGATGGTTATCAAAAGGAGAACTGATTTGCACGAAAAAGGTTAAAAATATTGATCTTGATAATAAGATCGGGATCCTTATCTCGGGTAAAGCTATTCAACAAAACGATGTTGCAATCGATGCTCCCTTTATTATTAAAGAGAGATCTATTACGTTAAGCCGCGATAGCAGATTGCTTATCTGTAGCAATCCCGATTAATTTTATTGAAAAACTTTAACAATAGGTTTTCCAATTGAAGAATTTGGAGAGTTTATTTTTAGTATCCATGAGATCGTTGGGGCAATATCGGTCATATCTATTTCTGAGTCAATACGCGATCTAGAAATGCCTCCTCCATACCAGATAAGAGGAACGTGCGTATCGTAATTATATGCAGATCCCGAAGCAGTTACGATACCGTTTTTTTCTATCCAACCCGGCTCCAAATTAAGCAGAACATCGCCTGATCTTTTTTGGTTAAAGCTATTCTGTATCTTTTTATTTATACCCGATTCAAAATTTGTTGATAACAACACAGCTGCAGGTATAGCATTGGCAACACCAGCATACTGAACCACAAAATCTGCAATTCTCGACTGAATTTCACTGGCCAACACACCTGTTTTGTCAAGCATTTTCTGATTGATATAAAATTGTCTTGCATAATACATTTTAACCCAATCGCCCTCATCATATAAAATATTTAAATAACTATTTAACAGAGCAATGCATTGTTGGACGTCAAAAATGCCAGCATTTTGTTTCTTAGAAAGCAGGTATTCCGGAATATCAGAAACACCTCTATCTGAAGTAATATAAATTACTACATTATCTAGACCGATCTCCTGATCTAAAAACCCGATAAAATGGGCCAGATCCTTGTCTAATCTTAAATAAACATCTTCCATTTCGACAGATCGAGGACCAAAAAGCTCATTGATATAATGAGTTACAGAAAAACTAATTGAAATAAAATCAGGATAATCATCCTTGCCAAGATTTTCGCCTACAATAGCCGAAGCAGCAAAATCTTTTGTAAATGTATTTCCGTAGGGTGTATATTTCAGGTATTTGTAATTACCTGATTTTGATTTAAGAAACTGCAACTCGTATGGAAAAGTGCTTCGGTAATTTTTAAATCCAATTTCGAAGGGATTTTGGTCTGGTAGGCTTGAATTATAATTTTCGGCTAATGAATTTAAAGTTGACCATGATTTTTTCATGTAAACATCCTGAAACTTTTTAAAGTTAAACTCATTAGCCCAGTTTGGTAAAGAATCGGCATAATAACTGCCAGTTTCCCAGTCTCCACTTTCTTCATTATACCAGAATGCATAATCGGCAGATCTGCCACCTGAAATTACAGATGAAACTGGATTTAATGCTACTGAAAGGATTTTGGATTTTTCGTTAAACCCGATCTTTATTTCATCGCCAATAGAAGAAACAAGCAAATTTTGAGGAGAAAAATTATCAGCAGTACTATTAATTACCTTATCGGTTAATCTGTTGTACCAGGTATCGGATATTATTCCGTGATATGATGGATTTGTACCCGTAACAATCGTTGCATGCCCAACACTATTTTGAGTTATTAAATAATTATATTTTGCATTGGTACACAAACTACCGTTATCAATAATTTTCTTAAATCCATCATCTCCAAAGGAATCCCAATACCGAAGCAACATCTCATAGCGCATCTCTTCGATTACAATCCCCACCACTAATTTTGGTGTTTTGGTTTTAAAACCTTGATTATTATTTTGTGCAGAAACTAGTTGCGAAAATAGGAATACAGAAAACAGTAGAAAAATAATAACTGAATTAGCAAATTTTCTGCACATACTAAGTATTTTGAGTCAGATGAATATCCTTTAAATTTTTTATACATTAAACCTTATGTGCATAATATCCCCATCTTCAACAATGTAGTTTTTGCCCTCAACATGAAACTTGCCAGCCTCTTTAACTTTGGCTTCAGATCCAAATGTACTAAAATCATTATATTTCATTACTTCGGCCCGAATAAAACCTCGCTCAAGGTCGCTATGTATTGCACCAGAAGCTTGTGGAGCAGTCATTCCTTTTTTTATTGTCCAGGCTTTAATTTCTTTAGGGCCAACAGTAAAAAAGGATAATAAATTTAAAAGCGAATAAGCGCTACGAATAAGTTTATTAACTCCAGGTTCGATAAGTCCAGCATCTTCAAGAAAAACCTTTCGGTCATTCAAATCTTCCAGATCAGCAATCTCTGCCTCTAGTTTACCAGCAATAACTAAAATCTCTGTATTCTGATTTTTTAAGGCTTCTTTTACACTATCAACATATTTATTACCGTTATTGGCTGATTTATCATCAACATTACAAACAAATATGATAGGTTTTGCAGTTAAAAGAAATAAGTCATCAAGATACTTTTTATCATTTTCGGAGATATGGTAATCACGAACATTCTTCATTTGTTCGAGGTGATCTTTTAATCCTGTTAAAAAATCAACACCATGTTTTGCATCTTTATCACCGATTTTTACCATCTTCTCTAATCTGGCAATCTTTTTATCAACTGATTCAAGGTCTTTAACCTGCAGCTCAAGGTCAATAGTTTCAATATCACGAACCGGGTTAACAGATCCATCCACATGCGGCAGATTTGGATCGTCAAAACATCTTAAAACATGAATCAATGCATCAGTATTTCTAATGTCAGCCAAAAATTTATTTCCAACACCTTCGCCCTGATTAGCTCCTTTTGTTAATCCCGGAATATCGACTATCTCAACTGTTGCAGGAACAACCTTTTCTGTTGGTTGAAATTTTTCGAGTTCAAACAATCTGCTATCTGGAACATTTATAATTCCAATATTTGATTTGCTTGAGCTAAAAGCAAACGTGGTTGTTTCAACTTTTGTATTCGACATACAATTAAACAAAGTCGATTTGCCCACATTTGTTATTCCAATAATTCCGCACTGCAGTCCCATAGATTCTTATAATTAAATATTTTTCACGCCTCAAAATTACACTTTTTCGCGTTTTTAAAAAGACATTAGAGAAAATAGTAAATTATATGCATAAGGCAAAGGTTAAAAGAGCATTGCCGATAAAATATTGAGGTTATAAATAGTTCCTGCATTATACTACTCAAAAAATCACATGTTAAATTCTAAAAATTTTGTAGCTATTTACTAGGGTTTATCCAGAGATAAAGTTTCTTCCTTCAAAGGTAGCACATAATTCTGGAAAAACATCCCGGTTTTGTTTTCTGACGGTAGATAGAAAGCCTTCTATCCGGGCATA
>JBFXEQ010000024.1:0-40366 GCA_050179935.1 Bacteroidales bacterium | reverse complement strand
TCTTCGGTTTCTCCAATATAAAATTTATTAAGTTTTTTACTATAAATAATATAACACGCGTATTTCATATTTAAGGATTATAAAAAAAGAGCTTTGATTTCTCAAAGCTCTCTGTGGTACCACCTGGTCCCGAAAGCTTTCGGGATGAACCAGGGACTATTTATACCTTATTAAAAGTTTTTCTGAGATTTCTGGATATATAGAGAGATTCTCAATATACTTCTTGTTTTTCATTCTCTTTATGTGTGATTCAATCCTTCTGGCTTGTTCTCTTGTTTCGCATACAATCAAATGATATAACTCCCAATCACTGGCTTTTGAAGTGTAACAACACTTAAAGTACCTAGAATTATGCTGAAATAATCGAAGAATTAGATCTTCGGTTTCTCCAATATAAAATTTATTAAGTTTTTTACTATAAATAATATAACACGCGTATTTCATATTTAAGGATTATAAAAAAAGAGCTTTGATTTCTCAAAGCTCTCTGTGGTACCACCTGGAATTGAACCAGGGACACACGGATTTTCAGTCCGTTGCTCTACCAACTGAGCTATGGTACCGTAGCGCTCAATTGCGGTTGCAAATATAATTGAAAAAATCCTTTTTCAAAATATTTTCAATCAATTTTTAAATTTTGTTAGCACTCACTTAATCATTCCATTTATTAGTTTGATGCTTAGATTTTTATATTTTTGCAACTCATTAAAATTACGAATGAATTATCAGACTTACACGCTAAAAAACGGAATCAGGTTAATTCACTTACATACCGAATCGGCAGTTGCTCATTGCGGATTAATAATCAATGTCGGATCGCGAGACGAACAAGAGCATGAGCACGGTATGGCTCACTTTATTGAGCATGCTATATTTAAAGGAACAAAAAAACGTAAGCCATTCCATATTCTTAGCCGAATGGAAGATGTGGGTGGAGAGATAAATGCATACACTTCTAAAGAAGAAACTGCAATACATACATCGTTTTTAAAAAATGATTACGAACGTGCTATTGAACTTATTTATGATATCACATTTAACTCTATTTTTCCACAGAAAGAGATTAATCGCGAAAAAGAAGTAATAATTGAGGAAATAAAATCGTATAAGGATGATCCTGCTGAACTAATCTTTGATGAGTTTGAGGAACTGGTTTTTTCAAACCAACCATTAGGACGAAATATACTTGGAAATCCGAAAGATTTACGCCGGTTTACTAAAAAAGATATTGAGTCGTTTATTCGAAATAATTATCATACAGATGAAATGGTGTTGTCTTCAATTGGTAATTTAAATTTCGAAAAATTTATCCGGTTAGCAGAAAAATACTTTGGTCAGATACCTGCAAATCCTCGAAAAAAAGAGAGGGCATTTGTTAATAATTATATTCCTGAAATAAAAACTATTCATAAAAAAACACACCAAACCCACTTTGTTATAGGTAATCTAGCTTATAACACCTATGATCCAAAAAAAGTAGGACTAACTCTTTTAGATAATTTATTAGGAGGACCAGGGTTAAATTCTCGATTAAGTCTTGTGTTACGCGAAAAATATGGGTATGTTTATTATATCGAATCAAATTATACTCCATACAGTGATACAGGTGTTTTTTCAGTATATTTTGGTACAGATAAGAATAATGTTGATAAAAGCTTATCGCTTATTAAAAAAGAATTTGATCTATTACGCAATAAAAAACTAGGAAGTATTCAGCTTAAAAAAGCCAAAAAACAAATCTTTGGCCAGATTGCAATAAACTCAGAAAATAGCGCAAACTTAATGCTGGCAATGGGTAAAAGCTATTTGATGTTTAATAAAGTTGATAGCCTGGACGAAATTAAAACCAAAATAGAATTGATTAGCATTGATGATATCCAGAATATTGCAAACGAGGTGTTGAATATTGATAAAATGTCGATGTTGATTTATAAATAAGTGCCTAAAGTGATAAGTACTTAAATTGCCTAAAATTTTTAACTTTAGTTCACTCCTGCCTGCCGGCAGGCAGGTTAAATTACTCTAGTTCACTTTTAACTTTTTAAAGATGTCTGATTTTTATTTTAACATAGAAGAATACATACTGAATCATTCGGATGATGAAGATCCGGTATTAGCTGAGCTTAATCGTGAAACCAACCTAAAAATTCTTCGCCCCAGGATGCTTTCCGGTCATCTACAGGGTAAAATTCTTGAGATGTTAAGTAAGATGATTCGACCAGATAAAATCCTTGAGATTGGCACTTATACGGGATATTCAGCCATCTGCCTGGCAAAAGGATTAACAGAAAAAGGTGTTTTGCATACCATTGAGATTAATGACGAGCTGGAAGAAATCATTACCAAATACATTCAAAAATCAGGATTACAGAACCAAATCCATGTCCATTTCGGAAACGCACTCGAAATTATTCCAACGCTGAATGAAACCTTCGACCTTGTTTTTATTGATGGAGACAAACGCGAATATTTTGCTTATTACAAACTTATATTAAATTATGTAAAACCTGGTGGATTTATTCTAGCCGACAACGTGCTCTGGAGCGGAAAAGTTATTGAATTGGAAACTCCTGATGATGAATACACCAAAGGTATTTTTGACTTTAACGATTTTCTGAAAAATGACAAACGAGTTGAAAAGGTTATTCTTCCTTTACGCGATGGACTTACTTTGATAAGAAAAAAGTGATTGGTGAATTGTGAATAGTGAATAGTGAATAGTGAATAGTGAATAGAAAAAAACACTAATCACAGTTCATCAATAAAAATTCTCACTATTCACCATTCACTGCTCACTTTTCAAGGATTATTCCTTCATTTTCTTCTCATTTACTACACTAAACCCAAATGATTTTATTACTCGAATATGAGGCGGAATAGAGAATATCCAATCGATAATTTGTTTGTATTCTACATCATTTGTATAAGGAATATCTTCTTTCATTAAAACTATTATCATTCGGTGGGATTCCGATTTCTTATTCGTTTCCAGGGTATAATCCATTGTTTCGGATGGAAATTTATACTCGGTATTGGCTTTTAAAAGGTACGAATTTTCGAACTTGTTCGGAAATAACTGAAAAGCTTCAGTTTCGCTGAGTAAAAAAATCTTTACAAACGCATCTTTTGATGGTTTTATTTTAAATATAAGATTGGTTTCATTCTGATAATACATGCCAACTCCATCAATCCAGGCATCAAAAGCAAGATCTTTTTCGGTAAGATACTTAACTACTGTACAATTTATAACAACTTCAATTTTAAGTTGTCCAAATTCGTCGAATGATTTTTTAGTATCAACAACATCAATATCCTTAACTGCACCTCTTATATCTGACAAAAAATCGGTAGTAAATAGTTCTTCATATTTTCCTTTGTCTTCCATTTGGAAATAATCGGTAAACGACAATATATTTTCTTCAATGCCAGCCTGTTTTAGAGCTTTTATTTTTGCTTCGTTAATGGCTCTATGCTCAACTTGTTGCAGTGATTCGTTAACAGATCCTATTGCCAAGCCCTTTATTCCAACCAATTTAATTTCCTTAACATTTTCATCGGCAAAAATGGGCTGAACAGCCAACATCATGATTATACACCAAACTGCTAAAAACCTGATCTTTAAATTCATAAGCTATTAGTTTAAAACTAACTAAAATTATACAATCATTTCTCAATAACGAAAGATTTGCGCAAAAATCATTTATCAAATACATTGCCAAAAAAAATTGAACAACTTTCAAAGGGCAATTCAGTATCACCTTATTTTATTTCTTTATATTTAGATTTCGTTTTCTGAAACAAATCAGCGTTATGAAAATTTTAAAAAATTTCCTGAATTTACTAGTATTTGTATTACTTATTGGTTGTCAGGAAAATTCTCGAAAAATATATATTATATCCGATAATTGGGAGTTTAAAAATGCCTCTTCTGAAAGTTGGTATCCTGCAATAGTACCCGGAAATATTCATACAGATCTTTTTAACAACAACCTTATAATTGATCCTTTTGCTGGGAAAAATGAAAAATCGTTGCAATGGATTGATACCTGCGACTGGATTTATCAAACTTCTTTTAATAAACCAAAAGATCTCAAAAAAGGAGACCATGTTGAAATGATTTTTGAAGGGTTGGATACGTATGCGGATATCTATTTAAATGATTCGGTACTTTTCTCAGCGAACAATATGTTTATTCCATGGATAAAAGAAATTGAAGCTAATAAGCTTAAGGAAAAGAATAAATTAACTGTAGTATTTAAATCAACGTTGAAAGAGGAACGAAAAAAAATCAACTCATTGCCTTACGATTTACCAGGCGGCTCAAGAGTATTTACAAGAAAAGCAGCTTATCAGTATGGATGGGATTGGGCTCCAACCTATGTTTCGGGTGGAATATGGCAAAATGTTAAATTACACAGATGGAATACTGCAATTATCAGGAATATCCAAACAAAAATCGAAACAATAAATTCAGAAAAAGCATTGATTTCGTTACATATAGAAATTGAATCAGATTCCGAATTTGTTGGGGCGTTAAGAATTGATGGTAAAAATCAGAAAATCAAAAAGACGTTTAATGATATTTCTATTAAAAAAGGAACACATCTTTATGATCTTCAGTTTGAAATTGAAAACGCTAAATTATGGTGGATTCATAATCTCGGAGAACCTTATTTATATAAGTTTAATATTGACCTCCGAAATAAAAACAAACTTATAGACAGCCAACATTTCAAACTCGGATTGCGAACCATCGAACTAATTAGAGCCAAAGATGATGCAGGCAAGTCTTTTTATTTCAAATTAAATGGAGTTCCTGTATTTATGAAAGGCGCCAATTATGTCCCACAAAGTTCATTTCCCGGAAAAGTTAAAGATTCTGATTATCGCAAATTATTATCCGACGCAAAAAAAGCAAATATGAACATGCTTCGTGTTTGGGGAGGTGGCATTTACGAAAAAGATATTTTTTATGATTTATGTGATAGTGCCGGTATTTTAATTTGGCAGGATTTTATGTTTGCCAATGCAATGTATCCGGGCGATTCCACCTTTTTAGAGAATGTTAATAATGAAGCGAATTATCAGGTAAAACGCTTGAGCAAACATCCTTCATTAGCAGTTTGGTGTGGCAACAACGAGATGGACGAAGCATGGCATAACTGGGGATGGTCGGGTAATTACTCAAAGGCTGATTCGGCAACGATTTGGAATAACTATCAGAGCTTATTTCATTCTATATTACCCGGAATAGTGAAAAAAAGCAGCCCTGAAATTCCTTACACTACCTCTTCGCCAACATTTGGCAGAGGAAATCCCCGAAGTAGTTACGAAGGCGATAATCATTACTGGTATGTGTGGCACGATGGCTATGATTTCGATTGGTACAATAAAGTTACGGGCCGGTTTATGAGCGAATTTGGGTTTCAGTCGTTCCCATCATTACAAACAATTGAATATTTCGACACTTCGAGTATAAAAAAAATTGATTCGGAGATTATGCTAAGTCATCAGAAACATCCCAATGGCAACTCAAAAATTAAACAATACATGGATGATTATTACACGGTTCCTGATGATTTTGATGATTTCGTTTATGTTAGTCAATTACTGCAAGCTGAAGGAATACGAACGGGAATTTTGGCCCAACGAAGAGCAAAACCATTTTGTATGGGTAGTTTATTTTGGCAATTGAACGATTGCTGGCCAGCAATCTCATGGTCAAGCATTGACTATAATGGAAAATGGAAAGCTTTGCATTATTTTGCTTCGCAAGATTTTCAAAATATAATTCTTTCTCCACATCTTCAAAATGATACATTGAGAATTTATTCTGTTTCGGATAGCCTGGACAGTTTTAATGCTGAACTTTTACTGCAATTGATCGATTTTAAAGGCAGTTTACTAAATAAGCAAAAAATTAATTGCATAATCAATAAAAATACGAGCCAACAGATTGTTGAAATCAATGTAAATGATTTGTTGGGAAATAAATCCAGGAATAATCACTTGCTTTATCTTGAGTTAATCAGCGACAATAAAATTTTAACAAATAGAATCGTATATTTTGCAAAACCAAAAGATATCAGATTGATTGAGCCAGATTTTAGTTATCAAATCAATAAGACGGATAAAGGCTACGAAGTAACTTTTACTTCAAGCAACCTGGTAAAAAATTTATATATTGATTTGCCTGCAGATTATAGCTTATCAGATAATTATTTTGATTTAATTCCGGGTAGATCAAAAAAAATAGAGGTTAAATGTAAAAATCCCAAAATAGAATTCTCTAACGATTTAAAATACAATTGTTTAAATTATTTATTAGTTAAAAAGAATCCAACTCAATGAAAAAACTGATTATATTGGTGGGCTTTACAGCCTTATGTTGTTATTCATGTCAGGAAAAAAATCCAGTTGATTATGTTAATCCGTTTATAGGTACAGGCGGACATGGCCACACCTATCCGGGAGCAACCGTGCCTTTTGGAATGGTTCAATTAAGTCCTGATACACGGCTCGAGGGCTGGGATGGTTGTTCGGGTTATCATTACAGCGATTCGATTATTTACGGATTTTCGCATACCCACCTTAGCGGAACCGGAATTGCAGATTATTGTGACATTTTGCTCATGCCAACAACCGATAAGTACTATCTGAATAACGGATATAAAGGAGACATTAGCAAAGGATACGGATCTCTATATAGCAAAAAAACCGAAAAAGCAAAACCCGGATACTATTCAGTTATTCTTGATGATGGCGATATAAAGGTTGAACTTACAACTAGCCCAAGAGTTGGATTTCATAAATACCGTTTCCCTTATAATAAGAAAGCTTTTGTAACGATCGATCTGACTCATCGCGACGAGGTATTAGAATCATCACTAAAACAAATTAATGAGTTTGAAATTGAGGGAATGAGGCGTTCACGCGATTGGTCGAAGGATCAGTACATATATTTTGTGGCTCGCTTTAATGAGCCGATAAAAAACCTGAATCTGGCAATAAACGGTACGGTAAGGTCTGAATTAAAAGAAGCTTATGATAAGAATATTAAAACAGGAATCGATTTTGGGATATTAAATAATAAAGAATTATTAGTAAAAGTTGGGATTTCGGCAGTTAGTTGCGAAGGAGCCCGAAAAAATCTGGAATCTGAAATACCGCATTGGGATTTTGCAACTATAAAGGAAGAGGCTTATGAATCTTGGAATAAAGAGCTAACAAAAATCAATATAAAAGCAAGTTCTGTAAATAAAATAATTTTTTACACAGCTCTTTATCATACCATGGTTGTTCCTAACTTATTTATGGATGTAGATGGAAAGTACCGCGGTACAGATTTACAGATTCATCAGGCTGAAGAATTTACCAATTATAGTGTTTTCTCGTTATGGGATACATACAGGGCGGCACATCCGCTTTATACAATAATTGATCAGACAAGAACAACTGATTTTATTAAAACCTTTATTCATCAATACAATAATGGGGGTAGGTTGCCTGTGTGGGAACTGGCTGGTTATGAAACCAATTGCATGATTGGATACCATTCAGTACCAGTAATCGCTGATGCATATGTAAAAGGAATTCGTGATTTTGATTCGGGAAAAGCACTGGAAGCAATGAAACATAGTGCCATGCTCGATCACTTTGGTTTAGAAAGCTACAAAAAATATGGATTTATTCCTGCTGATAAAGAATCCGAGTCGGTTTCGAAAACACTTGAATATGCTTACGATGACTGGTGTATAGCGCAAATGGCGAGATCGTTGGGTAAAAACGAAGATTATATCTATTTTACTAAGCGTGCTCAATCCTTTAAGAATTTATACGATCCATCTACCGGGTTTATGCGTGCTAAAATGTTTGGAGCATGGAAACATCCATTTGATCCGGCTGAGGTTGATTTTAATTACACCGAAGCCAACTCGTGGCAATACTCGTTTTATGTTCCGCAAGATGTTTCGGGGTTAATGAATCTTATGGGAGGAAAAGAAGCATTTGCAGCAAAGCTTGATGAGCTTTTTAACATAAGCACCGAAACCAAAGGTCGCGAACAGGCCGATATTACCGGACTTATTGGTCAGTATGCACATGGAAACGAACCCAGTCATCATATGGCCTATTTGTACAATTTCGCAAATCAACCTTGGAAAACACAGGAGATGGTGCAAAAAATAATGAAAGAAATGTACTCAACGAATGCTGACGGACTTATAGGAAACGAGGATTGTGGGCAAATGTCGGCTTGGTACGTATTAAATGCAATGGGTTTTTATCCGGTTACTCCCGCCTCAGATATTTATATTATTGGCAGTCCTGCAATAAATGAAGCAAATATAAATCTCGAATCAGGAAAAACGTTTACCATAAAAGCAAAGAATCTCTCAGAAAAAAATATTTACATTCAATCAGCTACATTAAATGGAGAAAATTATACCAAAACATATATAAAACACGAAACCATTATGAATGGAGGTGAGTTGATTTTTGTTATGGGCGACAAACCTAATAAAAACTGGGGCTCGAATGATACTGATATTCCGGTTACTTCCATCAATGAACATTTAATAATGCCAGTTCCTTTCAGTAATTCAACCTCACGAAGTTTTAACAAAAGTACAACCGTTGAATTATATTCAAATGTATCCGAAGCTAAAATCTATTATACCTTAAACAATGAAAATCCAATTACAGAATCAATTCAATATTTAAATCCGATCGTGATTGAAAAAAATACAATTATAAAATATTTTGCTCATCTTGATGGTCAGCCTCCAAGTAATACCGTTGAATTAAGTTTGGTAAAGTTTCCAGAAGGAAGAAGTATTGAAATTAAAAATCCACCGCATCCACAATATACTGGAGGTTCAGACTCCGCTCTTATTGACGGAATTGTTGGAGATATTGATTTCCGACTTGGTTCATGGCAAAGCTATTATGGTGTTGACCTTGATGCAATAATTGATCTGGGTAAAACAACATCTGTTTCCTATTTATCAGCGAACTTTTTACAAGATATAAACTCATGGATATTTATGCCTGCATATGTTGAGTTCTTCTCATCTAATGATGGTATTGATTTTAAATTTTTAGGGAAAGTTGACAACACCGTAGATGAAAACAATTGGAGTGCTATTATAAAAGAATTTACATTGAAAATAAGTCCAATAAAAACAAGATATATCAAAGTTATCGGGAAAAGTAAAATCATGTGTCCCGATTGGCATAAAGGTGCAGGCAATAAATTGCATATATTTACAGATGAAATAACTATTAAATAAATTTTGCAAACCAGAAATTAGTATCGAAAAATGGTTCAGCCAAATATAAATTTGAAAAATCATTTAAAACACTGGACAGTTATTTGTTTGGCAGTATTTTTATTTAGCTCCTTTTCAGCGTTCAGCCAAGTTGAGATAACAGGTATTCCATTTATAATAAATTATTCAAAGAATATTTACTCCGGAGGAACTCAAAACTGGACTATTGACCAAAGTCCTGAAGGAATCTTGTATTTTGCTAACAATGAAGGATTATTAGAATTTGATGGTGTTTTTTGGAAATCATATAAAATTTCCAATAACTCTGTTATTCGTTCCTTAAAAATCTCTGATAAAGGAACTATATTTATTGGTGCCTATAATGAATTTGGATATTTTGAGCCTAATAAAACCGGGGTATTAACTTACCATTCTTTAATTGACAAATTACCTGCGGGCATTAAAGATTTTGATGAAATCTGGAAAATACATATCGTCAATAATGATATTTATTTTCAATCATTCAAGTATATTTTTAAGTATTCCAATAACTCAATCGAAGTATTTGAACCTGAATCGAGGATGCACTTTTCGTATGTAGTTAATTCCAGATTATTTGTATGGATTGAAAAAAAGGGATTAGCAGAATTGGTGAATAATAAATTTCAGGAGTTAGGAGGAAACAACCTTTTAAAAGGTCAAAAAGTGTGGAGCATGTTGCCGTATAAAGGCAATAAGATTATTGTATCCACAGCTACCGGAGGCTTTTTTATTTTAGAAAATAATCAAATTGAAAAATGGAAGACCCCAATTGATGATTTCCTTTCTAAAAATCAGATTTTCTGCGGATCAAAACTATCTAACAATCAGTTTGCTTTTGGAACAGTTCAGAATGGAGTAATTATTATCGATGAAAATGGCGTTATGCTTAATCATATAAATAAAAGCAGAGGATTGCAGAATAATACCGTATTAAGTATTTTAAATGACAATAACGGCAATATCTGGTTAGGATTGGATAATGGAATTGATTTTATAGAACTTAATTCTCCATTTACCTATTTTAATGATAAATCAGGAATTGAAGGAACTGGTTACGCAGCTGCTCAAACAGATCGTTTTTTATATCTTGGTACAAATCAGGGTTTGTATTGTTTGGAAGTAAATGGTAAAAACCAAACAATTACAAATTTTGAATTAATTGAAAATACACGCGGACAAGTATGGAACTTAACTAAAATCGATAATACGTTGTTTTGTGGTCATGATAATGGAATCTATATTATTAAAGGAAAATCCGCCATTAAGATTTCTGATATTGATGGTGCGTGGGCCTTTCTTCAATCGAAACAAGATAAATATTTTATTATTGTTGGGACATATAATGGGTTGGTTCTTCTTCGAAAATCAAATAAAAACGATGAATGGATTTTCTTTAAAAAAATTGAAGGATTTGAAGAATCATCGAGATTTATTGAATCCGACAACAATGGATCTATATGGATTAGTCATGGATATAAAGGACTATTTAAGCTTAACCTTTCACCTGCACTTGACTCAGTAACTAATTTACAGTATTATAACAGCCGAAATGGGTTGCCCTCAGATCAGAACAATATTATTGCCAAAATAAATAACGAAATAGTTGTGGCAACCATTAATGGAATCTACAAATACAACTCCTTATACAATACCTTTGAGCCTGACAATATCCTTAACAGGATTTATAGCGAAAAAGGTAAGATTGAAATGATTGATCAGGATAAGGACCTGAATATTTATTTTATACGAGAGCATAAAATCGGCATTGCTTGGTATCAAAAAGATGGATCGTACAAGTATGATGAAACATCGATGTCGAAACTTAAATCATCGTTGGTTGGTGGTTTTGAGAATCTGTCGTTTTTAAAAAGCGACCAAATAATTATTAATACAGAAGAAGGATTCTCAGTTTACAATAAAAACAATAAACCAAATGAATTAAATCAGCCATTTGTTCTGTTAAAAGAGATTTACATGTCGAAAGATAAAGACTCATTAATATATGGAGGATCTATTCTAAATAATGAAATAACAACCTCAACAATACCCGTCAGATATAAAATCACCATTCCATATAAGTATAATTCATTAAAATTTGTTTATTCGGCTTTAAATATTGAACAAAATCAAAATATTGAATATAGCTACAAATTAGAAAACTTTTCAGAGAATTGGTCGGAATGGAATAACTCAAACCAAAAAGAATATACAAGCTTGCACGAAGGAGTTTATATATTTAAAATCAAGGCAAAAATTGGATCTATAACAAATCACCAACCTACAGAAATTCATATTGAAGTTCTTGCACCATGGTACAGAACAGTTATAGCCTATATTTTATATATTTTATTTATACTTTCTGCGATAATTTTCATGCTATATGCCATTATAAAAAGAATAGAGAAAAGCCGAAGAAGACTAGTACTTAAAAAGGAAAAAGAGATAAATGATCAAAAAAGATTATACGAAGAAAAATCGGCAGAGAAAGAAAAAGAAATAATAAGGCTTAGAAATGAGCAGCTTGAAAAGGATTTAATACATAAAAGCAAGGAATTGGCAAATTCGACCATGCATCTAATAAGGAAAAATGAAATTTTAACAGATATCAAATTAAAACTAATTGATTTAAAAACTAAAATTAAAAACCCGGTTGCCATTGATGAAATTGGCCAGATGATAAATGTACTCGATAAAAATATACTCCATAAAAAAGATTGGGCTGTTTTTGAAACTAACTTTGAAAAAGTACATGAAAACTTTTGGAAAAGGCTTGATGAAAAATTTCCAAACCTCAATTATAAGGAGAAAAAATTATGTGCCTATCTCAGAATGAATCTGCTTTCAAAAGAAATTGCTCCCTTGTTAAATATCTCCGTTAGAGGAGCAGAAATAAGCAGATACAGGTTGCGAAAAAAACTCAATGTTCCCCACGATTCAAACTTGATTGAATTTATCCAAAAAATTTAAACATTTTTTCTTCCTGAGTGTTTTTAATAAGAATTAAATTTGTCTCATTATTAATTACTTACATTGTTTTTGTAGTAGTAATGATGTAGTTTTTTTGCCAACTTTGATGTAGTTAAGATGTACTTTAAAAATTGCTTTTAGTATTGAGCGACTCTACTTTTACATTAATTGAATTACAAGAAAGTATGAAAAAATCAATTTTAAACTTTTCAAATTCGTTTCAATTACCTATAAAGATAAGAGCAATTTTTATTAATTAAACTAAACCTATATGAAGAAAATTCCTGTTTTTTTGATTCTCTTAATTATTTCTCTTAGGGTTTTTGCTCAACAAATTACTGTTGAAGGTGTAATTAAATCTTCATCGGATGAGCAATTACTTCCTGGAGTTACAATTATTGAAAAAGGCACAAACAATGGTACTATTACCAATGTGGAAGGCTATTATAAAATTAGTGTACCAACAAATGCTATTTTGCAGTTTTCTTTTGTTGGAATGAAAATGCAAGAAATCTCAGTTGATGGCAAACAAACCATTGATGTTGTTATGGAGCCTGAAGTAACAGATCTCGAAGAAGTTGTTGTAATTGGTTATGGATCAGTAAAGAAAAAAGATTTAACTGGAGCTGTTTCTATAATTGGATCAAAAACGATTAACGAGCTAAAACCTGTTAAAATTGAACAAGCCTTACAAGGAACAATTTCAGGTGTAAACGTAACAAATAAATCTGGTGCCCCCGGTGCTGATTTAGATATTAGAATACGTGGAATTTCGACAAATGGAGATGCTTCTCCTATAGTAATTATTGATGGTTATCAAGGAAATCTTAATACGGTTAATCCTAACGATATCGAGTCTATTACTGTATTAAAAGATGCTCAGGCAGCAATATACGGTACAGTTGGTGCGAATGGTATTATCTTAGTAACAACAAAAAAAGGAAATAAGAACAGTTTATCTGTAAACTTTAACAGTTCCTATGGGATTCAGGAAACTACAAGAAAGCTTCCTTTATTAAATGCATCAGAATATGCCGTATTACTTAACGAAAGTTATGCTGCAAACGGTGAGGATATTCCTTTTACTGATATTTATTCTTTAGGAAAAGGAACTAACTGGCAAAATGAATTATTCTCCACCGCACCTATATATACTAATGATCTTAGTGTTTTAGGAGGTACAGATAAAACCACTTATTCAATTAGTGCATCTGATTTAGAACAAGAAGGAATTATTGGAGGAGATAAAACAGGGTATGGAAGATCAACTGCCAGAATAAGTTTAGGAACAGATCTAACAGACTGGTTAAAATTAAATACATCATTAAACTATACACATATTGATCAAAAATCAATAAATGATTTTGCATTAGGTTCAGTACTTTTTAATGCTATTAATATGCCGTCAATATATCCTGTATATGATACTGATGGTGAATATTTTTTGGCTCCATCAAGCTTAGGTATTGAAATTATTAATCCATTAGCTCAAATTGCTAATACATATAATGACTATAACCTAAATAAATTTAATGGAAACCTTGGGTTAGATGCAAATTTTTTGAAACATTTTACAGCTACTGCCAGAATTGGTTTTAATACTGCCAATGCCGATTATAAATCATTTTCAAAAATTATTGATTATGGTGGAAAAGTTTTTGACATTAGCAGAAGTAGTGTTTATCAGTCTAGAGAAAACTTTAATGACTATACTTTCGATGCTTTTGTAACCTATGATAATACCTTGAGAGAAGCTCATCATTTAACAGGAACAATAGGTTCAACTGTTTATAAAGAGTGGGGTAATAATTTAAATGCAACAGGTTACGATATTCCAAATAATTCTTGGGAATATGCTGATATTAGCCTTGCCGATGGTGTTACTACAACCAAATCTGTTGGTTCTGGCATATACGATCAACGAAGATTATCTTATTTTGCCCGTGTACAATACGATTATTTGGGTAAATATTTGTTGTCAGCCATGTTACGACGTGACGCATCTACAAAGTTTGGACCCAATAACAGGGTTGCATATTTTCCATCAGCTACATTGGGATGGGTAATTTCTGATGAGAGTTTTATGAGTACTATAGATCAAATCGATCGTTTAAAATTCAGAGTAAGTTACGGACTTCTAGGATCAGATAAAATCCCAAGTTATCAATACAATGCATTATTAAATGGCGAAGCAACATATGTTATTGATGGTCAATTAGTATATGGTGAAGCAATTGGGGTTTTACCAAATCCAAATATAAAATGGGAGGAATCAGAACAGTTTGACGTTGGTCTTGATATAAAGTTATTAAATAATAAAATCGACATTAATGCAGATTATTTTATTAAAACCACTAAAAACCTACTTATAAGTAATATTCCTGTATCGGGTATATTTGGTACAAATGCTCCTGGAGCATCAAGCCCAACAATTAATGCAGGAACAGTACAAAATAAAGGTTTCGAATTTGCAATTGGGTATAGAGGTGTTATCGCTAATGACTTAAACTTTAGTATTAATTATAATTTAACATTCCTTGATAATGAAGTACTGGAAGTTAATAATAACACAGGCTTTATCGAAGGTGGTGCATTTAGTGTAGGCCAAACGGCTCCAGCCAGAATGGAAGAAGGTTATCCAATTGGTTATTTTTATGGATATGAAACAGATGGATTATTCCAAACGCAAGCCGAAGTTGATGCACATCCTTCGCAAATTGCGCTGGGAGCAGAAGCTTCGCCAGGTGATATAAGATACAAAGATAGTAATGGTGATGGTGTTATTGACTCAGACGACCGCACATATATCGGGGATCCAATTCCTGATTATACTATGGGTTTGAATTTAGCATTAAACTATAAAGGCTTCGATTTTATTGCTTATACATTTGTTTCACTTGGAAACGACATTGTTAGGAACTATGAAAGAACACAACCCAATGTAAACAGGTTAAGTACAAGCCTTGACCGATGGACCGGAGAAGGAACAAGCAATACTGTTCCACGCCTAACCACGGCTTCGACTACTAATAACGTTTTTTCAGATTATTTTGTTGAAGATGGTTCGTTTTTAAGAGTTCAAAACATCCAATTAGGTTATACCATATCTAAACGTTTAACTACCAAAGTAAAAATTGAAAAAGCAAGATTGTTTGTTGGTATAAACAATGCTTTTACCTTGACAAATTACACAGGATTTGATCCTGCTGCATCAACTGGTAGTCCAATAGGAAGTGGCATTGATTATGGATTTTATCCGGCAGCCAGAATTTATAATTTCGGTTTAAACTTAACTTTTTAAAAAACCTGAAAAATGAAAAAGAATTTAGTAATAAAAACAATTATAGCAGGAGTTTTACTGACAGGTATTATGCTTTCTTGTTCTGATGAATTTGTTGAAGTATCTCCTGAGTATTCTATTGATTCAGAAAATTATTTTAATTCTGAAGATGACTACTATTATGCCTTAATATCAGCATACGATATATTACAAAGCACATACGTAAATGCGATTTTAGGCGAAATTGCCTCAAATAATACCCTTTGTGGTGGAGAAAGTGCCAATGATGTTATTGGATGGCAACATGTTGACGATATGATTCATACTCCCGTGAATGACAACATTCATGATGTTTGGAATTGGATGTTTGCAGGAGTTCAACGCACCAATTATTTCATGGAAAATAAAGATAAAATAGATTTTGAAGGTAAAGAAGTTATGATTGGTGAAATTCGTTTTTTACGTGCCTATTATTATTTCGAATTGGTAAAATGGTTTGGGCCTGTTCCATTAAAAATAGACAAACGTTTTGAACTTGGTGATGAAACAACAATTCCTCGTTCAAGTGTTACCGATGTTTTTGCTCAGATTGAAGCTGACTTAATGTATGCAGACAGTGTTTTAGATTACACAGCTCCTGAGGTTGGAAGAGTAACAAAAGGAGCTGCTCAAGCATTACTCGGTAAAGCTTATTTGTACCAAGATAAATTTTCAGAAGCAGCTCTAATATTGGAAGATCTTATTTTAGATGGTCCTTATTCCTTAGTAACTGACTATAATACAATTTTTGAAATGGCTGGAGAAAACGGCTCAGAATCCGTTTTTGAAGTTCAGTATACCGACGTTGAAGGCGCTGGATTTGGTTGTTTGCAATGTAGTGAAGGAAATGTGGCTGTTGGATTTAGTGGAGTAAGGGGCTATGATGGACCTTTATTTACAAAAGGATTTAGTTTTAATATTCCTACACAAGATGCCGTTGATGAATTTGAATTCGATGACCCAAGAAGAGATGTAGCTATATTAGATATTGTTGAGTGGGCAGAAAATACTGGAGCTGAGTATTCAACTGGTTATGAGCATACAGGATACTTTAACAGGAAATATTTACCTCGCAAAAGAAGTACAGATGCACAACCTGATTTAAATTTAACAAATCCTAACAATTACAGGGCAATACGTTATGCTGATGTGTTGCTAATGGCTGCAGAAGCTAATAATCGCGGAAATATTGATGATACTAAGGCTCAAGGTTATCTAAATGAAGTAAGAAGACGTGCATTTGGTGATACAAATCATGATATTGACGCAACAGGATCTTCATTAACCGATGCTATTTATCACGAACGCAGAGTTGAATTATTGGGAGAAGGCCATCATTTCTTTGACCTGGTAAGAACAGGAAGAGCAGCTGCTGAGATAACAGGATTCGTTGAAGGTAAACATGAAGTATTTCCTATTCCTTTAGAAGAAATTCAATTTTCAAATGGAAACTGGCAACAAAATCCAAATTATTAAACCAATAACTTTTAACACATGAAGATAGTAAAATATATATTCGCAATTATAATCACATTATCTGTTGTCGTTTCGTGTGAAACGGATACCGATAAATTATACACTTTTGATTATATTTCTGCTCCATCCAATATCTCTGTTACATTTGATATTACTCAGGATAATAGCGGACTAGTAACTATTATACCAAATGCTGAAGGTGCGGTTAAGTTCCTGATTTCATTTGGTGATGATGACAGTGCAGAACCAACAGAATATTTAGTTGGTAAAAAAATAACTCATATATACGAAGAGGGTACTTATTACGTAGCAGTAACTGCAGTTAGTGTATCAGGATTAGCAGAAACATTAACCGAGCAATTGGTTGTTTCGTTTATTGCTCCTGAAAACTTAGCAATTACAGTTGAAAACGATATTGCAGTATCTAAACAGGTAAATATCTCTGCAACGGCTGATTATGCAACAATAATTGAATTGTATTTCGGCGAATTAGCAGAAGATACAGCTGTTGTTACAACTCCCGGAGAAACAGTTTCTCACATTTATGCAAATCCAGGCGATTATCAGATTACTGTTGTTGCAAAAAGTGGTGCAATTGAAACATTAGACTCAACTTTTACATTTACTGTAACTGAAATTACTGGTCCTCAGGAAGCCGCTCCAACACCTCCGGGAAGAGTTGCTACTGATGTAATCTCTATTTTTAGCGATGCATATACGAATGTTGCTAATACCAACTTTAATCCAAATTGGGGACAATCAACCATTGTTACTACCGAAGAAGTAGTTGCTGGTGATGACATCCTGAAGTATTCTAATTTAAATTATCAGGGAACACAATTCGAAAGTGCTATTGATGCTTCGGCAATGGAATATCTGCACGTTGATATGTGGACAGAAGATGCTACAACTGTTAATTTTTATGCCATAAGCTCTGGCCCTCAAGAAAAAGATTATTCTTTAGCAGTTACTCCTGAAACTTGGATAAGTTATGATATTCCTCTTACTTATTTTGACAATGTTAACTTAGCTGATATTATTCAGTTTAAAGTGGATGGAACTGCAGGATCTTCGGTTTATTTCGATAATATTTATTTCTATAAACCTGGTGCTTCAACAGAACCATCCTTGCCACTTGATTTTGAATCAACAACCATCAGTTACGGCTGGACAGACTTTGATGGTGGGGCAGTTACTATAATCAATAACCCTCAATCATCAGGTATTAACACCAGTGCTAAAGTAGCTCAAATGGTTAAAAACGCAGGACAAACATGGGGAGGAAGCTATATTACTCTGGATAGCCCAATAGATTTTACTTCAAACAAAACGTTTAGTATGAAAGTTTACTCACCTAGAGTTGGTGCAAAAGTACTATTGAAGGTCGAAAATCTAACTAATGGTGGTATTTCTCATCAAATTGAATTAACAACCACTAAAGCGAATGAATGGGAAGAGATGTTGTTTGATTATAGCGCAATAAGCACTTCTGAATCGTATCAAAAAATTGTATTAATTTTTGATAATGGAACTGCAGGTGAAGGAACAGCTAATTATACCTGGTTATTTGATGACATAAAATTAGTTGACCCCGTTTTATTACCATTGGATTTTGAATCAACTACAAAAGATTATGCTTGGACCGATTTTGATGGTGGAGCTGTTACTATAATTGACAATTCTCAATCATCGGGCATAAACACCAGTGCTAAAGTAGCTCAAATGGTTAAAAATGCAGGCCAACCTTGGGGCGGAAGCTGGATTCCATTATATTCTCCTATCGATTTCTCCGTGAATAAAACATTTAAAATGAAAGTTTATTCACCAAGAATTGGTGCTAAAGTTTTATTAAAAGTTGAGAATATGACTAACGGTGCTGTTAATTATGAAGTTGAAGTAACTACTACTAAAGCAAACGAATGGGAAGAGCTTACTTTTGATTATAGTTCAATCACTACATCTAATTCATATCAAAAAATAATTTTAATCTTTGATCTTGGAACTGCTGGTGATGGAACAGCTAACTACACATGGTTGTTTGACGACATTCAATTAATAAATTAAAAAGAGTAGCAATGAGAAACATAAATCGATATATTATAATCTTGCTAATTGGAATAGTCTTCTCGATTAGCGGATGTCAAAATGAAGAGTACGAGTTGGGTAAACTTGTAACACCTTCTAATGTCGAGCTTACTTATGAAATAGTAGGTTTGGATACTGAAAATCCTTATGGAGATGGAAGTGGACTTGTAAATTTTATAAGTACTGCTGATAATGAAATAACATTTAATTACGAATTTGGTGATGGAAGAGATAATGAGATTTCACCAGATGGAAAAATAACTCATATGTTTACAGTAACTGGAATTAATAAGTACAATGTTACTGTATATGCAGTGGGTACAGGTGGTGTAATGTCGGCAAAAACTGTTCAAGTTGAAGTGTTTAGCAGCTTTACTGATGATGAGGCTGTTGAGTTTTTAACAGGAGGTACTTCTAAAACATGGTATTGGGCAGCTGATCAAGCCGGACATATTGCACTTGGACCCAACTTTGTAGATGGCACTAATCACACTTGGGGAGCTTGGTATTCGGCCGGTGCATTTGAAAAAACTTGTATGTACGATGCAGAGTTTGTTTTCACAAAAACAGCAGATGGAATGACCTTCGAACAAACCGCTGGTAGTTCTTATGTTCCTGGTACTTATGCCGCAAATTTAGGCGTTGCCGGAGACGACTGTTATGGCCCCGATGTTATTGATCCTTCTGGGGTTAAAAATGTATCATTAAGTCCTTCAGCGTCTATCGCTACTATTGATGGAGATTACAGAGGTACAACCATGACCTTCTCTGATGGCGGTTATATGTGCTGGTATGTAGGTGTAAGTGAATATGAAATAATTGAAGTTACAGCCAATACTCTTAAAGTAAGAGTACAAGAAAATGGTACTTTTGCTTGGTATCAAATCTTAACAACAGTAAAACTAGAACAATAGTTAGTAAATTATATGGTTATAGTTAATTTTTAGAAAATTTTTGGGTTTAACAGATAGTCGTTACAATTTAGAATACATATCATATTATAATTTTGTAACGGCTATTTTTTAAAATTCTACACGAGGAGTAAATCAATAAAAGCAATATGTTTAGAAGGCGTGCGATATAGTTGTATAGTAAAAATTTAATTATGAAAAAAACAAATTCAAAAAATACCAACTTATTAAAATTTATGTTTCCTACAATCTTAATTATCGCAGTATTGCTTTTCTCAAATTGTGAAAAGGATGATGTACCTGGTTTTAAAGCTGATTTTAATTTTGAGTTTGTCGATGATAATCATGTTTCCTTTACAAATAATTCCATAGGTGAATATTATTCTTTAATATGGGACTTTGGTAATGGAATATCTGAAACATCAACCGATAAAAGCAAAAACTATAAAATATATTATCCAATAGCAGGAGAATATGAAGTTTCTCTAACAATAATGAATTTTAGTGGTGCAAAGAATATAATTAAAAAGTCAGTAAATATTACAACAACCGATTTCAATATTTCATTTACTGCTGAGATTGATAACAATAATCCTAATCTTGTGAACTTAGTTAATACATCAGTAGGCGAATATGATTCGTTTAAGTGGATTTATCGGGATAAGCTTATTGAAAATGTGTCGCCCGTTGCTGCATATTTCCCATTTGCAGGTAGTTATGAAATTGAATTAAGAATTCTAAACGGAGGTGATATATTTTCTGAATATAAAAATATTACCATTTCTCAGGATGATCCTGATTATTTTGATAAAATGGAATTAACATGGGCGGATGAATTTGATGCAACAGAAATCAACAGTAATAACTGGAAATTTGAAACAGGGGCAACAGGATGGGGAAATAACGAACTTCAGAATTATACCAATGGTGATAATGCAGAAATTGTTGATGGCAAACTTATAATAACTGCTCGTAAAGTAAATGACAACTACGAATTGGGTTCTTATACTTCATCAAGGATCATATCACAAGGCAAGCAGGAATTTACATACGGTCGAATTGAAATTAATGCAAAACTACCATCGGGTACAGGAATTTGGCCGGCAATATGGATGTTGGGAAGTAATTTTGGCAGTATTGGTTGGCCGGGATGTGGCGAATTGGATATTATGGAGTATGTGGGTTACCAGCCAAATATTGTGCATTCAACGGTTCATACATTGGCCGGATACGGTGGTGATGGCGATGGAAGTAGTAAAACACTTACTACATGCGAAGAAGAATTTCATATCTATGGTTTGTTTTGGACTGAAAAGAAACTGGTTTTCTATACCGATACTCCCGAAAATGTTACTCATATTTATTCTCCAGCAATAAAAACGGCTGAGAACTGGCCTTTCGATCAAGCTGCATTTTTTATATTAAATGTGGCTGTTGGTGGAAACTGGGGCGGAGTTATGGGAATAGATAATTCTATATTTCCTCAATCCCTTGAAATTGATTATGTAAGAGTTTATCAGGAAGCTCAATAATTTTTTAAATCGAAAAGTATGAAATTGTTACATTGGCTATTAGTATACATTAGCATTATACTGTTTTGTACAAGTTGCAATTTATCCACAAACAATAAATTGAATCAGAGTATTGAGCAAAAAGATGAAAATTATGATTTGATTTGGAGTGATGAGTTTGATTATATGGGCTTGCCTGATTCCACAAAATGGGGTTATGATACGGAAGGCAATGATTTTGGATGGGGAAATAATGAAGAACAATATTATACAATCTCCAATAAAAAAAATAGCTGGGTTGAAAATGGTGTTTTAAAAATTACAGCGATAAAAGAAGATGCATTGAATAAGAAATATACTTCGGCCAGGTTAATTTCTTTAGATTCATGGCAATACGGCAGAATTGAAGTTAGTGCAAAACTGCCCGAAGCAAAAGGTACTTGGTCGGCTATTTGGATGATGCCTGGAGGTTGGTCTTTTAATGATGGAAATTGGCCTGATATTGGAGAAATAGATATCATGGAACATGTTGGTCATGATTTGGGAGTAATCCATGCTTCTGCTCATTCAAAAGACTATTATTGGCAAATTGGTACACAGAAAACTGCCACCATAAAGGTTAAAAATGCAAGTAATAAATTCAATGTTTATGCTCTTGAATGGACTCCGGATAGATTAAAGGCATTTGTAAATGACAGGCTTTATTTCGAATATGAAAACGAAAAATTAGGCGAATCGAAATGGCCATATGACAAACCATTTTACCTGATTCTTAATTTAGCGATAGGTGGTGCATGGGGCAGTATTAAAGGTATAGATGATGCCGCCTTCCCTCAAACTATGGAAATAGATTATGTTCGAGTATATCAAAAAAACGATAAAAAGTAATTAAATGAAAGTATATTCTAAAGTTATTACTGCACTTATTTTATTGATTCTGATTGCTTGTAAACCAACTAATAATGAGATGAATAAAATTGACAGCCTTATTCAAAAAATGACTTTGGAAGAAAAAATTGGTCAGATGAATCAGCTCATGAACTTCGTTGATACCTTTCCTGTTGATCCATATTTCTATGATTTAATTAAGCAAGGAAAAGTTGGTTCTGTTTTAAATTCGTTTTCTCCTGAAATGACAAGGGAAATGCAACGAATAGCAGTGGAAGAAAGCAGGCTGGGAATTCCATTATTGGTTGGGCGCGATGTAATTCATGGTTACAGAACAATATTCCCGGTGAATATAGGAATGGCTGCAACTTTCAATCCAGAACTTGTTAAAAAATGTGCAGAAATTGCTGCAGCCGAAGCAAGATCAGAAGGTATAAACTGGACCTTTGCTCCCATGATGGATATATCAAGAGATCCACGCTGGGGAAGAATGGCTGAAGGCTCTGGTGAAGATCCCTACTTGACTGAACAAATGGCTATGGCCAATATAAAAGGATTTCAAGGAGAAAACCTCTCAAATAAAACTAGTATTGCTGCAACTGCAAAGCATTATGTTGGCTATGGAGCTGCAATTGGAGGCCGCGATTATAATACGACCCTTATTCCAGAAACCGAATTAAGAAATGTTTACCTGCGTCCGTTTAAAGCTGCAGTAGAAGCAAATGTGGCTACTGTTATGTCTGGTTTTAATGAGCTGAATGGAGTTCCGACAAGTGGAAATGAATATACATTAAAAGAAATTCTAAAGGAAGAATGGAACTTTAATGGTCTCGTGGTGAGCGATTGGGCATCTATTAAAAATCTGGCCATTCATGGATATGCAAAAGATAGTTTAGATGCCACATATAAAGCACTTAGAGCTGGTGTAGATATGGATATGTGCAGTTCCCATTATATTGACAACTTAAAAATACTGATCAAGAATGGAACCATAAGTGAAGCCAAAATTGATGATGCTGTAAGAAGAATTCTACGAATAAAATTTCAGTTGGGTTTGTTTGAAAATCCTTATGCTTCCGAAGAAAATAAACTGCTTACTCCCGAGGCTTTAGCCATTGCAAAAAAAGCAATAATACAAAGTACCGTTCTGCTTCAAAATAAAAACAAGGTATTGCCCTTATCAAAAGACATTAAGAAAGTTGCCGTAATCGGACCATTAGCTGATGCACCCTACGAACAAATGGGAACATGGGTATTTGATGGAAAAGAAGAAAACACAATAACGCCATTAAAGGCAATAAGAGAGTTTCTGGGTGCAGAAAGAATAAATTATGCGCCAGGTTTAAAAATCAGCAGAACTCAAAATAAAGATGGATTTGCTGAAGCGATAAAAGCAGCAAAAAATTCGGATGTAGTCATCTTGTTTATGGGCGATGAATCAATATTAACCGGAGAGGCTCATTGCAGGGCCAAACTTACTCTTCCCGGTTATCAAAACGAATTAATTGAGGAAATTAGCAAACTTGGAAAACCTACCGTTCTGGTTATTATGACCGGAGTAATTCTTATGGTTGAGCCATATCTTAATCAGGTTGATGCATTACTTTATGGCTGGCATCCTGGCACAATGGGTGGATCAGGATATGTTGATTTGTTATTCGGCATCGAATCTCCATCGGGAAAATTACCAATGACATTTCCTCGCACCGAAGGACAAATTCCAATTTATTACAACCATAATAACACAGGGCATCCTGCATCTGACAAATCTTGGGTAAGTATGTACGATATTCCGGAAAAAGCATGGCAAACCTCCTTAGGAAATACAAGCCATTACCTCGATTACGGATTTGAACCTTTATTTGAATTTGGTTTTGGATTGTCTTACACCAAATTTGAGTATTCTGATATAAAACTTTCGAAAGAAGTTTTTTCAATGCATGATTCATTGATTGTAACTGCAAAAATAAAAAACATAGGTGATTTTGTGGCTGAAGATGTTGCCCAACTATATGTTCGCGATTTGGTTGGAAGCATCGTGCGTCCTGTTAAGGAGCTTAAACGTTTTCAACGCATTAAGCTTAATCCGGGCGAAGAAAAAACAATTGAATTCACCTTATATCCTTCCGATTTTGAATTTCATAATGGAAAAGAATGGGTTATTGAAGAAGGTTCCTTTCAGGTGTGGTTAGGCAATAGTTCAAAAGCAACGTTAACAGCAAAGTTTGAGTTGAGAAACTAAATAAAAGACAATAAAAAATGAAAAAAGCATATGTAATTCGGGTAGCTTTTATTGTAGCTCTTGGTGGATTTTTAATGGGTTTTGATGCGTCTGTTATTTCTGGTGTTGTTCGTTTTATCGAACCTTATTTTGAATTATCAAAAATACAATTGGGATGGGCTGTTGCATGTTTAACATTAACCGCAACACTTACCATGTTTGTAGCGGGTCCGATTAGCGATCGAATAGGGAGAAAAAAAATATTAACCTATGCTGCAATACTTTATGCGCTATCTGCAATTACATCAGCAATGGCAACAGAATTCTGGTTCTTTATAATTGCACGAATGGTTGGTGGTATTGGCGTTGGAATATCATTAATTATTGCACCGATGTATATCGCCGAAATATCTCCACCAAATATAAGAGGCAGATTGGTTTCATTCAATCAGTTAAACATTGTTATTGGTATTTCCGTAGCTTTCTTTTCAAATTTTATAATTCTAAAACTAACTAATTCGGAATCGAGTTGGGTAAAAACATTGCAAATAGATTCTCAGGCATGGCGTTACATGCTTGGAGTGGAGTTTTTACCAGCTCTGTTTTATTTTGTTTGCTTGTTTTTTGTACCCCGAAGTCCTCGTTGGCTCGCTTTAAAAGGTTTTGATGACAAAGCATTGGTAATAATGAAGAAAGCGAGTGGCGAAGAAATAGCACTGCAGGAATTTAAAGCAATAAAAGAAAGCTTACAGAATGATTCCAAAAAAGAAAAGACTCACATAAAAGAACTGTTTAAACCAGCCATGAAACTGGTAATGATTATCGGAATTGTTATTGCAATTACGCAACAAATAACCGGAATAAATGCTGTATTCTTTTATGCACCGATGATTTTTGAACAATCGGGTGTTGGTTTGGATGCTTCATTCTCGCAGGCAATTCTGGTTGGATTAACCAATCTTGTTTTTACCATCGTCGCTATCTGGCTCATCGATAAATTAGGTAGAAAACCATTACTTATGATTGGAATTTCAGGAATAATTATTTCTATGTTCGTTATCGGTATGGCATTTAAAACAGCTTCCTACAAGCTCGATTCAGAAAAAATAAGTACTCTCAACGAAGTTATCCAAAATGAAAAAATATATCAATTTGAAAACAAAAGCTTTAAAAGTGATATTGAATTTAGAAAAGAAATACGAACTGTTTTTGGCAATGAGCTAAACAAAGAACAGGAAACTGTTCTTATTACCAATTCTATTGATATTAATTCGATGCTGGTTCTCATAGGTATTATTGGTTTTGTTGCATCCTTTGCATGTTCGTTAGGACCTGTAATGTGGGTTTTATTTTCGGAGTTATTCCCCAATCGATTAAGAGGTTTGGCTATTTCTTTTGCCGGCACAATTAACTCGGCATTCAGCTTTGTTGTGCAATTAGTATTTCCATGGGAACTAGCCAATGTTGGCAACTCAAACACTTTCTTTATCTATGGCGGTTTCGCTGTAATTGGTTTGATCATATTAAAAAAATATTTACCCGAAACCAAGGGAAAATCTCTTGAAGAACTGGAAAAAATTTTAGTAAAAAGCTAATAAAAATAAACATGTTAAAATATATACTATTACTTACTACTCTTAGCATTCTGTCTTGCGTAAATTCAGACAATCAAAAGAATGGTAGCATAGAAATGAGTCCAATTAAGGTTGAATTAATTGAACAGGATGGAAATTACAAACTTCTGCGCGATGGAAAACCCTATTTTATAATAGGTGCAGGAACTGAAATTGAGAAAATCCCTATCTTGGCTGAAAATGGTGCTAACTCCTGCAGAGCATGGAGCACCATTACCGATAAATATACTGCTGATGAATTTCTTGATCTTGCGTTAAAATATAATCTTACGGTTACGTTAGGCTTAGATCTTAAGAAAGAAAGACAAGGCTTTGATTACAACGATACCATAGCAGTAAAAAAACAATTTGAATACTTAAAAGGCGAAGTGTTGAAGTACAAAGATCATCCTGCATTACTTGTATGGGGACTTGGAAACGAATTAAATCTAAATTACAGTAATCCAAAAGTTTGGGATGCAGTAAATCAGATCGCCAAAATGATTAAGGAGATTGATCCCAACCATCCTACCACAACAATGTTAGCAGGAATAAAAAAATACGATGTTGAAGAAATTGCGAAACGTTGTCCCGGCCTTGATTTTTTAAGTATTCAGATGTATGGCGACTTACCAAACCTACAGGCAAGAATAAAAGAGAGCGGATATAATGGTCCTTATATTGTGACGGAATGGGGCGCAACAGGACATTGGGAAACGGCGACAACATCATGGAAGGCCCCGATTGAACAAACATCCAAAGAAAAAGCCGAATCGTACATTCACAGATACAGGGCTGCTATCGAATCAGACTCAGTGCATTGTTTAGGTTCTTATGTTTTTTACTGGGGACAGAAACAAGAGCGCACACCAACCTGGTATGGTTTATTTACCGAAGATGGAAATCCAACTGAAACAATCGATGCAATGCATTATATCTGGAAAAAAGAATGGCCAAAAAACAGAGCCCCTCAACTTGATTCAGTACGATTAAACGGTTTAACTGCATTTCATAGTGTTATACTTGAAAAATCTCAAACCTACAATGCAGAAGTATTTGCTTCTAATTTTGAAAACGATTCATTAACATACAAGTGGGAGATTTTGTACGAAAGTACCGATTTAGGTGTTGGCGGTGATTATGAAAGCAAGCCTGCAAGTCTTACAGGTTTAATAACTAACTTTAACAGAAGCAAAATTGAACTAAAAACACCTGATGAAAAAGGTGCATTTCGATTATTTGTTTATATTACTGATAATAAAAACAAAGTGGCAACAGCCAATATTCCATTCTTTGTTAAATAAAAACATACATTAAACTCTGGTTTGTTTCAGAATTATTTGCTGCTGAGATTATGAAAAAGAAAGAGATATACATCGGAAATACCTTATTAAAATCTCCCAAAAAGAAAGTTGAAGGTTATTTTGTTGAGATCGAAGGAGAAAAGTATTATAAAATCTCCAATTTTGATCAGATGCCTGATTTCTTTGTAAGTGTAATCAGTAATTCGAACCATTGGATGTTTATTTCAAGTAACGGTGCATTAAGCGCTGGCAGAAAGAGCAGAGATAATGCCATTTTTCCATACTATACTGTTGATAAAATACACGACTACAAAGGAAAAACCGGAAGCAGTACTTACATCCTTGCTGAAAAAAACAACAAAAATTTCTTATGGGAACCTTTTTCTAAAGAATCTGAAGAGCTGTACTCTATTGAAAGAAATATATTTAAAAGTATTTACGGTAATAAAATCATCTTCGAAGAAATAAATCACGATCTCGAAATTAAATTTCTGTATAGCTGGAGCAATAGCGAGAGGTTCGGATTTATCAAGAAATCAAAAATTGTAAATCAGAGTGAATCTAACCTTACCATAGAAATTATTGATGGTTTGAAGAATATTCTGCCCTCCGGCATTGGTTTCAGTTTTCAAAATGAATATAGCAACCTGCTCGATGCATATAAAAAGAACGAACTGATAACCGAAAGCAATCTTGGTTTATTTACGCTGAGTTCAATTCCGGTCGACAGGGCTGAGCCAAGCGAATCGTTAAGTGCAACAACAGTCTGGTCAAGTGGATTTGATCATCCAAAAATCCTTATATCAATAAATCAGATTGAGGCCTTTAAACAGGGCCAAACAATTGAAAAAGAAACAGATATCCGGGCACGCCGGGGAGCTTATTTCGTTAATTCAGAAATAAGGTTGCAGAAAAACGAAGAAAAAAAATGGATGCTGGTTGCCGACATTAACCAGGATAGTACTTCTGTTGCTAATCTAAATCATCTTTTAATCGAAAACAATCAGCTTGAAGAGCTTGTTAATTCTGATATTAATAAGGGAACTGCAAGTCTTAAAAAGATGGTTTCGTTTGCTGATGGTTTTCAGATGACAAACACCGATTTGTGCTATGCCCGTCATTATTCAAATACAATGTATAATATTATGCGTGGCGGCGTTTTCGTCAATAACTATTTCATTGAAACATCTGATTACAAAAACTACCTAAAACAAATAAACCGGTTGATAAGTAAGGAGTTTGGTTACTGGCTTAACCAGATTCCGGAAAAAATAGTTTTTGCCGACCTTATTAAATTGGCAAAAGAAACAGGCAATGCCAATTTGCTGCGAATAACGTATGAATATTTACCACTTACTTTTAGCAGAAGACATGGCGATCCAAGTCGCCCCTGGAATATTTTTTCAATAGAGACTAAAAACGACGATGGCTCAGTAAAATACAATTACGAAGGTAACTGGCGCGATATTTTTCAAAACTGGGAAGCATTAAGCTACTCATTCCCCGAGTTTGTTGAAAGTATGATTTGCAAATTTGTAAATGCCTCAACCATTGATGGCTATAACCCTTACCGGGTAATGCGAAATGGAATCGATTGGGAATGCCCTGATCCAAAAGATCCATGGGCTTATATCGGATATTGGGGCGATCATCAAATCATTTACCTTCAGAAACTGCTTGAAATATCGAATAATTTTCATCCCGGAAGACTCGACGATTTCCTTGTTAATGAGATTTTTACTTATGCAAATGTTCCTTACAAAATCAAGTCATTTGATGAAATAATAAAAAATCCAAAAAACACTATATTATTTAATGAAGAATTAAATACACAGATAAAAAGCGAGGTTGACTATTTGGGTGCTGATGCAAAACTAGTAAAACGGGGAAAAACGGATCATATTTACAGGGTTAATCTTACAGAAAAAATCCTTGTAACACTGCTTTCAAAACTAAGCAACTTTATTCCCGAAGCTGGTATCTGGCTTAATACGCAGCGCCCCGAATGGAACGATGCCAACAATGCATTGGTTGGTAATGGAACTTCGATGGTTACACTTTATTATTTACGCAGGTTTTTAAAATTCTGGGAAGATAAATTTAGCACCGTAACTGTTATCGAGATTAATATATCAGAGAAAGTAGCAACATTATTTTATAGTATTTCTGAATTCCTGAACGAAAATTCCAATTTGATTAATGTTGATTTTTCGGATAATGACCGATACAGATTCATCAATTTTCTGGGTAATGCACATTCAAAATACAGGAATGATATTTACATGTATTCCTTTACGGGTGAAAAGAAACCTGTAAAAGTTGATGATTTATTGAAATTTACGAAGCTTTGTCTACAATACATCGATCATTCAATAAAAATTAATAAGCGCAATGATGGTTTGTACCATGCTTATAATTTGATTTCCATAAAAAATGACAAAATCTCTATTCGACATTTGTATGAGATGCTCGAAGGACAAGTTGCTATATTAAGTGCCGGATTTTTATCACCTAAGGAAAGCCTTGAAGTATTGGATTCGTTAAAAAGCAGCAAAATGTTCAGAGATGATCAGTACAGCTATATGCTTTATCCGGACAGGCAGCATCCAAAATTTACGGAAAAGAATGTAATTCCATCTGAAAAAGTAAAAGAATCAACCTTGTTAATGAAATTAATAGAACAGGGAGTTACATCCATAATTAAGGTTGATAATACAGGAAATTATCATTTTAATGCTGCTTTTCGAAATGCTGATATTCTGGACCACGCCTTAGACAACCTAAGATATGGCGAATTTAGTCATTTGATAGATGGCGAAAAAGAAAGGATACTCGAAATCTATGAAGAAATGTTTGATCACAAATCCTTTACAGGAAGATCCGGAGCATTTTATGGTTACGAGGGCCTTGGGTCCATTTACTGGCATATGGTTTCAAAATTACTACTGGCAACACAGGAATGTTTCTTTATGGCTGTCGATCAGGCTGCTGATATACAAACCATAAACAAGATTAAAGATCATTATTACGAAATAAAAGCAGGAATTGGTTTGTACAAATCACCTGATTTGTATGGAGCATTTCCTACCGATGCTTATTCGCATACCCCTGCGAAATCCGGAGTTAAACAACCCGGACTAACAGGGCAGGTTAAAGAAGATGTTATTTCACGAATTGGCGAACTGGGAATCAGAATAAAAGATGGAGAGATTAATTTTAATACAATGCTTTTAAACGACAATGAAATACTAAACGATAACAAAGAATTTGAGTATTTCACCCTGAATGGCAAACAAAGTAAAATCTTATTAAAGCAAAAGCAAATCGCGTTGACCTTTTGCCAGACACCCATAATTGTGACTTTTTCTGACGAAAATAAGATATCGGTCACATTCAGAAATGGCAACAAAGAGGCTTTCCAGGGTAACAAACTTAATAAGGAAATAAGCAGCCATATTTTTAATCGTAATAACGAATTGGAATTAATTGAAGTAACTGTTAAGAAATATGATTCTAATTAAAAATCTGTATGTCCATTATTTATCAAAAATATTGTATAAATAAATCAAAAATCAATTTGTTTGCCCCAAGTCCCTAAAGGGAGCAAATTGATTTTCTTCACACCCTTTAGGGATGGGGCACATGAAGAAAATCATCTGCAATTTTTTTTATATAAACGTACAATAATATTAAAAACCATATAAAAAAACACTTTAAAATGGCATTACGATACACGGTTTTGATTTTTTGTTTAGGTACAATTAGTTTTTTTGCATGTAATCAAAAAGAAAATGCAAATAAGAATATTTCAGCAGATTTAATTCAAAAATCACAAGCTCTTAAACAAACAGAAGAAAATTTATTAGCAGGATTTTCCAATGCTGTTTGCTATTCAGGTTTCAGAAACGGGCAGCATCCCGATCGGGGCGATGGAGCCATCAATCCAACGTATGAAGAGATACTTGAGGATCTTTCAATACTTTCCTATAATTCGAACTTTAACCTCATCAGATTATACGACAGCGGCATAAACTCAGAAATGGTGCTTAATGTCATTAAAGAAAACGACATAAACATTAAGGTGATGCTGGGTATCTGGCTTAGTGCCGAATTAAGCAACCACAAGAATTGTGAATGGCTGGATTCAATACCCGAAGAAACACTCAGAAACAATAAAACACTCAATTTACAAGAAATAAATAATGGCATTCGATTAGCCAATGAGTATCCCGAAATTGTTGTTGCAGTTAATGTTGGTAACGAAGCACTTGTAAACTGGACCGACCATCTGGTTGATGTTGATACCATCATTTCGTATGTTAAACAGGTAAAAAAATCCACAAATCAACCGATAACTGTTGCAGAAAATTATAAATGGTGGGCAGAACAAGGCTTGGCCCTTTCAAAGGAACTTGATTTTATTGCTGTTCATGTTTATCCGGTTTGGGAAAATAAAGATATTGATGAGGGAATGTCCTATACCATCGAAAACCTTTTGGAAGTTCGCAATGCATTACCCGATTCAAAAATTGTAATAAGTGAAGCAGGCTGGGCAACAATATCATCAGAGTTTGGAGATCGTGCAAGCGAAGAAAAACAATTACAATATTATAATGAGATGGTTTCTTTCGCTAAAGAAATGAATATTACAACCTTCATTTTCGAAGTATTTGATGAAGAATGGAAAGGTGATCCCGGCAATATGTTAGGAGCTGAAAAACACTGGGGCTTATTTACAACCGACAGAAAACCCAAAAAAGTAATGAGTGAGCTTTATATACATCTACTCGAGCAGAAATAAAGATTATCGATATTAATAAACTTCATTAAACCGGAAAAAATGAGTAATACAACGACAAAATTATCGATTAAAGAAAAAATTGGTTACGGTCTTGGCGACACAGCATCGCACTTTGTGTGGGATATGGTTGGTTTCTGGCTTTTGTTCTTTTATACTGATGTTTATGGAATATCAGCTGCTGCTGCTGGTACAATCATGCTAATTGCTCGTTTTTGGGATATGGCTATTGATCCACTTATTGGGGTCGTTTCTGATAGAACCAAAACTCGATGGGGTAAATTCCGCCCATACATTTTATTCGGTGCCATTCCTTACGCCATCCTGGCAGTTCTGACCTTTACCACACCAAACTTTGGCGAAATAGGCAAACTTATTTATGCAGGTGCTACCTACGTACTTTTAATGACTGCTTATGCAACTATAAACCTTCCTTATTCTGCTCTGGGCGCAGTAATGACTGACGATACATACGAAAGGGCAGGGTTGAATACGTATAGGTTTATTGCCGGATTTACAGGGCAATTTATTGTAACCGGTTTGGCACTTACACTGGCTACTTTTTTTGGACATGGCGATAAAGAACAAGGTTTTCAATATACCGTTTTATTGTTTGCCGGTTTAAGTTTGATTTTCTTTTTCATCACTTTTAAAACTACCAAAGAGCGGGTTCAGCCACCAAAAACTCAGGTAAATTCACTCAAAGAAGATGTAAAAAACCTTTTTCAGAATAAAGCATGGATCATACTTGCAATTGTAGGAATTATTTCTTTTATCATGTTTGCCATGCAAAATGCAGCCATTGCATATTACTTCAAATATTATTTAGGTCGCGAAAATAATGTCCAGCTTTTCAATGTAATTGGAACCGTTGCCCTGATTGTGGCTTTGCCTTTATCAAAACCATTGGCCCAAAAGTTTGGAAACAGAAACGTATTTATAGGAAGTTCATTAATTTCAGGTCTGTTTTTTATGCTCATCTATATTGCTGGTATTAATGATCTTAAAACCATTTATATTTTTAATATCATTGCAAAAATGGCTTATGCACCTGCTGTTCCGTTGCTTTGGACAATGATAGCAGATTCAGCAGATTATGGCGAATGGACAACTGGTCGACGCGCAACAGGATTGTATTTTTCGGCAGCCGTATTTGCACAAAAAGCAGGTTGGGGAATTGGTGCCGCTATCGCCGGTTGGATCTTAGCTTTCTCGGGTTTTATACCTAATGTGTTACAAAACGATACTGCCATTACCGGAATCAAATTACTGGTTTCCATCATTCCTGGTATTTTATACATGTCGTGCGCATTGTTTATGATCTTTTATAAGATTGATAAAAAAACATGTGATATAATGCAATCAGACTTAGAAAAAAGAAGGGCACAGGAAAATTCACTTTAGGTTTGCAATTCTTAATCTCTTACTAACTTCATACAATTAAAAAAAAGTGTATTTTTATTGTCTTTTATTAAAAATATCTATCAATTTTTGATTAACCTGTAACTCCATGACAACTCATAAACAGAATTACACCAGTGCACTTATTGTGCTTACCAGTTTGTTCTTTATGTGGGGATTTATTACCTGCATGAACGATATTCTAATTCCATTTTTTCGAAAGATGTTTGAATTGGATCGATTTCAATCGATGATGGTACAATTTGCATTTTTTACTGCATACTTTGTAGGTTCGCTCATTTACTTTATTATTTCTGCCCGTAAAGGAGATCCTATTTCTAGAATCGGGTATAAAAATGGTATAATCTGGGGATTACTTATTTCTGCTTTTGCCTGTTTATTATTTTATCCGGCTGCTGAACAACAACTGTTTGGTTTGTTTTTAGCAGCATTGTTTATTCTTGCGCTTGGTTTTACATTATTGCAGATTGCCGCAAACCCTTATGTTGCATTATTGGGTCCACCTGAAACAGCATCAAGTCGTTTGAACTTATCTCAGGCATTCAATTCACTCGGAACAACCATAGCTCCAATCATTGGCGGGTATTTGGTATTTCATTATTTTGCCAAAATGGGAACACCATTAATCAATCAGCACGGCACAGCGGTTTTAACCGATAGTGGAGAACCATTATCAGCCTTAGGAGTGCAACTCCCCTATTTGATTTTTGCCGGATTATTTATTGCACTTGCTATACTTTTCAGATTTACAAAACTTCCAAAATTTACCAGCTCATCAAACATTGAAAAAGGAGCTGGAGCTTTAAAACACAGTCATTTGGTTTTAGGTGGAATAGCAATATTCATGTATGTTGGTGCCGAAGTAAGTATCGGAAGTTCATTTATAAATTATGCGGGTGAGCTATTGGGATATCCTGAAATGGAGGCCAAAAACTTCCTTGCTTTTTATTGGGGTGGCGCAATGATCGGCAGATTTTTGGGAGCTATCTCGTTAAGCGAAATCCAAAAACTAAAGAAATATTTGCTCATGCTTGCTACATCAATACTTACCTTTTTCTTAATTTATGGAATAATTTATGTAGAGAGCGGTTATCAATTTGAATTTAGCCGAATTACACCATTTCTTATTTTTCTTGCTCTAAACTATATTGGTTTTATTATTGGAAAATCATTACCCGGCAGGACACTTGCCATATTTGCATTTATTGTCATTGGTTTATTAACTACAACGTTAGTAACCAATGGAGCTGTTGCATTGTGGACAATTATCGGTATCGGATTATTTAACTCCATTATGTGGTCGAACATTTTTACACTGGCAATAAAAGATCTCGGAAAAGATACTGCCCAGGGTTCATCTTTACTTGTGATGATGATTCTTGGAGGAGCTATTATTCCTGTGTTACAAGGTGCTGTGGCAGATTCGTTGAATGGTTATCATCTGTCATTCTTTATACCTATATTCTGTTATGCCTATTTAGTGTTTTACGGATGGAAAGGATATATTCCGAAGAAGGCTTTGCAATAAATTGTTTTTTTCGCAATTTTGAGATCATCTAAAACTTAATTAAATGCAACGATTAGCCATTGGAATTGACATAGGTGGAACAAATGTTTCGTACGGATTAGTAACCGAAGATGGATTGGTAAAACTCAAAGAATCATTCCCGATAAAAGAATTTGAGGAAGTACAAAGTTTTGTTGATTACTTATCGGCACGCATAAACCACTCACTAAAAGGATTAAACCGTGAGGATTTTAAACTTACTGGAGTAGGTATTGGAGCACCAAACGGAAATTACTACAAAGGAACCATTGAATTTGCACCCAACTTAAAATGGAAAGGAATTATTCCACTGGCTGATTTATTACGCGAAAAAATTTGTGTACCCACTTATCTAACCAACGATGCCAATGCTGCAGCCATGGGTGAGAAAATTTATGGCGGAGCCAAGCATATGCGCGATTTTTTTATGGTTACTCTTGGAACAGGTTTAGGCAGTGGCTTTTTCGCCAATGGACAACTTATTTTAGGTCATGATGGGTTTGCGGGTGAACTTGGGCATGCCATTGTTGATCCAAATGGTCGTTTATGCGGATGTGGACGAAAAGGTTGTCTCGAAACCTATGCTTCGGCTACCGGAATAGTAAGAACTGTAAAAGAAGCGCTTGAAAAGACAAATGAACCAAGTGTGCTCAGGAAATTTAACATCGATGAAATAACTTCAGAGAAAATCTATAAAGCAGCTCTCGAAAATGATTCTATTGCACTCAAAGCTTTTGATTTTACTGCTAAAATTCTGGGATTAATGCTTGCAAATACAGTTGCCATAACAAGCCCTGAAGCAATCTTTCTGTTTGGCGGATTAGCCAATGCAGGCGACCTTATTTTTAAGCCAACAAAAGCCTATATGGAAGACTATCTGCTTGTAATATTTAAAAATAAAGTAGAGATAAAACCATCATCCTTACCCGAAAATGATGCAGCAATTTTAGGAGCTGCGGCCTTGGTTTGGCATGAAAACAAATAATTTGCAGAGAAATATTAATAGGTTGCTTTAGGAAGAACTCTTGCAAATTTAACGACTAAAAAAATTCATAAATAAATAGTAAGACAACTATTAAAATCAGTAATTTCTATTACAAAGATTATATTATTAGTAGCCATAAGATTAAGAAAATAAAAAGATTATTAAATCTTATAATAAAGTGAGTTCGATATAATTCAGGTTTATTACAAATAAATTCTGATGTTTTATGCGTTGAAACTATATTTTTTACTATAATGATAAAGCCGGTTATTTGAGGCATAAGATTTTTTTATAATCCCGGAGGGATTAGATATTTGTAGCAAATGATTAGGAATTAAGAATGCGTGTCAGTAAGAATGATGAAAAAAGATAGAATCTTGTATGGATACGCAATTGTACAAAGGCTTATTCTATTTAAAATCATGATAGGTAATTTGCGCACCAAATAGCAGAATTACATTTTGCAAGGTTTTTGATTGGTGCACTCTCATCATTTATCCATTTTTGCTACAAATATTTAGCACCTAAGGTGCAAAAAAAATAACTGTCCAGTAAATTTACCTTTCTTAGGTCAAATTCAAGTTTTATAGTTTAAAGGAATTTTTTATTGCCGGTAAACAATTGCATTAATATTCATTCCGGCACCTACGGAGGCAAAAACAAAAACATCTCCGGAGCTAATTCTATGATTGCTTAATTTACCTTTTAAAATCATATCATATAATGTAGGAACAGTAGCAACAGAACTATTTCCAAGTTCATGAATACTCATTGGCATAACCTCTGGTATTTCAGCTTTTATTTTAAATAACCTAAAGAATCGTTGCACAATGGCTTCGTCCATTTTTTCGTTTGCCTGGTGAAGCAACACTTTTTTTACCTCTTCGATCGGAATCCCCGATTTATCCAGCGCAACTTTCATTGCTTGTGGTACATTATTTAGCGAATACTCATAAATCTTGCGTCCATGCATTTTTATATAGCGAATATTCGGATTGCTTTCGGGAGCATTCGATTTGCCCAGATACAAATAATATGCTTCTTCCAATGTATCTGTAACTGTTGCTGATGATAGTACTCCACGTTTTTCTTTTTCTATAATACCTTCGACAATAGCTGCTCCCGCTCCATCAGAAAAAATCATGGTATCGCGATCGTATTTATCAACTACACGCGACAATGTTTCGGAGCCAATAACCAAACAGCGCTTAGCCAAGCCCGAACGAATATATGCATCGGCCTGAATAACTCCCTGAATCCATCCAGGACAACCAAAAATAATATCGTATGCAACACACTGTGGATTTTTAATACCAAGCAGATGCTTTATCCTTGCTCCAAGACAAGGTAGGAGATCGGTTTGAATGGTATCTTTTAACACATCACCAAAATTATGCGCCACAATTATCTGGTCTATTGTTTCTCTATCTATTCCGGCACTTATGATTGCTTCTTCTGCAGCAATGGTAGCAATATCAGAATTACGCTGATCTTCGGTAACCCATCGGCGTTCTGAAATACCTGTTATATCTTTAAACTTACTAACTATTTCTTCGCCCGGACTATCAATTGGGGTATTATCTTTTTCAAAAAATGTATTTTTAACAAACTGATTGTTTTCAATTTTTTGGGTTGGAATATAGCTTCCTGTTCCGGTAATTACTGAATTTAAATAATCCATAGCATTAAATTATGTTTCGAAAATTTTAAGTGCACAATGTATTGTTTTAAAAAAATCCCTCAGATACATAATTTTTAGAATTTATGATCCCCAAACCACCAGAATAAGTAACTATTTGATCCCATACCCTAATTTCATAACTGATTTTCATTTATTTAGCAGATTCATAAAATCATCTCTTTTACTAAGGCAAACTCCTTTTTTACTGTTCATTTTTAACCAACTATGTACTCTTTGAATTATGATTTCGTAATTTTTTTAAACTTTTTAAGACACAATTAGTCAATAAACATAAACCCTAACTCTAAATCTATGAAATCGAATTTCTTATTTTTATCAATTGTGCTAATAACTATTTTCAGTTCGAATCCGGCAATTGGACAAAACGAGGCCAAACAAAAAGGCCTTGATGCCATAGACAAAGAATCTTTAAAAGCTCAGCTTGAGTTTCTTTCATCCGACTGAATGGAAGGGCGTGCAACAGGAGAAAAAGGTGAATTTATGGCCGGTGATTATTTGGCCAGCATGCTTAAATTTATGGGAATTGCACCTGCCGGTGATAAAGAAATTACTCAACTAACTCGTGAACAGCGATGGAGCGGCTTAAAACCCGAAGAGCTAACTTCTTATTTCCAGAATGTCCCAATGATTAAATATCTGGAAACCAACTCAGAGGTAAGCCTATCAACAAGTTCATACTCAATAATATTTCAGGAAAATGTAGATTATATCATTTCATCTAATCCAATCTCTACAGATTTTATTGCACCCATTGTTTTTGTTGGATATGGTTTTACTGACGAAAAAACAGGTTATGATGATTATAAGGGAATAGATATTAAAAACAAGATTATAATACGATTATATGGTTTCCCCGGATATCGAGACAAAGACTCGGAAGGGTATAAGAAATTCTCATCTAAAACAACAAACGATTACTCTGTTGAAAGAAACAAAAATAGTAAGGCCAAAGAAAAAGGTGCGTTGGCAATTATAAACCTTGTTCCCAATAGTAATATTAAATCGTGGGCTACAAATGAAATTGACTTATCGAAGAACGAGAAACCCTTTCCTCCATTATATCAATACCCATTGGAAATAAAAACTGATAGTATTAAAACAGAGCCACTAAGAATAAATGCATCTAATGCAATGATGAACCTAATTCTGGAAAATTCAGGAATAAATATTGCAGATTTCGAGAATAGAGTTGGTAACACACTAAAACCAGAGTCGAAAATAATTAAGGAAAAAAACCTAAAAGTAAGCACCAAGAGTAAGCGCGAGTTGATAAATACCCGTAATGTATTGGGTGTTATTGAAGGGGAGAACAAAGATGAAATAATTGTAATTGGAGGCCATTACGATCATCTGGGAATTGACAATGGTTTTATCTGGAACGGAGCCGATGATAACGCATCGGGAACTGTTGGCGTTTGGATGCTAGCAAAAGCCTTTGCTGCATCTGGTGTTAAACCTAAAAAGACCATTGTGTTTGCTGCCTGGACTGGCGAAGAGAGAGGTTTGTTAGGATCTGAATTTTTTGCTCAGAATCCTTATGGTGGTTCAATCGAAAAAATAAAGCTATACGTTAATTATGATATGATCAGCAAAGATTCTCAGAACGATACACTTAAAAATCAAGCCAGAATGGTTTATACAAAATCATCTGAAAAATTTGAATCTATTTCGAAGAAAAACATTGAAGAATATAAAATCAATCTTGATATGATCTATCGTCCATCAGAAAATCCTCGTGGAGGAAGCGATCATTCATCATTCTCAACTAAAAATGTGCCTATTATGTATTTTATGGCTGGATTTCCAACCGATTATCACACACCAACCGACGAGACTGACGATATAAACTGGAACAAGATGATTGATATAATTAAGCTTACTTTCCTGAATGTTTGGGAAATTGCGAATGAATAAGTGATCAGGAATCAGGTTGAAAAGTTGAGGGGCTAAAATAAAAATCCCGCTTTACAGCGGGATGATTATTCATTTGGCGGAGAAAGAGGGATTCGAACCCCCGGTCCGCCAGTTGGCGGACAACGGTTTTCGAGACCGCCCCGTTCGACCACTCCGGCATTTCTCCAATACAAAAATAGGTAAATCATTAATGAAATTCTCAAATAGGGATCTTAAAATTAAAATAATACCAAATATAAGGTATTAAAAAACTTATTATTTTTAGTTTACCTTAAATCCGCAAACAATTAATTAAAAAAATAAGTTAAAGCACTGTTTAATATTATTTTAAACAGTGCTTTGTAAATAAAGTTTTATCACTTATTTTTATGATGTATAACAAAAAAACAAGAT
>JBFXEQ010000023.1:0-42074 GCA_050179935.1 Bacteroidales bacterium | reverse complement strand
TTTATCTTGTTTTTTTGTTAGGCATCATAAAAATAAGTGATAAAACTTTATTTACAAAGCACTGTTTAAAATAATATTAAACAGTGCTTTAACTTATTTTTTTAATTAATTGTTTGCGGATTTAAGGATAAATAACAGTATTGTGCTTTTTATGAGTAGTGGAAATTTTTCAGGAATTGATTTGTTTACGTTTGCACAAAAAATGATTGCCAGATAGTAAGACATCTTCATTATTCATAAGAGATTTTGGAAGGAAGTAATCAAAAATGTGATTTTTTTAAATAAATTTTACAAAAATATTTGCAGAAAATAAAAATTCATTTACTTTTGCACCACCAAGTTTTAGACTTGAATTTGGTCCGTTCGTCTAGGGGTTAGGACGTCAGGTTTTCATCCTGGTAACAGGGGTTCGATTCCCCTACGGACTACAACTTATAAAAGGAGAAAAGAATTATGGCAAACCATAAATCGGCAATAAAAAGAACAAGACATAGTGAGGTTGTTAAGCTTCAAAATAAATATTATGCTCGTACAACTCGTAATATGATAAAAAAATTACGCGCTGCAACAGACAAAACTGAAGCAACAGAAATGTTACCAAAAGTTAGTGCTTTGCTCGACAAACTAGCAAAAAAGAGCATTATTCATAAAAATAAGGCATCAAACCTTAAGTCAAGCTTAACTTTGCTAGTGAATAAGCTATAAGAAATTACGTAAATACAAAAAGCCTTTCTTCTTACGAAGAAAGGCTTTTTTATTATAACTTTTTTTACCTTTACCAGCAATAATTTAAATTCCTATGATTTCAAAAGTTTGTATATTTTGTGCTTCAAGCCACAAAGTTGATAAAAAATATTTCGATGTGGCAGAAAATATTGCCCGAGTAATGGTCGAAAACAATATAACTACCGTTTATGGTGGCGGTGCTGTTGGTTTAATGGGTAAACTAGCCGATACAGTAATTGAATTAAAAGGAAAAATAATCGGTATTATTCCCGAATTTATGATGGATGTGGAATGGGGCCACAAGAGTATTACTGATTTAGTGATTGTAAGTGACATGCACGAACGTAAGAAAAAACTAATTGAAAATATTGATGCAATAATTATTCTTCCTGGTGGATCTGGAACTTTGGAAGAAACGATGGAAGTAATTACCCTTAAAAGACTTGGTAAGTTTACAAAACCTATTATTTTTTTAAATACCGACGGATTTTACAATCAGCTATTTGTGCTATTTGATAAAATGATTGATGAAAAATTTATGCGCGAAGAACATCGCAAAATGTGGTCATCGGTTAATCATCCAGAAGAAATTATTGAAGCTATTAAAACTGCTCCCGAATGGGATGAATCGGCAATACAAATTGCAGCAGTATAAAAATAAAGGCTTGGTTTTCCAAGCCTTTATTTTTTAAAATCCTCTACCTATAACAACAATATCATCCACTTGCTCAAAAGTACCCATCCATTCAAGAATGTGTTTTTCGAGCTCATGTCCTTGCTCTTTCATTGATCGATCATGCAAGGATACAAGTAAGTCTTTCATATTTTTCTTTCGCAACTTAGTTCCATCAGTTCCACCAAACTGATCGGCATACCCATCAGAAAAAATATAAAAGCAGTCTCCCTTTTCGACTTTTATCTCATGATTTGTAAACCTTTTAGCCTCCAACGCATTAGTCATACCAATAGGGAATCTATCAGCTTTAATTTCTTCAAGCTCTCCGTTTCTAATATGGAACAGAGGGTTGTAGGCTCCTGCATATTCTAAAATCTGAGTATCCTTGTTATAGCAAATCAACGCCAAATCCATACCATCGTTTACGATTCGTTCTCCCTGTACTCCTTTCTGATGCAAAGCATTAATCAATTCAACATCCAGCCTGTCGAGAATATCAGAAGGTTTATGAATACCGTATTCGCGTACAATTTTTGTAAGCATACTGTTGCCTAAAATAGAAAGAAATGCACCAGGCACACCATGGCCAGTGCAATCGACAGCTGCTATCATCTCTTTATTGCTGAAGTTTTCGAGCCAATAAAAGTCGCCACTTACAATATCTTTTGGACGATAAAATACAAAAGTGTTTTCAAATGGTATTTCTGGAGGAAGTACAGCAGTTTGAATACGCTTAGCATATCGAATACTATCTGTTATATCCTTGTTTTTCTTTTCAATTTCAAGACTTTTTTGAACCACTTCTGCGGTTCGTTCTTCTACCTTATCCTCAAGAATTCGTTTTTCTTTTATCAGATTTCTTTCTCTTACTTTAATATAAGATATTATGCCTATAATACCCAGAAGAACCATTGCAGTAATAAACCACCAGGTTTTATAAAACGGAGGCGAAATAGTAAAGGAATAAGTTTGTGGTTCAGAATTCCAAATACCTGAACTATTCATAGCTTTAACTTTAAAAACATACTGGCCTGGAGCTAATGATGAATAATTAACCATTGTTTGATTGGTAATTGGCCTCCATTCTTTATCCGCAGGTTCGAGCATTATCTGGTATTTAATTGCATCAGGATTAGTAATGCAAATACTATTGTAGTCGAAAATAATTGAATTTTCGCGGTAGCTAAATTTCTGATTTTGATTTAATTCACGATCTTTCAAATTAACCCTTAACCTTGCAATATGGGTTAATGGCTCACTCTGGTTATTATCATCCAAGGGAGGACTGTACTTAATTACCCCTTTTACAGTCCCAAACCATAAATTACCGTCCTTATCTTTAACAGTAGCATTTTCTTTTGCTTCTATCCCAGTAAAGCCACTTCGCTCGGTAAATGTTTGTATTCTCCCTTTGTTGTCAACTTTGTTTAATCCTTGGCTTGTTCCAACATAAATATTTCCAAGGTCATCAATATTTAACTGAGTAATAAGATTTGACAACAACCCATCATTTTGGGTTATAGTTCGAATAACTTCTTTGCCATTATAAACAAAAACACCACTACTATTGCTCCCTATCCATATATTTCCTTCTTTATCCTCAACAATACATTTTGGAGTAAGCAACCCTTCAATTTGCACTTGTTTAATTGTTGTATCTTGAATATAATTTAATCCTTTACTCGAAACACCAACCCAGAGTCGTCCCTTTGAATCGGCATAAAGAGTAGAAATATCAGAACCGCTTAATCCATTATACTGAGAAAGAAACTGGCTTTTATTATTGCGTATATCGTAATAAATTAACCCGTCAAGTGTTCCAACCCACAATTGGTTGAACTTATCTACTTCGAGTGCTGTAACTGAGAAATTTCTGCTAAAATACCTATTTACAACAGCATTGTACACAAAACGCCCTGAAGCAAAATCAAACATCGTTATTGCATTGTCATTGGTTCCTATCCAGATATTTCCGTCTTTATCATTTTTCAGAAACCGGATCTGGTTTCCTATTGAGTTGTTTTTTTGATTAAAGAATTCCAGCTTCTTACTTAACACCTTATTCTGTGGATTATAAACAGCCAATCCCTCATTGGATCCAAACCAGTACTTTCCAGCTTTATCTTGCAGTACCGACCATATTTGCTCATTTGCGAGACCAAACGAACCATCATAGGTAACAAATTTCTCGCCTTTAAAAATTGCCAGCCCATGTTCGTTGGTGCCTATAAGGATGTTCCCTTCAATATCTTCACTAATGCAATATATTTTATGATCCTCAAGTCCATTTTGATTATTAAATGTTTTTATTGTGTTTCCAGAAAATTTGGTTACCCCTCCACCCCAGGTTCCTACCCAAATAATGCCTTTACTATCTTCAGATATTGTTGTTATCCAGTTATAGGCTAATCCATCGCGTGTGTCGTAAATAATAAATTTATTTTCTTTTGCAACAAACCTATACAAACCTCCATTATGAGTTCCAAACCAAATATCTCCTGTTTTATCTTGATGCATTACAGTAATCAGAAAATACGATGTTAATCCTTTAAGCGTGTAATTTGAAAACGAATTCTCAGCTTTATTATATTTCTTAATTCCTACATCAGTTACAAAGTATAGGGTATCATTCAGAGCTTTGGTTCCGCTAAACACTCTGTCACTCAGGTTATTCCCTTTGTATTGTTCGTAAATAATTTTAGATGTATCTAACTCGTCGGGGTTCTCGATTCGCAACACTCCATCACCGTGAGTCATTACCCATAACTGATTATCAGCATCCTGAATAAACCCTAATACATCTCCTTTTAAGAATGTGCTTAGTGGATGTTTAGCAATTTTTTCGTTTTTTACAATTGATATACCCCCATTTTTATGCCCCATCCAGATAGAGCCATTCGAATCTCTGAAAATACTTTTTATACCTCCTTCTGCCAAACCTTCTTGAGAGGTATAATTGGTAAATGTTACACCATCAAATTTTGTCGCACCACTTTCGGTTCCAATCCACAGGTAACCTTGGTCTTCTTGTAGCACTGAATAAACTTTTGATTGTGCAAGGCCTTCTTTTACTCCATAATAATCAAAATAATAAGTCTGACTAAATAGATTCTGAGTACAAAGAATGAATACCGCATAAAAAAAAGCTATTCGCACAAGGCGAATAACTTTCTTATTTTCTGTAAAAATATTTTTATGAACCATAATTTTTTATTTATCTTTTGCAATAAAGAAGAATGTTCCTCCTTCGTCGGCTAACCCATCAATTTTACCAAACTGTGGTTTTTGTGTTCCGCTTTTGGCTACAGCAACAGTAACTTTCGAAACAATATTCTCGATTGGTAAGCATGCATTCGGATTATTTGATAAGGCATTTGCAAAGGTTCTTGTAAATTGAGAGTTGTCAACTGCCAGCTCATATCCTGCGGAAGAAAATACTTGTGAAGACTTGAATTTTGTAGCTTCCCAATTGCCGCAATCTCTTTCTTGAGGAGTTGAACGCATAGCCTGATAAAACGTTGGACCTGATTCGCAAGCATCGGTAATAACCAATGTATGTGTTACAAATTGTGAATACGACTGCAATGCAGCTTTTAATGCACTGATATTGAAATATGTAAATTCATCATCACGCTTCGCATCAATTGGAACCCAATAACCGATCTGATTAATATACTTACCATGGCCAGCGTACCAAACCAATAATGAGTTAACTTGATTGCTTCTTACTAAATCGCGTAACTCAATAGAGAAGAACTTCTCCATTTGTTCTTTGGTCATGTCTTTTTTATGAATGATATTATGCACTTTATAATTAGCCAAAGCTGCTTTCATCATACTTACATCTTTTATTGGGCCATCGAGACTAGCAAATGTTTGGTAATTTGAATTTTCGATAAAAATAACCCAGGTTTTACCCATTGGATTATCTTGTGAAATACCCAACGCTTCACGATTTATTATAAATTCTTGTTCAGCGATATTTCCATAAATATCTTCGGCCTTAACAACAAATTTATTTTTATTGGCGATATCAATCGTTGCAAAGAATTCGGGATTTTTTGAGTTTACCGGATAACTTGCCGACATATCATCAACCATGATGTTTTTAATAAAGTTATCATCACTTACCCTGCCTTCAACATATAATTTACGATTATCTGTTGAAAGATATATTTCCCCAGTAGTTGATGCAAATGGGGCTATAAGAGCAATTTGGGGTGGATTAATCTCTGTTCTGTTTAAGGTATAATTTGCTACCAATATATTGTTATAAATATCAGCAACAGCAACTGAAACTGATTCTTTTCCGGTAACATCAATAGCAACTTCGAATTCGTTATTTAATCCACCTTCGGTGAAAACAACCGGAATATCATCAACTTTAGCATATTGTATTTTACTTTGGTCGTTAATCTGACCTTTAAGTGTAACTGTGGTTGCGTTTTCAATTACATTAATTTTGGTCGGATCAGACTGCATATTTTGAGTAAAAACTATTACTGGTTTTGTGGTTTCACGGTTTAACTCATATAATCTCTTATCTGCCTCTTCCATTCTTAATTTAGCTTCAGCGCTGTTATCATCAGATAGAGTAGCATACGTTTTATAATCAGCTATTGCATATGAGTATTGAGTAATTTGCTCATAGCTTTTTGCTCGGTTATAATAAGCTTGGGCGTTTTTGGGATTAATAGAAATCACTTTACTAAAATCATTTATTGCATCCTGATATTTAGTATATTCCTGATTATATAACCCTCTGTTAAAAAATGCCTGTTCGTTATCGGGTGAAAAATAAATTATTCGTGATAAATCTTCAATAGCCTTTGTATAATCTATTTTTTCTCGATACACCTTGCTTCTGATCCATAAAGCATCGGTACTTTTCGAGTCGAGTTGCAATGCTTTGTTACAACTTTCAAGAGATTGATCGTACTTTTTGGCTTTATACAATACATCAGCAAGGGCAATATTTGTTTCGAGTGCATTGGGAGATTTCTCGAGCGATTTTCTCAGAAATGTTTCAGCCTGATTAAAATTGCCAAGCTTCTCGTGCACAAATGCATGCCAGTAATAATTTGTTGGATTTTGCTCAAGTGCAAGAATAGCATCACTTTCCTTTAAGGCTTTTTCATAATCCTTGAGTTCGATGTTCGACTTGAGTTTTAACTTGTAAGCGTTTACATGCTTTTTATCGAGTAATGTTGCACGAGAAAGCATAGATATTGCTTCGTTATAATCTTTTAAATCAAAATACAATCTGCCAGCATTATAAAAATTCGAAGCATTCTTTGCATCAAATGTAGTGGCTCTTTTGTAGTCGTTTGCAGCTTCGGTAAGATTTCCCAACTTTTCGTAAGACTGGGCTCTTGCGATATATGCATCGGTAAATTCAGGTTTTAGTTCGATTTGCTTTGTAAATTGGTCAATCGCATCCTGATAATTACCTGCGGCTGCAAAATCTTTACCCGTATTATACATCTTTGGGCTACATTGCACTAATGAAAATAAAACAAGTAGCACTGGGGTAAAGATTAAAGTCTGATTAAATCTAATTTTTTTCATTGTTGAACTTAATTTATGTTGTTTTACTATTTTATTCAAAACTCTTATCAAAAATACAAAAGCTTTATAATATTTCGAAATTTTATTACCTCCCAATTTACTAATTTTAAAAATAGTTAGCTGTTAAAAAACAAAAAAAGTTTACTATTTCCAAGTTTTTCATCACTAGCGGCTACCTTGCTAAGAAAAGGTGCTTTTATACCTGTTCCAAATAATTTATCACCAATAAAAACTCTTGCCTCATCCCAGTAATCATTGTCGATAAAATATTGATGGGTTTTTGCACCCCCTTCGATAATTATTGATTGTAACTTATATTTTACGAATATTGAGTTAAGTTGGTTTATAAAATCCGAAGAAAAATTAACAAATTCAGTACCAATTTTACTGTTTAACTCATTTTTCTTCTGATTTTTACAATTTATATCAGTAATTAATAAGGTTTCGGCCTCATTATTAAAAACATTAAAATCTCTCTTCAATCGAAAATCAGGATCCAAAACGATACGTAGCGGGTTTTTCCCAAACCATTCGCGGGTTGTTAAGCTTGGATTGTCACTACAAACGGTATTGGTGCCTATTAAGATTGCATCTTCTTCGGCTCGCCATTTATGAACCAGGGTTTTCGATAACTGGTTTGTTATCCAGGTTGGGGCTGTTACGATTTTATTTTTTTTGTCGATATCAATAAATCCATCTTTTGTCTCGGCCCATTTAAGAATTATATAAGGTCGTTGCTTTTCGTGAAAAGTAAAAAATCGTTTGTTCAACTCGCGCGATTCTTTCTCTAAAACACCTACAAGAACTCTGCGTCCGGCATTCTTTAGAATCTCTATTCCCTTTCCCGAAACATGAGCTGCAGTATCTTTAGTACCTATAACAACATTTGGAATTTTGAGATCAACAATAAGATTGGCGCATGGTGGTGTTTTTCCAAAATGTGAACACGGCTCCAGATTTACATACAAGGTCGATTCCTTTAACAGATCCTTGTTTTTAACATTATTTATAGCATTTACTTCAGCATGAGGTTCACCTGCTCTGCGATGAAATCCTTCGCCAATAATAATATCGTTGTGAACTATTACGCAACCAACCATAGGATTTGGGCTTGTGTTACCCTTCCCATTCAAAGCCAGTTGAATACATCTGTTCATATATTTTTCGTTCGAGATACAAGCCATGTGTATTTTTTTTAAATTTGGAGAATGATGCCAAATTATAATATAAAGGAAATAATTTTATGGATAAAATCCGAATTAAAAGGGTATTATCCTTTATCTGAAGCCAACTCCCTATCAACACTTGTTTTATGTAATAAACTTAATTACTCAAAAACTCAACTTCTGGTTAACTTTGATCGAGTATTATCTACAAAAATAATAAATGAAATTGATCAGATTGTAAATGAATTAAAATTATATAAACCGATACAATATATTTTAGGGTATACTACTTTCTACAATATTGATTTTAAGGTTTCTGAAGGTGTTTTAATTCCAAGACCCGAAACGGAAGAGCTTGTTGATTGGATCATTAAAGAAAATAAACAAGGGTTTTATACGATTTTAGATATTGGCACAGGAAGTGGGATAATTGCAATATCGCTTTCAAAAAACATGATTGGATCAGTTGTTACTGCTATTGATATAGCTGATGAGCCATTGAAAATTACACAACAAAACTGCACACTAAATAAGGTTAATGTAGAACTCTTTAAATATGATATTCTAAATCCATCAAAAAAAATAAATAATACATTCGACATTATTGTAAGTAATCCTCCTTATGTAACAGAAAGTGAAAAAACAATAATGCATCAAAATGTTTTGGAAAATGAACCTCATTTAGCGCTGTTTGTTTCAGATAATGATCCTCTTGTATTTTACAGACATATTATTGATTTTGCTTTGGATCATTTAAATTCCGGTGGGAAAATCTATTTTGAGATCAATGAATTATTTGGAACCGAAGTAGCAATGCTACTTGAGGAAAAAGGATTTAATGAAATAGAAGTTCGAAAAGATATTAATAACAAAGACAGAATGATTCGTGCTGTTCTTAAATAACTTGCTTATTATATGATGTCTATAAAAATTAAAAAATAGAATTTGATGTTCAAATCGTTAAAAAAGACGCTTACCAAAAATGAAGCTTTGGTAAAAGCCGAAACACTTTGTTCGCGTCAGGAGAAATGCGAAGATGATATTATGCGGAAATTATCCGACTGGGGAATAGAAGAAAAAGATCGAACCGAAATAATTACAACGCTTACTAAAAATTCATTTATTAATAATTTAAGATTTGCAAAGGCATTTGTAAGAGAAAAATCAACCATAGGAAAATGGGGCCGAATAAAAATTGAATTTACCCTGAGACAAAAAAAGGTAAGCCCCGAACATATCAATATTGCATTAGAAGAAATAAATACTGAGGAATATGATTTAATCCTCGAAAAAGAATTGAAATCTAAATTAAAGTCAATAAAAAGTACTGATAATTACACCATTAAATCAAAATTGATTCGGTTTGGAATCTCCAGAGGCTATGAAAATGGCAAGGTATTTGATATGGTAAATAAAATTTTAAATGAAACCGATACCGATTAATTTTTATGATATAACTGATATTGCATAATGAAATATTGTATATTTTTACAATAACTACCATTCAAAAAAAGTTAACATTTAACAATAAATAAAAGATATAGAAACCAAATTTGATTATTAATTAAAACTCAAAACTATGAAAAACACATTTTACAAACCAGCTGGTTTATTAATAGCAGCAACGATTGTTGCCGGCAGTATTTTCACAGGTTGTAAATCGAAAGAAGTTACAAGCGTAAAAGACGAAGTTATTGTGGAAGTTTTCTGCTCAGGACCTGAATACAGAACAGACAAAAACACGTTTAGAGCCAATGCAACAGGTGAAAGTACCGATATGGAAATTGCAAGAAAAAAAGCCAGCAGTAACACAAAAGCTGCTTTAGCTGCTCAAATCGAAACTACTATTAAAGGCGTAACCGACAATTATGTTAATTCAAGAGAGTTTAACAACGTTGAAGAAGTTGAAGAAAGATTTGAAGCCCTTAATAGAGAAGTTGTTAATCAACAACTTAACAATGTTAAAACCATCTGTGAAAAAATCACCAAAACAAAAGAAGGTACTTACAAATGCTATATGGCAATTGAAATGGGTGTTGATGCTTTAGAAGAAGCATTAAACAATAAACTTTCAAAAGACCAACGATTAAAAGTTGATTATGACTACGAAAAGTACAAAGAAACTTTTAATAAAGAAATGGAAAAACTTGAAAATAGCGGTGGATACTAATCTAAGGAATAACCATAAAAAAAGGGAATCAATCGATTCCCTTTTTTATTTACTCATTTTTTGAGGTTATAATCAATTATACTACTTTTGTTTCTCAAATTTAAATCTATGGTTTCAACAGATCATTTAAAAGACGTAGAAAAGCGAAAAGAATTGCTTAGGAGGCATCTTTGACATTGAAAGCAAACTACTCAGGATAGACGAAGAAGAGCAAAAAACCCATGCACCAGATTTCTGGAATAATCCAACCGAAGCCGAAAAACAACTTAAATATATTGCAGGTCTAAAGGAATGGACCAATGCATTTAAAGAAATTGAAACTCAAATCAATGAGCTTTTTATAGCTTTTGATTTTTTTAAAGATGGAGGAATCTCCGAAGCTGAGCTCGATCAGCAATATAGATCAGTAATGAATCTAATTGAGAATCTTGAATTAAAAAACATGCTTCGTCTTGAAGAAGACAAGCTCGGGGCCTATTTGCAGATTAATCCCGGGGCAGGAGGAACCGAAAGTCACGACTGGGCTGAGATGCTTATGCGAATGTATATACGTTGGGGCGAAAGAAACAAGTATACAGTTAAAGAAGTTCATTATCTGCCAGGCGATGAAGCTGGGATTAATACGGTTACATTAGAATTTATTGGAGATTTTGCCTACGGATACCTAAAAGGTGAAAACGGGGTACACCGGCTCGTTCGGATTTCTCCGTTTGACTCAAATGGTAAGCGACATACTTCGTTTGCATCTGTTTATGTTTCGCCCGTAGTTGATGAAACCATTGAAATTATTATAAACCCTGCAGATATTGAGTTCGAAACCTATCGTTCGAGCGGAGCTGGTGGCCAAAATGTGAATAAGGTAGAAACAGCAGTAAGGCTACGACATAAGCCAACCGGTATTGTAATCGAGAACCAGGAAACACGATCTCAGCTTAACAACAAAGAAAACGCACTCCGGTTACTAAAATCGCAATTGTACGAAATGGAATTGCGCAAAAAGCAAGAAGAAAGAGCAAAAATCGAAGGCGAAAAGAAGAAGATTGAGTGGGGTTCACAAATTCGTAATTATGTTATGCATCCTTATAAATTAGTAAAAGATGTTCGCACTGGTTTCGAAACTGGAAATGTAAATGATATTATGGATGGAAATATAGATGGATTTATAAAAGCCTATTTAATGGAGTTTGCAGGAAAATAAAAATGGGCTTTGCAGCCCATTCCAAACTAATCTATTTGTACAATTCTATCTTTGGGATACTTAACTGAATATTTTATCTGCACTTTCTTCGTTTCCTGAGGATTAAGGTTCATCTCCCATGTAAGTTTTCCCAATGTCTCATTCAACCGGGCATTTGATTTTTCAATCTGCTCAACCTCTATTTCTTTGTTTTTAGATATTGGAAATTGATCTTCAATAATAATTGCAATACCCGCGTTTTTATTGTTACGAACAGAAATCTCCCAGCCAAATGTTTCTTTTTTATTAACTCCGAGCAGCTTTTTACTTTCGAAATCTTTAATTTTAGTTCGGGTAATAACAATCGATTGATCGCGTCCCAGCGACAAATCAAGCGTGTCTTGGGTTATAGTTGGATTTATTGAAGAATTCCCAACAAAAGTACCTTCGAAAAATATGTTGGCCTGTCCAGGTAAAAGCGAATATTCGGCCCAGCCAGTAATCTTTGCCAATAAAAATGCATCGGTATTTATTTTAGGTGCAGAATAATAAGTATACGTTGCATTGAGCTGATACTCGTTAATCTGCACAACTTGTGCTTTTCCGTTCGATGGAATAGTATAAGGCACATCAATTTTAAACTCTACATTGGTTTGATTTGTAGTTTGAACAAATGAAGAATAATCTGCTTCTGAAACTTTTTCTTCCATTTCAAATTCAACTATATCATTTGCCTCAGCTACAGATGTTGGTGCTTTTACTGAAGAAACTCCTCTCAACATTATTTTCGAGTTTGAATATGCTTCATAAAAGTTCAAATACCACGGGTAAATTATCGGTTTATCGCCTCTTACCATTGGGTTACCGGTAGAAATTGAAAGCTTCACATTTTCCCAGTTTTTACCGCTGCTCTGAAAAACCTTTGCCTTGTAAACAAAATCAATAGGATCTTTAATACTTACAGCCCTAATATCATACTCAGGATACCAACCCGCATTATAAATTACATAACTTAAATTTAGTTTGGCATTGGTTTTTGCTGCTGCATTTACCACAATAAGAACTTCGGAAGTAGGCTCCTTTTTAATCGAGCGTAAGCTATTTAATTGATTCTGAATACGTACTATTTTTTCGTCAATAATTTTTAGTTCTCTACTAAACTTTAACTCTCTGTTTTTTATATCAGTAAGTTTTGTTTGAAAATAATTCATGGCGATTTTAAGAGCTTCTGTACTCACACCGTTTTGAGTACCTCCAATCACTTTGTTGGCTAACAAAGCAGATTCTTCTTGCTGACAAATTTCAATCCCAAGCTCAACCTCATCTTTTATACTTTCAAGCATTTTTAAACTATCTGTAAGAATCTTAACTTCTTTTGATTCTACCTGGGTTTTTAAATAGTTAATCTGGTGATTTACTGATAAGATAGAAAAATTACCAGTACCGCTAACCTGTATGCTTCGTTGATCGATATTCTGCGGTAAATCAGTAAATAAAATCTCATTAACTCCCTCATTCAGCAAAACGGAACCTGTTCTGAATATTTGAGCTCCTTGCTGAAAAACCGTTACTTCCTTTATGTTAGATTTTACAACTTGCCCAAAAGCATTAACCTGCATATTAATAATTAGTAAAAACGCTGCAAATCCAGTAATTATTTTTTTCATATATTTAACTTTTAATTAAAATCCAAAAAGAACTCGAAACCCTAAATGTATTAATAATTAACTTATTTTTAGGACTAATTATTATAAAATCCATATAAACAATGAAAACTAAACTTTTTTTTATTCTGATTTTTTTATGTATTCTAAATTCTTGCAATCAGAATAATGATTACAAGCAGGCAGAGGAAACTATTTCAAAAGTAGAGATGACTCGTATTATTAAAGAGTTTAGTTCCGATGCATTTACAGGTCGAAAACCATTTACCTCAGGCGAAGATAGCGCACTTGCATTTTTAATCCGCGAATATAAAAAAATTGGACTTGAGCCAGCAAATAGCGGGAGTTTTTTACAAGAAGTACCCATGGTCGAAGTTACCGATGTTCCGAATCATTTGATGCTCATAACCACAAAAAACAAAAAGATAGAACTTAATTACAAAACTGATTTTGTAGCATTTTCGAAACAGCTGATTGATGAAATAAATCTAGTAAACTCCGAAATTGTTTTTGCCGGATTTGGTATTGTGGCTCCCGAATATAACTGGAATGATTACGAAGGAATCGATGTTAAAGGAAAAACAGTTATTGTATTTGTCAACGACCCTGGATTTGGTACAACCGACTCAACATTTTTCAGAGGTAATTCGATGACCTATTATGGACGCTGGACATACAAATACGAAGAAGCGGCAAGACAAGGTGCAAAAGCCATATTAATAATACACGAAACTGAACCTGCAGGTTATCCATGGAGTGTAACTCTGAATGGAGCAACTATTCCGAAATTATATCTACAACCCGATGATAATTATATGTCGATGTGTGCTGTAGAAGGCTGGATTACGAAGGAAGCTGCCGATAAAATATTTACAGAAGCTGGATATAACCTTGCTGAATTAAAAGAGAAAGCAAAACAAAAAGGTTTTAAGCCTTTTGAGATAAAAGCATCAATAAATTTTTTTATGAAATCGAGTCACCGTTTTGCTAAATCGCACAATGTTATTGGTATTTTACCTGGAACAGACAGATCAGACGAAATCATCATTTACTCTTCACATTGGGATCATTTGGGAATTGGAGATGCACAGAATGGTGATTCAATTTATAATGGAGCTGTTGATAACGGAACAACAACGGCGTGGATGCTAGAAATTGCTGAAGCTTTTGCCCGTTTAGAAAAAAGACCATCGCGATCAATCGTGATATTTTCGCCAACATCAGAAGAACAAGGATTATTGGGTTCAAAATATTATGCTGAAAACCCCATTTATCCATTAAATAAAACAGTTGCAAATATAAATAACGATCTGATGCTACCTTTTGGAAGATATAAGGATGTAATGATTACTGGATACGGTCAGTCTGAGTTGGATGATTATGTAATTCGTTTTGCCCCCGAATATGATCGTTATGTTCTGCCTGATCCAAACCCCCATACAGGGATGTATTACCGCGCCGATCATTTTAGCTTTGCACGTGTAAGAGTTCCTGCGATTTTTGCCAGAGGAAATTGTGATAGCAGAGAACATGGTAAAGAATGGGCTTTGGCAAAAGAAAAGGATTGGTTATCGAACTTTTATCATAAACCGACTGATCAGTATGATTCTGCTATATGGGATTTGTCGGGTATTGAAGATGATGCCAAACTATTTTTCAGAATTGGTTATGAACTTGCCAACGATACAGTTTTTCCAAAGTGGAAAGAAGGTTCTGAATTTAATTTTGTTAGAGATAATTGTTTTAATAAGATTATTAATGATGATGAAATTTTAAATCAATAATAGTATAAAACAGAAATTACAAAATTTTGAATTGTTATATATCAGTAATTAAATTGAAATATCAAATAGAAAATTTCTCTATATTCGTATTTTATTTACTAAATCAAAATTTAACTTATATACTAAAATAGGAGGATTTGAAAATGGCAACCGAAAAAAAAATAACAAAAGTTGAAGGAGGTGAAACTTCGTCTGCATCGACAAAAACCTTTGTTGCAAGTGATGAGAGCAAAGCTAAAGCAAAAAATCTGCGTATATTTGCCATCATTGCTTGGGTAATTGCAATAGGTCTTGAAATCGGAGCAATATTTTTACTTAGAAAAGCCCCTGTAAACATGACCTTGCTAATTGTACTAATAGCAATTGATCTTGCCTTTGCAATAGCCGGTTCACTTCTTTGGAAAAAATCGAACAGGCTTGATCCTGCCTCAGAAAAAGACAAATTTAAATTTTTTGTACAAAACCAACTTGGAGCGATTATTGGCGTAATTGCTTTCTTGCCTCTTGTAATTTTAATTTTTACAAATAAAAACCTAAGTGGTAAACAAAAAGGAATAGTTGGTACTATAGCTGTTGTAGCCATGTTAGCTGCTGGTATTACAGGTGTTGATTATAATCCTCCATCGCAGGAACAATATGCAGAACAAACAGCAGAAGTACAATCGTTAAATAATGGCATAAACCATGTTTACTGGACAAAATCAGGTTCAAGCTACCACCTTTATAAGGATTGTTCATATATAAATACCGATAGAACAACTGAAATATTTGAAGGAACAGTATCACAAGCACGCGAATTAAAAAACATAACTGATTTGTGTGATCGCTGCGAAAAAAGAGCAAAAAAGGAACAAGAACTTGAAACTGCCGAATAAGAAATTAAGCAAAAAAGACTGGAATAAAATCCGGTCTTTTTTTCACTGGCTCGTTCACAATAATCTAAAATCTAACGAAAATTACTAAAAATTTTATTTATCATGATAGAGAAACAAAAAAACAACTTTGACAATTCGAGGGAGCATTTGGCCAATGAACGAACTTTTCTAGCCTGGATTAGAACAAGCATTGCTTTGATAGGACTTGGATTTGTTATTGTTAGGTTTTCGATTTTTCTGAAAGAATTAAACATTATTCTAAATACCGAAACAAAATTTTCAAGCGGATATTCATCACTGGTTGGAGTAAGCATGGTAATTTTAGGAGTATTAATTTCAGGCATCGCATTTTTTCAGTTTAAGCGATATGAAAGTCAACTTAATAAAAACATGTATTTCTCATCATCCATATTATCCATTTTTATAACGATTATTATCTTATTTGGAGGTACGATCCTTGCGATCTATTTATTATCCATTTTTTAATTGAAGCAATCAGAAATAAGTAAATTCGTCATAATAAAAAAAGGTCTTGCAATTAGTAATTTGCAAGACCTTTTTTGTGGAGCATAGCGGAATCGAACCGCTGACCTTTTGACTGCCAGTCAAACGCTCTAGCCAACTGAGCTAATGCCCCAATATTTTTAAGATCATAGATATAATTTTAGCCAATCGCTCTAGCCTCCCGATAGCAATCGGGATGAGCTAATGCCCCATTAAATTGATGCGAAAATACATTTTTTTTTACAAAAATGAAATTTATTTTCTTAAACGGCATATTGTTTTTTTAAGTAAGTTAAAATATCTGATTACCTTTGTCGTTATTAATATTAGAAGAAATATTAATTCTCGTTTTGAAAAACTTTTTGCTAAAACTTACGTAAAAACAATATAAATTATAAAATAAAAGTCAAAATCGACTCGAAAAGTTTTGAAAAACATTTTTATATTAATATTTTTAGGCACTTAAAAAATAAACCATATGGAAGTTAAAAAAACCGATAAAGCAAATTTGGAGAACAAAAGAGGACTTTTTCTTCAGATAGGTTGGGTCATTGCGTTAGGGGTTGTATTATTAGCCTTTGAATGGACTTCAAGACCTGCAGACCTTGGAGATTTGGGTTCACTGGGCGACATGAATCTTGAGGAAGAAGTAATTCCAATTACAAGACAAAACACCGAACCACCTCCACCACCTCCACCAGCACAGCAAACAGAGGTAATCAACATTGTTCAGAATGACGTTGAGATTGATGACGAACTTGAGTTAGAAGATACAGAAGCCGATGAGGCAACTCAGGTTCAGATAGTTGAATTTAATCAAGAAGAGGAAGTTGTGGACGAGCAGGAAATTTTCCTTGTTGTTGAAGACATGCCTACATTCCAGGGTCAGGAAAAGGATGCCTTCAGGGTTTATATTCAACAAAACCTTAAATATCCTCCTATTGCTCAGGAAAATAATATTAGTGGACGTGTATATGTATCATTTGTTGTTGACCGTGATGGTTCTATTACCAATGTACAGGTTGTACGTGGTGTTGACCCTTCATTAGACAAGGAAGCTGTTCGAGTTGTTAAATCATCTCCAAAATGGACTCCCGGAAAACAAAGAGGAAGAGCCGTTCGTGTTTCTTTTACATTCCCAATTGTATTCCAATTGCAATAGTTTGATTACAGTTACAGATTTAAATATTTAAAAAATAATCTTGCCTTACGCAAGATTATTTTTTTATCCTTTCGGGGTTTTTATTTATAAAATCTTTCCAACTTTTAAAATCACTGCTCAGCACCGGATTATTTGTCTGATAATAATGACATAATGCTGCCGCCAACCCATCTGTTGCATCTAAATCTTTAGGCAATTCTTTTATTTTGAGTAATTGTTTCAACATCAATGCAACCTGCTCTTTTGATGCATTTCCTTGTCCGGTAATAGACATTTTTATTTTTCGGGGTGCATATTCAGAAACAGGTATTGATCTCGACAAAGCAGCCGCAATTGCTACCCCTTGAGCTCTGCCCAGTTTTAACATTGACTGAACATTTTTACCAAAAAATGGAGCCTCAATTGCTAACTCATCAGGGTGATACTGATCAATGAGTTGTGTTACACGTTCAAAAATATGCTTTAATTTAATGTAGTGATCTGAAATTTTTTTTAATTCTATAACCCCCATAATCTGGCAAGAAATAGAATTACCCATGGTCTGAATTATTCCATAACCCATAATGGTTGTTCCGGGATCAATTCCAAGTATAACTCTTTCTCTGTTGATTTTTTTAGCCATTAGTATGCATCCAATTGGTCTTTTACTGTTCGGATTGATTTTTTAGGTCGTCGCTTAATATCTGTTTCGGATTTTTTTGCTGAAAAATCTCCAGTTTCGACGTGATACAAAGCCTCAGCAAGCGATGATTCTAGAGGATCACCAAAATCGTGTGTTACATCATCATCGGCATATGCATCGGCTGCAAGTCCGTCGTAGTAATCGCCAAAACCCTGGCTATTTGTAATTTTAAAAGTAATAGGCACATAAACATAATCAGATATTTTACTTTCGAAAGAATACATTCCGGCAGGTTTTCCATAGCTATTATCACCAATAATATAAACATCCAGATAGGGATCAAGGCCATTAATTACGGCCTCACTAGCCGATGCAGACCCATTTGTGGTTATAAAATAAACCCTCTCGAGCCTAAGTGAGTTACTATTAATTTTAAACTTATAACTACCATCTTGCGATCTTCTGTCGGTATTGTGTTTATAAGTTAAAAACAACTGTCCATTTAATCTGTCGGGAATGACAGAACCTACCAGATAATTTCCTATTTCCATCAATCCACCTCCATTATAACGCAAATCGATGATAAGCTCATTAACACCCTGCGATTTAAAATAGTCAAAAGTGGTTTTCAATTCAGCTTCAGATGGATTTATGAAACTCTCGAAAACAAAATAACCCACTTTTTTAGTGCCCACGGTAAGAATGCTTTTATGCAGCACTGTATTAATAACTTGCTGGCTTTTAGTAAAAGTTCGTGTTAAAATAGTTCCCGATGGTGATTCAAATTCGAATGTATTTGATACTCCTATATTTGATGAACCGAGTAAATTACTAATATCCGAGTTTTCATCAACAGATGTTCCGTTGATCTTGTTGATTTTCCATCCACGAGTAATCCCATCAGCATATAAATCTGAAGACTTAAATACAAAAGAAATTCTTATTTTACCATCTTTATCGGGTGCGTATCCGAAGCCATGACCAACATAAGTACCTTCGTTATAATACTCGCTTTCCTCCTGTTTGGTACTTATGTAACTCCATTTATCGCGAGGTAAAAACCGAATATCCTCAAGTAAATCCTTAGGATCAGAATAACTTGTAAGATCAACCACTGGTAACGAATCGTTCCACAAATACCAATAATCAATAATATTTGCAAACTCCTCCACCGGGTTATCGGCCGTTTGCGGAAAAATATTTTCCCGATCACATGAATTCAGCGTTAAGAGTAAAATCAGAACTCCAAACCATAAAAACCTAAATTTGATTTTCATACGATTTCCTTTTCTTATAATTCTGTAAAATTATTCCTGTTATAATTAGCAATAGACCAATTAATGTAGTAGTAAATATTTTTTCTTTTAATATAAAATGGATAAACAATAATGAGCAGAAAGGAGTAAGATAAATCAGTGTTCCAATCTTTTCTGGGCGACCAGCAGCCTGTAGAGCCAATAACCAGATTACAAAAGTAACTCCCATCTCGAAAATACCGATATAAATAGCTGAAAAAGTCGCAGTATTGTTCATGCTAAACGAAACCTTATTAAAAACTGCATAAATAAAGATAAAAAGTAATGCAAACGAAAAGTTTAGAAAAAGTTTAACTACTTCGTCACGTTTATCTTTCATGTTAAAAATCCAGAATAATGCCCAAACCACAGAGCTGCTTAATGCAAGTGCTATTCCCAAAGGACTCGAGAGATTAAAATTAAAAATATCTCCTTGAGATGAAATAAAGAAAACTCCGGTAAAACTAATTAGCATTGCAATAAATACTTTGCCCGTAATGGGTTGCTTAAGGATTGGAATAGATAATAATACCAACGTGATTGGCCAAACAAAATTTAGAGGTTGGGCTATTTGTGCTGGTAATAATGTGTATGCTTTAAACAAAACAGTATAATAAAGAAAAGGATTTAAAAACCCTACCAATGCGGATTTAAAATAGTCAGCCGTACTATAACTCCTAAGCTGATTGAATTTTCCCTGAAATAAGACAATACCTAATAACACAACCACAGCGGTTAAAATAGAGTAAAATAAAAGGCTAATATAATTTGTTTGGTTTAACCCAATCTTGAATGCTGTTGCTGCAGTACTCCAGAAAAGAATTGTAAGGCTTGCAAGTATGTATGCTTTTTTCATGGAATTTATCTGATACTATCGTTCGTTAAGGATAGAGATAATGTGTCGCCGAGAAACTTGTAAATCTGGTTTAACGATTCGTTCATTAATAATATGCTTGAATCAACGCGTTGCTCAAGAAGTATTAAAACACTTTTTTCGGTAATTAACTCCTCCTTTGTTTGAGGACTTATCTCTCCCGCTTTAATTATATCTTCTTTTATTGATTCCAACTGATAGTGCGAAAAAAGAACCTCTTTGTGGGAATATTGGTAAATATCGCGAAGTTTATTAGAGATATCCTGAAGCAAGCTGTAAAACCGTAGAGAATCGCTGGCATTTAGCAGTCCGTTGGGGCCAATATCAATTAGTTTTTTCCCTGAAATATGATAAACACTATCAACTAACTCAACCTGATATTCGGATATTAATTCCAACAAACTATCTGTAACATAAATCATATTATCAACTTCGCTTGTATCAACCTGGTTGTTTTTGCAAGAAAAATTTATTGTTAGTAAGAATAATATGCACAGCAAAAATTCCTTTTTCATTATTTGGATAAGGATTAACGGATAATAATACGAAATTTTTCTGACTAATAATACCTGATAAAACAAAAAAGAGTGCTCAGAAGAACACTCTTTCGTTTTAAATTATCTTTTTAGTTAATCAAATCAAAACCGGTATATTTTCTCAACACCTGAGGAATAACAATCCCATTTTCTGTTTGATTATTTTCGAGTAAAGATGCAACTATACGAGGCAAGGCCAGAGCACTACCATTTAATGTATGGGCAAGCACTGTTTTTTTCTCTCCTTCATCACGATATCTTAGTTTTAATCTGTTTGCCTGGTAAGATTCAAAATTAGATACAGAGCTTACTTCGAGCCATTTATTTTGTGCAGCCGAATAAACCTCAAAATCGTAAGTTAAAGCCGACGTAAAACTCATATCGCCACCACAAAGTTGCAAAATACGATATGGCAATTCGAGTTTCTTTACTAATCCTTCGACATGATTTACCATTTCTTCCAATGACTGGTATGATTTTTCGGGATGCTGAATCTGTACAATTTCAACCTTATCAAATTGATGCAAACGATTTAATCCACGAACATCCTTGCCATATGAACCTGCCTCACGGCGGAAACAAGGTGTGTATGCCGTTAACTTTTTAGGGAGTTCTGAAACAGAAAGTATCTCGTTTCTATAAATATTAGTAACAGGAACTTCAGCAGTAGGGATCAAATATAAATTATCGATTCCGACATGATACATCTGCCCCTCTTTATCGGGTAATTGACCTGTACCAAAACCGGAATCCTCGTTAACAAGGATTGGTGGCTGAACCTCGAGATATCCAGCTGCTGTAGCCTCATCAATAAAAAAATTAATTAAAGCCCTTTGTAACTTAGCTCCTTTGCCTTTGTACACAGGGAAACCACTTCCTGTAAGTTTATTGCCTAGCTCAAAGTCAATGATATCGTATTTTTTTGCAAGATCCCAATGTGGAACAGCATCAGAATAAAGATTTGGTTTTGTTCCTCCAGAACGAATTTCCTTATTATCTTCGGCACCCTTTCCGCTAGGAACAGAATTGTGAGGTAAATTGGGTAATTGAACCAATAAGGCATTTAATTGCTTCTCGGCCTGAGCTAACTCATCAGCCTGATTTTTAACCACGTCCTTTATTTGAGCATTTTTATCTTTTAATAGATTTGCCTCATCCGTTTTTCCAGTCTTAAATAACACACCGATCTCCTTTGCAAGCTTATTTAATTCTGCTTGATTATTATCCATACTATTTTGGATAGATCTTCTTCTTTGATCAATTTCAAGAATCTGATTTACAATATTTTCGGCTTTGAAGTTTTTTATTGACAGTCGCTCAATAACAAAATCTTTATTCTCCTGAAGGCTTTTAAGGGTTAACATAAGTATAGTTTTATAAAATAGCGAAAATAAAAAATCTCCTGTAATTTTTACTTAAAACAAAGCAAAAACAGGAGATTAAATATAAGTTTAAGTGCAATTAACTAACTCTCAAAAGGGATAACGTTAACAAACGATTTATTATCCTGTTTTCTTTTGAATTCGATGGTTCCGTCTATCAGGGCAAATAAGGTATGGTCTTTACCAATACCAACATTTAAACCAGGATAGTGTTTAGTACCTCTCTGACGAATTATGATATTACCAGCTTTGGCAGTTTGTCCGCCAAATAGTTTTACGCCTAATCGTTTACTTTCTGATTCGCGACCGTTACGTGAACTACCTGCTCCTTTCTTATGTGCCATTTGATTTAAATATTTTTAGTTATGCAACAATTTCTTCGATCTGAATACGGGTAAAACTCTGACGGTGACCGTTCATTTTTTGATACCCTTTTCTTCTCTTCTTTTTAAATACTAATACTTTATCGCCTTTATCGTGTGATAAAATCTTTGCGGAAACTTTTGCGCCTTTCACGGTAGGTGTTCCAACTTTTACCTTTCCGTCATTATCTAGCAACAGTACATTTTCGAACTCAACAGTTGCTCCTTCTTCACCTTCTAAACGATGAACAAAGATTTTACTGTCTTTTTCTACTTTAAACTGCTGGCCTGCTATGTCTACAATTGCGTACATTGATAAAAATTTTTTAACAGTTTGATTTACAATTTGGGAATGCAAAAATATAAAAGTTTATCTTATTAACAAAGATTTGATAATTTTAATTTTATTTTCAGTGAAATTATCATGAAAAACAAGGTGTAAATCTACTATAATTTATTTCCATGAAGTTTAAATCATAAAACTTATTTTATAAAACAATTCAACCTTTTACATAAAAATTCAATTTAGATAAAATATTAAATAAATTTGCAGAAACTTATACAACATGGCAATACGAATTTTTCATTTACCAAAAAGCAAAAAATTCAATTACAAGCCTCGTTTTTATGATGAGCAAAAAGAGGATCTCGAAAACAGAATTGAACAGATAAAAAGAGAAATGGGCAAAAGTGATAATAAGGGCGACAAAACTTTTACTCCAAATATTAAAGGCCGTATGCGAGGTAATTCAAGAAGATCGCAAGAAGATAGGCAGAAATCAAATATCCGATTGGTTTTTATTTTATTTTTATTGGCTCTTATTGCCTATTTTATGTTTTTTGCTAAATAGCAGTCAAAAAGTATGGCCGATATAATACAGCTTTTGCCCGATTCAGTTGCTAATCAGATTGCTGCCGGTGAGGTTATTCAACGACCTGCTTCGGTAGTAAAAGAATTAGTTGAAAATTCTATTGATGCAAAAGCCACTTCAATTACCATTAATATTAAAGATGCAGGGAGAACACTTATTCAAATTATTGACAATGGCACTGGCATGTCGGAAACCGATGCACGATTGTCATTCGAACGACATGCTACATCTAAAATAAGGAAAGCTGAAGATTTATTTTCAATAACCACTATGGGATTTCGAGGTGAAGCACTTGCCTCAATTGCAGCCGTTGCCAGCGTTGATGTAAAAACACGTTTATCAAAAAATGAAACCGGAACAAACATTGTAATCGAAGGGTCAACAGTAATAACCCAAGAGCCTGTTAGTTGTGCCCCTGGAACAATTTTTACGGTTAAAAATTTATTTTATAACATACCGGCACGACGAAAGTTCTTAAAATCAAACACAACTGAATTTGGGCATATTTTAAGTGAATTTGAACGAATTGTACTTGCTAATCCAGAAGTTGAGTTTAAATTGTATCATAATGACAGTCAGTTGTTTAATTTACCCCAAGCTAATACACGTCAGCGAATTGTTGCTGTGTTTGGTAAAAAAATAAATCAAAACCTGATTACCATTGAAGCCGAAACCAGTATTATAAATGTTAAAGGGTTTATAGGTAAACCCGAAAATGCGCGAAAGAAATCGGGCGAACAATTCTTTTTTATAAATAACCGATTTATGCGTAATCCTTATTTGCATAAAGCAATTGTTGATGCGTATAAGAATATTCTTCAGCCCGACTCAATACCATCATACTTTTTATATCTCGAAGCTGCTCCCGAAACCATTGATGTGAATATACATCCAACAAAAACAGAAATTAAATTCGAAGATCAGCAAGCTGTTTGGCAGATTATACACGCAACGGTAAAACAATCGCTTGGAAAAAATAACATTGTACCTTCAATCGACTTTGATGTTGAGCAAGGTTTTGATATTCCGGTATTAACAAAAAACACCGAAATAAAAAAACCTGTGGTTGAGATTAATCCTTACTTTAATCCATTTGATGAAAAACCTATCCCTCCAAGAAATCAAAATAAATCTATAAGTTTATTGGAAAAAGAAAACCTTGCCAACTGGGAAAAACTTTACGATGGATTCGAAAATGAAAAAAACCTTACAGATGATTTTTCAGGTACATCAACATCTGCAAATCAGCAAAAAATAACTGACTCAAATTTAAGTGGTAAGTATTTTCAGTTTAAAAACAAATATATTTTAACACCTGTGAAATCAGGTTTAATGATTATTGATCAGAAAAAGGCGCACGAAAGAATATTATTTGAGAAATTTATGTTTTCGCTCGAATCGAAAACAGCTATATCGCAACGAACCTTGTTTCCTAAAACTATCGAATTAAGTCATAAAGAACATAGTTTAATAATAGGAATTCTTGATGATATTAGGATGCTTGGTTTTGATATTTCGGATATCGGTAATAACACTCTTATTGTAAATGGACTTCCAGCCGATTCAAGTGATCAGGAGCCAGAACAGATCATTGATAAATTTTTACATGAATATTTAAACACAGAGATCGATATAAAAACCCGGGCCAAGGAAAAAATTGCACAATCGCTGGCCAAAGCATCGGCCATAAGCAGCAATCAATCCTTAACTACAGAAGAAATGAGCGAAATAGTTGATTTGCTATTTGCTTGCTCAGTACCCAATTTTTCGCCATTCGGGAAAAAAATTATATCAATTTTAAAAACAGAAGAGATTGAAAAACGTTTTAGTTAAACAAAATATATAAAGATTAAAAAATGAATTATTTCAGATCATCCGGATTTAGCAATATACCTCCAGTAGTTAAGAATTTAATTCTTATAAATGTTATTATGCTCCTGGCAACATGGGTATTTAGCACAGCATATGGTATTCAGCTTAACAGTATTTTGGGATTGTATTACTTCAAATCTGATCTCTTTGAGCCATACCAAATTGTAACGCACATGTTTATGCATGGAGGATTTATGCACCTGTTTTTTAATATGTTTGCGCTCTATATGTTTGGCCGTGTATTAGAAACAGTTTGGGGTAGCCGACGCTTTTTCATTTATTTTATTGTTACCGGATTAGGTGCAGCAGCTTTACACTCATTGGTTATACACATTCAGATGCAAAGTATTCTGAGCGATGCGGCTACTTACTTAAATTCACCATCACCCGAAGCCTTTGCTACTTTTATTCGAGAAAATTTTAATGATTACTACTCTCAGATTTATAATGGAATGCTCGATAAATGGTATTCAGATCCAACAAATACAAGCTTTATTGCCACTTCAGAAACTTATATTTCCGACCTAATAAAATTCAGGATGAATATCCCAACTGTTGGTGCATCGGGAGCAGTTTTTGGAGTTCTGCTTGCCTTTGGAATGCTTTTCCCAAATACCGAATTAATGTTGCTTTTCCCGCCAATACCCATAAAGGCAAAATGGTTTGTAATAATGTATGGTGGTTTAGAGTTATGGCTCGGATTAACACAACCAGGGAGTAATGTAGCTCATTTTGCTCATTTAGGAGGTATGTTATTCGGATTCTTCATGATAAAATACTGGAATACGAAAAAGACAAATTTCTATTAATATCCTTTGAATCGAATTGTAAATCGAAAATGAATTATGAGTATTGCAGATGAAATAAAACAATCGTTTAAAAGTGGCAGCACACTTACAAAGCTTATCTATATTAATCTGACGATTTTTTTAGTTGTAAAATTAATCGGTGTTTTCTATTTTTTATTTAAAATCGATGATGGGTTTTCTTTGGTAAATTGGTTGGCTGTTCCAGCCGATCTTACAAATTTGATTCATAAACCATGGACTATTTTTAGTTATATGTTTTTACATGAGGATTTTTTACATATCCTATTTAATGTTCTATGGCTTTATTGGTTTGGTCAGATTTTTCTGCATTATTTTGATCAAAAAAAATTAGTAAGTATATACTTGTTAGGAGGAGTTGCTGGAGCATTTATTTATATTCTCACATTTAATATTTTCCCTGTATTTGCTGATATTCTGCCTGTATCCTATGCGCTTGGAGCTTCAGCGTCGGTAATAGCTATTGTAATTGCCGTTTCGGTTTATGCACCCAATCATACTATACATTTATTATTTATTGGGCCTGTAAGATTAAAATACATCGCATTAATAACAATTTTAATTGACATAATTAGTATTGCATCGACAAATGCAGGAGGACATCTTGCCCATTTAGGTGGTGCAATGTTTGGATATTTTTATATCGTTCAGCTAAAAAGAGGAAATAATATCACCCGGTTTTTCGATCGGTTTATGGATTGGATCTTTTCGATTTTCAAGCCCAAGCCAAAAATCAAAATAACATATAAAAGACCCGCAAATGATATAGAATATAACAAGGCAAATGCACAGAAACAGGCCGAAATAGATAAGATACTTGATAAAATTGCTCAGTCGGGTTACGAGAGTCTTACTAAAAAAGAAAAAGAAGTTTTATTTAAAAATGGCAAATAACTTCGATTTAACTCTATTACATTTTTAATTGAAAACCCTAATTTATTCCATAGCCAAATACATCAATATTGCAATAGCAATAGCACTTTTATTGGCCTATATATCGGTTTATGCCGACCCTGAAAGATTTTGGATTTCGGCTTTTTTCGGGTTAAGCTATCCTTTTTTATTGTTTATAAATCTGCTATTTATTATTTTCTGGATTTACCGAAAAAACAAGCTCTTATTAATTTCGCTTATTGCCGTATTAATAGGATGGAAACAACTAAGAACATTTATTCAGTTCCCTATCCGAAATAAGCACTTTGATACGGAGAAATCCTTTACTGTATTAAGTTACAACATACGATTATTTAATTTATATAACTGGAGTAAGGATCCTCAAACACCAGCAAAAATTTTTGATTTTATAAATGCTGATCAGTTCGATATCATTTGTTTTCAGGAGTTTATTACACAACCGAGTGGAGAATTATCTGAACATAACATTCAAAAAAACCTCGGAGGGAAATATTATGTGCATTATGGATATTCGCATAAAAACTCGAAAACAAATTACGGTATTGCTACATATAGCAAGTATCCGATAATCAACCGCGGAACAATATCTTTCGGAAACACCTCAAATATGAGTATTTACACTGATGTAATTATTAAAAAAGATACGGTGCGAGTATTTAATAACCATTTGCAATCAATCCGGTTCAACAAAAACAACTATTCCTTTATAAGTAACAGCAAAAATCTGGACGAAAAAACTAAGTTTAGAGAAGCGAAAGATATTATTATCAGGTTAAGAGAGGCTTTTATTAAAAGAGCCACACAATCTGAGATATTATCAATCCATATTAAACGATCGCCATATCCGGTAATCGTTTGCGGTGATTTTAATGATACTCCAGTGTCATATACCTACAATAAAATGAGCAATAAATTAAATGATTCGTTTATGGAATATGGAAAAGGAATTGGGAATACGTATCGTGGAAATTTTCCTTCTTTTAGGATTGATTTTATCCTTTTTAGCGATGATTTTAAGTGTGTTAAGTTTACGGTTCCGAAAATTAAATTCTCAGATCATTATCCTGTTGCGGGAAGGTATGTTCTTAAAAACTAGCTCTTTTAATTAAATGGCAAATGATTAAGATCAACATTACCACCAGATAAAATAATACCAATCTTTTTATTCTTAAAGAAATCTCTATTTTCTATAATTATTGCCAGAGGAACCGCTGAAGAAGGCTCGATAATAATTTTCATACGCTCCCATACTAATCGCATAGCAAAAATTATTGTTTCTTCTTTGGTAGTAAAAATATCATCAACATTATCAGTAATTGCCTGAAATGTAATGGTTCCAAGAGATGTCAATAATCCATCTGCAATGGTAATAGGTTTTACCGAAGGAATGATTTCACCCTTCTTAAATGATCGATAAGCATCATCTGCATTTAAGGGTTCGGCACCATAAACTTTTATTGCTGAATTAATCGCTTTGGTAGCTATTGCTGTTCCGCTCAATAATCCGCCACCACCAACCGGAGCAATTACAGTATCCAGGAAAGGAATCTCTTTAAGCAATTCTAATGCAGCAGTTCCTTGCCCTGATATTACATTAAAATTATTATATGGATGAATAAAGGTGGCTCCGGTTTTTTGTTGAACCAATTCGAGAGTTCTTTCGCGAGCTTCGAGCGTAGGCTCACAATAGGTAATTTCAGCTCCATACGAATGCACAGCTATTTTTTTAATTTCAGGAGCATTCTCAGGCATAACAATATAAGCAGGAATACCTCGTTGTCTGGCAGCAAGGCTAAGAGCTGCAGCATGATTTCCCGACGAATGTGTTGTTACACCTTTCGCAGCTTCAGGATCAGTTAAAAGCCTTACTGCATTTGTAGCACCACGAAATTTAAATGCTCCCACTTTTTGAAAATTTTCACATTTAAAATATAATTCGCAACCACAAAAACTGTTTATTTGAGATGATGTAAGAATCGGTGTTCTATGAATTAACGATTGGATTCTTTTGTGCGCATCTGCTATATTTTTAATCGATGGGTAAATACTAGAATTCATGATCATGGATTTTTGCTAAAATTAATGATTCAGTTTAAATCTTCCGGCTTTTTATTTCTTTTTTTAAATTCTTCTGATTTGCTGATTATCTCTCGGTACAAGTCATAGTCGCTCAGACTTAAAATAAAGGAATAACTGTAATTACATGACTTCATAAATTCATCTAGCTCTGTACCAAACAATCCAGTTAGGTTTTTTACAATTTCTCTGTTATATTTAGCTTCGGCTTTTAGCTTAATCGGCTCTTCTGCTTTTATCTCCATATATTTTCTACGACTCTTGCCTTCTTTGCTAAATGCATCATATAATAATGAAATTGGACTACCCAGAGTTGGCTCGTAAGGAACAGGATTTTCAACTTTTGGCAGATCTTTTAAAACCTGCATATTTATTTTATTTTCATCTTTAAGTTTAAGATTAACAACTTTGTATTTAAAATCTTTGTAAGTACCAAAATAAGTAATCGAAACTTCGGGCAACTCATAAATTTTGCGCTTTACCTTAATGATTATTTTTGTTTCAGTAATATTAAGTGGAATAGTATATTCTGTGAACTCAAATCCAATGGCCGAAACAACCAGTGTATTGGTAGGCTTTACCCAAATCTTAAAAAACCCAAGTGTATCAGTAGCTATTCCTGTTTTGTAATCTATATTAATAATATGAGCAAGTGATACGGGCCTGTTGTCTTCGGTTACAACTTGCCCATGAATTAATATAGAGGTATCCTGCACATTTTGCGAACTGATTGTATCAATCCTTAGAAAAAATATCCCTATAAAAAAACAAGCCAGTAAAAAATAATTTGTCAATGTTAATCAAATAAATATTGAGTAAATATATAACAGAGTTTTAACTGTATAAATTGGTTTAACAATCTTTAACTTTCTGTATGATTTTTTAATCGTATTGAGAACTATTAAAAGCATACAAATTTAATGAGAAATAATAGATTATAATTTTAGTTATCTTTACACTAAATTAATTGAACCAATAATACCAACGAATATGTCCATCGAATTAAAGGAAATAATAGAAAAAGCTTGGGATAACAAAGTTCTGCTTGAAAAAAAAGCTACTCGTAAAGCCATCGAGTCGGTTATAAACCTGCTTGATAAAGGGCAAATTCGAGTTGCTGAACCAACCGATCAAGGATGGATCCTGAATGAATGGGTAAAAAAAGCCGTATTAATGTATTTTCCAATAAAAGAGTCAAAAGTAATTAAAGTTGGCCCTTTTGAGTTTAATGATAAAATTGATTTAAAATCGGGTTATAAGGAATTGGGTGTACGAGTTGTGCCACAAGCGATGGCTCGTTACGGATCATTTATTGCTAAAGGAGTTATTATGATGCCTTCGTTTGTAAATATAGGTGCATATGTTGGATCAGGAACTATGGTCGATACCTGGGCAACAGTTGGATCGTGCGCTCAAATAGGGAAAAACGTTCATTTAAGTGGTGGAGTAGGGATTGGTGGAGTATTAGAACCTGTTCAGGCTGCACCTGTAATTATTGAGGATAACTGTTTTATTGGTTCGAGATGCATTGTTGTTGAGGGTGTTCATGTTGAACAGGAAGCTGTTTTAGGAGCTAATGTTGTTTTAACCAGATCAACAAAAATTATTGATGTATCAGGACCTAAGCCTGTTGAATTTAAAGGAAGAATTCCTGCAAGATCAGTAGTAATTCCAGGCACATACACTAAAAAGTTCGATGCAGGCGATTTCCAGGTTCCTTGCGCACTTATAATCGGAAAACGTAAAGAATCAACAAATCTTAAAACATCACTTAATGATGCGTTAAGAGATTATGATATAGTTATTTAAAAGATGAAAAGATTTTTGATTATTCAAACAGCCTTTATTGGTGATGTTGTGTTGGCAACCCCATTAATTGAAAAACTGCATACGTTTTACCCGAATTCACAAATCGATTTTTTATTACGTAAAGGGAACGAAGGCTTGTTGATAAATCATCCTTTTATTACAAATCTGCTGGTTTGGGATAAGAAAAAAAATAAAAAAAAGAATCTGATACAAATTGTTAAGCAAATCAGAGCAACCAAGTATGATTATGTAATAAACCTACAGCGATTTGCATCCACCGGAATTATAACTGCTTTGTCAGGAGGTAAAAACAAGGTTGGATTTAATAAAAATCCATTTTCGTTTTTATTTACCAAAAAAGTAAAACACGAAATTGCAAATGGAAAACATGAGGTTGAAAGAAATATTGAATTAATCTCAGATATAACTGATAACGGCTTATGCAAACCCAAATTATACCCAACTGAAAAAGATTTTCAACTTATATCTCAATATAAATCACAACCGTATATTTGTATTGCTCCAACCTCAGTCTGGTTTACAAAGCAATATCCTAAAGAAAAATGGGTTGAACTGATCAATCAAGTTGACCCAGCTTACCTGATTTATTTAATCGGTGGTCCTGATGATACAAATGCATGCGACGAAATCATTTCATTAAGTAAAAGAAACAATTTGATTAATCTGTGTGGAAAATTAAGTTTTCTGCAGACATGCGCATTACTAGTGGATGCTAAAATGAATTATGTAAATGATTCTGCTCCAATGCACATGGCATCAGCAACGAATGCCCCTGTAACAGCTATTTTCTGCTCAACCATACCTTCGTTTGGATTTGGACCATTATCGGACATTAGCAGAGTTGTTGAAACATCAGAAAAACTTGATTGCCGGCCTTGCGGATTACATGGTTTTAGAAAATGCCCAAAAGGACACTTCAACTGTGCATATTCAATTAAAACGAATTTTTTTATAACTAAATAATATCATGGAAAAAATATCAGCAACCATAATAACTTATAATGAAGAAAGAAATATTGAGCGTTGTTTAAAATCTTTGCAAGGAATTGCTGATGAAATTATTATCGTAGATTCATATTCGAATGATGGTACCAAGGAAATCTGTCAAAAATACAATGTTCATTTCTTTGAACATAAATTTAAAGATTACTCTGATCAGAAAAACTTTGCCAATGAATTAACCCAGAATAATTTAATCCTCTCTATTGATGCAGACGAAGAATTAAGCGATACTCTTAGAAAAAGTATTTTAGAAATAAAAAAAAATCATAAATACGATGGTTACTATTTTAATCGAATGACCAACTATTGCGGAAAATGGATAAAACATTCCGGTTGGTATCCTAACCATCAACTTCGTTTATGGGATAAATTAAAAGGAAAATGGGAAGGAACAATTCATGAAAAACTTACAATACCAAAAAATAATGCTATACATATTCAAGGAGATCTTTTGCATTACTCCTACGAAAGTTTTTCTCAACATTTATTAAAAATTGATCAGTTTACCAATTTTCAAGCCCTTGAGATGTATAAAAAACATAGAAAAGCCGGTATTTCTGCTGTCATTTTTAAACCAGCATTCCGATTTTTGCGACACTACTTCCTTAGATTAGGAATTCTTGATGGATATGAAGGATATATTATTAGCAAACAATCTGCTTATGGACAATTTTTAAAATACATTAAATTAAAACATTTATATAAAACCAATAATTAATTCCTTTTTTGACTATCCTTTAAGGCTATCTCGTGGTCTTAAATAAAACCGAGATCCTATTCCTAACCTAAATAGGTTTGCATCCTAATAATAAATGCGTTTTCACTCCTCTATATTCAAAGTATCAACTAATGAAGGTCAATTGTTAGATAAGAACTTAGCTATTAGATCAAAGTTCAAGATTAAAAATTAATTATACCTCAATAACTTTCATAAATTCACTCAATGTTCGATCAACAGAAAATTTATTCTGCAGTATTTCATATCCGGTTTCGCCCATTTGTTTTTGAAGGTCATTGTCTTTATAAAGCTCTATAATCCTTTCTGTTAAAACATCTACATTATAATCTGGAATAATAAACCCACTTTTTTGATTCTCAATTATTTCAGAAGAGCTTCCTGTATCAAATGCAACTACAGGGATTTTAAAGTTCATGGCCTCAAGCAAAACAAAACCGAATCCTTCCCAAATGGATGGCAAAACAAATACATGTATTTGATTGTAGAACTTTTTCATGTCTTCAACAAATCCAATTAATTCAAACTCGTCTGATAATCCATATTTTTCGATTTCATATTCGAGTTTTTTTCTTTGAGGACCTTCACCAGCGATAATAACCTTAAAAGGAATTCCTTTCTCTTTTAAGTTGCGCGCCATATTGATTAAATAATGATGCCCCTTTTCTTTGGATAATCGGCCAGCCGAACCAATAATTAACTTATTATCCGGCAGTTTATTACATCCTTCGCCTTGTTTGTTAATTTCTATGCCATTATAAATAACCTTGACAAAATCATCCTTTATAATATCAGAATAATTTAGCAAAATTCCCTTTTTCGAATGTTCTGAGTTGGTAATAACTGTATTTATACAATTGGTAAGCAAATATTTATAATACCATCTTCGTTCAATTGGTTTTGGTATTGCTCTTCGGTAAATTATCTTGTTAACACCAAGTTTATGAGCTGCATTTGCTCCAAATTTTAAATCGTTCGAAAGATTTAAGAAAAGAATTCCGGTATTAAAAGCTTTAAGCATCCTTTTTAACCGATTTCGTCGATAAAAGTTAAAGAAGCTAAAGGATCTTACAGTTAAACTTTTAAGTTCGAGTTCCGAATCGTGCTTTCTTACTTCATTAAAAAGATCAGAGTTTTTGTTTGTAATAATTAGCACATTATACCCTAACTTCGACAAATGGAGCGCAATATCAATAGTCCATTTTTCACCACCACCCCATACTTTGTTTGAGTTAAGGAAACAAATATTTTTATTATCTGGTTTGTAAGGAGTTGCAATAAGTTTTTTGAGCTTTACATATTTCAAGAATACTTCGGTTGAAGCAATAACGGCGATTATTAATCCTGACAATCCACTTAAAAAACCTACTTTAATAATATAATCCCTTATAAATCGCCAGATTGATCTAACCAAAATTCCCAAAAAGGTTATCGATACTCCATTTTCGTAATATGATGAAGCAAGAATAGTAGAATACTTGTTGGTTTGAATAATATGCTCATCGATGCTATAATATGTATAATGCAGTAAATCACCTTTAAGGTGTTTTATAGTAACCCTTTTATTAAAAATTAACTCTTCATGAACTTTAAATCCACCCCAGTTTCCTTTTTTCGAATCCCATAATCGAATTTTCTGATCAGGATACCATCCTCCAAACTTTATCCATTTACCACAATAATTCGATAATCGATTAAACGAATAAGCATCATGTTTCCAATTGCCTTTAACAGCCAGAATTGATTTTTTTAATTCATCAGATAATTCCTCATCCGCATCGAGTGATAATATATACTGATACTTTGCTTTTTTTATTCCAAAATTCTTTTGCGCAGAATATCCCTTAAATTTATTTTCTATAAAAAGAGCATTGTACGATTCACAAATTTCTTTTGTCTTGTCTGTAGAGAAGGAATCAATCACAACAATTTCATCCACAACATTTTTAATCGACTCAAGGCATCTTTTTATATTTCTTTCTTCGTTAAGCGTAATTATTACAGCACTTATTTGTATCATTCGCAGGATTGATTTTAATTATAACAAATATAAATTACTTATTTTTGATAATTCATATCTTTGCCAAGAATTTAAAATTTTAATACCGATGAAAATTAGCGGATTTACGATGTCGAAAAATGCCGAAAAGCTTGGTTATCCGGTAAAAGAATCCATACTTTCTGCATTACCTTTGGTTGATGAATTTATCGTTGTTTTAGGGGATAGCGATCCGGATGACAACTCAAGAAAACTAATCGAAGAAATTAAATCAGATAAGATTAAAGTAATTAATACGATTTGGGATATTGAAAAATACCCGAGAGGGATGGAGCATGCTCATCAGACAGATATTGCAAAAGAAAATTGTACCGGCGACTGGTTGCTATATCTTCAGGCTGATGAACTTATTCATGAAAAAGATTTCCCTGCTATTCGAAAAAAATGTGAAGATTTATTGGATGATAAAGAAGTGGATGGATTATTGTTTAAATATTATCACTTCTGGGGCGATTATAATCATTATCACTACTCACACAGCTGGTATAAGCATGAAATCAGGATGGTAAAAAACGATCCACAGATTCATAGTTGGGAGTCGGCCCAGTCATTCAGAAGAATTCCTCAATTTGATGGACTTAATTACCGTGTTCAAAAAGATACTTTTAAACTAAATGTTGCAGAAGTAGATGCCCACATTTATCATTACGGTTGGGTTCGTTCACCCATAATTATGAAAAAGAAAATGGTTTCAATAAATAGAAATCATCATGGAAAAGAAGGCGCAGATAAAATAGCTAAAACTGAATTCGATTATGGCGATGTAAGCAAAATTAGAAGATTCAAAGACACTCATCCTGCAGTTATGAAAAACCGAATCCTAAATTTTGATTGGGCGGATGATTTAAAAACCCGAAATAAAAAACGCAAGAAATTCAAACACGAAAAATTTAAATACCATGTGTTGACATTTATTGAAAATTATATTTTACACAAAACTATTTTTACTTTTAGAAACTACAATCTTCTTAAAAAATAAAAAAGTTTTTTGAATGTCCGTTTTATGTCATAAATATTATGTAAATAAATTGAAAATCAATTTGTTTGCCCCAAACCCCTAAAGGGTGCAAATTGATTTTCTTCACACCCTTTAGGGACGGGGCAAATGAAGAAAATCATTAACAACAATTATGAATAAAAGCGGACAATCGTTAAAAGTTTAAATAGATATTGGTTTTAAAACACAAATCCCCAAGAAGCTTCATGTTGGTTAGTAATTTTCAAAATTGCCCTAAATTAAATAACAATCATTTCTTCCTTTAGGTTATACAAAACTAGAGGGAGCTAAATGCTTCCGCTTTGGGATTGTTATAAATATTTACAAGCGTAAACAAGATACATAAATGTTACTTTTTAAATGTTCTCTTAAATAATTGATAAAATGCAAGAAAAACAAGAGGTTTCAATTATCATTTCCTTTTATAATAATTTTAGATTTCTTGAACTTGTTTTAGCAGGATTTGAAAGGCAATCGTTTAAAAATTTCGAGATTCTTATTGCTGATGATGGATCGAACCCAGGAATCATTAATAAATTAAATAGTTATATAAGCATTTCTCCTTTACACATTAGGCATATCTGGCATGAAGATTTGGGCTGGAGAAAAAACATGATCCTCAATAAAGCAATCAAGGAATCTGCTTCGAATTATATAATATTTGTAGATGGGGATTACATTCCACATAAACATTTTGTTTCTGAACATTTTATGAATAAGGAAATGAACACCATCTTGGCTGGAAGGAGATCAAACCTGTCGAAATTTGTTTCTGAACGACTTACATACAATAATGTTAAGAAAGGATCCTTGGAATGTAAATTTGCCATTATTGGTTTTTTATTTAAGTCTTTTATTGGAGGATCACATCTGGAAAATGCTATTTACTTTAACAATAAAAATATCAGGAAAAGATTAAATAAAAAAGACAAGGGCGTTTTAGGAAGCAATTTCTCAATATTTAAAAAAGATATCCTTGATGTAAATGGCTTTGATGAACGATACCTGAAACCAGCGGTAGGTAAAGATACCGATTTGGAGTACAGATTAAGGAATGCTGGTAAAAAAGTAAAAACAGTTAAACATCTTGCTATACAATATCATTTGTTTCATAAAAAACTTGAACGTGATAAGGCAAATATGGAGTATTTAAATCAGGTAATAGAAAATAAAACAACCTTTACACCTTATGGAATTAACAAATGATTTTAATGAGGATTTATTAAAAGCTCTCGAAGTTTTAAAAAACGGAGGTGTAATTTTATATCCTACCGATACTGTTTGGGGTTTGGGGTGCGACGCCACCAATGAAAAAGCAGTTGTTCGCATTTATGAAATTAAACAACGTTCCGATCAAAAAAGTATGCTTATTTTACTTGATAATGCAAACAAAATTCCTTCGTACATAAAAGAGGTGCCTGATATTGCATGGGATTTAATAGACCTGACAGACAAACCTCTAACAATTATTTATCCTGAAGCCCGACATTTAGCACCCAATTTAATTTCTGAAGACAAAACCATTGGTATTCGGATATCCAAAGATTCTTTTAATAAAAAACTAATTGAAAGATTTCGAAAGCCAATTGTTTCAACATCCGCAAATATAAGTGGCCAGAAGTCTCCTGCTAACTTTGATGAGATCAGTGATGACATTGTTAAAGCAGTTGATTACGTTGTTAAATGGCGACAAGATGATTTAACAAAAAACAGCCCATCAGGGATAATAAAACTTGGAATAAATGGGGAGATTGAGATAATTAGAAAGTAAAAAAGCGCCTAGTGGCGCTTTTTCTAATTTCCGTTAACAATTTTTCCGCTACCCGTAATATTTGCATCAATTAAAGGTTTCCCTGTATATTTTATTTTTCCACTACCTGTAATAAATGCATCGAGTTTTTCAAAAACATCGGCACTTATACTCCCGGAACCAGTAATTGTAAGATCGGCAGTTGCAAAACTTAATAGTGATGCATCAATAGTTCCCGATCCTGTAATTACTGCATCTAACAACTTGCCTTTGGTGTTACTTTTAATTGCAATTTCACCCGATCCCGAAATAATTGATTTAACATTCTGAGTAGTTAAATCATTCATATTTATTGATCCGCTTCCGGTTAAAACCAATTCAAGGTCGTAGGAGTTTATTTTTGTTTTATTTAGGATGTTTCCACTCCCTGTAAGAGTTATTTTCTCTATACTTTTCATAGTAATATAAATATTAACCTTACCCCTGTTATTCTGGTTATACCACTTCTCGAATTCAATTACTAATGCATCTCCTTTTACTTCGGTTGTAATTTTTTCTAGTACGTCAGAATCTGCTTCAATAATTACTTCATTTTTATCGCCTTGAGATAAATAAAGTTCACCTGAAATGGAAAAAACAATTGAAGAAAAATCACCAACACTTCTGTTCTCTTTTTTAATATCCTGCAAATTTGTACTGTTCGCTTGCAATGTAATTGCCGATGTTAATATAACGCTCATTAATAACACCTTAGAAATTTTTGTTTTCATACTTGTAAATTTTGGTTATTGTTGTTTTTTGAAAAGACGAGGTAAAAATGTATTTGCTGCAATAATTTTCATTATTTTTGAATTTTAATAACCCATTTAACAAACATAGAGATATGTTTCCATTCCCCAAATCGTATGTGCCAAGATGGATTGTATTTTTAATTGATCTTGGAATTTGTGCAGTATCGATATCATTAGCTTTTTTGCTTAGGTTTAACTTTGAAATACCTGAGAACTATATAGAAGCAATGAAGTTTATTATCCCCCTTGTACTTTTTATTCGGTCGTTAACCTTTATAATTTTTAAAACTTATGCTGGAATTATTAGATATTCCGGAGCAAAAGATACTGAGCGCGTTTTCATAGTATCAATTACAGGTACCTTAATCTTTATGGCTATAAATCTGGCTCATTTTTACCTAATTGATAGAACTTTTTTAATTCCTTTTTCTGTTGTTGCTATTGATTTTTTGGCTACCATTTTCTTTTTAGCAACATTTCGGTTAATGACGAAAATTCTTTACTATGAACTTTATAATCCTTCAAAAGAAAAAACTAATATAATTATTTATGGTGCAGAACAGTTCGGTGTAATTACGAAACGAACACTTGATCGCGATGCGGAAAGCAAACACAAAGTAATTGCCTTTCTCGATACGAATATGACGAATATAGGAAAAACACTAGAAGGGGTTACAATCTATCATCCGGATAATTTAGAAAACTTAATCTCGAAGGATGTAATTGAAAAGTTAATTATTGCAAAAGAAAAAATTTCAACCGAAGAAAAACAAGAAATAATTGAAAAATGTCTTCAATTTAACGTTAAGGTCCTTTCAGTTCCTGATATTAATACATGGATTAATGGCGAATTGAGCTTTAACCAGATTAAAGAAATAAAAATTGAAGATCTTCTCGAAAGACCTCCAATTGTTCTTGATGTAAATAAAATTAAAAAAATTCTTCTTAATAAATGCATTCTGGTTACCGGAGCTGCAGGATCAATCGGAAGTGAAATTGTAAGACAGTTGATTTCATTCAATCCCAAAAAAATCATTCTTTTCGATCAAGCCGAATCGCCATTATACGATATGGAACTTGATTTACAAGAGAAATTCAATTTCTATAACTTCGAAACAGTGATTGGCAATGTTGCTGATGAATACAGGATTAAAAGACTTTTCGAAGCATTTAAACCATCCATTGTTTTCCATGCTGCAGCATACAAACACGTTCCTATGATGGAGAATAATCCTACCGAGGCTCTAAGAACCAATATCATCGGAACAAAAATTATTGCAGATGCATCGAACGATTATAAGGTTGAGCAGTTTGTTATGGTTTCGACTGACAAAGCGGTTAATCCTACAAATGTTATGGGAGCCTCAAAACGAATAGCCGAAATGTATATTCAATCGTTTAATCAGGTTAGCAAAACAAATTTTATTACTACCCGTTTTGGAAATGTGTTGGGATCAAATGGATCAGCCATTCTACGGTTTAAAAAACAAATCGAAAAAGGAGGACCTTTAACTGTAACTCATCCAGAGGTTACCCGCTATTTTATGACCATACCGGAAGCCTGTCAATTGGTGCTTGAAGCTGGAGCAATGAGTAAAGGCGGCGAAATTTTTCTTTTTGATATGGGCAAATCTGTTAAAATTGTTGATTTAGCCAAAAAGATGATTAAATTATCAGGATTGGAGATAGGGAAAGATATTCAGATTAAATTTACCGGACTTAGACCTGGCGAAAAACTATACGAGGAATTACTTTGTGATAAAGAAAACACGATTCCTACCTATCATTCCAAAATTATGATTGCACAAGTACCTAATTCCAATTTCGAGACGATTAAAGAAAGAATTGTGGAACTAATTAAACTGCAAAAAAAGCACAATAACTTTGAGATCGTAAGAAAAATGAAAGAAATCGTTCCTGAGTTTAAGAGTCACAATTCTGTTTATGAAGAACTCGACATTGAATTCCAAAATAATTTAGATGCACAATAATTTTACCTATCACCATACAACTCCTGTTCAAATTCGATTTAATGATTTTGATTCATTACGACATATAAACAATTCTGTTTACCAAAATTATTACGATCTGGCCAGAACCGATTATATCGAACTTGTTTTTAATGAAAAAATGGACTGGGATAATAAAGGAGTAGTATTGGTTAAAGTAACCATTGATTTTATCCGCCCAATTTTACCTGATGACAACGTTGTGGTAAAAACTAAAATCTATAAAATTGGCAATAAGAGTTTTGGAATGTTTCAGCAGATTATTGATCCAACAACAAGCGAACTTAAGTCAACTTGTGATTCTGTAATGGTCTCATATTGCCAGGGAGCCGACAAACCATGCCCGATGCCAATTGAATGGAGAGAAAGAATTACGAAGTTCGAAAACGATATTCAGTTTTAGTAGGGATTATTCATCCAAATCCATAATCCCATCGGCAAGTTCAATAATAATATATTGTTCATCATCATCTACTTCGATTATTAAATCATCGTGTGCTGGAATGAGTATTTCTTTTTTAGACGTTTTAACTAATAATAAAGGGTTTCCGGATAAATCCATATATTCCAAAACACATCCTATTACTTTTAGATTTTGATCCTTTACAGTATAACCGGTCACGCTAATTAAATCGTCTTCATCCTTTTGAAGATATTTTTCGAACTCGTTAGATAAATAGAATTCTGAACCAATGTATTCCAGTGCCTTAGGTTCATTATTTATATCCTCGAACTTAATGATTGCGGTATTTGATGATTTTAGTCTAAAGGATTCAATAAAAAAAGGAACCAGTTTTCCATCGATTTCGATAAAAACTGATTCCATTTTATTCATTTTTGCAGGAACATCATCATTAAACCTGGCAATTATTTCGCCTTTAACACCAGTAGTTTTAGAAAGCGATCCAAGTAAAAAATGATCGTCCTTTTTGAGCATGAAAATCTTTTTAAGCTTGAGCTTCGTCGGTATTTTCAGTTTCAGGAGCAGTTTGCTCATCAGCAACTTCTTCCTGTGCAGCTTCAGCTTTAGCTTCGGCAGCAGCTTTTTCAGCCAATTTCTTAGCTACTAATTCAGCTTTTGCCTCACGAACCTTACCTTCAGCATCTAAACGTTGTTTCAAGTCTGAATCTTTTCCTTTTTTAAGTGAATCACGTTTAGCCAGAATTTTATTTTCTTTTTCTTTCATCCAGGTTTGGAATTTTGCTTCGGCTTGTTCTTCAGTTAAAGCACCTTTTTTTACTCCTTCGAGCAGGTGTTTTTTCATCATAACACCTTTGTACGACAGAATAGCTCTACATGTATCTGTAGGTTGAGCGCCTTTGTTTAACCAATCTAATGCACTATCAAAATTTAATTCGATAGTAGCAGGATTTGTGATAGGATTGTAAGTACCTATACTTTCAATAAATCTACCATCTCGTGGCGCCCTGCTATCTGCGATAACAATGTGATAATAAGGAGTTTTTTTACGTCCTCTTCTTGTTAATCGAATCTTTACAGGCATACTCTTTTGTTTTTAAATTAAACCTACTTTTTAAAAATTGTGCGGCAAAGATACAACTTAATTTCTTTTTTGAAAGCTTTTTTGCTTTTTTATCCGATCTATTTCAACTCGTTAGCTCTTCAATCCAAATAGTTGTAGATATCGACTGTTTAGAAAAAATTATAATTTTTTTTGAATGTCCGTTTTATGTCATAAATATTATGTAAATAAATTGAAAATCAATTTGTTTGCCCCAAACCCCTAAAGGGTGCAAATTGATTTTCTTCACACCCTTTAGGGACGGGGCAAAT
>JBFXEQ010000022.1:0-43045 GCA_050179935.1 Bacteroidales bacterium | reverse complement strand
GCTTTGTCCTTCGCGACCGAAAAACAAATGACTTTCTTCAATTTTAAATGGTCGTAACTCAGGAAATGGATTGAATAAATCTTCTTTTTTATTCATTGCATTATCTGCTATTGTCATATTTTTCTATAATTTCAACGATGGATTTTAAATTCTCTGATATATTAGAATTATTTTCAATCAAAACGAAATCCTTATATATAGGTGCATTTAGTTCAGATATATTATTGGCTATCAATGCTTTTAATGAATATTTCATTTTCCGGCCAATACCTGGTGCTTTTAATATATCGCTAATCTTACTGTTTAGCCATAATCGATTATTATCAGTATATAAAATCAAAACGGCATCGCACAATACAAGGTTTTGTTGGTGCATACGAATGCTTTCGATATTCGACAAGGTGGTATTGTTAATTAAAACGTACAAGCCTTTTTCGCTTAAAGTGGTTTTAAGCTTTTTTGCCTTTTCTAAATCAGCTTCTTTATGGATTATATATAAAGTTTTACTTTTATTCAATTCTGGCAATTTTTCTGCTGTCTCAGTAATAGTTTTATAGTTAAGTTTTCGTTGTATTATAGATTTAAAAACTTCAACTGGCGCCTGAATAATTTCTGTATGGCCCATTGCTTCTACCTGATGCATAAAGCTTTCGATATATAATTTCTGCCTTTCGCTCTTGGGTTTTAAATCTGGCGGAATCCACACTAACCTGTTAATAGCAGCATTATTATCTCTATTTACAAAGTTTACAAATGCCCTGTTCTGAAACTCTGTAACTGATGTTTCATCGTTTTGAATTAATGGAAATTCTGTGTTTCCAATTATATGAATTGAAAGTATTGATTTAGAAAAACAATCACTTAGGAAATCATTGAGTTTATTAGCATCATTTATAAAATTTGATGGATCGTAAATAGTATATCCCAGCTGGCGAATTTCTCGTTCGATAATTAGTTTATTATTATTTTGGTCGGAAGTGCAAGATGCCAGAATCACTGCTTTCTTCTGCGAAACAGAAGTATCAATTTTGTCAGAGCTGCTAATCAACCGTTTTATTTCGAGCGAAATATCTAATAATTTCAACCAGATATCATCTTTTAATTTATCTAACGATTCATCAAACTTTATGGGTTTATTGGTATTTTCATCGTAAAAAACAATTGTTTTGTAACCGTCCTTTTTTAGCGATTCACCAATAAATGGATAACAAACTATTTGAAAAAACTGATCTTTATTTATTTTCTCATTTAGGCTGGAATGCTGAATGCATTTATCTAATTCGATTTTATCATTTAAGATTAACTGAATTACGATGCTTTTTTTATTAAGCTTCTCATCTATTTCATTCTCGAAATAAATCTCACTATCAATTTCAGCATTTACATTAACAATTTGTGTTAGCCCAACAGAGAAAGCCTTTTTAAAATTACCTAACCAGTTTTTATCCTGATCTAGAAGGTTGTTTTCAAGGCACGGAACATAAAAAAAGATTTTAAAAATTTCGTTCATTAGACTTATATTTTAACTCCAATCACAAGAATATCATCAACTTGTTCTTCGCGACCTCTCCATTCATCGAGAATATTTTCGAGTAATCTGGCTTGGTCATCAATAGGATCTTTATGAATGCTCAGCAATAACTCTCTAAATCGTTTGGCCATAAATTTGCGTCCATCATGTCCGCCAAACTGATCGGCATAACCATCGGAGAATGTGTATAATACATCACCTTTCTGAAGGTCTATTTCGTTATTGGTAAATTTTGGCAATTCGTTACCAAAGTTTCCGCCAATAGCAAACTTATCGGGTTTAACCTGAATAATTTCATTATTTCGTATTAAACAGAGTGGATTATTAGCACCGGCGAACTGAAGCTTCATATTTTTATAATCAATCACACATAATGTAATATCCATACCATCTTTAACACTACTAATTGAATCGGGATTTTTTTCGCGTAGTGTTTCCACAACACCTTCGTTTAGGCTATCTAAAATTCCACTGGCTGTTTGAGCCTTTCGAACATCAATGGCATAGTTTAATTGATTATATCCTACAATGGACATAAATGCTCCAGGAACACCATGACCAGTACAATCGACAGTTGCATAAAACGACAGATCCTCGCTTTTATTAACCCAGAAAAAATCTCCGCTCACAATGTCTTTTGGTCTATAAAAAATGAATGAGTTTGGTATAACCTGCTGCACAAATTCGTTGGGTGGTAAAATTGCATTTTGTATTCTTTTTGCATATCGAATGCTATCGGTAATATGTTTGTTCTTAATCTCAATTTCCTCTTTCTGACGAACAACTTCGGCAGTTCTATCTTTTACTTTTTGTTCCAGTTCGTTGTAATAACTTTCAAGCTCTTCAATCATATTATTAAATTTCTGCGAGAGTGTAGCAATTTCATTGTTCCCAATTACTTCGGCTCGCTCATTAAGATGGCCATTTGTGATGCGATTTACTTTATCTACCAATTTTTTAATTGGAGTTGTAATTACCCGTGTTTTGCGGTAAAGTAGAATAATTACAACCACCAAGGTTAAACTAAAAACCAGAATAAATTTAATGAGTTCGTTCCGTAATAAAAGTGTTTCGGCTGTACGATCGGCTATAATTCTTATTACGGCCCCTTTATATAAATGAGTATTTGCCCGATCGATATAAAAATAGTTATATGATAGTTTTTTTTCATGTTTTTTAACTGGAATAGTAACAGAATCTTTTTGCATAAATCGTTCTATCATAAAGGCTTTTTCTTCATCTGTAAGCTGAATATCTTTATTCAGGGATATCGGGTTATCCTGATTAATAAACAGATCGGCTTCGGCAATTGATGGCTGATTTTTGGAAAGAACATTTATGGTACTTTTAATAAAGTTAATTATTTCATCTGCTCTACTTGAGTAAATTCCGAGTTCAACAATATATTTGCCATCGAGTGTAGGCTGATAAGTGTATTTTTTTAATCGTTTTGTACTCGATTCAATTGTAAATCGCTCGTTAACATATTTACCATCTTTAAAAATGCTTTGTATTAGCTGTTTATGTTCTTCGCCAAAAGAAAATAAGTTTAACCCCAAATCAGACTCAAAAGTTGTATTTACAATCATACCAGTTTGGTCGATAATATAAATATCTTCAAGCTCCTTGTTCATGCCTAGTTCATCTCTTATTTTATCTAAATCAACATACCCTATATTATCTGTATTTTTAAGATATTTATTAACCAGCTCATGGCTATACGACTCCATAACCGGAATTAAATCCTGCTCAATAATCTCAAGGGCAACATCCTGAAACTCCATGATATGAATTATCTCCTGCGAAATAATTTTGTTTTTGGTATTGATTGATTCCGTCAAATTTTTCTTAGTTTGCAAATAATTGAAAAGACCAAGTACCAATAGAGCCAGAACAGCCGGTATAACAACATTTAAAATAAGCTGTTTAAAAATTGTAGTTCGTCGCATATAAAAAATTTTTACTCTTCTAAAAATGTTTAAATTCATATATCGTTTGTTTTATTTTATTTCATTTAGATAATCTGGTTTTCGGAAGCAACTTCAAACTTTGAATTTACCCATCGCAATACCGACATTTCAATATCGTGATAATCGAACATACAACTCAACAAATCATTTTTGGTAATATAATAAACAATCGTTTCAGGAGTTTTTTCAATAATAATTTGTTTAGGATTATTATCTACATAATCACTGATTGTAAAAATTGTATGATCGTTAATCGTTAAATTAAAATCCTCTGATTTAATAATTAGATCTCCTGATCTCACAAACATGATTAGATTTTTTATTAATGAAACATTAAACTTATTATCATCATATAAATCAAGATTAAAAATCTGAAGCGATTTTGCCAGATTCATCAGGCTATTGCCATTAGCATTCTTAAAATAAGTATTTTCTTTTAAAAAGAATACCTTTTCGATAAGCAGGTTAAACCGAAAATTATTTTCTTCAGCAAAAAGCTGCTCAAATTCATCTTTGTATTTGTTTTCGAGTCGGTAATTTATTGTGTTTAAAAAATCCTTTTCATTTGTTATAATGCTGTATGCCGCTGTTTGTCGTAAGATGTCATTCGGATTATACAGGTGTGCAACAATATCATTGGTTATTGAAAAATTTTCAAGTTCAGAGAATGCGTAAAGGGCACATGACTTTGTCCAAAGACTTATATTATTTATGTCTCGGTTTATAACAGCGATTAAAAAATCTGTTAACGCAAGCTTCTCAATTGGGTAAAAATTTTGTAGTTGTTTTATTTTCTCAATTATCGAAATATCTTCAACCACTGGGAAAAGCTTAGGCTTTATATCTTCGTAAATAAATAAATCGAGTAACTCAAGGGCAAAACTGGCTCCTTCGGATGTTCCGCTTTCCAAATTTTCCTTTACGTGCATTATAGATTTTGTATCGTATGCAAGCGAAAGCAACATGTACATTCGGTCATAATTGGTCTTTAGTTCATCATCAAAAGCATTTTTCAAGTAATCAAATTCAGATTGTTCTTTTAACGTTGCGATGGCTGCAATATTCCATGCCATAACGCCAAGGTGTTGTTCAAGAATCTGATGAATCTGATTAATCGATTCTTCGCCTGCTTTATAATTATTTGCTTTTAGTTGAACTAAAATTTCGTTGAGTACTTCACTATTTGGATGATCGAGTTTGCGAAGTAATATTTCAATTGCTTTCTGACCACCAATAGTACCAATTATTTTAACTATTCGTAACAAAACATGCTGGGTGGTTCCGGTTTTATAAAATGCCTGATCAAGATGTACCAACGAATCTTTACCCAAATTGACCAAAGCATCGTTTGCGAAGGAATAAATACCTGGAGTATCAAGATAATCGATAATTGCAGGACAAAATTCAATTAATTTATTTTTTGAAATAGCTTTTATTGCTGCAATCTTTACCTCTGGATTAAGGTCTCGAAGTAATGATTTTAAGTTTATGTGGTAACTATTATCGTAATTTTTAGCTATAAGAAAGGCGGCTATAAGCTTTTCATCAGCATTTTTCGATTTAGATAAATTAGTAATAGTTTCCTTATCGGGTAATTTAGTAATTCTCTCGCCGTACTTGGTTAAAAATAAGCTGTACTGATCGTTGGTTAACTGTTTTTCGTTATTGGATGTTTCATTTTTAATTCTTGATAATGGATCGAGCAATTTCTTTTCTACAATTTTACCTAAAGCATATTTTCCAAGCTCTCCTTTGTTATGCATTGCAATTTGCTCAAATCGGGTTTCGTATTTAAATGGATGTAAATCAAAAAACAAATCAAGGTTTGAAATAACTTGCTTATCGCTTATATGCTCAGAATCTATCTTTTGATTTAATATCTCAGCCAGTTCGTAATCTTCGTGTTTTTTACCTTTGTATTCGGCTAATGATTTCTGAAGAGCAAGTTTATACTCCATATAAAGTTTTCGGGCAACAATAAACCAAACAATCAATATGATTAATAAAGCATATGAAAAATGAATTAGTTTAAAAGCCTCAATTAAACCAAGTATTGCAAGTAATAATCCTGCTGATAACGCAGCAATTTCGTTTATTGTACCATCAATATATGCTTGAACATCATGTCTAATCTCAACTTTTAATGATTGGTAAAGCAACTTAAACGACGGTGCTTCGACTGCATCTTTTAAAGCTTTCGAAAACAAACGACTAAGCGATATAATAAGGAAAAAGAAAATAAAACCAGCTGTAATTGCTGTGTAACCCATAAAAGTACCTATAAGGATTGCAGCTATGGTAAAAATTCCGATCAAAAATGCCGAAATAGTTATACTTAACTTTAACCCGTATGTCTTCATTAATTTACTATATACAAAAGTTTTAAACAGAAATGTAAATAGTAGCAACGAACCTGTAAATGCCCCAAGAAACTCGGTCAGGTTATCCGGATCGGGATAGTTATCCTTGGTAACTGATAAAAAAGAATATTGAATGAAAAATGTTGCCAACATCGACATTACGATAAAAACTGCCATATATAATACATATCTGTCTTTTAGCAGTTGGGGTAATCGCATCTGTTCTTTTTTATCTGATGTTGAGATATTTTCGTTTAGATTATACTTGTACGAAATAATTATTTGAATTATAAAAGCTATTAGCACACTTACAGAACTTACCATTAAAAGGTTTTTTTGTTTAAACCCAAAGGTTATAAGTAAAGGTATGGCAAAAGTACTTAGGATAGCACCAAATATCTGACCGCTATCAACTAATCCAAATAAACGTTTACCTTGTCGTAATGTAAAAATACGTCCTGCTGAACCCCAAAAACTTAACAAGGCTAAAATATTTAATGGCCCCATCATTATAAAAACAATAAACACCAACCATGGTTGCTCTGATAATTCAAATAATCCTCGCAACAATATAATTACAATAGATATAAACAATAGATTAACCAGTCCTAAAAATGAGAACTTAAATCTACTCTGAATTCGTGCATAAATTGTAGTTAAAACGATCCCAACAAGGCCCGAAACAACATATGCCTTTGGCACCATTGAGGCCGGATAAACATTTAAAAACAAGGCATGTGCTCCAACATCAAATGCACCATAAAAAATCCCTAAAAAAACTGATTGTATCAAAAATAAGAAAACACTTGCCTTTTCTTTTTCCTCGATATTTAATAGCGTATAAAAATCTTTTTTCATTCAGAATGAATTGTTATAAAAGCCTAATAAATGTTACTATTAACTTCCATAACATGGTTTAATAGACAAACAAAAAAACTTATTTCTCGAAAACATGACTAAAGATAATTAAAATTAGTTTTCATAAATCTAATTTACAGGATTTTATTCTGTTTTTTTTATAATCGGATTACTATTGTTTATTAATAGTAAAATAATCAAGTTTAAAATTTATCTATTTCCTTTACAAAGATGTTTTCTAACTTTTATTGCACCTAAACAATCCAAATATTTGGTTTAATTATTTTATTCAACCTTTAAACAAAAAGTTAGTTTTTCTGTTGTTTGTTTTGTAATTATAAACAATTAATAACGATGAAAAACATACTAATATTAACTGGGTTATTTTTTGCATTATCAGGATGTATAAGCCAAAAAATATCTGAAAAAGAGGTATTTAATCCTATTAAAGAATACGAGCTAACCACTGATTTTACATTTAATCGCAATCTATTGCAAAAGAACGATTCAATCGAAATTGAAACTTGGTATTTAACTATGCCCAACGCTAATTTTAACCTAATCTATTTTTCGGGAAACGGAAGTAATATTCGATCAGCAATTCCATTTTTTAATTCGTTGGCGAAACAAACAAATCTGAATATTTTTTCTTTTAATTATAGTGGATATGGATTAAGTACCGGTACACCTTCGATTAATGGAATAATTGATGATGCTAATTTGGCTATTCAACATTTTTCTCAGATAAAAAACAGCAGTGTTCCTACAATTCTTATGGGTTACTCGTTAGGGGGTTATGTGGCATTGCAAATGGCTAATTCTGAACAAATTGACAAAATTGTACTTTTATCAACCTTTACATCGGCAGAAGATTTAGAGATTTATCTGAAAAAAGAAGCTCTTCCCAAGGTTATTAAGCCATTTATAAAATTTGATATTGATAAAAAAGTGTACGATTTAAATAATATAGTCCCATTAACCGGTTTAGCCAAACCAATACTCATTTTACATGGTAGCATTGATGATTTTATACCACCAAGTATGGGTAAAAAGTTATTTGAATTAAGCCAATCAAAGCATAAATACTTTAAGGAAATTCAGGGTGCAGATCACCGTACAGTTTTAAAAGATGATTATAAATCAAGCCTTGTAGCTTCAGAAATTATTAGATTCATTGATTTACCTTTATTTTCGGATAAAAAATAGATTAATTATAAATCTAAAAATAATTATATTTGTTATATCGTTTATAGCTAAAAACTTACCATGAAAAAATTAAGATTTGTTATTATCTTCGTTATAACTTTAATTACTTGTATGTCTGCATTTTCACAAAACTACAAATCAACAATTAATAACAAAGCTTTATTAATAATTGATATTCAGATGTTTTATTTCCATGGAGGTTCTGTACCATTAGTAGAACCTGAAAAAGCAGCCCAAAATGCAGCTCAAGTGCTTAATTATGCTCGAAACAACAATATTCTGGTGATTCATATTAAGCACAATTCAAACTCCGGGAGTGAAATACATCAACTTGTTAGTCCAATAGTTGGTGAAAAAGTAATCTCTAAGGACGAGGCAAATGCATTTAACGGAACTGATTTATTGGATTATCTGAAAGAAAGAAATATTGAAGAATTGATAATTACAGGAATGCAAACCCATATGTGTGTTGAAGCAGCAACACGTGCAGCTTATGATTTTGGATTTACCTGCACTGTTATTGAAGATGCTTGTGCAACACGCGATCTTAAGTTTAAAGACAAAATTATAAAAGCCGAAGATGTTCATTATTCAACATTAAGTGCATTAAACCGAACCTATGCTAAAATATTGACTACAGAAGAATTTATTAAATAACAAGATAAAGAGGTTGTCTCAAAACACATAGAAACGTCCTTGGACTTTCTATCGTGTTTTATATGTTACTGTTTATTAGTAAAATATAAAAACGTTTCCATGTCCTCCGGACGATGGAAAGTTCTTTTGAGACAGTCTTTTTTTGTTATTCTTTTCCGTTTATTAGTGTATTTGATGCAAAATTAAACCGCTCGAGAATCGATTCGTCGTTTAATTCTTTCGAAAGAGCTTTAATAAAAGCCTGTGGAACATCAAAAATATCCAGAATTAATAATCCATCTAATGCATCGTTAAATTTAGGATCAATATTAAACCCAATGATTTTGGCATTGAGTTGCAGATACTTTTTTAATAAAATAGGTAATCTGTAGTTACTTTCGATATCCTGAATAACCTTATCAATACGTGAAACATCGTTATCAAAATCGCTAACCAGCATATCACGATCAACCATCTTATCAGTGGTTGCAACAAAATCCTTTCGTGGTGTAATATAACCAGCTAAATTATAATCCCAAAAGTGTTTCTGAATAAATTCAACAATTAACGACTTCGAGAATTTCGAAAAATCGTTACTGATACTAACAGGGCCTATTAAATAGCGGTAATCGGTATTCTTCAACAAGAAAAAAAGAAGTCCTTTCCAAAGCAAAAACAATGGTAAAGGTTTTCGCTGATACTCTTTTATAATAAACGATCGGCCTAATTCAATAGATTCGTTCAGATAAAAACCAAAATCTTTCTTTATTTTAAATAATGAGTTAATATAAAACCCACTAATTCCATATTGAGCCAAAATATCTTTCCCTTTACCCAGACGGTAAGCACCAACCACTCGTTTTGCTTCATCATCCCACACTATAAGCTGATGATAATAAAAATCATATTCATCAATGTCAATGCTGCGGTTTGTTCCTTCGCCTACTTCACGGAATGTTATTTCGCGTAAACGCCCAATTTCATGAACCAGGTTGGGCATTTCTGTTGATGGAGCACAAAAAACACTATAGTTCTGATTTACAAATAGAAGGTATTCATTTTTAAGTTTTTCAACTTCATCAATAATTAATTGCTGTACACAGGGTTCAACAATTGGTTCAGCCTTTTTTATTTTGCGATTAAAGAACGGAACATAAAATTTTTTAGCTTCAAGCGATGTTCCCAAAGCATAGGTTCTTGCTCGAAGATATCTGCCATAATGTGCTATATCAGTAAATTCAGCCTGCTCTTTTACAGGAATTGGATTTCCTATCCGGATCTTAATAGTTTTATTTTTTTTGTTAAATAACTCAGATGGTAATTTGGCTGTTCTTAAAATAGGATGAATTTGCCCTAGCATGTGAAAAAGTCTGCTGTTGGTTCCCTGAAAATATACTGGTATAACAGGAACCTCAGCTTTTTTAATAAATTTAAGGATTGATTGTTGCCATTCGCGATCTTGTATATTACCCGATTCGGGTTGATAAGATGATACTTCGCCTGCCGGAAAAATGGCTAACCCTTTGCCTTCATCAAGATGTGCAAGAGCATGCTTAATTCCTGAAAAACTAGAACTTGCTCCTTTATTTGTCTCAAATGGATTTACCGGAAATACAAATTGCTTTATTGGAGGAATTTTTTCGAGCAAGAAATTACCCATTGCTTTAAAATCAGGCCTTTTCTCATAAAAAATCTTCATTAAAATAAGTGCATCTATGCCTCCAAATGGATGATTTGATGTTACAATAAATGGGCCTTTTTCAGGTATTCGTTTTAAATCATCTTCCCTTATTTCAAAATTAAATTCTAAATTTTCGATAACTGAATTAATAAAATTGATCCCATCCTTATCTTTATTTTGAGAATAAAGGTTATTAAGCTTATTTAATTTTAACAATTGCATTAGAAACTTAGCAATAATTTCTCCACCAATATTGTCAAGTTTAATAGCTTTAAATAAATCCTTTGATGAGATTAAATGCATAGTTAACCGGTTTTTAATTTTCAAATTTACAATTTATAAATCGATTTTCTCAACTTCAATAGCATCCCGCAAGGTTTAAACTGATTACCAACTGATTAATTTTTGAAACTAGATATCTGAATTGCTTTTTGATTTATAAACATTTTTTTCACCAATTGTTCAGTTCTTCTGATCCATACAGCCACTATCGCAATAAATAACCTAGGAAAAATAAGCCATCCAAAACTAAACCCAAGTGTTAAAAACAACAAAGGATCTTCAAGCTGCGAGTGCGATAAGGCAATATGATGATTTAACAAATCAGCATCGTGTTTATCCATTTTGTTTGTTTCGAGCTGATCGATAATTATTGCAGAACCATAAGCTAACCCAATGAAGTTTGCTGCAATCCACGAAAACGATGTTGTTGGGTTCAATCCGAAAACTTTCATAAATGGCTTTAGTGGAATCACCAACAACTTCATCAAACCAAATTCCTCAAGCATTTTTTGACCTATTAATAAAAGATTTACAATAACCAGTATTTTTATAATAGTGATTGAAATGGCATGAATCCAATTAATAAGAACATCCGAAAAAGCTACCTCTTTATTAACAATATGCTCAGTAATAATTGATGCCTGACCAGGCATAATCAGATTCAACAACCAGCCGACAATAAAGCTGGCAATTAATCGTAATAGTAACATTCTAACTATCGAGGACCCTGTTTTCTTTAATACTGCCGACTCGATAATAAAACCGTGCGAAATTAGACACATTACCGCAATTATTGTTCCTTCGCGTGTTGGAAGAGCCAATGTAGTTAATACTGCAACTACCGAATAAATATTTGTAAAAATACTTGTAATTAATACTACGGCTGCAACACCTGGTAATCCGATTAATTTAAAAATGGGGGTAGTGTATTGTGCAATATAATCAATACCACCAAAATAATCGAGCATAACTACAGCAAACGAAACAGGAATGGTTATTTTAAGCAACCAATAAGCTGTTTTTATTCCTTTTGGAAATGCTTCTTTAACAGACTTAATAACTCTATCTGAAAATGTTTCTTTTTCAATCATAGATTTTATAAAAAGTGCACAAATATATTACTTTATATAAAAGCAAAAAAAAGCATGGAATTAATCCATGCTTTTTGCTACATAAAATCAATTAATACTTTAAGATTATAGGTTCTCCAAAACCTACTTTCTTAAGATCTTTTGCTTGTGTTTGAGCGTCACCAGCAACAACATAATACATTTTGTCAGGAGTAATATACTTCTGTGCCATTTCTTTATGTTGTTCAAGTGTCATATTTTTGATTATATTCTCTTCTGATTTTATATAATCCACAGGTAATCCATAAACATTTATATCCTGCAACATTCCAATTAAAGCACCTAATGTTTCGAATTGACGTAAGTACGATTTAATTAATGCATTTTTAGTAAAATCAAGTTCTTCAGCTGTAATTCCTTCTCTGTAACCTTCCATTATTGATTTAAAAATATTTATAGACTCTAAAGTAGCAGTAGAACGAACACTTGAGGAAGCTGAAAAATATCCAGGTATTTTATATGCCGCGAAACCAGTTCTTGCTCCATAGGTAAATCCTTTTTCTTCGCGGAGTACAATATTTACTTTGCCATTAAATGATCCACCTAATTGGTAATTCATTACATAGGCTGGAAAATAATCTGCATCTTGGCGTGATAAAGCCAAAGTTCCAATATTAATTACTGATTGTTTTGCTCCTGGAACATCAACAAAATAAATCTGTGATTTTTCTGGTTTTGCAGGTATCTGATATTCAGGGAAAACAACTTCTTTAGCTTGCCATTTTGTAGCAATGCTAGCCAGAGATTTTTCAACTTGTTCTTTAGTAATATTACCGGCAACACTCATGCTTGTTATCGAAGGTGAAAAGTTTGCTTCGTAATATGCTTTTAAATCATCGATAGTAATCTGATTTACAACTTCTTCATTGCCTTTTATATCGTAAGCAAAAATATGATTTTCACCATAAACCAACTTATTAAAAGACATACGGGCTAAATAATTGGGATCAGCTTTTTGTCTTTTTAGGTTGTTAATTACCGATTCTTTTGCTAATGCAAATTCTTCTTCGTCCCAACGTGGCTCTAATAAAATCTCTTCAACAATAGCCAAGGTTTTGTCGAAATTACGGGCAAGTGTATTAACCGAAATAGTAATATTTTCGGAACTGGTATACATGTAAATACTTGCACCTAGCTTTTCGATTTCTTCTTCGAGTTGTTCAGGCGTTTTATTTTTTGTTCCTTCTGTCATTATGCTGGTAACTAAGTTGGCAACACCTGGTTTATCAATTTTATCAAGATATTGCCCACCTGCAATAGTAATATTATAACGAATTAAAGGAAGTTCGTTTTGCTCAATTCCCAAAACCTTTATTCCGTTTGCTAATTTAGTTTCCCAAACTGATGGAACAGTTAATGCAGGATCAGTACCCAAAGCTGGCTGAATAGATCTATCGAAAGCAGAAGGAGTTTTTGCAATTTCTTCTTCAACTTCTTCAATTTTTACTTCAGTAGCATTAAGTATATCTTCTTCTTTTATATCAGCCAAAACTGAACCTTCGGCTATTAAATTAACTTGTCCTTTAGGTACAAAACTTGCAGCCACATATGGTTTATCTTTAATATATTTATTATAAACCAGAACAATATCTTCTTTAGTTACTGATTTTAATCCATCAATATCATTTTTATAAAACGATGGACTACCGGCATACTCATTATAAAATGCCAACTGAAATGATTTGCCTAAAACACTGCTAATTCCATTATAGAAATCAGTTTCGAGGCTTGCTTTAATTCGTAGCAAATCATCATCAGTGATTCCTTTTTCTTCGAATCGTGCAAATGCTTCGAAAATGCTTTTTTCAATATCATTTAAACTAATACCTTCGTTCGCAGTTACAGAAATCGTAAATTCGCCAGTTATTTCCTGCGCACCATTGTATGCATACTGACGCGAAGTAAGTTTTTTCTCTTTTTCGAGTATTTGATAGATTGGAGCTTTTTTACCCTGTGAAAGTAATTGAGCAAGATATTGCAATGCATAAGAATCTTTACTGAATTGTTCAGTTGTCGGCCATACCATGGTTAGTTGAGCTGCTCTTGCAAAATTATCTTCGTGATATAATTTCTTAGTTTGTTCTAATGCTACATGCTGAGGTGTTGGATCTGTTAACTCCTCGCCTCTTGGTATTTCACCATAATACTTCTCAATCAATTTTTTGGCTTCTTCTATTTCGAAATCACCTGCTAATACAATTGTTGCATTATTTGGAACATAAAATTTTTTATGAAACTGTTTAACATCATCTATGGTAGCATGAAATAAGTCTTCCATTTCGCCAATTACCTGCCAGTTATATGGATGATCTTTTGGATACAATGCTTTTGAAAGCACATCGCTGGTATGACCGTAAGGTCTGTTATCCACCATTTGTCTTTTTTCGTTCTGAACAACATTTTGCTGAATAGCAAATGATTTTTTAGTAACAGTATTAATCATATAACCCATTCGATCAGCTTCCATCCAAAGAATCATTTCTAAAGCGTTTTTTGGAACTACTTCATAATAAGTGGTAGCATCATTTCCTGTACCACCATTTAAAGTACCACCTGCATTCTGAATCAACTTAAAAAATTGGTCTTCGGCAACGTTTTCCGAACGCTGAAACATCATGTGCTCAAATAAGTGAGCAAAACCTGTACGACCAGGTACTTCGCGATTTGATCCAACATGGTACTGTACTGCAAAAGCAACAATTGGATCAGATTTATCAACATGCAAAATTACATCCAGACCATTAGCCAGTGTGTATTTTTCGTAATTAATATTTAGTTCATCAGCTTTCTTATTACAAGAAATAAGAACTAATAAACCAATCGAAATAAACAGAATAGAGAGTTTTTTCATAATTTTTAGGTTTATAAATTTTGTTTTGTGTTAATTTAAAAAAAATTAGATTATTGAAAAACGATAAAGTTTAACGATAAGTATATTAAAATTTAATTAATGTTAACTACTTTTTCTTTTTGTGTTTTTTAGAGGATTTAGTAGATATTCGAGTCCATTAAGTTGGATCTCATACATGGTAGCAAGCAGTAACCCTAACTTACCTTCCGGCCATCCTTTTTGATTAAACCATACAAGATAACTTTCGGGTAAATTACAAATCAGAGTTCCTTTGTATTTGCCAAATGGCATTTTAAAATTAACCAAATCTTCTAAAAGATTTGAATTAAAAACTGGTTCTTGTGTATTGATCATTATTTATAGAATAGCAAAGTTATAAAAGTAGTTTTTTAGTTTAATTTTAAAAAGATTCTTATTTATTAAAAAAAGAAAAGGCTGTTAATTCTAACAGCCTTAGTTATATAACTAAAAATTTGATTTTATTTCTTTCTAATGCATCGAACTTGTCTTTTTGCTCCAGCTGAAGTATCAAACTTTTGACCATTTTCAAAATTAAAGTCATATGCCTTGCTACCTTTGGATGATGAGGACCAATACCAAGAACCAGTCATATTTAAGGCAATTTTATTGTTATACAGAAACTCTAACTCATTAATTGCAGGTAAATACCAATCGTCGTGGCCATCATCAGTTGAACTCTCGCAAACATTTTTAGCTTCATCCCATTTATACTGACCTGCAATATCATTGGCCATAACCTGATAATCAACTCCATACAAACTAAAACCCCAGACTCCATTTTCATCAACTAGGTTAATTGTACCATTGCTATGCACACACCTAGCAAATGCTTTTGCTCTTGCTGATGCAGGTTCTAACTTATTAGCGTCGAAAGCCTGACGGAAATAATTATCGCCTTTTTCGGGTGATGAAGACCAGTACCAATATTTTTGCATATTAGTTAGTGAAGATTTGTTGACAAACATTCTCGAAATCTCTATTTTATCAGGTAATCTCCAATCATCCAAACCATAGGCTTGACTTTCTAGACAAGCACTATTGGCCTCTGCCCAGGTAATTTTTTGAATATTGATATCAATTGGCATAACCAGAACGCTTAATCCCATAATGCTTAATTCAATAAGTTCACCTGAAGTTGATTGATTAACTTTAGCTGAAGTAATAGGTTTCTTAACAGGAGTTTTTGAAGTATTTGCCGTTGATTTAACAGATGATCCCTGTTGCTGAAGCATTAATCTTGAAACAGTAGAAACTACCGAAAATAAATCAGTTAATCCATTTTGGGTAATGCCCGTATTTTGTCGTTCAATTTTTGCCGTTTTTACATCAACCATCTTACAAGAAATATAATAGTTATCACCTATTGGTGAAATAGTTGCATAACAAACATAGTTAGCGCCCATTTTCTTTCCCAACTCACCAATTTGGCCATCATCTACATGACCTGTCATCTGGAAACTACTTTCGGCAAGAACTTTATTAATTAATTCACGTTCCAATACCGTAAATCCCAAGGTATTTACAATAGAGTTACTTAACTCTTCGCGAATCATCATTTTTAAATTTGCAGGTACATCTCCCGCAGGATCAAAAACCGCTACCTTTTTTTCTTCTTGAGCATTAGCAAGGCCAAATGTCAAGACCATCAAAAGTAAAAGTATAACATAATTTTTGCTCATATTATAGGTTATTTAATTATTTATCCAAACTAAGATTTTTTCAGAGATTTGTTTACTAATATCATCATATCCTTTTTTTGCAGCAGCAGAATACGATTTGCCATGTGCTCCTTTTTGTGAAAATACATTTTGATATACATGCTTATCGGAAGGAGCTTTAAAAAGTTTTACTTCGGCATCAGTATAACTAAAATAAATATCATCTGTATGATTATATTCACGTGATGTTGCTGTTACCATTATTTTCCAATCTGCATTTTCTTCAATAGTAGTAAAACTACACCCGTTTTCGGCTAAAATAGCTTTTAAATTATTATCTATTGTATTTGTTACTTCACCAAACAAATTTTCGTTTGTTACTATATATACAAGTACACCTTGAGCTAAGCGAATATTTGCTTGTGCAACATCATTATACAATTTCATTGTATTCTGCATTTTCAGATCTTCATCAGTAATATTTTTATCAATTGCAGTTAAGATACCCTGAGATTTAGTTATTTCATTAAATATAGGCAGTGTTTTATTAAATTCATTTTTTGCCTTTATCTTTTCTCTATTACTTTCTAATTCATTCGCAGTATTTATGATTCCTTCGATCTGTTGGATCTGCATATTTAAATTTGCCTTATAATATCCAATAATTTCATATTTGTTAGCATAAGCAAATCCATAAATCATATTATCTTTAACAAAACTTTCAATCCTAACTCCATTTAATTCAAGGTTAGTAGAAACTTTAATATCTGAAGTAAATTTCTCGTTAACTGTTTCTTTGCCTTTTTCCAATATACTTTGACTATAGCTATCGCTTACACTTTGAACTGAAGCCAGAATGCTCTCGGATAAATTACTACGAGCCATATTTTTAACACGCTCAGTAGCCTCAGCGGTAGATTCGTTTTTGTTTTTTTCATCTTGTACAAATCCTGTAATATAAACATTTGCAGGATATTGATCGGTTCTCCATGAATCTTTTAACCATGCTGGCTCATTTTGCGATTTCGCAGTCAAAAAGGCTAATACAAATAGTAAGAAAAGGAAAGTTTTAATAGTAAACTGAAAGTTCCTAGTTTTCATTTTAGTATAATTTACGAGCGAAATATACAATAAATATACCAAAATTTTAAAGCAATTATTTTTTTTGTAGCCAATAATTGACCAAATGCTTATTTTAATACATATGGTACTATTTAATGTTGTTATAATTCTGTAGTTCAAATCAGTTTATAATATTAAAACCTGCTTTAAACCTATAGATAGTGTAAATAAATAAAAAAGTGCAGTCTTTTTAGGCTGCACTTCATACATTTTATTATATGTAAAACTTTTATTCTTTTTTCTCAAACCTGGAAAGGTATCGGGTTCTTGCTTTTTTTGGGTCAGATCCCTGTTCAATATAAAGAGTAGTTTTGTGGTCGATTACAACTGCCTGCATCTTAGAAAGATCGGGAGATTTAAACACAACTTGTTTTTTTTCATACATTGCCATAATTCACTATTTCCTTTCAATTTGTAAAACTATTTATACTCAAAATATTAATATTTTATATAGTTCGATGATTTTTTACAATAATGCATTCATCAAGCTTATTCATCAATCTATCGGAGCTTTTATTGAAGTTTTTTGAACTTTATTTAGAGAAGTTTTTGAAATAAAAATCTAAATGATAAGCACTTAACATAAAAACTTAAAAGGCAAAGATACGTTAAAATATCGACAAATTGTTATAAATAGGAAAATAAATTACTTACTATCACAAAAATGCAATATTAAATGTTACAAAATAAAAAATGGCAAAAATAAATTTATTGTTTATAATACGGTGAATTTTGTACCCACCAATTGTCACTAAGGGTTGGTTTTGAATCGCCAGGATTAGTCAAATATAAATACAACTTATTTGTCTCAACATGCCATGCAATATACGTTTTATTATGGGTTAGAATCATACTTTCATCCAGAAATACTTCATCAACTTCATCATCATATGAGCTTGGACTATATGAATAGCATGATTCATAAAATGTATAATTATGCTGTTTAAATGTCCAGGTTTGAGTACAAAGATATGGACTTGTACCGAAGGTTTTTGACCACGTTCCTATTAATTCACCTGGCAATGAAGGAGAATCATCCTCAGAACTGCATGTTGAAAAAATCGATATAAAAATCGTCACAATTACTAATAAAAAAATTAGGTTTAATTTGTTTGTTTTCATGGTTTCAAAATTATGATTAAACAACTTAGAAATTAAGAATTCTTGATTTGGCAACATCTTGTATATAAATATAATGATCTATATTCAAACACTCATTTTAGGGTATTTTTGTATCTGATTTTTGTCGTGTGTTTATTTGAATCATTAAAGTTAAACAGATAATAATTAAAAGTCAATTTAAACAATTGAATATTAGCAACTAATAATAATTTTTGAATAAAGAGACGCTTCAAGAATGTCTTCAGCCAGGAAATAGCTTGTAATACCTGTATCTAATCCTACTCAGGCTCGCTACAAATATTCTGAAATACACCGCAATGCTTCGAAATATAACGTTTTTGTTAAAGTTACTTCGTTTATGATTAATACCTTAGATCATAACTAAAAGTTTAATTGTTCTATATTTTTGCTTGTTCTGGATAAAATTTTCCGTTTTTAACCATCTTTCGATAGGTAATTTGAAAGGATGTTATCAATTTATACCCAATATGCAGTATTTCAGACTCAATACCATTTTCTTTAAGGTCAATACTGACTTAGTTAATGAATGAAATGTATTTCTTTCTTTATTAGGACTGCTGTTAATGGCAATAACTTCCATTTTATTTGATTTTTACATTTCTGGCAAATGCTCTTACAGGTGAGCCATCGGTATTATCAATTTTTAATGGAATACAGTTAAATTCAAATTCATGATCAATTAATTGGTCAAGGTTTTTCAAATTTTCGATTATCAATACTTCATTTTTTAAAAGAAGATTATGATTAGGTAAATGCAAATCAGTAGTTTTATCGGCTGAGATTGTATCAAAACCAATTGCTTTTAATTTAAATTTCAGGAGCCATTCAACAGCTTGCTGAGTTAGAACCGGAAATTCATCAAAATAAGCTGGGGTGTTCCATTTTTTGTGCCATCCTGTATAAAACAAAATAAATTCTACTTCTTTAATTTCATTTTCCATCGGTTTTAAAAAATCTAAAGTAATTGAATTAATTCTGGAGCAATTAATTGAAATTCCATTACCAATAAATTTTTCAATAGGGAAATCACTCAACGATTTTGTATTAGGAAGTATATGACAAGGTGCATCAATATGAGTTCCTGTGTGTGTACACATAGTTAATTTCAATTCGGCAAAGCCATCTTTATCAATTGTATTCTCTTGCTCAAATAAGGGTTCAAGAGTACCTGGATAAAAAGTTATATTATTTTTTAGTGTGTGAGTTAAATCGATTATCATAAGGTTGTTTCTATTAAAAGCATTAAAGTTAAGTAAATATTTTAAAAAAAAGATGAGCTTCTGGCGATAACCTGTGGGTTGTTTTAAGATAAAAAGATCAGAATTCAGAAATTAAAGACCATTTATTTGCACGATACAGAAAGTAATTATTTGTTTTATATATCTGTATAACTGATATTTATGAAAATCTTATTTTAAAAATAGTGTAAAATAAATGTAAAAAAATATGGCTTTTTTAACCTCTCTTTAAAATCTCAATAATCCTTTCAAATGTTTTCTTTATTTCTATTTCATTTGGTATTTCAGAATATGCCAAAGCAGCTAATTCATTAGTGTATTTTGATTTCAGTGATTTCCACAAATTTTCAAAATCTAAAACCAATGGAGATTCCTTGAAATTTTTAACTCTCCAACCAGCAGGGTCATCAAACTGTTGCTGATCATAAGAAATAACCCTTTTAAATTGTTTAATAAATTCTTCTGAATCGACATAGCTTTTACAATCATTATCATTTAACAAATAATAAAGATCGTAGAAATGCCTTATCTTACCTGAAATGCTTTCAATATAATTATCTGCAAATGAAAATCGAATAAGAGAAACAAGTTTTTCAATAAGGGTTTGTTCCTTATTTAAAATATTAATCACAAATGGTTTCAATTCAAATTTTTTAACCAATTCATCTTGATTATGTTCCTGTAAATATTCCCCTATCATGCTTTGAATGGTAAGTTTTGAATATGGAAAAGGGTTTGCAAAGGAATTAATTTCAACAATAATTGAATTTGATATTGCAATTTTTTGTTTTGATTTGATCGTTTCATGATATTGATAAACCGCCTTGCGAAAGCGCGATCCCTTACTTGTAACACCTGTCAGATCAATTTCAGTTAAATCACTTGCAATTTCCTTTTCAACAGTTCTGATAAGCGTTTTAACCTGATTTCCCGTTGTTTCAGGAGTAATGATTACTGCTACATCTATATCTTCAGAAAAACGATTGATCAGTTTATGACCCTTTGTTAATGATGTTCCACCTTTAAATACCACCGAATCAACATATTTGCTCTCTGATAAGCGTTTCAATACCAAACTTATCCAATAATCTTTTTCAATAAAATAATCTTTTATTCTAAGGTTATCAGCAGTCTCTTTTATTGCTTTTTCAAATACTTTTTTATCATTATGTAATATCATTGTATTCTCCATTTTTGCTTGTTTGGTAATAAATCGTCTTCAATATTGAATTTATACCAGGTGGTTGATTTCAATGTTTTGAAAAGTTTATTTGCAAGCTCATTATATCCTAACTGCTCAAGTATTGCTCCTGTTAATGCTTTAGCCGATGGTGAATAGTTTACTGCAAGTTCACTTAAATAGGTTTTTTCTGAATCAGAGAGCTCGTTAATTAAAATTTTTATTCTTTTAATTGAATCGCTAATTGTTGTATCAGGTATTGCCTTTATAAACCTTACGCAATCTAATAACTGAAGTAATGGGATATTCGTTTTTGTAATCTTGTTTTTCTGGCGAACAAACTTTATTTTATATATATCCCGTTTTATCTCTTTTTTATCAAAATTTACACCTACTTGAATAATATTTGGAACCTGAGTTGTTAATTTAAAACTATTAAAGACTGAATAACCTGTAATATACCCAATAATATTGCTGCCATCTTTCAATAAGTCTTTTACTACTTCATATTCATCAGGTTTTAAATTGCCAACAATTCCTTCCTTCGGTTTGTAGAATCTCCCTTTCGACAACCTTTCAATTTTACCAGATTTAACTAAACGGTACAAAGCTACCTTTAATACACTTTCACTTTTTACATCTATGTTAATATCATCATAGGTAAAAATATAACCTTCAGGGAATCTATCAATTCTATTCTTTACTAATTCAGCTATTTTCATCCTTTTACATATTACTGGCAAATATACAAAATGTAACGTTATTACCAGTAAAAACGTTACATTTTATTTCCACAATCAAAGAAAAATAAAGATTCAAAACTCAATTAAATTTTTAACCTGTCAGCTCTAATCTGAATTAATTCTTTAAATGATCCTTTAAATTCATCTGAAAGAAATGAATAGTCAACAAAATCTAATGCTTTATCTAGTTGTTTAGAAAATTTATTTAAAGAATTCTGAATTTGCTTTTCTGTAAGCTTTAATCTTTCTCCAAATCCATAGAAATCATTCAATTTAAAATTTCTTTTCCTCCCATTTAACATTAAAGCCATTTCTTCGTTATCGTCTTTTTCAGGAATTACAAGCCTTGTTGAAAGCAAATCATAAGCCGGTGACAAACCTGTCATTCCATTTCGGTAATCTAGTAAAGAAAAATTCTTTAAATGCATATCTGCATTTCCTGTTAAAAAAGAAAATACTGTAACTTCAAAAAATGTCAATGCATCCAATATTGGATTTGATGAATAATTAAGAATTAATTTCCCAACTTGCTCCATAGATGCCTTATATTTATCTTCGGTAAGTCTTTCGGATAACTGACAAAAGTCTTCCATCTGCAGTTTACCCTGTTTATCACGATCAACACGTTTGGTGATATAGGCCAGCTCTCCTGATTTCAATTTTATTAATGAATGTGGAACAACATTTATTTTGAACAACTCCGCTAAATGCATACTCAAATCTTCATTTTCAGGCAACTGAGGATAATTCTCTGTTGGTGGTTTTAGGATAAAGTCGCCCCACAAACCAACCAATGTTAATTTAGAAGGTTTACCTCCTTTTTTATCTAAATGTAAAGACAACTTGGCCTGAACACCAGGAACCGTTACACTTGTACTTATAACTTTTTCTGCAAGCTTTGCCATTTCCGAAAAAGAATAATCCAATACCGGGGGTTCTTCAGTACCAAATAATTTTTTACTACACCCTGGGTGGAAATCCTTTACACCTGACTTATTTTCCTGATAGCAATATAAACATTTGTTTGTCATTCTCCTTCATTTAAAGCGTTTACACTAACAGCTCCAATGCAATCGTTACAGCAGGTAAGTAGCAAACCCATACGATCATTTGCTTTAATTTTCCAGTGCTTTTGCGCAATATCTAATAACCAGCCTTCTGGTATTAATCCATCGAAAAAAGGAAACATGGTATTTGAAGTATAGGCTCCTTCAGATAAGGGTAATGTTTTACTTATTGCTTTAGATTCTGAATTTTCCAGATACTTTGAATCATACGCAAACCGATAACCAGTTTCAGTTTCTTCAATAATACCACAAAACTGATCTTCATAATATACTTTCCCTTTTCTATTCATCGCTTATCTTTTTAGCCTGCCCGCCGTACAGGCGGGATTCTACTGGTAACAATTCGTGTCCAAATAATGCCAAAACCTGGTTTACTTTATCCATTCGTAGTGATTCTTTTCCTTGCTCCAGATCACGAATAAAACGAAGTCCTACTCCTGCTTTTCCTGCAAGAACTTCTTGTGTTAATCCAAGAATTTTACGACGTTCTTTCACAAATTTTGCTAAATCCTTTTTCATAACTATACCTTATCGGGTATAAAATTAAATAATAATACAATATTATACCTTTTCGGGTATAAAAACAAATAATTTAGAATAAATTATATCAGATCGGGTATATACTAGTGATTGGTGAATTGTGATTAGTAATTGGAAACCTAATATCTATTTGCCGATACAGAAATTCTTGAATATATTCTCAAGCACCTCATCTGTAGTTATTTCGCCAGTAATTTCACCTAAATAATGAAGAGTTTCGCGAATGTCTTGTGCTAGAAAATCTCCCGAAATTTTAGATTGCAACCCATCAATTGCTCTATTGAGCGATTCGGATGCTCGTTGTAAAGCTTCGTAATGACGCGTATTGGTAATTATTACTTCGTTTTGGTTTAATGCATTCAAGTTTACAACTGAAAGCAACTCTGTAATTAATTGTTCTATGTTTTGACCTGTTTTTGCAGATATTTTTAATTGTACATCTTGTTTTGAAAGATTTTTAATTAATATCTGATCGATTACAGATTCTTTTATTTTATCGAGTTTATCAATTTTGTTTACCAAAGAAATTAGCTTTTTGTCGGATTTACCAATTCGATCTTTTACTTTTTTAATAGCTATTTCAATATCTTTTTCATTATCGTCCGCATCTATCAGAAACAATATAATTGATGCTTTATCTATTCTATCAAAAGTACGTTCAATGCCAATAGTCTCAATAGTATCAATCGTATCACGAATACCCGCAGTATCAATAAAACGGAACGAAACGCCTTCAATGTTTATAACATCTTCGATTACATCGCGCGTTGTTCCTGCGATTTCGGAAACAATTGCTTTTTCTTCGTTTAAAATTCGGTTCAATAAAGTAGATTTTCCAACATTGGTTTGTCCTACAATAGCTACAGGAATACCATTTTTTATAACATTTCCAAGTTTAAATGAGTTCAGTAATTTTGCAATTACGTTTTGAATATTATTTAATAGATTATTCAATTGTTTTCTGTCGGCAAACTCAACATCTTCTTCGCTAAAATCGAGTTCGAGTTCGAGCAAAGAAATAAAGTGAAGTAACTGTCCTCGTAGCATAGCAATTTCGTTAGAAAAACCGCCACGCATTTGCTGAATAGCAACTTTATGCGAGGCAGCCGATGCTGATGCAATAAGATCCGCTACTGCTTCAGCCTGCGATAAATCCATTTTACCATTCAGAAAAGCACGCATGGTAAATTCACCCGGCTTTGCTAATCGGGCTCCTGCTTTTATGAATAATTGTAATACCTGTTGTTGAATATATTCTGAACCGTGACACGATATTTCAACACTATCTTCGCCAGTATATGAATGTGGATTTTTGAAAATAGAGACAAGCACTTCATCAATAAGCTTATCGTTATCTTTTAACTCGCCAAAATGAATTGTATTTGCAGATTGTTCAACTAATTTTTTATTACTAGATGATTTATATAGTTTGTCGCATAGTTCAATTGAACCAACACCACTTAAACGGATTACAGCTATTGCCCCATTACCCTGTGGAGTTGATATAGCACAAATAATATCGTTATTTATCATATTTAATTTCTTTATATCTGTAACAACTTACCAAATGATCGTTTATCATTCCGGCAGCTTGCATAAAAGCATAACAAATGGTTGAGCCGACAAATGTAAAACCTCTTTTCTGCAAATCCTTGCTCATTGCATCAGATTCTTTAGATTTAGCAGGAATTTCTTTCATGTCGTTCCAATTGTTTATTATTGTTTTCCCAACTGTAAACGACCAAATGTATTTATCGAAACTACCAAATTCCTTTTGAACTTCAATAAACGCTTTTGCATTTTTCACTGTTCCATTTACTTTTAACTTATTCCTGATTATTCCTTCGTTTTGTAACAATTCATCTATTTTGCGCTGATCGTATCTGGCAATTTTTTTGTAATCAAAATTATCAAATGCTTTTCTGAAATTTTCTCTTTTATTTAATATGGTACTCCAGCTTAATCCTGCCTGAAAAGCATCAAGTACTAAAAACTCAAATAATTTGCGATCATCATGAACAGGGACACCCCATTCATGATCGTGATAATCAATATCGAGAGGTTTTTTTGGCCAGGGACATCGTACGTTACTATTTTCCATAACAAGTCAAATCTGATTGTTTTACAAAAATATTTATAAATTCTGGTTAAAAAAAACCGCCCTGAATCAGAGCGGCTATCTATTTCGAAAAGAAAATCAAATTATAACCCAAGTTTCTTAGCAATTTCTTTAGGAACAACATTTTTGTTTACAATAATATCAATCATTTTAAATTTAATAAATGCTTCGGACATATATATATAACCAGCATATGGATTATCAATATCCCAGCTATTTTTTACCTTATAAAACTTATTACCATTCTGATCTTTTGCGATACCCACAATATGCATCCCGTGATCATCGGTAGTATTATAATTATCAAATTCTTTCTGCCTTATTTCGGGAGTAATTTCGAGCTCTTTTATTGGTTTTTCAAAAGAATACAATATTGCTTCTTTTTCGCGGGTTGATAATCCGGTTAATCTCTCTTTGTCAGTTCCGCTGGTCTCTTCATATTTAGTATCTGGAACAATGGCTACACCATTTTTCCATGAAAAACCTTTTTCACTAACATCGCCACCCCAACCAACAGTATAACCCATCTCTATTGAGTTATCAATTATTTTTATGATATCTTCTAAAGTTACGTTGTAAACCATCCCCATAGCCCAATTATCTGGAACCTCCATTATAAATTGTTTATTGTATGGATGATGTGTAAACGAGCTAAACTCAATATAATCATCCATGTTTAACCCAACAACCTCTGCTGCAAATGACTTTGGTGTATATTCCTTTCCATTATAAGTAAATCTCTCAGGTCTCTTTCCAAGATAAGCATCTAAAATTCCTTCAACACCATTTAACCATGCTGTACTTAATTCCCTATTAGGGTTTTTTATAACTTGTTCTAAATAACCTTTTAATACAGCATCTATCTCACTATGAACATATTTATCAGTCCCATAATTTAATCCATTATACACATCTTCAGGAACAATACCATATTTTTTTATCATGTGTGTAACATCATGAAACGCACCCCCACCAGCATAATTCAAATTCCCTTGCCAACGCACATATAATATAGCTTTTTCAACAAAAGTATGTCGAATAATCCATGCTTCTGAAAGGTTTACTTCAGGCTTACCAATTCTTAGTATCTCAGATTCTAAAAATGATATCCCTGAAAAGCTCCAGCATGTACTCGATCTAAATTGATTTTTAACAGGTGTTGCTTTTAACTCTTTAACGGTTGTAAATTCATATCCCTTTTTCTTTTCAGTTTCCTGAGAAAAGCCTAAAATACTAATTAGGGTAATAAACAAAATACTAACTATAATTTTTTTCATAATAGATAATTTTTAAGTTGGCTAAATTTAGAAATTTTCAACAATGATTAATTGACTAAAATAAATCATTTTAGTTTAATTAGAATTAATAAAGGTGGATTATATTAATAAAATTAAAGATTTTTAATACACTATTAAACAATACTTTATGTTTTATTAACAACCTGGTTTAATGTCTTACTAACACTGTTTAAACAATCCTATTTTATGTTAAAACTTGTTTTTTATCATTCGATAATTGTTGTTCGTCTTTTGGAAAAGCAATTAATCAATATATATATTAAATTGCCCACGATCTAAACCAAAAATTTTATTTTTTAACCTAAACTATTTTTACTATGAAGAGAATTTTTACCCTATTAATTGCTTTTTTATTTATTAGTGTCTCTTTAATGGCACAAGAAATTCAAAAAAAGGAACTCGATCGAAATGGGACTCCTACTTTTGTAAAATTTGAGACAAAAGGAAAAACAGCTGCTCAAGCTGATTCAAAAGCTATTTTGTCAAGCGTTTTAAATATGACAAAAAATGATGAGTACAAAACGTTACGTTCTGAAAATGACCAAATTGGTTTTACTCATGAAAAATTCCAACAGTATTATAAAGGAATAAAAGTTGAAAATGGTAATTACATTGTGCATAGCCGCAATAATGTAATTGAATCATTAAGTGGTGAGTATAAGTTGATTAATAATATCAACACAACTCCATCTATTTCATCTGAAAAAGCATTTGAAAATGCAAAAGCATTTATAAATGCTGAAAAATACCAGTGGGAGTTAGATAATGAATATGCTCCTACTAATGAATTAGTTATTGTTGCTGCTGATTATGGTAAACATCCAAAGGATGTTTACGAAATGGTTTTGGCATATAAAATTGATATTTATGCATCAAAACCATTAAGCCGTGATTTTGTTTATGTAGATGCTCATACTGGAGATATCGTTCATACAAATGCAATTATAAAGAAAGCTGCAGCAACAGGAACTGCTGCAACCAGATATAGCGGAACAAAATCAATATCTACAGATAGTTATAATGGTTCATATCGTTTACGTGATGTTTCTCGAGGCAACGGTATTTATACATACGATTGTAATGAATCAACTAGTTATACAAGTGCTGTAGATTTTACAGATGTAGACAATAACTGGACAGCTGCTGAATATGATAATACAGCAAAAGATAATGGCGCATTAGATGCTCATTGGGCTGGAATGGTTACCTATGATTATTGGAAAAATTTTCATGGAAGAAACAGTTTCGATGGCAATAACGCATTAATTAAAACTTATGTTCATTTTGATGATAGCTACGAAAATGCATACTGGAATGGTTCAGTATTTACTTTCGGTGATGGAGCATCAACTTTTGATATTTTAACTTCACTTGACGTTTTCGGACATGAATTTGGTCATGCAGTATGTTCTTATACTTGCGATTTAACTTATTCTGCAGAACCAGGTGCATTAAATGAAGCATTTAGCGACATATGGGGATGTACAATTGAGTATAAATATGCTCCTGATAAAGATACTTGGTTAATGGGTGAAGATATAGGATATGTTCTTCGATCATTAAGCGATCCAAAATCAAAAGGATTACCTGATACTTATTTAGGTGATAATTGGGTAACCAGTTCAACTGATTATTATGGTGTTCACACAAATAATGGACCTTTCTGCTATTGGTATTATTTAATATCTGTTGGTGGATCAGGCACTAACGATAATGGTGATACTTATAGTGTGAGTGCTATCGGAATTGAAAAAGCAGAAAAAATTGCTTATCGTATCGAAAGTGTTTATATGACAGCTAGTTCAAAATATGAAAATGCTAGAACGTTTGCAATACAATCAGCAGTTGATTTATATGGAGCAGGTTCTGCTGAAGAAATTGCTGTAACAAATGCAATGTATGCAATTGGTGTTGGCGAAGCTTATGGTGGTACAACTCCTGATCCAGCTGCAACCTATTGTACTTCAAAAGGTAGTAACTTTAGTTATGAATGGATTGCAAGTGTTAAATTAGGTACATATACCAAAACTTCAACTGGATCATCTTATTCTGATTTTACAAGTACTGCTATCAATGTAACAGCGGGTCAAACATATGCATTAACATTAACTCCTGGATTTGCAAGTACAACATATGACGAATATTGGAAAATTTGGATTGATTATAACAACGATACGACATTTGCTGACAACGAACTAGTATATGATGCAGGAGCTTTAAGTAAAGTTGCTGTTAATGGAAATATAACTATTCAATCAGGTATTTCTGGGTTACGTAGAATGAGAGTTTCAATGAAATACGAAGCTGCACAAACAGCATGTGAAACTTTCAGCTATGGTGAAGTTGAAGATTACAACTTAAATATAGCTCAAACAACCGCAGATACTCAAGCACCAACTGTTCCAACTAATTTAACTGCTGCAAGTATCACTCAAACTACTTTCACATTAGGATGGACTGCTTCTACTGATAATGTTGGTGTTACAGGGTACGAAATCTATCAAAATGGAACTTTAAAAGGTACTTCAACAACAACAAGCTATAACGTAACAGGCTTAACTGCAGCTACAACCTATTCGTTTACAGTAAAAGCTAAAGATGCTGCTGGTAATGTTTCTGCTGCAAGTACTGCTAAAAGTGTTACCACATTGGCTGCAACTGACACACAAGCACCAACTGCTCCAACAAGTTTAGTTTCAGCAAATATTACTCAAACAACCTTTACATTAAGCTGGACTGCTTCAATCGATAATGTTGGTGTTACAGGGTACGAAATCTATCAAAATGGAACTTTAAAAGGTACTTCAACAACAACAAGCTATAACGTAACAGGCTTAACTGCAGCTACAACCTATTCGTTTACAGTAAAAGCTAAAGATGCTGCTGGTAATGTTTCTGCTGCAAGTACTGCTAAAAGTGTTACCACATTGGCTGCAACTGACACACAAGCACCAACTGCTCCAACAAGTTTAGTTTCAGCAAATATTACTCAAACAACCTTTACATTAAGCTGGACTGCTTCAATCGATAATGTTGGTGTTACTGGATACGAAATCTATCAAAATGGAACATTAAAAGGTACATCTGCAACTACAAGTTATAGTGTTACCGGATTAACTGCTGCTACTACTTATTCGTTTACGGTTAAAGCTAAAGATGCTGCCGGTAATGTTTCGGCTGCAAGTTCTGCTCTAAGTGTTACTACTCTTGCTGATGTTACAAATTATTGTACTTCACAAGGCAGCAATTACAGTTATGAGTGGATTGCTGGTGTTACCATCGGTTCATTTACCAATACTTCAACTGCTGCAGGATATACTGATTTTACAAGTAAAACGATTACCTTAACTCCTGGTAGCTCATACAGTGTATCATTAACTCCTGGCTTTGCAAGTTCGGCATACAATGAGTACTGGAAAATCTGGATCGATTACAACAACGATAAAGATTTTGATGATGCGAACGAATTGGCATTTGATGGTGGTGCTTTAATTAATACTGTTGAAACAGGAACATTAGTAGTTTCTTCTACTGCAACTGGCACAACCCGTATGAGAGTATCAATGAAATATAATGCTGCTCAAACTGCTTGTGAAACATTCAGTTATGGTGAGGTTGAAGATTATACCGTTACATTTGGTGCTGTAATTCCTGATACTCAAGCTCCAACTGCTCCAACTAGTTTAACTGCTACAAGCATTGCTCAAACTACTTTAATATTAGGCTGGACAGCTTCAACCGATAACGTTGGTGTTACTGGATACGAAATCTATCAGAACGGAACATTAAAAGGTACTTCAACTACAACTAGCTTTATTGTTACCGGTTTAACTGCTGCAACTACTTATTCATTTACAGTAAAAGCTAAAGATGCTGCTGGTAATATTTCTGCTGCAAGCACAGCATTAAGTGTTACCACCTTATCTACTACAGTAACTTATTGTGCATCAAAAGGAAGTAATGTTACTTACGAATGGATTGATTATGTTGCTTATGGTGGCATGACCAATACAACTGCTGCAAATGCTGGTTATGGAAACTTTACTGCAACTAAAATTGCCACAGTTACCCGTGGTGCTAGTACAACTATTAATGTAAGTTGCGGATTTAAGAGCAGTACGTATACAGAATATTGGAGAGTTTGGATTGATTGGAACCAAAATGGTACGTTCGAAACAACTGAACAAATGGTAGCTGGTTCATCAAGTAGTAGTGCTACATTGTCATATACATTCACAGTTCCTTCGACTGCTTTACTTGGTTCAACAAGAATGCGTGTAACCATGAAATATAATGCTGCTCCAACTGCTTGCGAAACATTTAGTTATGGCGAAGTGGAAGATTACACGGTAAATGTTGTAAATACAGCTATTACATCATTCCAAGATGAAACAATTATTGGTGAAGTACTTGGTGATGAAGAAAATACACAAATAAATGTATGGCCAAATCCTGCTGTTGATTATATCAATGTTGGTATTAACAACGGTACAAGATATGCCAGAGTAAATATTTACAATATGATTGGAACTCTTGTTAAATCACAAGATATGATGGGTAGTGATATAGAAATACGTATTTCAGAACTTCCTGCAGGATCGTATATCATTTCAGTTGATGATGAAAAAGAACCATTTGTAAAACAATTTATTAAAAAATAAAACCCAATAAGAAGGTTGTTTCGACAACCTTCTTACTTTAAAATTATCTATGCATTCCATTTAACTCACTCTAGTTTATTTGCCTAAACTATCTTGCATGGATAATAAAAGAAGCCCGGAAAAATCCGGGCTTCTTAATTATTAAACCAAAAATGTTATACCAGCTTTCTGAGTTCAGCGGCTTTTTCAATAATTTTAACAATCTCTTCGGTTGAAAGTGTTTGCGAGTTTAAAACTAAGTCATAATCAACATCAAGAATTCTTTTTCCGGCAAAATCATTTCGTAGCTGAGCTCTTTTTTTATCCATATCAACAGTAAGTTTTTTTGCAGCTCGATAAGTTATCTGGTGTCTTTTACTAACTCCCTCAATTCTATAATCTAAAGGAGCAATAAGTCTAACATGAAGTGAATTTGGAACGTTCTGTAATATTGTACTACCTGCTCTTCCAACTATTATAACCCTTCCTTTAACGCCAAAATCATAGATTACATCACGGATGGTATTTCGTATTTTTCTTTCACTTTTATAATATTTACTAGAAAAAGCTTCAAGTATTTCATCAAACATTGACCTTTTTTCGAATTTAAAGATATACTCTATCTTTTCAGGTTCTAGTCCGAGTTCTTTTGCTGATTCATCTAGTATTTCTTTTGTAATTACTTTCCATGGTTCTTTTGAGGGATCTCCCATTTTAGTAAGCATATCAGCCAGATCTGAAGCAACAAGGTTAGCAGGACATCCAAAATACCGCGATATAGTAATTACAGGGCCTCCATCAACTTTTTGCTTTGGCAGCTGAGGTTTTATAAGTCGCTCTTCGAGATATTTGACCAGTATATTTGTCATGGTTAGGTTTTTAAAGAATGGTAAAATTTATTTAACCAAGATATTAAAAATAGAAATCAATTACAACATATGAATTATTATAATTAAAATCAGCCCTCAAAATACAAATTTTCATGTGTTTATAATTTGTTTTTTCTGTATAGGCGGTTAGACCGCTGTTGTTAAGTTATTCTTATTTAATCTTTTAGGCTCACTGAACACCATCTTTTTTAGGAGTAAATCGAAGATTGACCCCATAATTGCACGTCTGTTATACCGAAAATGATACTCATCAAGATAACCTTGCAACCGTTCCTTTGAACAATGGTGGTGTATTCCTCGCAGCCAACCCTGAATGTTCATTATATGAATATGCAGTTGTTGCATACCCCTTCCCTTGTCCGAAGGTATCTGTTCCAAGTTCGGATAGTCCCTTTTTAATGGTAAATACCCTTTCCAAACGTCAGTAATAACGTGTGCATCTTTGCTGATATATGTCTCAAAAAACGGTCTGAATTCTTTACTGGAAGCACGGTCAATTACTTGTGCATAAGCACGCCCAACACCCCCTTTTTCTTTCAAAATTTCAAGTGCAACAATCACTAACTTCTTTTTGCTGTCACCGCTACGTCCTACTTTGCCTTCTTCGTATTCTCCAATCAGAAACTCATCAATCTGGACCTTGCCACCCAATTGGTTTTTACGGCTGCTTGTCATTGCTTGTTGAATTTTCCATTTAAATTCCCAAACTGTTTTCTGCCGCAATCCAAACTCTTCAGACAATTCCAAAGAAGACATTCCTTTCTTTTTTGTGCTGATTATGAAGCAGATATGAAACGCAATTAGCAATGGAAATTTTATCTTGTCAAACATCGTTCCTGCCGTTGGACTTTCATCGTAATTGCATTTTGCGCAACGGCGTGAATATGGCTTTTTACCTTTCCCATACTTCGTATGACCACATTTCTTGCATTTATACGGACTTTCTGATGACCATTTTATTGCAGACAGATAACGGTAGCAATCCTCATCGGACTGAAAATATCTATTGAACTCTATCGAATTCACGCCTGTATATTTTTCTCTATTTTCCACGCCACAAAGGTAGCGCTCTTTCCTAAATTAACAGCGACTTAACCGCCTATACCAATTGTTTTTAATGGTCACCTAGAATGTCCATGTTATTGAATTAAAATCATTTCGGTTAGTGTTTGTAAATCATGGACATTTCATATATAAAAAAAACCTACTGTTTTTTACAGTAAGCTTCTTAATTATTTAGTGATCTCGGAGCGGTTCGAACGCTCGACCCACAGCTTAGAAGGCGTAAGCAGTATATTTTTACTTATTTTAACTATTTTAGATTATATTATTAAATAACTGGTTTACAGGAACAAATATAATATAATTCTTGTATATTTTTTCGTTTATTTTACATTATTTATTATCTTTGTATGCAAATGATATGTACAATTAAAATTTGCATACAATATGAAACCAAAAGAAATATTTATTCCGCTTAGTCATTTTAATCATGGTAAAATAACAGGTTCTATAATTATTGATATTCGCAGAGAAAAAGATAATGGTTTATACCCTATTAGATATAGAATAACATTTAACAGAAAACAAGTTTATTATAAATCTGGTTATGATGCAACAAAAAGAGAATGGAAAATTTTACCAACTACAAAAACAAGAAAATTAATTGAAAAACGAGAATTAATAAAATCAGGTTTTGAAATTATTGAAGATCATGTAAAACAAATTAAAGATAGTTTTTCTTTTGAAGTTTTAAATAGAAGAATGGGACGAGGCAAGGCTGAACTTGTTTCAGTTGCTTTTGATTCTAAAATATTAGATTTAAACAAATCTGGTCAAGTTGGAACAGCATCCATTTATAATTCAGCCAAATTAATATTTGAAGAATATAAAGAAGATTTAAAGTTTATAGATATTACTTCTAAGTTTTTAGATAATTTTGAACAATATGCAATAAAAAAGATTAGATATACAACATTAGGTATGTATTTGAGATGTTTACGTACTTTGTATAATATTGCTATTGCGGACGAGGTTGTTTCGGCATCAAGTTATCCTTTTCAAAAAAAACCAAATGACAAAAAATATAAAATTAAACAGGGTTCTGGAACAAAAATAGCATTAACAATTGAACAGTTAAAAAAATTTATTGATTATCAACCCGAATTTAGTGCAATGAAAAGAAGTAAAGATTTATTTATGCTTTCTTTTTATTTAGGAGGGATTAATATAAAAGATTTACTTTTATTAAAGTGGGAAAACATTGAGCAAAATGAAATTGTTTATACAAGGTCTAAAACTATTAGAACTACAAATAATGAAAAAAAAATTCGCATTCCATTAAATAATAATATACTCACTATACTTAATAAGCATGGAAATACTGACAGAAGCCTAAAAGCAAGAATATTGCCTTTTATGCCATTAGATGCAACACCATTAGATGTAAGAAGAATAACTTTAAATGTTTTACGCAAATTAAACCGTGATTTAGATAAGATTGGAGAAAAATTAAAGATAGACGGTTTAAGTTCGTATGTTGCCAGACATACGATAGCTACCTTAATGAAGAACAGCGGAGTTTCTGAAAGCTTTATTAAAGAAATGTTAGGACATTCCAACATAAAAACTACAGAAAATTATCTTAAATCATTTGAACATAATCAAAATAGAAAAACACATGAAAAATTTGATGAAAATTTAAAATTAGCAATGAATGCAATAAAAATTGAAGAAAATGGAACTATTTAATAACCTAAGATGGGATTCATTAGACGCTCAGTTTTTTCAATGGGTTAATCCAATACCTGCCCGATATTGTGAATTATTGAATGATAATGAAAAGAAAATACATAAATCAATACTTGAAGATTACCCCCAAATTAATAGGAATGAATTAGCTTTTATAATAGGATGGGTTAAAAGTGGTAATAATTACATGAATATTGGTTTTGATAACCAAAAAAATATTGCTAACGATATTTTAGAAGCCAAAAAATTAGTTTTAGATAAAACTATTTCAAGTATTACAGTAAACGGAAAACATCCATATAAATTCAGAGATACAACACTTGTTAAACAAGTCATTGAACAAATTATTGATAGAACCAATTGGTTAGAAAAACAATTACATACTGAGTATATTATCAAAGAAGAAGAAAAAAAACCTAAAAATTTTTTTATAAAAAATAGAACCATAGATTTTTATAATACTTTAATAAAAAGGTATAAGCTCGGAAAATCACAATCTATGTATGTTATTGGAGAGATATATGCCTGTCTTGGGATTTATTTAAACGAACCAATATTAACTAAAGATCAGTTTGAAAATAAAAAAGATGTAATTGAAGCATCCAATTATAAACAGTACTTGCATAACATCATAAAAAGCTTTCTAAATGCTTGATTAACAGATAGGGTATTTTAACTTTACTTTTTAAATTTATACACTATTCGTTTGTTTGTCAATGCTTTACATTGTTTAGATATTTGTAAAACAATATTTAAACTAACTAAATGTAAGTATGACACAAATCCTACAAATTAATGCCGACGAACTTCAAAGCATTGTAAAACAGTGTTTTAAAGATTCAATTAATGAAATTAAAAACTTACCTGAACAATCTGAACCAATTGACAGAATTTTTATTGATGAAGTTTCATCTTTAATAGGTCTTAGAAAATCTGTTATTTATAAAATGACCTGTGAAAATTCTATTCCATTTAAAAAATATTCTAAACGTCTTGTATTTTCACGTAAAAGTATAAATGAATGGATGGAATCTCGTACAAGTAAACCACGTGATAAAAAAACAATTATGGCAGAGCATTTAGCAAATGAAGCTAATAAAAAAACAATATAATCATGCTGAACTACTCAACGAAATACAAGCCCAGATACGTTAAATCGGAAGCAGTTAAGGAAATGGAAAAACTTGCATTTAATGAAGCAAGAAGAAAACACCCTTCAATGCCTATTCATGCACTTGCACCACGTATTTATAAAGATAATACTGCAAATGCACTTACTAAATGTATTGTCGATTATATCACTTTAAAAAAAGGTTTTGCAAGTCGCTTAAACTCTACGGGAATTTATAGACAGGATATTCAAAAATTCGTGCCAAATACTCAAAAAAGGGGCTTAAGTGATGTAATTGCAGTCTATAAGGGTAAGAGCTTAAATATCGAAGTAAAAATGGGTTTAGATAGACTTTCAGAGCATCAGATTAAAGTAAAAAGAGATATTGAAAGCTCAGGCGGCTTATTCTTTATAGCAAAAGACTTTGAAAGTTTTAAAATATGGTTTGATAATTTATAAATGAATAACGAAATGGAAACAATAGATTTAAAAATACTTTACGATGCATTAAAGAAAACAGCTCCCAAAGCTCCACTAACTTATTTAAGTGAATCTACTTTGTTATTTCGTGGTGAAAAATTGGAAATAACTGAAAATATAATAAAAAGTAGGCATTTTATATTTGATTATAATTCAATTGAATCCTTTATTGAAGGATTGAGAGAATTTGGTTTAATGCTGAATTATAGAGAGTTTGAGAATGTTATAAAAATTTACAGAAACGGAAACGGAAACAATACAAAAAATGGAAAATGAAGAAAGGTATATGCAATTTCCTTTATGCTTATTACAGGAAATACCTAAAAGTCCAAAAGAAACAATTGAAAAAATGATTGGTTACGGTGTTTATTATTATGCTAAATCAGTAAAATTTTCAATGGATGAAGTTGTAAGGCAATTACTATTTGATTATGCAAGAAATAAACCAGCACTCAAATATGATTTACTTGAATTTATGGAGCAAATTATCGATAATGAAACCCTTTGTTATGATGCTGAGTGTTTATTTAATGGTGCTGAATTTGATCCGGGCAATGTTATGAATGATGAACTTCAAAAAATTCTCGAAGATTACCCAGAACAAAAGCAGTTTGCTATTGAACATTTACAGAATCATAAATCAGTTTATTTTTTTGGACTAAACAATATTGACCGTTCACAAAGAATAAATCATGTACAAAAGTTAATCGAAAAACATGAATCCATGTATGGCAAACAACCAATGCCAAGCTTGAATAAAACAATGCTTTTTTCTTTTAGAGATAACCCGCAAAACATAGAATTGTTAATGGCTTTTGTTGCTATTAAATCACTTATTGGACAGCATAAATTTACAGCTACAAATAGAGAAATTATTGTTTGCAGAATGATAGGAGCTAAAAGCAAGGAAGCACTCGAATACGCATTAAAGACAAAAGAACTAAAAGAACTTTATTCAAAGTATATAAATCGTTATTGGTTCGATAAATTAATTACTGAACTATTAACAAGGAATTTTTTAAGTTCAAAAATTGGATTCAAAAGAAAAATATATCTAAGTACGGTTTATAACTATGAAAACCTTGCTTTTGAAATATCGAAATTTTTAAAAGAGAGAGACCAGAAAAGACAGGAAAAACAAGCTAAGAAAATAATCGAACAGCACCTATATAATACAACAGCTATATAATGTTAAAAATCTTTTACAAATCTGTTACAAATGTACAACACAAAGACAACATCTATATTAATACTAATAATATAATATTAAGATAAATAATATTAAAAGAAGACATCAATTAAAATTGATGCAATTTTTTGAAAACAACATTAAAAAACAAAAAAATGGGACAGAAAAAAGGGCATACAGGAAATCCAAATGGAAGACCAAAAGGTTCAAGAAACAAAACACCTGAAGAAATAAGACTTTTAATACAAAGTTTTATTGATAATAACCTGAAAACTTTACAATCTGATTTCGAAGCTCTCGAGCCTTCAAAAAGACTGGATTTTATAGAAAAATTGTTAAAGCATATTTTACCAAAACCATTAAACGAATTGGAACGCCTCACAGATGAGCAACTGGACGAACTTATTGAACGATTAAAAAAAGGAAAAAATGAAAACTGAGAAAATTAAAAAAATACGAGAGTTACTCTCTCGAAAATCCACCGAAAATGAAAAAATATTCAGGTTTGATGCAAAAAAAAAATCTTTTTAAATGAAAAAGAAATAACAGAAAGTGAATTTATTAAGCAATACAGAGCAAAAACCGACTTAATGCTATTTTCAAAGGATAGTATCTATTATAACAAATATTCAAAATTAGGGCGTTGTATTAGTCATCATGGCACAAATACAGGGCTCGAGATAATAAAACTAATAAATAACCAATAAATTTTAAAGCAATGGAAAAAATTTTAATCAAAGAAAACAAAAAACAAGCTGAAATTCATATTAAAATCATGAATGAAACAGCAGCACGAATGACAAATCTGTTAAAGTATTACAATGATTTGCCAGTATTACAGAACCTTAAAACAGTTAAAGAGATAAAAGATTTTTTCTCTAATCCTGTTAAGTACTTCGAGAATGCTATAATAACAGATACCGGAGCAACTTTCTCAGAAAAAGCCAAACCGATGCCGGAGCAGGTTGCTAAAATTTTTAACATACCTTATATTCCTGTAATTGATAAAATTTATCAAACTCAAATATCAAATATTGATTTAATGGAAATTGATTCCAAAAATTTAACCGTTTCACCTAAACCGGATGCAATTCAGACTATTTATGAGCAGTTTAAAGAATACACAAAGACTGAAAATGAAGCAAAACTATTTTTATACACTCGCGAACTGTGCGACCATATAAATAAATATATTGAATTATTTGATATTGATTCAATAGAAATAAACCAAGCTGCAAGAGCTTTGCGACTGGATGCAATAGTCAAACCAACAGGAAGGGGGTATCAAATAGCAGAAAATCCAGACTATTTAAAAGAAAAAGCTAAGAAAATTATTCTGTAGATTTATTTTTCCATTTTCATTTTTGTTAAACCCTGTATTCTTGCAGGGTTTTTTTATTAAAGAATAATTTTAAACCTAATATTAATAAGCAAGTTTTTAGCACGATAAAAAGAACTTGACTACCTAGTAAAAAGTAATTTTAATTTTAGAATTAATAATCTTAATTTTTACTTTATTGTTCCAAGTGTTTGATTTATAACTATAAGCGTAAACACGCAGGATTTTGCGTAATTGGTTTTACATACGCATATACAGGGGTATGTAAAAATGAAAATACATTGTAATAATTTATTTAGAATCTTTCTAAATAGAAAACAAAAAGGATTTATAAAAAGATTTTGATTGCAAATCGTATGCAAATAAAAAAGACAAAGATTATGAATAATTCCATAACCCTTGTCTTATAAGTGATCTCGGAGCGGTTCGAACGCTCGACCCACAGCTTAGAAGGCTGTTGCTCTATCCAACTGAGCTACGAGACCATTATTCATATTTCAATATTTCCTGACTATTGCTCAATTTTCCCGATAATTATCGGGATGAGATACTAGACCATTATTTTGGTGGTGCAAAAGTATAAAAATATATTGATTGTGAAAAATTATTCGTTTTTTATTTCTAATTGTATTTCAATTATTATAACCTTAGAACACTTGCAGATTATTTTACAAAGTTACTCAACGATTCATCAACACTTACATCTGAATAGAATTCTTTCCAACAATGAATATACCCATCGAGTAAACTTTGCTCGGTAAAGTATTTGGGTTTAAAAACCACATTTGCCGTATTGTATTTGGTCCAATTGTAATGTAAAATCCGATCTTCTTTCTGAAACTGGAAGTAAACCGGTGTTTTTGGAAATGGAGTTAAAATATAAAATTCAGCTGTTTTTATATCTGCTTTTCGGGTAAATTCAAGTGTGCGATCAAAAACTGATTCGTTTTGATGATCGAATCCCAAGCCTACGGAAATGTACACTTCTATTCCTGCATCCTGATAACGTTTTACAAAATCAATTCCATAATCGAAGAATTGTGACCATTTCTCATCTTTGCCAAATGCTTTGATTGAATAAGGATCGCAACCGGTAACAAGATATAGATTTATAACCCCTGCATTCGATAATAGTTTTAAAAACTCAGGATCATGACTAGTGTTTAACGAACCAGACATGAATATTCGAGGTTTTACAGGTATTTCGGAAAATGCTTTTAGTAGCTTAGTTCTGTAATCACGGCATTCACGATGAGGCAAAAATAGTGTATCATCAATAAGATAGTAGTCGCCTGAAATTGGGGTTACATTTAATTCATCAATAACCCGATCGACTGATCTAAATCGAAACTTACGACCAAACTCTGCTGGTATAATGCAATTTTCACAATAAAAGTCGCAACCACGCATGGTTTGGATTAGTTTTGCTTCCCAATCGTATTTTGTTCTACCTGTAAAAATGTTCCGATTTGGAAATGGAATAATATCAAGGTTTTCTAATTCTTTCTGATATATTTTCTTTAGGTTGCCATTTTTAAAATCATCCAGAATGGAGTTCCAAACAGCTTCTACCTCGCCTACACATACTGCATCAAAATATTGAGAAGCTTCTTCGGGCATTAACGAAGGATGCATGCCACCTCCTATTACAATTTTTCCTTTTGCTTTGAATTTTTTGGCTACTTCATAGGCATAGTTTGCCTGAGGTGTAAAAAAGCTAACTGCAATCAAATCAGCATCATCGTTATAATCTATTTCCTCGATATTTTCATCATATAATTTTACGGTATGCTTGTCGCTCGACAAAGCTGACATAATAGGAATTCCAAGAGCAGGAGGCATGCTAAAATCACCAAGGTGCTTTTTTGCTCCACTCGATTTTGTAAGCTCTAATCTCGATTCCAATAATTTTTCGAACCTTGGATATATAAACGTTATTTTCAATACAGTTTCGAATTAAAAGTTTTAACAAATTCAATTATCTAATCTAAATGATTTTAACAAGTACAAAAATAACTCAAAATTTGATTTCTGTACTAAAGCTTTATTTTTCTTAAATATATTTGCAGCATTAAAGCTAGTATGTCAAATAATCTCAGATCAAATATAATTAACCTTTATCTCATAAAGATAGCTCATTGGTTTATGTTGTTTATGCCAATAGTTGTTTTGTTTTATGAAGATAATGGGCTTGAGATGCACCATGTATTTATTTTACAAGCTATCTATTCTGTTTCAATTGTGGTACTTGAGATTCCATCGGGATTTCTGGCTGATGCAATGGGTAGAAAGAAGACCATTATTATTGGTACAGTGCTTGGCACACTTGGTTTTGCTACCTACAGTTTTTCTTATGGTTTTGTCGGGTTTTTAATTGCTGAGATCATACTAGGCATTGGACAAAGTCTTATTTCAGGGGCTGATTCTGCATTGCTTTACGATACATTACTGGAATCGGGCAAAAAGGAAAAATATATAAAATACGAAGGTCGATTGATCTCTGTTGGTAATTTTTCAGAAGCTATTGCCGGAATACTTGGTGGATTATTAGCTACCTTAAGTTTGCGTTATCCGTATTATGCACAAACATTTATCGCAGCCATTGCCGTTCCTGCATCAATCTTACTAAAAGAGCCTGGTACCCATAAAAAGATGCTAACGATAAGCATTAAAAATATTTTACAAATAGTTAAATATGCCCTGTACGATAACAAAGAGCTTAAATGGAATATTATTTTTTCGTCAGTTATAGGAGCATCAACCTTAACCATGGCCTGGTTTGTACAGCCCTATTTTAAACTAATTGCCCTGCCACTAGCATTATTTGGATTAATGTGGACTTTATTAAATCTCACCGTTGGATTTAGTTCTATGTTTGCCGATAAAATTGAACAGTATTTTAAGTTTAAAAAGCTATTAATCGGTTTTGCTATTTTTATTCCGGCTGGATTTATTTTTATTAGCCAGATAAATACTTTGTGGGGAATTGCTGTTTTATTTGCCTTTTATATCATAAGAGGTATTGCAACACCCGTTTTAAAAGATTATATAAATAAATTATGTACTTCTGATGTTAGAGCTACGATTTTATCAGTCCGAAACTTTGTTATCCGGATTATATTTGCTATTCTGGGACCTTTTGTAGGTTGGTACACTGATAAATTCAGCTTGCAAGAAGCTTTGCTTATAACAGGTTTGATTATACTGGTTTTAGCTATTTTTGCATTAATAATGCAGCTTAGGAAGAAAGTGAATTAAAGTGAACTAAAGTGAACTAAAGTGAACTAAAGTGAGCTAAAGTGAGCTAAAGTGAGCTAAAGTTTGATGTTGAAAAACTTATTATTAATCTATACCCTTAATTTTACTAATTAGATGCACTTGTAGCTGCAACAGCGGCAGTAGTTGAAGCAATAATCACTGCAGCCTAAATTTCCTTTATCGTTTGAGATACTACCTCTCCTAATTCTATATTTTTTGTTATTTCCTTTATCCTTTCGTTGGCTTTTTTATAATGGTTTTTATCTGGAAATAATATTCGGGTTAGCTTACAGCTATAAATCAGGCTAAGTAATAAAAGTGACTTTAGCTCTGCTTTTTGGTAGTTAAACACAATGTCATTAATTAAGTTCCTTAAATCATCAATTGCAGTATTATCAATAACAGGATAACGAGTTAGTGTAAAAACCCATAATACTTTACTTTTCTGCATTTTTAGAATTCTTTTATCACACAAATCCCGCAAAATCTGATTTCTGAGATTTCCAGTCTTCGATCCTATTTTATTGACCCAGTACTTTGCCGATCGGGTTTTTTTTGATGAATTTATGAGTTCTAAACAATAACTCAAGATTGAATCTACCTTGGAATCATTTTTAACTGCAATGATTTTTTTCTGTTCAATTTTTATTTGCTCATTATTCGATAGCTGCATTAATATTGCTCCAGATAAGCCATAATTTAATGATAATGAATCAATAAGAAACTTACCCTTTGTTTTATCGAGTGAAGATC
>JBFXEQ010000021.1:0-44246 GCA_050179935.1 Bacteroidales bacterium | reverse complement strand
TACTTAACAATTACCATCTCATCCACCAGATGTTTTGCTCCGGCATATTTATCGATAATAAAAAGTACATATCGGATATCCAACGTAACGTTACGGCTAAAATCAGGATCGTACATCATGTCGCTGGCAATGCCTTCCCACGCTCTATCGAAATTTAATCCGATCAGATTACCACTTGCATCCAACACGGGACTTCCTGAATTTCCTCCTGTAGTATGATTTGTAGCGACAAAACATACTGGTACAGAGCCATCTTTGGCATACATACCGTAGTCTTTTTGTTTGTAGATTTCCTTTAATCTATTAGGTACATCGTAATCATAAATTGCAGGATTATCTTTTTCAATTACTCCATCAAGTGTGGTATAATGCAAATATTTTACTCCATCCTTCGGATAATATCCTTTTACTTTACCATAAGCTACACGCATAGTAAAATTGGCATCAGGATAAAATTTTTTTTGTGGTTGCATCTCGCGCAAAGCATTCATGTAAATATTATACAAACTGTCGTTTTTAGCTGATATTGAGAAATACTTATCGGCAACCTTGCTTCTAAACACTTGTAAGAACGAAGCATACAGAGAATATACAGGATCATTTTTTAACTCATTTGCCCGCTGATTTGAATAATTATTCAACAAATCATTTATTTTATCAGGTTTATTGAAAATCGTTTCTGTTGTTATTTTATCAACAAATTTTTCGAAATCTCCATTATATTCCGATTGAATTGAGTTATAAATCTCAGGGTAAAATTCTTCTTTTACACCTGCAAAATACATTGGCAACAAGGTTTTAAAAATATCATTATCAACCCGGGTATCATAATCCTTAACGAAATTAGAAGCTGTTTTGGTTAACCTGTTTACTTCTTTTAAAACTGCAACAGAATCATTACTTTCAGAGAATCCAATCAATCTCTCAAAACCTGCAGCATAACCAATGATCTCGATTCCAAATATTGCTTCGCGCCAATAATCAAAAGCGATGGCATAGGATTCAATTTCGGTATAGTTTTTATTAAACTCCTTTAATAAACCATTATAGTTGGGTTTATTTGCAGCCCAGGTTGTAAACTCATTTTCAAAAGCAATCTTTTTATTTACTGCATCCAATCTTTTAAGTCCGTTAATCTCACCAATCCATCTTTTCCATGAATTGCTTACACCGGCATTTTTACTTGCATATTTTATTCGTATCGTATCATTTACATTGGCATAAGCATTCATCACCTCTAGTCGCTTGTCGCGCAATTTTATTTTATGAGGATTTCGAACCTCTGAAACCAGTTTAATTGCATCTGAGGTAAGATATTGCTCTGTTCCTCCGGGATAACCGATTACCCATGTAAAATCGCCCTCATTAACTTCTTTCATCGATACATTTAAAAACTTTTTGGGTTTGTAGGGTACATTATCAGGCGAATATTCAGCAGGTTGATTGTTTTTGTTGGCATATATTCTGAAAACAGAAAAATCTCCCGTATGGCGAGGCCACATCCAGTTATCGGTATCGCCGCCAAATTTACCAATTGATGATGGAGGAGCTCCAACTAAACGAACATCTTTAAACTCCTCATAAACAAACAAATAAAATTCATTTCCATAATAAAAAGATCGTACAGAAGCAGTATGATTTGTTCCGGTAACAGCTCTGCTTTCAATTTCACGGTTATTTTCAGCAATCTTTTTGTTTCGTTCGTTTTGCGACATAGAACTGGTTACACCTTCCAGAGCTTGTTTAGTAACATCTTCTATTCTTACAAGAAAAGTAACTGAAAGACCGGGATTTGGAAGTTCTTCAGCTTTCGACATTGCCCAAAATCCATTGGTTAAATAATCATTTTCTATACTGCTGTGTCGTTGTATCTGTCCATACCCACAATGATGGTTGGTTAATAAAAGTCCTTGATCCGAAACCAATTCGCCAGTACATCCATGACCAAAAATAACAATAGCATCTTTTATGCTAGCTTTATTAATATTATAAATATCGTCGGCTGTAAGTTTAAAGCCATTTTTCTGCATATCGGCAATTGTATAGTTCTTAAGCAGCAAAGGAATCCACATCCCTTCGTCGGCCGAAACTGTTGAAACAGCTAAAAATGAACAAATTACATAGATAATAAGCTTCTTCATGATTTGTTGGTTTAGTTATTTATAAATTTATTTAATTCGATATAAAGTTTTTGTACAGGCAGCCCCATCACGTTATAAAATGAGCCATTAATTTTTTCAATACCAATATAGCCAATCCATTCCTGGATGCCATATGCTCCTGCTTTATCATACGGCTTGTAGTTCTGAATATAATAATTTATTTCCTGATCAGTAAGTTTTCTGAAATACACATCAGATTCAGCATAAAATACCTTTTTCTTTTTATTAGAACTTATACATACGCCGGTATAAACCTGATGGCAGTTGCCACTTAACTTTTGAAGCATTTGAACTGCATCATTATAATCAATTGGTTTATTAATTACCTGGTTATTAAGCCACACAATGGTATCGGCAGTAATAATGATTTCATCATCTTTTATATTACCATTAAAATATGATGCTTTATACTCGGCTAAATAAAGTGCAATTTCTTCACGAGTTAAGCCTTCCGGAAAATTTTCGTCACCAAATGATTGCTTTACAATAGTAAAATCTATACCAATTTCTTTTAATAGTTGCTGTCTTCGTGGGGATTGCGAAGCAAGAATAATTTTATATTTATCAATATTAGGAATAAACATCGATTAAAGCAGGTTCTGATTAATAATATAATTAGCTACTAAGGAATACAAAATACCTGCAAGCATAATTAGTTTGGATAACTGACTTGCTGAATGATACTCATGTTTTGTTTCGGCAATAATCAATTTATACAAAAGCAGAATAAGTGGAATGATTAAAAAAACTATGAAATATATCAATGTGATTGGATCAGTCAGAAACCGAAAATATGCATAGAGCAACGAAAATATGGCAAAAAGGATAAATGTAGCCAGAATAACCTTTGTATTAGTAACTCCTAACACTATAGGCATGGTTTGTCGTCCATAAGCATTATCGCCTTCGTAATCTTCTACATCTTTAATAATTTCCCTTATAAGAGTTAATAAGAATGCATAAAAAGCAAATGAAAGTACCCAAACAATAATCTGGTTAAAATTAGCTTTCAACTCCACCAAAATTAATCCATACGTTTTATTTAATAAAGGAATCTCGAATAGCAATACAATTAAAGGCACTAATCCTGTTAATATAGCCACAATCAGATTGCCAATTAAAAACTGGCGTTTGTAGGTAGTTGAATAAAACCAAAGTATCCCTGTAATTAAAATAAAAACCAGTGATAATATTGGAAATCCTATATAAAAAGACACATAGATGCCCATTAATATTCCAAAAGTACTTAAAAAGACATGCAACAAGATTGCGCTGCGACGAGTTATTATCTTACCCACCAAAACGGTTTTTGGTCTGTTTACCAAATCTGTTTTGGTATCAAAATAATCATTAATTACATAACCTGCAGCAGTTATGAAAACGGTAGATAACACCAAAAAAAGAAAATTAATCTCAGAAAACTGAAGTTCAAAATTATAAACTTTTAAGATGGGGCTGATTATACTCCAACGAATAAGATATTGAGTTAATATAATAATTAACAGATTTTTATAACGTATTAACCGTAAAAAATTCATCATAGCGCTAAAAGTAAATTATGATTTAAACCATTTGCCTTGTAATTTCATAACTTGCTCAATAACATCGCGAACACAGCCATGTCCTCCGGGATAATTTGAAATATACTCAGCAATTGATTTTATTTCGATCACAGCATCGGCAGGACAAGTTGCCAAACCGGCGAGTTTCATCACTTCATAATCTGGAATATCGTCTCCCATATAAAGAATCTCTTCAGGTTTTAAACCATATTTATAATAAAAATCCTCGAAGTCAGATTTTTTATCAGTTGAGCTCATATAAATATCAGTAACGTTTAAAAACTGAAATCTCTTACGAACAGCTTCATTGCTTCCACCCGAAATAATTCCAATAATAAAACCCTGTTTTATAGCCTGATGAACAGCATATCCATCTTTCATATCAACCGATCGCACAAACTCACCTCCAGGCTCGAGATATATTTTACCATCGGTAAATACACCGTCAATGTCAAAAACAAATGCCTTAATATTATTCAGTTTTTCTTTAAAATTTGCCATAAACTTTTTTACTTTTTGCTTTGTGATGAATAAATGCTATCGCTCACAAATCTATATATTTTTTCAAATTCAGGATATTCTGAAAGCATTTTAAGATGATTTTCCATTACTTTCTTATCATTACGCAAGGCCGGACCTGTTTGAGCATTTTCGGGTTGCATATCTATTGCTTTATTGACAGTTTCTATTACCAAAGGTTTAAGCAAATCGAATGAGCTTTCAGAATTCTTCATTAATTGGGAACTAATGGTATACATGTGATTTACAAAATTGCACGAAAATACTGCCGCTAAATGAATCATTTTTCTTTTTTCAGAATTTATCTCAAACACATTCATTGTAATATGCTGGGCAAGTTGAATTAATTTATTCTTGGTAATTTCATTATTTGCTTCAACTAGTATGGGAACTTCGCTTAAATCTACAGATCTTTTTTTAGTAAAGGTTTGCAAGGGATAAAAAACTCCATAATTTTCAGTAGTATTTGCAAGAACATCCAATGCAATACCACCAGCAGTATGTACTACTATTCCATTTCTTTTTTTGAGCTTTTTAGCAATTTCTTCTATTGCATCATCTTTTACCGAGATAATGTATAAATCAGCATCATCAGGAATTTTATTAATATCATCAGAATAATCCGCCTTAAGTTTCAATGCGAGTTCCTTAGCAGAACTTATTGTTCTATTATATATAAAACTGATTTTATTATTTGATTTATAAAGAGCTAATGAAAGATGAGTAGCAACATTTCCTGCTCCCAGAATCACGATACCATTATCGAAAGCATTGTTTTTACTCATACTGGATTTATTTAAGACCAGTAAATTTAATTGAAAAATAATTGCTTTCAAAATTTGGAAAAGTATCGATTCAAATAAACAATGGGCCAGCTAGAATAATACATTAGCAACCCGGGCATTAATGCCCGGGTTATTAAAACTAATAATTTCTGAAGTTTTCTTAATAAATAACCCCAGCCTTCAGACTGGGGTTATCAAAAAGAATTAAGTATTGGACTTTAGTCCAATTTATATTTTACTAAAAGCAGTATTTATTTTCAGCTATTAATTTATTGGCAATTCTTCTGCGTGATTCTTTAACATTATAAGCAGGAACTTTTGTAAAGATTTGTGCAGCTTTTACCATTTTTGCTTGATTTGCTTCATCATCGATAGAGCAAATGGCAACCATAGCATGCTTATACATTAATAATGAAGTTTCGAAAATATATGTATCGAGCATGTCTCGATATAAGCTGATATATTCTGGTGTTTGAATTGATTCAAGTTTCTGAACACGCAACATGGTTGATTCAGCAACATAGGTATTCATTAAAATATCTGCAATACTGTTCATTACCTCCTGCTCGTTCACTAATCCGCGTTCAAACTTATTAACCGCAGCCTCCATCAGAATCATTGAAAGGTTTTTAAAGTTTTCAACAAAGAATGTTTTATCTTCGAAATATCCTTTTGGTGAATAATTATCCTTTAAATTATCTAAGCCAGCAATAATCTCTTTCGCTTTTTCAAATAATTTGATCTCCCCTTTTTGTCCACGTTTAATAATAGTATCGGTAACAAGTAAACGGTTAATCTCATTTGTACCTTCGAAAATACGATTAATACGTGAATCTCTGTATGATCTGTCAGCAGTCATTTCGGCTGAATATCCCATACCACCCATCACTTGAACCCCTTCGTCAACGATATAATCCAATGCTTCTGATCCAAATACTTTCATGATAGCTGCTTCTGATCCATACTGACCGAATGCATCCATAATAGCTCTGCCATAATCGCAACCTTCCATTGCTTTGTACATATCAATAGCATTGTCGATATCTTTGCTTACACGATAAACAGCAGATTCTGTTGTAAATGTTTTAATTGCCTGTTCAGCCAATTTATGTTTAATGGATCCGAAACTTGAAATTAGAGTACCAAACTGTTTGCGTTCATTTGTATAATTTACAGATTGAGTTATAGCACGTTTTGCAGCACCAAGAACGTTTCCGCCTAATTTAATACGGCCCATATGAAGAATATTCAAAGCAATTCTGAATCCTTCACCACGTTTACCCAATAAATTTTCAACAGGAACTTTTACATCATTATAAAAAATCTGACGTGTTGATGAACCTTTTATACCCATTTTCTTTTCTTCAGGATTCAACGTAATCCCTTCCCATGCTCTCTCAACAATAAAAGCACTTAATACTCTATCATTATCAATCTTTGCAAAAACAGTTTGAATATCAGCGAAACCACCATTGGTGATCCACATTTTCTGACCGTTTAGAATATAATGTTTACCATCAGCTGACAAAACAGCTTTTGTTTTACCAGAGTTTGCATCTGATCCAGCTCCTGGTTCAGTTAAACAATATGCTCCGGTATATTCGCCAGTAGCCAGCTTGGTTAAATATTTCATTTTTTGATCGTGCGTTCCATAATATGCAATTGGAAGCGAACCAATACCTGTATGTGCAGAATAAGCAACAGCGAATGAATGCCCAGCACCCATTTTTTCACTTGCAAGCATTGATGTAACAAATGATTGGCCAAAACCTTGGTATTCTTCTTGTATAGAAACTCCTAATAATCCAAGTTCACCTGCTTTTTTTACAATGCTCATCATTAATCCTTCTTCCTGATGGTCAATTCTTTCAAGATTAGGGAAAACTTCCGTTTCAAGAAAGTCTTCACAGGTTTGAGCAATCATTTTTTGCTCTTCGTTAAACTCTTCAGGGATAAAAATTTCGCTTAGTTTTGTTTGTTTCAAAAGAAATTCGCCACCCTTAATGCTTAATTGTTTTTCCATTGTATAATTAGATTTTAGTTATAGTTCTAATGCTTGTTCAATTAATTCGGCAATATCATAATTTTTAATCTGATCTTCTTTGTTTTTATATTTGAGACCATCCGTAAGCATAACCATGCAATATGGGCAAGCAGTAACAATAATATCAGCACCTGTTTCAAGTGCATCTTCGGTACGTTCCATAAAAACTTCCTTATCCCCTTTTTCGGCTTCCTTAAACATTTGTCCACCACCAGCACCACAGCATAAAGCCTGGCTTTTATTACGTTTCATTTCCTTTAAGGTTGATGGAATTGCTCCAAGGACCTCTCTTGGTGCATTGTACTCACCATTTGCTCTGCCAAGGTAGCAAGGATCATGATAAGTTAGCGTTTTGTTTTTAAACAAATCACTATTAATCTTAAGTTTACCTTCAGCAATCATTTTCTGTAAAAACTGAGTATGATGTATTACATCAAAGTTTCCTCCAAAATCTGGATATTCGTTTTTAAATGTATTATAAACATGAGGATCGCAAGTTATAATCTTTTTCACCTCGTACATTTTTAAAATATCAATATTTGTAAGTGTTTGCATTTGGTAAAGCATCTCATTACCAGCTCTGCGTGCTACATCACCGCTTGATGATTCTTCGGTACCTAAAACAGCATAATCCACTTTCAGGTGAGTGAGTATTTTAACAAATGCTCTGATTACCTTTTTATATCTGTCGTCGAAAGCTCCGGCACTACCAACCCAAAGTAGATATTCTGGTTTTTGACCTTTTGCAAAAACATCGGCCATAACAGGAACTTCGATTTTACGTTTTTCAGTCATTTTTAATAAGTTTAAAGTTACAAGTTTAAAGTTTAGAGTCTAAACTATAAAGAATATTGATTTGGTTATGCCTTTTCGTTTATATAAAGCTCATTAGCCCATAATAGGCGGTCTTGTTGAGAAAATTGCCATGGAGCTCCATTATTTTCAATATTGCTGAAAATGGCATTTAATTCACCCGGAGCGGCTGCTTTTTCCATTACAAGATAGCGACGCATTTCAATGATTAATGAAACCTGATCAATATTAACGGGACATTCGTTGGTACAAGCATTACATGTTGTACAAGCCCAAAGTTCTTCTGCAGAGATGAAATCAAAAAGTGATTTATCATCAGTAAAATCTTTTCCGTTTTTATCAATATTCTTTCCAACAATTTCAAGTCTATCACGGGCATCCATCATAACTTTTCGTGGAGATAACTTTTTTCCTGTGATATTTGCAGGGCAAACTCTTGTACATCGTCCACACTCAGTACAGGAATAGGCATCCATAAGTCCTTTCCAGGTTAAATCTTTAACATCTTTAGCTCCAAAAGATAAAGCAGCCATATCTGTAGATACTTCAGGTTCAACTGGCTTCCCTAGCATGCTTTTTATTTCTCTTGTTATCGATGGCATATTTGCAATTTTACCAGTTGGATCTAGTTTCGAGAAATATACGTTTGGAAATGATACAAATACATGGAAGTGTTTTGAGTAAGGTATATAATTCAAAAATAACATTATACCCACAATATGTAACCACCAGCAAGCTCGATCAATAAAAACAAGCGACTCTGAAGGTAGATTTTGAATTAACGGAACAATGAATGAACTTAAGAAGAATGAACCCACTTGCTCATAATGCCCATATTCCCTTGTTTGTAATATATAATCTGATGCATTCAAGAAGAAAACAGATGTCATTAATACCACTTCGGTTATTAGAATGATATTAGCATCCAGTCTTGGCCATGATGTCATCTCTGGTTTCCAGAAACGTGGTAAACGAATTACATTTCTTCTGAAAAGAAATACAACACATCCAATAATTACAAGTAATGCAAAGAACTCAGTTGCACTTATAATAATTGGATAAAATTTCCCCAAGAACGAAAATGCACGATGTGTTCCGGCAAGTCCATCAACCATCACTTCAATCATCTCTATATTTACCAGAATAAATCCTGCATAAACAAAGAGATGAAGAATCCCAGCAATGGGTAATCCAAGCATTTTTGATTGAAAAATGGCAACTTTAAAAACCAGCAACCATCTTTTTACTGGATTATCTTTTCGGTCAATATCTTTACCCAATTTAATGTTTCTGGTTATTTTTCTAACATTGTAGGTAAAGAGTCCAATAGCCAAAGCTAATAACAAGGCAAAAACGATAGTACTAATCATTGATTTCCTTTTTTAATAGTAATAATCTTTTTGAATTTAAGTGCCAAAAATAAAAATTAATCCCTATAAAACACAACTTCTTTGGAGTTAATTCTGTGTATAAAATGAACAAAGACAAAAGATACTGTTAATAACCTTTTGTCTTTGAGTCATATATAGAAAAAATAGGTATTACCTTTCTTTAACAGCTTGAATAAATGCTGGTAAAACTTTAGCTGCATCGCCTACAATACCATAGTTTGCTGCCTCAAAAATTGGTGCATCTTTATCGGTATTAATAGCTACAATATATTTCGATGAGCTAATACCTGCTAAATGCTGAATTGCACCTGAAATACCAACAGCGATATAAAGATTAGGGGCTACAATTTTACCTGTTTGACCAGTATGTTCTTCATGAGGTCTCCAGCCTTCATCAGATACAGGACGAGAACAAGCTGTTGCTGCACCGAGAACTTTAGCAAGTTCTTCAATAGGCCCCCAATTATCAGGTGATTTCATCCCACGACCACCTGAAACAACGATTTCAGCATCGGTAAGAATTAATTTGCCTGTTTGTTTCTGAACATCTGTAATAGTTGTTTTTATAGCATCCAATACTGGCTCAAATGTTTCGATCGAAGCTGTTTTTAGATTCTCAGTAAACTCATATGAGTTTTGTGATAAGGTAATAATTTTAATATCTGATTTCAATACAACATTCGCAAACGCTTTGCCTGATAATGCTTTTTTATAGACTGTAAATGGCTCAACACTTGTGGGTAGTTTTGATACTGCGGATCCTAATCCTGCCTTAAGTCTTACTGATAATCTTGGAGCAAGAGCTTTTCCTGTATTATTGTTTGCAATAATTACCACTTTAGTACCAAGTTTTTCAGCAACCTGAGCTATAACTGAAGTATAAGCCTGGTTATCAAGATTCTTAAGGTTCTCATTGGTAACTTTAATAATTTTATCAGCCGAATATGTAGCTAATTTTTTTAATTCATCTTCCTGTACATTTCCTATTGAAAGGGCTACAGTTTGGGTGTTTAACATCTCGGCAACTTTACTTGCATAAGAAACTAATTCAAACGATTGTTTTTTGAATTTACCATCCCAGTTTTCTGTAAATACTAATACTGACATATTTCTAATTTATTTAATTCGAATTTTAGTTAATTAATTGATTGATTACTAAATTACTTTAGCCTCGTTTTGTAAAAGATTTACTAACTCTTTTACATTCTCAGGATCAATCATTTTACAAGCTGGTTTTGGTTTTGGCAACTCAAAACTAACAATCTCGGTTAAAGCATCAATTGCTTGAGGAGCAATAACAGCAAGAGGTTTTGTTTTTGCCATCATAATACCGCGCATTGCAGCGATCATAGGCTCCTTAGCAATACCTTTCTGAACAACCAACAAAACTGGAAGCTGCGATTTAACTATTTCTTTACCACCATCAATATCGCGGGTTATTTTTACACCACCATTTTCAATTTCTAATGATGAAACAGCAGAAACAGAAGGGATGTTTAAAAATTCTGCAAGCATACCGCCTACTGCCGATCCGTTATAATCGCTCGATTCGATACCATTTAATATAATATCGTAAGGATTTGTTTTAACATATTCGGCAATCTGAGCAGCTACAAAATATGCATCTTTAGGTTCAGCATCAATACGAACAGCATCATCTGCACCAATTGCAAGGGCCTTACGAATAGTCGGTTCTGCATCAGCTTTACCTACAGTAATTACTGTAACTTTTTGAATTCCATTGGCAGCATTGGCTTTAAGTTCCAACGCACGGGTTAATGCAAGTTCATCCCATGGGTTTATAATCCATTGTACTCCGGCAGTATCAAAAGCCTTGTTATCATTTACAAATTTGGCTTTTGTAGTAGTGTCCGGAACATTGCTTAAGCAAATCAGAATTTTCATTTACTTTTTATTTAAGTTAATAATTACAATTATTCTTCTTTTTTATTGATTCTAATTTTTTTATTCAATTTGTATATTTAAAACACCTATTTGTGCTCATATTTTAGACGACATTAGAACCAAATTAAAAACTAATTCGAAAAAAACTAAAATCAATTTGGTTGGCAAATATAAAAATAAGTGCTAAACAAAACAAATATCTTTGGAATATCAATATTTTAGGCAAATTAGTACCATTTTGTAAAGCACCTATTTAAATTGTTCATTTCAGGTTTAAAACAAATCCTCATCATTCAATTACAACTGCCATCAAATTATTAAATTTGGTTTTTAAATTACTCCCTACGAGGGTTTATAACCCTCGTAGGGAGTAATTCAAATATTTAACATCTTTATTCCATGAATACAAAAAACCTTCTTCGTTCACTTGGCCCCGGATTACTTTGGGCTGGAGCAGCCATCGGCGTATCACACCTTGTTCAATCAACACGAGCCGGAGCAATTTATGGATTTCAATTAGTACTAATCATACTGTTAGTCAATCTTTTCAAATATCCTTTTTTTGAATTTGGGCCCCGATATGCTGTTGCAACTGGTGAGAGCTTACTCGATGGATATAAACGACTTGGCAAATGGGCTTTAATTGTTTATATTTTATTAACTCTAGCAACCATGTTTACTCTACAAGCAGCAATAACAGTTGTAACAGCTGGCATTTTCTCCTTTGTATTTAGTGATATTATGTCAACCTTCAATTGGGCACTAATTATATTAGCTATCGGTTCAGCTATTGTTGCAATTGGTAAGTATTCTGTGTTAGATAAATTGATGAAGTTTATTGTCATACTTTTAGCAACATCAACAATAATTGCTGTCTGCTTTGCAGCTTCTAAAGGATTTCACCCAAATCCAGAATTTACCAACGAATTTAATTGGGATTTTGCCGATATTGCTTTGTTAATAGCCATTGCAGGTTGGATGCCTTCAGCAATCGATATTTCTGTATGGCACTCGTTTTGGTCAATAGCAAAAAGCAAAGAAGGAAAACATGTTCCAACAGTTAAAGAATCACTTTTTGATTTTAATGTTGGTTATATTGGAACTGCAGTATTATCAATTGGTTTTGTTGCTTTAGGAGCACTTGTAATGTATGGAACAGGAGAAACTTTTTCAGAAAACGGAACGGTATTCTCTGGCCAGCTAATAAATCTTTTCACATCAACCATGGGAAATTGGGCGTATTTTTTAATTGCCATTGCAGCCCTGACAACAATGTCGAGCACTACCTTAACCTGCCTTGATGCCTATCCTCGTGTTATGAAACCAGCCACCGAACTGGTTTTTCCGAAATTAAAAAAGAATGATTCTGATAAATGGAACTGGCTATCGTGGCTTTGGTTAGGAATTTTATTAAGCGGAACGCTAATAATCATAGCTTATTTCTTAAAAGGAATGAATTTCTTAGTAGATCTGGCTACTACCCTTTCGTTTCTTACTGCTCCAGTTTTAGGATATATGAATTACAAAGTTATAACCGGGAATAATGTTCCAAAAGAACATCAACCCAAGCTATGGTTAAAAATTCTATCATGGGCAGGATTAATTGTACTTACAGGATTTTGTGTTTATTATCTTATTTGGAAACTATTTTTGATCTAGATTTATAAGCCCTACGAGGGTTAAAAACCCTCGTAGGGCTTATAAAAAGAAAGGCGAATCTCCCAATAACTATCAGGTAGATTCGCCTTTCTTAATAAACAGTAATATCTTAAGCTTGGGCCGTTGGTCCACCAAAGTTCATCGGCATCATATGACCACCGTCATCTGATTTCTTAATCTGTCCATGTACACTTTCGTATTTGGCAATATTATCTTTTAAAGCACTCATAAGTCGCTTTGCATGTTCTGGTGTTAATATAATTCTGGATTTAACTTCCGCTTTAGGAACTCCAGGCATTACCCGAACAAAATCAAGAACAAACTCTGCACTCGAATGAGTTATAATTGCAAGGTTTGAATAGATACCTTGTGCAATATCTTCCTTTAAATCAATATTAATCTGACCTTTTGGCCTTTTATCGTCTTCCATATTATTAGCCTTTTAAACGAATTAATCACGTTTTTTTGATGATACCAGATTATCATATTCTTCTAATGAGCCTACAATAATCTTTTCGTATTCACGAAGACCTGTACCTGCAGGAATCTTATGTCCAACAATTACGTTCTCTTTTAAGCCTTCCAGATAGTCAATTTTTCCATGTATAGCTGCTTCGTTAAGAACCTTTGTTGTTTCCTGGAATGATGCTGCAGACATAAAGCTTTTGGTTTGTAATGCAGCTCTGGTAATACCTTGCAATACCTGACTAGATGTTGCAGGCACAGCATCGCGTGCTTCAACCAATTTAAGGTCTTTACGCTTTAACATAGAGTTTTCGTCTCTGAGTTTACGCGAAGTAACAATCATACCCGGTTTGAAAATCTGCGAATCACCAGCATCAACAATTACTTTTTTGTCGTAAATCCAATCGTTCTCATCCATAAACTCCCATTTATCAACGATTTGTTTTTCAAGGAATTTAGTATCACCCTGGTCTTCGATTTCAACTTTACGCATCATTTGTCGTACAATTACTTCAAAATGCTTATCGTTGATTTTCACACCCTGCAATCGATATACTTCCTGAACTTCGTCAACAATATATTCCTGAACTTTTGTAGGCCCTTTAATTGCCAAAATATCAGAAGGAGTAGTCGCTCCATCAGACAATGGAATACCAGCTCTTACATAATCGTTTTCCTGAACAAGAATTTGTTTTGAAAGAGGAACCAAGTATTTTTTAACCTCGCCTGCTTTTGATGTAACTATAATCTCGCGGTTACCGCGCTTTATCTTACCAAATGTAACCTCACCATCGATCTCTGAAACAACTGCTGGGTTAGAAGGATTTCTAGCCTCAAAAAGCTCGGTAACCCTTGGTAAACCACCGGTGATATCACCAGACTTACCAATAGCACGAGGAATCTTAGCTAATATATCACCTGCTTTAACAGATTGTCCATCTTCGATGTTCATGTGCGCTCCAACAGGTAAGTTGTAAACTTTTATCTCTTCTCCTGCTTTATTTAAAAGTTTTAATCCAGGATTTTTCTTCTTATCGCGTGATTCGATGATAACTTTTTCTCTAAAACCAGTTTGTTCATCAGATTCTTCTTTAAAAGTTACCCCTTCGATTACACTGTCAAATTCTAATTTACCAGGAGCTTCAGAAATAATTACAGCGTTATATGGATCCCATTCACAAATAAGGGTATCCTTTTTAACTTCGCTGCCATTTTTAATATATAATTTCGAACCGTAAGGAATAGTATGTGTTGATAAGACAATACCTGTATTTTTATCAACAATTCTCATCTCTGCCAAACGACCGATTACAATATTTACTTTAGCACCCGTTTCGTCAACTTTTTCTACAGTACGTAACTCTTCAATTTCGGCAACGCCGTCATACTTAGCACGAATAGTTGAATCTGCAGCTATATTTGATGCAGTACCCCCAACGTGGAACGTACGTAATGTAAGCTGTGTACCTGGCTCACCGATTGATTGTGCAGCAATAACACCAACAGCTTCACCTCGCTGAACCATTTTACCGGTCGAAAGGTTACGTCCGTAACATTTTGCACAAACTCCGTTTTTAGATTCGCAGGTTAATACTGAACGGATTTCAACCTGCTCGATTGGAGAATTAGTTATAATTGTGGCAATTTCTTCAGTAATTTGCTCTCCATTGCCAATAATCAATTCACCAGTTAATGGGTGATAAACATTATGTACTGTTGTTCTACCAAGTATTCTTTCATACAAGGTTTCAACAACTTCTTCGTTTTTCTTAATTGCTGTAGCTACAAGGCCTCGTAATGTACCGCAATCTTCTTCGGTAATAATAACATCCTGCGATACATCAACTAAACGACGTGTTAAGTAACCAGCATCAGCAGTTTTTAACGCAGTATCGGCCAAACCTTTACGAGCACCGTGTGTTGAGATGAAATACTCAAGAACCGAAAGACCTTCTTTAAAGTTAGAAAGAATTGGATTTTCAATAATCTCAGAACCTGTGCTTCCTGATTTCTGTGGTTTTGCCATCAAACCTCTCATACCTGAAAGCTGACGAATCTGCTCCTTAGAACCACGGGCTCCAGAATCCAACATCATGTAAACTGAGTTGAATCCCTGATTATCAGTCGATAGCTTTTTCATCAATGTTTGAGTAAGCTTAGCATTAATGTGTGTCCAAATATCAATAATCTGGTTGTACCTTTCATTATTGGTAATAAAACCCATATTATAGTTATTCAATACTTCATCAACCTGCTCATAACCATTAGCAACTAATTCATCTTTTTCTTTTGGAATGATTACATCATCAAGGTTAAATGAAAGTCCACCTTTAAACGCCATCATATACCCAAGATCCTTAATATCATCAAGGAATTTAGCAGTAGAATCAGTACCTGTTCTTTTTAGTACATTACTAATGATATCTCTTAAGGATTTTTTAGTTAACAACTCGTTTATATAACCAACCTTTTTTGGTACATGTTGGTTGAATATAACACGACCAACAGTTGTTTCAATCATTCTGCGAACAGGCTCACCATCAACAACATCATCAACTTTAACTTTGATACTTGCATGCAAAGCAACAGCACCTTCATTATAAGCGATAATAACTTCCTGTGGTGAATAAAAATTTAAGCCTTCGCCTTTAGCTTTTGTGCGTTGTTTTGTAATATAATATAATCCAAGAACCATATCCTGAGAAGGAACTGTAATTGGTGCTCCGTTTGCAGGATTAAGAATATTATGTGAAGCAAGCATTAGCATTTGAGCTTCCAAAACCGCTGGATTACCAAGTGGTAAGTGAACAGCCATCTGGTCACCATCAAAGTCAGCATTAAATGCTGTACAAACTAATGGATGTAATTGTATTGCTTTACCTTCAATTAATTTAGGTTGAAAAGCCTGGATACCTAAACGGTGCAATGTTGGAGCACGGTTTAATAATACAGGATGTCCTTTTAATACGTTTTCCAAAATATCCCAAACTACAGGATCTTTACGGTCAACTATTTTTTTAGCTGATTTTACTGTTTTTACAATACCTCTTTCAATCAGTTTTCTGATTACAAATGGTTTGTAAAGCTCTGCAGCCATATCTTTTGGAATACCACACTCATGTAGTTTTAACTCAGGACCAACAACAATAACCGAACGAGCAGAATAGTCAACACGTTTACCTAACAAATTCTGACGGAAACGGCCTTGCTTACCTTTCAAGCTATCACTCAATGACTTAAGAGCTCTATTTGAATCGGTTTTTACTGCATTCGATTTTCTTGAATTATCGAATAATGAATCAACAGCTTCCTGTAACATACGTTTTTCGTTACGTAAGATAACCTCTGGAGCTTTGATTTCGATTAATCTTTTTAAACGGTTATTTCTGATAATAACTCGTCGATACAAATCATTTAAATCAGATGTTGCAAAACGGCCACCATCTAAAGGAACCAATGGTCTTAATTCGGGTGGAATAACAGGAACAACTTTCACAACCATCCACTCAGGTCGATTAATACCTTTTGATGCTCTGAAAGCTTCAACAACATTTAATCTCTTTAAAGCTTCATTTTTACGTTGTTGAGATGTTTCTGTATTGGCTTTGTGTCGTAACGAATAAGATAATTCATCTAATTCTATTCTTTCAAGCAACTTATAAAGAGCTTCAGCACCCATATCAGCGATAAACTTATTTGGATCTGAATCATCTAAATATTGATTTTCTTTTGGCAATGATTCAAGAATATCAAGATATTCCTCCTCTGTAAGGAAATCAAGATAGTTTACTCCATCAGCTGCTTTAATACCAGGATTAATAACAACATATCTTTCGTAATAAATAATTGAATCAAGTTTTTTTGTTGGTAATCCAAGCAGGTAACCAATTTTATTTGGTAATGATTTAAAATACCATATATGTGCTACAGGAACAACCAATGAGATGTGACCCATTCTTTCGCGACGTACTTTTTTCTCAGTAACTTCAACACCACAACGATCACACACAATACCCTTATAACGAATACGTTTGTATTTTCCGCAATGGCATTCATAGTCTTTTACCGGACCAAAAATTCTTTCGCAGAAAAGGCCGTCACGCTCAGGTTTATATGTTCTGTAATTTATTGTCTCTGGTTTTAAAACTTCTCCACTTGAGCGTTCAAGAACTTCCTCAGGCGAAGCCAAACCAATAGAGATTTTTGTAAAATTTGTCTTTACCTTATTATCTCTTCTGAATGACATATTTTAAATATTAAAAATAGTAAATAATAAAAACAGTAAAGAATGCCGGAAAAACCAGCATTCATAATAGATCTAGTCGAGATTTACACTTAAACCTAATCCTCTAAGTTCATGTAGCAATACATTTAACGATTCAGGGATTCCTGCCATTGGCATTGGTTCTCCTTTAACAATAGCCTCATATGCACGAGCTCTACCATTAACATCGTCAGATTTTACTGTTAAAATCTCCTGAAGAATATTTGATGCACCAAATGCTTCGAGTGCCCAAACCTCCATCTCACCAAAACGCTGACCACCAAACTGAGCTTTACCTCCAAGTGGCTGCTGTGTGATTAATGAATATGGACCTATTGAACGGGCATGCATTTTATCTTCAACCATATGGCCAAGTTTCAACATATAGATTAATCCAACAGTTGCTGGCTGATCAAATCGTTCGCCAGTACCACCATCATATAAATATGTTTTTCCATATGCTGGTAATCCAGCCTTGGTTGTATATTCTGTAATTTGCTCAAGTGTAGCTCCATCAAAAATTGGTGTAGCAAACTTCAAACCTAGTTTTTTCCCTGCCCATGCCAACACTGACTCATATATCTGACCAAGGTTCATACGTGAAGGCACACCAAGTGGGTTTAACACTATATCTACCGGTGTTCCATCCTCTAGGAAAGGCATATCTTCAACACGAACAATTCGGGCTACAATACCTTTATTACCATGTCTTCCGGCCATTTTATCACCAACAGTAACTTTTCTTTTCTTGGCAATATAAACTTTTGCCATCTGTATAATTCCTGTTGGAAGCTCATCTCCTATGGTAATATTATATTTCTTGCGTTTTAACTGAGCATCTAATGTTTTATACTTAATAATATAATTATGAATCAAGCTTCTGATTATGTCATTCTTCTCTTTATCAGTTGTCCATTTATATGGATTAACATTCATAAAGTCGATTTCCTGCAGAATTTTTGTGGTAAACTTTACACCTTTAGCCACTACATCTGCATTATAATAATCTTTAACACCTTGTGAAGTTTTGCCATTAACCAAAACAAATAACTTATCAATAAGCTTATTGTTTAACTGTTCAACCTTTAAGCTAAACTCCTTTTCAACAGTTTCGAGTTCGTTTTTATCGGTGCTCTTAACTTTTTTATCTTTAATGGCTCTTGAAAACAGCTTTTTATCAATAACAACACCGCTTAATGATGGAGATGCTTTTAACGATGCATCTTTAACATCACCAGCTTTATCGCCAAAAATAGCACGCAATAGTTTTTCTTCTGGCGAAGGATCTGATTCTCCTTTTGGAGTAATCTTACCAATTAGAATATCACCAGGTTTAACGTGTGCTCCTATTCTGATTAATCCGTTTTCGTCAAGATCTTTTGTAGCTTCTTCGCTAACATTTGGTATATCAGCTGTTAACTCCTCAAGACCTCGTTTTGTATCACGCACTTCGAGTACATATTCATCAATATGAAGTGATGTAAACACATCATTTTTAACCACATTTTCAGAAATAACGATTGCATCCTCAAAGTTATACCCTTTCCAAGGCATGAAAGCAACTTTCAGATTTCGTCCAAGTGCAAGCTCACCTTTATCAGTTCCGTAACCATCGGTTAAAACTTGTCCTAAGGTAACTTTCTGACCTTTACGAACAATAGGTTTAAGGTTGATGCAAGTATTTTGATTTGTTTTTGAAAACTTAGGTAATTTATATCTTACCGTATCGTCATCAAAACTAATAAATCTTTCTTCTTCGGTACGTTCATAACGAATTATAATTTCCTCGGCATCAACATACTCAACAACACCTTCGCCTTCAGCAACCACCTGAATACGTGCATCACTAATAACGTGTTCTTCTAATCCTGTACCAACAATTGGTGCTTCAGGCACTAATAATGGAACTGCCTGACGCATCATGTTTGAGCCCATAAGAGCACGGTTTGCATCGTCATGCTCCAAAAACGGAATAAGAGATGCGGCTATTGATGCTATCTGGTTTGGAGCAACGTCCATTAACTGAACCTCTTCAGGTGTTGCTAATGGATAATCAGCATCTAAACGAGTCTTTATTCTAGGGTTAATGAATTTCCCTGAATCATCAATCTTTGCATTTGCCTGGGCAATTATTAATCCTTCTTCTTCTTCAGCACTTAAAAATAAAATCCCCTCATTCTTAAGATTTACCTTACCTTCAGTAACTTTTCTGTAAGGAGTTTCAATAAATCCGAGATCATTGATTTTTGCATAAACGCAAAGTGAAGAAATAAGACCAATGTTTGGACCTTCGGGAGTTTCAATCGGACATAAGCGGCCATAGTGTGTATAGTGCACGTCACGAACCTCAAAACCCGCTCTTTCTCTTGATAAACCACCAGGACCTAATGCTGACATACGACGTTTATGAGTCATCTCACCCAGTGGGTTTGTTTGATCCATAAACTGTGATAACTGGTTAGTACCAAAGAATGAATTAATTACAGATGACAATGTTTTAGAATTAATCAGATCGATAGGTGTAAACACTTCGTTATCGCGCACATTCATACGCTCACGAATAGTTCTAGCCATACGAGCTAATCCTACTCCAAACTGATTTGATAATTGCTCGCCAACTGTACGAACCCTACGATTGCTCAAGTGGTCGATATCATCAACATCAGTTTTTGAATTTATAAGTTCAATTAAATATTTAATAATCTGAATAATGTCGGCATTTGTTAAAACCTTGGTCTCCACAGGAGTATCAAGTCCTAACTTTTTATTTAATCTATAGCGACCAACATCACCAAGATCATAACGTTTGTCTGAGAAAAACAATTTATCAATAACATCACGAGCTGTAGCCTCATCTGGTGGCTCAGCATTACGCAACTGTCGGTATATATGCAATACGGCTTCTTTTTCGGAGTTACATGGATCCTTTTGAAGTGTATTGTAAATAATTGCAAAATCGGCTATGTTTTGACCTTCTTTGTGAACTAAAACGGTTTTTGCACCTGAATCAACGATTTGATCAATATGCTCATTTTCGATAACCGTTTCGCGATCGATAATTACTTCATTACGTTCGATAGTAACCACTTCACCGGTATCTTCGTCCACAAAATCTTCAACCCATGATTTAAGCACACGAGCTGCTAATTTTTGTCCAACATATTTTTTTAATCCTGATTTTGAAACCTTAACTTCATCAGCAAGGTCAAAAATCTCAAGGATTTCTTTATCACTCTCATAACCAATAGCTCTTAAAAGCGTGGTTACAGGTAATTTCTTTTTACGATCGATATAAGCATACATCACATTATTAATGTCAGTAGCAAATTCGATCCATGAACCGCGGAAAGGAATAATTCGGGCAGAATATAATTTAGTACCGTTTGCATGCAAGCTTTGTCCAAAGAATACCCCTGGTGATCTGTGCAATTGCGATACAATTACCCTTTCTGCGCCATTTATAACAAATGTACCTCTTTCAGTCATATAAGGTACAGTTCCGAGATAAACATCCTGAATAACTGTATCAAAATCCTCATGTTCAGGATCAGTACAGTACAACTTCAGTTTTGCCTTTAAGGGAATACTAAATGTTAAACCTCTTTCGATACATTCTTCAATCGAATATCTTGGAGGATCAATATAATAATCTAAAAATTCCAGAACAAAGTTATTCCTGGTATCTGTAATTGGGAAGTTTTCGCTAAAAACCTGATATAATCCTTCTTTTTTTCTATCCTCAGGTGTGGAATTCAGTTGAAAAAATTCTCTGAATGATTTTAATTGAACCTCGAGAAAATCTGGATATTTCAGCTGATTTTTAGTTGATGCGAAACTAATTCTTTTGTTGGTAATTTTTGAAGACATTTACGTAATGAATTAATTGAACTCAAACAAAAATGATAATAAAAAGGCTTAGAATCCTTGAAAAAGGACTCTAAACCCTGAAAATTAGTATGTTAGGTTTACCCTATTTAAGTTCAACTTCTGCTCCTGCTTCTTCTAATTGTTGTTTTAATGATTCAGCTTCTTGTTTAGATGCTCCTTCTTTAACAGCTTTTGGTGCAGCATCAACTAATTCTTTAGCTTCTTTTAAACCTAAACCAGTTAATTCTTTAACTAATTTAACGATTTGTAATTTAGCACCACCAGCAGCTTTTAATATAACATCAAAGCTTGTTTTTTCTGCGGCTGCGGCTGGCCCTGCTGCAGGTCCAGCTACTGCAACAGCTGCTGCTGCAGGTTCGATACCATACTCATCTTTTAAAATGTTTGCTAATTCATTTACATCTTTTACAGTTAAGTTAACTAACTGTTCTGCAAGCGCTTTTAAATCTGCCATTTTTCTCTATTTTTAAAATTAATTTTACTTTTTTTATTCTTTTTTATCTGATAGTGTTTCCATAACACCTGCCAGGATATTGTTTCCTGATTTAAGTTGTGAAATTACGGTTCTCATTGGTGATTGTAACAATGCAATAAGATCGCCTAATAATTCCTCTTTAGATTTCACATTAACTAATGCATCAAGCTGGTCATCACCAACATAAACTGATTCCTCAACATATGCTCCTTTTAAAATAGGTTTTGCATTTGTTTTTCTAAATTCTTTAATCAGTTTAGCAGGGCCATTACCAGTTTCAGTAAACATAATTGCAGTTGGACCTTCTAAAACCTTATAAAGCTCTTCAACTTTATACTCTGATTTTTCTAAAGCTCTTTTCAGAAGTGTATTTTTTACTACCAACATTTTAATGTTGTTTTCAAAACACTTTCTGCGAAGCAAGCTTGTAGTCGCTGCATTTAGTTCGCTGGCATCAGCTAAATAAAAATGTGTTGCGTTATTTAATTGATCAACAAGGTCGTTTACAATTATATCTTTCTCTTCGCGTTTCATAATCAAATTTTTTTATTCAGTAATGTCTATTTGGAATTAAATAGTTTTTGGATCTATTTTAATTCCAGGACTCATCGTACTTGAAAGGTAAACACTCTGAATATAAGTACCTTTTGCAGCAGCAGGTTTAAGTTTATTAACCATTGTTACAAATTCTCTTATATTTTCTGCTAATTTTTTTGGTTCAAAAGAAACCTTACCTACAGCAGAATGTATAATTCCAAATTTATCAACCTTGAAATCTATTTTACCTTTTTTAACTTCCTCAACAGCCTTACCAACTTCCATTGTAACAGTTCCTGTTTTTGGATTTGGCATTAAACCACGAGGACCTAAAACACGTCCTAACGCACCAATTTTGGCCATAACTGGAGGCATAGTGATAATTACATCAATATCAGTCCAGCCAGCTTTAATCTTCTCGATATAGTCATCTAATCCAACAAAGTCAGCACCAGCTGCCTTAGCTTCTTCTTCCTTATCAGGAGTACAAAGCACTAACACACGTGATGTTTTACCAGTACCATGAGGTAAAGTAACAATACCACGCACCATTTGGTTAGATTTTCTGGGGTCAACGCCTAATCGCACATCGATATCAACCGAAGCATCAAATTTTGTTGTTGTAATGTCTTTAACAATACTTGCAGCTTCGTCAAGGGTATATTGTTTTCCAACCTCTACCTTACTTTGTGCAATCTTCCTATTTTTAGTAAGTTTTGTCATACCTTCTTTCGAATTTTTAACAGTTAGTTATTACCCGGAAATTCACCTTTTACGGTTATACCCATACTTCTGGCAGTTCCGGCTACCATCTTCATAGCTGAATCAATTGTGAAGGCATTTAAATCGGCCATTTTATCCTGTGCAATAGCACGAATCTGTTCCCAGGTAACAGAAGCAACTTTGTTTCTGTTGGGTTCAGCTGAACCAGATTTTAATTTAGACACTTCAAGTAATTGAACAGCTACCGGTGGGGTTTTAGTAACAAAATCGAAAGATTTGTCGCTATAAACAGTTATTATTACAGGAATAACCTTTCCGGCTTTTTCCTGAGTTCTTGCGTTAAACTGCTTGCAAAATTCCATAATATTAACTCCTTTCGAACCTAAAGCAGGTCCTACTGGAGGTGATGGATTTGCAGCGCCACCTTTAATTTGCAATTTTATAAATCCTGCAACTTCTTTAGCCATAATCCTAGTTTGTTCTTAAATTTACTCTTTCTCTACTTGCATAAAACTTAACTCTAATGGGGTTTTTCTTCCGAAGATTTTAACCATAACTTTTAGTTTTTTCTTTTCTTCGTTAACCTCCTCGATAACACCATTGAAACTATTAAATGGTCCATCAATAACTTTTACAGTTTCTCCAACATAATAAGGTGTATTTAACTCTTCATCGCTCTCGGCAAGCTCATCAACCTTACCAAGTATACGATTTACTTCTGACTGACGCAACGGCGTTGGATTATCACCCTCTGACTCAAGGAAGCCTATTACATTGGGTACATTTTTCAGGATATGACTAATTTCTCCAACCAAAGCTGCTTCGATCAGAATGTAACCAGGGAAAAAACTTCGTTCTTTCGAAATTTTCTTCCCATTTCTGATTTGATAAACTTTTTCTGTCGGAATCAAAACCTGAGAAACATACTCTTGTAGTTTGAGTCGTGCTATTTCGCTTTCGATGTATTCTTTAACTTTCTTCTCTTTTCCACCAATAGCACGGAGTACATACCACTTTTTGTTAACTTCAGTCATGTCTCTTCTTATTAATAGAATAAACTATAAATGAAATCCATTAGAATTTGAAAACTATAATCCATCGCAAATACTACTATTGCGATGATTAACGAAGCAACCATAACTACTAATGCACTGCTTTGTAATTCTGACCAAGTTGGCCAGGATACTTTGTGAAAAAGTTCGTTAAATGCTTCTTGAAAATAGATCTTTAGTTTCATGTTTCTTTTTAAAATTTGCACGGGTGGTAAGGATCGAACTCACGACCTTTGGTTTTGGAGACCACTGCTCTACCAGCTGAGCTACACCCGTATTAAAAAGAAGATTCGAAATTATGCGAATCTCCTTTTTATAATAATTTATTCTACTATTTCAGTAACCTGACCAGCACCAACTGTTCTTCCACCTTCGCGGATAGCGAACTGTAATCCTTGGTTAATAGCAACTGGAGTAATTAATTCAACAATGATTGTTAAGTTATCACCAGGCATAACCATTTCAGTACCTTCTGGCAACATAATTTCACCAGTAACGTCAAGTGTTCTTACGTAGAACTGTGGTCTGTATTTATTATGAAATGGAGTGTGACGTCCACCTTCTTCTTTTTTCAAGATATAAACCTCAGCTTTAAATTTAGTGTGAGGAGTAATTGAACCTGGTTTACAGATTACCATACCTCTTCTGATCTGATCTTTATCAATACCTCTTAATAACAAACCAACGTTATCACCAGCTTCACCTGTATCAAGGATTTTACGGAACATTTCAACACCTGTACAAACTGTTTTAATCTTATCAGCACCTAAACCAATAATTTGCAATTCGTCGCCTGTATTAACAACACCTGTTTCAATTCTACCAGTAGCAACTGTACCACGACCTGTAATCGAGAATACGTCTTCAACTGGCATTAAAAAAGGTTTTTCACGTTCACGTGGAGGTAATTCGATATAAGTATCAACAGCATCCATTAACTCCATAATTTTTTCTTCCCATTTTGGTTCACCATTAAGTGCACCAAGAGCAGAACCTTTAATTACAGGAGCATTGTCTCCATCAAATTTATAGAAAGTTAATAATTCACGAACTTCCATTTCAACTAATTCGATAAGTTCAGGATCATCAACCATATCTACTTTATTTAAGAACACAACAAGTCTAGGTACGTTTACCTGACGAGCTAAAAGGATATGTTCACGTGTTTGAGGCATAGGACCATCAGTAGCAGCAACAACGATAATTGCACCGTCCATCTGAGCAGCACCAGTAACCATGTTTTTAACATAGTCAGCGTGTCCTGGACAATCTACGTGAGCGTAGTGTCTGTTTGCTGTTTGATATTCGATGTGAGCAGTATTAATTGTAATACCTCTTTCTTTTTCTTCAGGGGCATTATCAATTGAATCGAAACTTCTTACTTCTGACAAACCTTTCTTTGCTAAAACCATAGTGATAGCAGCAGTAAGAGTGGTTTTGCCATGGTCTACGTGTCCAATAGTACCAATGTTTACGTGTGGTTTGGACCTGTCAAATTTTTCTTTAGCCATAACTCCAAATATTAGATAATTAGATAATTTATAATAACATTCACTTTTAAAAACAACAATATTGAGCCAATGATGGGAATTGAACCCATGACCCCTTCCTTACCAAGGAAGTGCTCTACCCCTGAGCTACATCGGCAAGGAATAGAGCGGGAGACGGAACTCGAATCCGCGACCCTTAGCTTGGAAGGCTAATGCTCTACCAACTGAGCTACTCCCGCGTTTTCAAGTTTAAAGATTAAAGGAAAAAAAATAAAATTTAACTATTTCGTTTACTTTTATCTTTTAACTTTTGTCTTCTTACTTGTAATTGTGGGGAGAGCAGGATTCGAACCTACGAAGGCGTACGCCAGCAGATTTACAGTCTGCCCCTGTTGGCCACTTAGGTATCTCCCCAACAAACTTAACTACCGAGCCGATGGAGGGATTCGAACCCCCGACCAGCTGATTACAAATCAGCTGCTCTGGCCAACTGAGCTACATCGGCAATAAAAGAACGCCGATTTTGGAAAATACTTCCAAAATCGGTTTGCAAATGTATAAATTTTTATTTATTACGCAAATAAATTCTTATGAAATTTATTGGTTTTTTTATAATCATTATTTACCTCTTTGCTTTTCCTTTGTTTTCTTTAATTGTCGCTTTAAAGCATCGACAACGTTATCGGTCGATTCTTCGAATGATTTACTTCTTTTTTTTGCAAAGAGATCATTACCCGGTATACTTAATTTTATTTCTGTTACTTTATTCTCAGTACTAGAGTCTTTGTCCAATCGTAAAAATACTTCAGCCTCAATAATATTGTCGTATAACTGAACGAACTTTTTTACTTTACTATTTACAAACTCAATCAGTTTTTCGTCAGCATCAAAGTGAATCGAATGAATTTTAATGTCCATGATGATTCCTCCATTTTTTATGCCCGTGGATGGGCTTGTTTATAAATTGTTTTTAACTTCTCAAACGTATTATGTGTATATACCTGTGTTGCCGATAAATTTGCGTGACCTAGTAATTCTTTAATTGCATTTAAGTCGGCTCCATGATTTAGCATATGGGTTGCAAAGGTATGTCTCAAAACATGTGGGCTTTTTTTATCGATTGTCGAAACCAATGATAAATATTTATTTACAATACGATAAACCATTTTTTCGTAAAGTTTTTCGCCCTTATCAGTAACAAAAAAATAATCATGTTCTAAATTACCAAATTCTGAGCTTTTAGATTGCATGTAATCTTTTAAAGACTTTGCAAAAGATGAATGAATAGGTATAATTCTTTCTTTCTGTCTCTTGCCCAGTACTTTTAATGTATTATTGTACAGATCAATATCTTTATGCTTAAGTCCAATTAGCTCTGAAAGTCTTATCCCTGTATTGTAAAATGTTTCAATTACTGTACGATTGCGAATTCCGGAAAAGTTTTCACCAAATAATACATCGTCAAGCAGAATGGCGATCTGTTTTTCTTCGACAAACAATGGAATTTTCTTTTTGGCTTTTGGCGACACAACTCTATCCATTGGATTTATTCGAATAAATCCCTGAATGGTAAGAAATTTATAAAAAGTTTTAAGGGTGGAAATTTTCCGGTTAACCGTGATAGAAGAAAACCCATTATCCATTAAATAAACAATCCAGTACCTGATTGCCTTTTCGTTGGCTTTTTCAGGTTCTGAAATAGCAAATTGATTTTCAATAAAATACATAAATTGTGTTAAATCATTAGAGTATGATTTAACTGTATTTATTGAAAATCGCTTTTCGAATTGTAAGTATTTTAGAAAAAGGTCATTATACATATAGGGTTTTTTAAAAATTAAAAGTAAAAATATCCTAATAGGATAGAATACTTACCCTATATGCATTATTCTTCTTTCTGCTGCATTTGCTGAATGTAAATAGCTTTTTTAAGAAGTTCTCTTTTACGAACGGATGGTTTTGTAAATGCCTGTCTATCTCTTAATTCTTTAACAACACCTGTTTTCTCAAATTTTCGTTTAAACTTCTTTAAAGCTCTTTCGATGTTTTCGCCTTCTTTTAATGGTACTACTATCATAATTTTATTCAATTTTTTTAGAGTCGCAAAAATATTAATTTAAAACTCACTTTTCAAAGAATATCAACAAAAAAAAACTAATATTTTATATATTTTTGATAATTAATTAGTTAATTTTCAATTTTAAAGTGCAAACTTATCATTTTCTTAATAAATATATGCTTTTTATTTATTAAAGTCAAAAAAAACACTATTAAAATTATTTAATTATTAAATAAGGGCTAACTTTATTATAAACATTTTGAGGTATCAATTTGTTTTCGACAAGTTCGTTTAAATTAGTAATTCGTCCATTTAATTCGCGATATTTTAAAATTGCCTGAACTTGAAATTTATTCAGATATTGTCTTTTAATCAGATCGTTATATTTTATTAAGTTTATATCGTGTTTAACAACCAGCGATGTATCAATAAAAAACTGATCTTTTATCTGGTTATATCGGATGCTATCCATTCCATATACCTCCAGAAGTTGTTCTTTTGAATGAAATCCGCCTAGTATTTCTCGATATTTACATATTCTTTTGGCATACGATTCGCCAATGCCATTAAGCTCAATTAAATCAGACTCTGTTGCTGAGTTAATTTCAATAAATGTGATCTTTATTGTTTTTTCGAATTCTTTTTTGGGATAAGAGCCTGTATTTTCAATTAGTTTAATTTGTATGTATGGCTCCAAGAAATTGTATTGAGTCCTTGATATTCCATATATTTTCAAAAGGTCTTGTTTATTTTTAAACTTTCCTCCTTTATCTCTATATTTTATAATTGTTGAAATTTGTTTTTCTGTAAATCCCAGATTCTGAAATTCTTGTTTATCAGAACTATTTGGATCGAATAAAAACGGGGCATGAGGAGCTTTCCATTCTTCAGTAGTTTGTTTTGTACTATAATCCTTGTCTGGATAAATATCTTTTAGTTTTAAGGATTCCTCGAACCGGGCAAGCTCAATTAAAAACTCTTCATTTTCAGTGTTTATTTCTACATTTCTTTGTTTCAGGATAACAGTTCTAAAACAAATAATAATGGTAATGATCAAGATCAAAACGATGATTCCGTTTCTCTCCTTTTTGGTAAAAGTAAAAATCTCAATAAACCTTCTTTTAACCATTCAATCAGCTTTAATTTTAATAAATTTAATGATGTTATGATTTGTGCATTATAACATTAACATATCAGGTGTCAGTATCAAAAAAAAATCCGGTAATTTTAAAAACCACTTCTCTAATTTCGTTTTTTACAAAAGTCGTTTCGACTGCTGAATTTACCTAAGCAATAATTATGTGATAACTCTTTTCTAAATTATTGCGCTAAGAAACATCAAAATCAGCCAAAATTAATCTTAAGGGTTTATAAACGGTTAACAATTTTACGAATTTAGACTTTATTTGCAAAATTTAGTTTATGTTGAAATAAAAAAAGCAGCATCCTTTGACACTGCTTTTATCATTAATATTAAACATTTTAATTTCTATTTTCTGCATTAAGATCTTTAAAAGCTTCAGCGAGCCTTTTTATAAAACTCTTTTCTGCTTCGCGCAACCATACTCTTGGATCATAGAATTTTTTATTGGGTCCATCGGGGTCTTTTGGATTTCCGATCTGGCTTTGAAGAAAACCCTGGTTTTTATTATAATTGTCTAAGATACCTCTCCACATTGCCCATTGCAAATCGGTATCAATATTCATTTTTATTGCTCCATAGCTAATAGCTTCAGCAATTTTTTCTTTTTCAGAACCTGATCCTCCATGAAAAACAAAGTTTACCGGTTTTTCTCTGGTTTCAAATTTCTTTTGTATCAAATTCTGCGATTTTTTAAGTATTTCAGGACTTAATACAACATTTCCTGGTTTATAAACCCCATGAACATTACCAAAAGATGCTGCAATGGTAAAGTTTGGGCTTATTTTCATTAAATTTTCATAAGCATACGCCACATCTTCAGGTTGAGTATATAATTTTGAAGAATCGACATTTGTATTATCCACTCCATCTTCTTCTCCGCCAGTAACCCCTAATTCAATCTCCAGGGTCATGCCTAATTCTTTCATCTTTTTTAGATAAGATGCAGATATTTCAATATTTTCTTGTAAGGACTCCTCGCTTAAATCCAGCATGTGAGAACTAAATAGTGGTTGTTTGTTTTTTTCATAAAACTCTGTACCTGCTTTAATTAATCCATCAACCCAAGGAATCAGTTTTTTAGCACAATGATCGGTATGAAGAATGACCGGCACATCATAATACTTTGCTAAATTATGTACATGGTGTGCTCCAGAAATCGCGCCAATAATACTGGCATTTTGATTTTCGTTTGAAAGTCCTTTGCCTGCAATAAAAGCAGCTCCGCTGTTTGAAAACTGGATAATAACAGGAGAGTTGATATCACGTGCAGTTTCTAATACTGCATTTATAGAATTTGTACCTGTAACATTTACTGCCGGTAATGCGAATTGTTTTTCCTTTGCATATTCAAAAAGATGAGTTACTTCATCTCCAAATAATATCCCGGATCTAAATTTTTTTGCCATATTTATTTTATTAATTTATAAATCACATAATACTGAACGAGATAAAAAAAGCAGCCCACAGAATTAGGCTGCTCAAAATTATAATTTTTATTTCGATTATGCTATATCAATTTCTGATGCTAAATAAACATCCTGTATTGCATTAAGCAGCTCAACACCTTCTTTCATTGGGCGTTGGAATGCTTTACGGCCAGAAATAAGCCCCATACCACCTGCTCTTTTATTAACAACAGCTGTAAAAACTGCTTCTGCTAAATCAGATGCACCTGATGAGGCTCCTCCAGAATTGATTAATCCAGAACGGCCCATATAGTTGTTTGCAATTTGATATCTTGTTAAGTCAATTGGATGTTCAGTTGTTAATTGTGTATATACTTTTTCGTTTGTTTTAGCAAAATTTAATGCTTTGAATCCACCGTTAGTATCGGGTAATTTTTGCTTAATGATATCAGCCTGTATTGTTACTCCCAGATGATTAGCCTGACCAGTTAGATCGGCGGCTGTATGATAATCAACACCATCCTTTTTGAAAGCATTATTACGAGTATAACACCACAATACAGTAACCATACCCAACTCATGGGCTCTTTCGAAAGCTTCTGCTACTTCAATTAATTGGCGGTTTGATTCTTCTGAGCCAAAATATATTGTAGCACCAACGGCTTTTGCACCAAGGTTCCATGCTTCTTCAACAGAGCCAAACATTATTTGGTCAAATTTATTAGGATATGTTAGTAACTCGTTATGGTTTAACTTAACTATAAAAGGAATTTTATGGGCATATTTTCTGGAAACAGCCGCTAAAACACCAAAAGTAGAAGCAACAGCATTACAACCACCTTCAATTGCCAATTTTACAATATTTTCAGGGTCATAATACATTGGATTTGGTGCAAAAGAAGCTCCTGCAGTATGTTCAATACCCTGATCGACAGGTAAAATAGATAAGTAACCAGTACCAGCTAAGCGGCCATGATTATACATTTGTTGCAGGTTTCCCATCACTTGTGGTGAACGGTTTGAATGATAAACAACCCTTTCGATAAAATCAGGACCAGGCAAATGAAGTTGGCTTTTATCGATGGTCTTACTTTTATGTTTTAAAAGATAATCCGCATCTTTTCCAAGTAATTCGACAATTTTGTTATACGTCATAACCTTAAATATTAAATTTATCCTACTTACCTACAAAGGTAAAAAATAAAATACACTTTTAAAATAGGAATAAACAAAGATTAGGATGTAACAGATTAGAATGGATAACCAATACCAATATTAAAGGTTAAATCATCTCTTACGAAAGACCTATTTCCGACGATCCAGCGTTTATCTACTGGCAATGAAGGATCTCTGAGTTTTAATCCAATATCGAGTCGAAGAATAACAAATGAAAGATCGAAACGAAATCCGAGACCTGTGCCTAGCGCAATTTCTTTATAAAACTGATCTTTATTAAAGTAAGCCCCTTGGCGGTTATCTTCTTTAATAGCCCATATATTTCCTGCATCTAAAAACAAAGCAGATTCTAAAATCCAAAATAGTTTAAACCGATACTCAAAGTTTAATTCAAGTTTTAGATCGCCAGTTTGGTTAGGATATCGGGAAAGTGTATCACCATTAAATGATCCAGGGCCCAAATCACGTACATTCCAGGCTCGTATACTATTTGCTCCACCCGAAAAATATTGTTTTTCGAAAGGTATTGTTTTTGAATTGCTGTAGGGAATTGCTCCTCCTAAAAATATTCTATAGACAAAATTATTCGTCTCATTTAGTATCTGATAATAGCGAAAATCAACATCGGCTTTAAAGTATTGGGAATAAGGCAAACCCATAATCTGGTAACTACCATCTACTTTTGGGGCATCGGAAAGGCTATTAATAGTTGTAAGCAGATTTCCGGAAAGTTCAGTATTTACTCTTAAATAGTTAAAATCGCTATTCTTTTTGATATCCTGATTATTAAAGATAAAACTATAACTAGTTACTGAAACCACATGATTCTCGTAGCTAGACGAAAGCAATGTTTTTTCGATGTATGTTTTAAAATTATCAGTAACAAATGGCAGTTTAACTGCGTTAATCTCGACAAGTCTAAAAATGTGTCGTTTAACCTTACTTTCCTCCCATGCATATCCATAGGAGAAATTCGCAATTGTTCTCTGGTAATCAGGTCTGTCTTGGTAATTATAACCAACTGATATCTGGGTTTTTGGCTTATGCTTTTTGCTAAAATCTTCGGCACGAAATATGGGTAACACAAATTTTGGGATATTTACAGTAATATCACCTCCTAACTCGAGTGTATTCTTAATATTTCGGATGTTTTCATTTAGGGTTTCAACAGAGCCATTAATTTTAAAATCAACTACCTCTGCCCCACCAAATAAGCTACGATGCTGATATAAAAGATTCCCTCCAACACCTATGTTTCCTGATGAATTTGTTCCCTGAAGTTCAACAGTATATGACTGCAAATAATATTTACTGAGTTGAATTACACAATTTAAATAGCCAAGGTTCAAGCTATCGTTAGTTATTGTATCGATTTCGTTAAACTGAATATTAATTAATTTGAAGATTTGTAATGAATTTAAGTGCTGATAGGTGCTAGTTACATTATCAATATTATAAAGACTTCCTTCGCGAATGAAATTAGCCTGAAACACCACTTTATGCTTTAAATTTTCAGTAGGCTTCGAAACAAAGTAAATCCCTCTGTCATAGATTGTATCGAAATTATTATAGTACTTTTCTTTAAGTTGCAATGCTTGCCGTGGATCAAAATCAGTTACAACATAAACTTTATTTATCAGATATTTTTTATGATCTCGATGATTAGTAACTTTATTGGAATCGACCTGTTGAAACTTTTTAATTACCAGAGTAAGGTTAACCATTAAATTATTCGATGTGCTATCGGCCAAATAGTTTATAAATTGCTTATTAAAATTGTAATATCCTTTTTGTTTAAGAAGCTGTTCTATCCTCCCCCTTTCTTCCTGCAGCATATCGGTATCGAAGTTTTCTCCGATCTTAATCAAAGAATTTGGAGCATCGTGCATCACAATTGATTCAATTTCCTTATCGTGAATGAGATAACTTAAACTTCGGATAATTATGGGTTCATTTGTGTTAATATGATAGTTTACTTTTACACTCTTTTTTCTATAATGAACAGTATCATCAACTTGAGCACCATAAAACCCTTTACTATGAAGATATCCTGTTAGTTGTTCAGTAGATTTGATTTTTAGAAACTCATCGTAAATTACAGGCTCCTCACCTATTTTTCGCAGCCAGCCACTTATTCCTTTTTCTTTCTCGGGATTAGCCATATTATATAGCCAGAGGTGAAAACGCAAGCCAAGGATTCTTTTATTTGACTTTTGACGAATATATTTTTTTAGTTCCTCTTTACTGACTTTGCCCTGATCAACCTTTATTTTAGATTTATCGAGGAGATAATCATTTTCAGCAACACGTTTTGTAGGGCTACAGGAGAATAATAGGGCCGAAAATAATAATAATAATAATAATAATAAAGCAACATTTCTAATCCTTAGGACATTATTTGCCTTAAGGAGAAGGATTGAAAAATTAATTTTATATATTTTTACACTAAACAAAGTCAGATAAAATAATAATCATGTTCAGCAAAAATAAAATTAAATTCATTAATTCGTTAAAAAAAAGCAAATACCGTGAAATACAAAGGTTATTTTTTGCTGAAGGCGAAAAATTAGCTGACGAACTGTTAAAATCCGGCATTAAAATTACGAATATACTTGCAACAAAAAACTGGTTAGAATTAAATTCGAACAGGTTAACTAAATGTAAAGCAGAGGTTGATGAGATTACAGAAACTGATTTATCCAAAATAAGTTCATTGTCAACACCAAATCAGGTTTTTATTATTGCGGAGCAACCCAAATCCGCTTACGATATCGACGAAATTACAGGACAATTAAGTCTTTTACTGGATGACATAAATGATCCAGGAAATTTAGGAACAATTATTAGAATTGCCGACTGGTTTGGCATTCAAAATATATTTTGCACAAAGAATAGTGTTGATCAATACAATCCAAAAGTAGTTCAATCAACCATGGGAGCTATTTGCCGGGTAAAAGTGCATTATGTTGATTTTCAGAACTTAATAAATTCAGTAAAAAAGGATTCTGAATTTGCCATTTACGGAACATTTCTCGAAGGTAATACAATATATACTGAACCACTTACCGAAAAAGGTTTTATAATTATGGGCAGCGAATCGCATGGCATTTCGGATAAAACCAAACCTTTAATTACTAAAAAACTGTTTATACCCAATTATCCTGAAGATAAAAAAACGTCAGAATCGTTGAATATTTCGGTAGCAACAGCTATTGTTTGTTCGGAGTTCAGGCGCAGAGCATTTATTACTCAAAGTGGAGCGAAAACATAAGAAGTCGCGACTTAAAGCTATCAATGGAGTTTGCATATTGCGGGTAATCCTGCGATGCATCAGACGAAACAACATCACGGGTTCCGACAGAATATTTTAATTCGGCCGAAAGCTTAAAGAATGTCATATAAAAATCTAATCCAAATCCTACTTCGTAGTATATATCGAATGGTTTCAATTTAATATAAATCTTTTCGTCCTCATTAAACTCTTTATTACGGGCCATATCATTTCGTATGTTTACACCACCAATTAAATACGGACGATGGTTTTTTATCCTGTCGGCCTTGTATTTAATAAGAAAAGGCAAATCGATAAATGTTGATTCGATACTCATTTTTGAATCAAGGATTCCATCCTGATTATAAAAAAGCACATTTCGCTGTCCCAAGGTAATACCTGGAAGAAATCGAAAATCAAATTTATCAGATAATCGTAAACTTGAAACCACACCCACATGAAATCCGGGAGAAAGATTATTCAACTCGGGTATTAAAGTATCGTTACCACTAACCTTCATGGAAGGAGTGATTCCAAAATCCATGGTATTGAACCCTACAGTAAATCCAAAATGGAGTACTTTAAAATCAATTTCCTGGTAATTGTATGCAAACTCTTTTTGTGCCCAGGAGGTTTGGGTGATAACTATAAACAAGATGAATAAAATTTTTTTCACAAAAATAAGTTTGAAATTTAAAACGCTGATTTTACAAATATAGTATTATCAATTTAAATTGTTATTCTTTATTACCTACGTATATAGTTGCAATACCAAAGCTAAGTGATTTGTAACTGCAGTTTGTAAATCCTGCAGATTTTAGTTGATCTATAAAATCCTCTTTTTCGGGAAACTGCATTACCGAATCGGGCAAATAAGTATAAGCTGAATTATCTTTAGAGATAATTCTCCCGATTATAGGCAAAACCGCTTTAAAATAAAATGCATAAAACTGTTTTACAGGAAATTTATGTGGTTTCGAAAACTCAAGAATAACAGCTCTGCCATTTGGCTTAAGCACCCGAAACATTTCTGTTAATCCATTGGAAAGATTTTCGAAATTACGCACACCAAAAGCAACAGTAATCGCATCAAATGTATTATTATCAAAATGGATATTTTCCGAATCACCTTTTTGTAGAGAGATAATATGATCAAGGTTTTTCTTTTGGATCTTTTGTTTGCCAATCTCGAGCATTTGCTCAGAGATATCGATACCGATGATCCTTTTAGGCTTTAACCGTAATGATTCAATCGCCAGGTCGGCTGTTCCGGTTGCAACATCGAGTATTTGTCCGACATTAATATCTTTTAGGCAATTTATGGCTTTTTTGCGCCATATTTTATCAATACCAAGAGATAAAAAATGATTTAAGAAATCATATCGCCTTGCAATATTGTTAAACATTGCTGCGACCTGTTCTTTTTTACCAGATTGCTGATTGCTATAGGGTTTAATCACAAAAAATAAAAATTATTCCTCTTTTAAAATATTTTCCAGAGCAGTATCGTACATTTTTTTAATATCGGCAATAAATCCAAATGAATTATCATCAATACGAAGCTCCGACTTAGTAACATGGCCCAATGCAGAAAAAGGAACTTTTTGTTCGATCATAAAATCGATAAAATGATCTTCGTGTGATGGAGAAACCGTTACAACAGCTCTACCTTGGGCTTCGCCAAATAAGAAAGCATCTTTTCTAACTTCAGCATCGGTAGTAATATCAAATCCATAGCCACGAACAATTGCTGATTCGACAAGGGTTACAAATAAGCCGCCATCAGAAATGTCATGAGCAGAACGAATGAGGTGTTTTTTAATTAAACCTTTAATTGCTTCCTGAACCTCAAATTCTTCGTCGAGGTTAAAATAGGGCGCAGGAGATTGATCGATATTATGAATATAATTTAAGTACTCAGAAGAGTTAATATCATCGCGGGATTTGCCAATAAGGAAAATCATATCTCCTTTATTTTTAAAGGCCATGGTCATATGATTTTTCTTATCCTCTATAACTCCAATCATACCAATGGTTGGCGTAGGAAATACCGGTTCAACTTTGCCCCCAATTGACATTTGATTGTAGAAACTAACATTACCTCCGGTAACAGGAGTATTAAACTTTTTACAGGCATGAGTCATTCCTTTTATAGCATGTACAAATTGCCAGTAAACCTCAGGATTATATGGATTTCCAAAATTTAAACAGTTTGTAATTGCAAGTGGCACACCACCTGAGCATACAATATTTCTGGCTGCTTCGGATACTGCAATTGCTGTTCCTTTTTCCGGATCAGCATTCACATAGCGAGCATTGCAATCAACAGTCATCGCAATTGCTTTATTTGTGCCTTTAATATTATAAACCCCCGAATCGGAAGGAAAGTTTGTACTCATATTGCCTGTTCCCACCATGGTATCATACTGCTCGATAACCCATTTTTTTGAAGCAATATTTGGGCTTTTTAACAAGGCCAGTGCTGTTTCTTTATAACTTTGAGGTTCGGCAATCGACTGAATATCAAACTTTTGATTCTTTTTAAATGATTCAGGTTCTTTATATTCGCGTTCATAAACAGGAGCACCACCGCCAAGAACAAGAGTTGATGCAGGTACTTCAGCAATCAGTTCGTTATGCATATAAAAATAGAGCTTGTCATCGGCAATCACTTCGCCGATAATAGCACAATTTAAGTCCCATTTCTTAAATATATTTTCAACAATTTCTTCTTTTCCTTTATGCACAACAACGAGCATACGTTCCTGAGATTCGGATAATAAAATTTCCCATCCATGCATTTCTTGTTGTCTGAGAGGCACTTTGTCGAGATCAATTTTCATTCCATGTTTCCCTTTTTCCGACATTTCGGAGGTTGAGCAGATAATACCAGCAGCACCCATATCCTGCATTCCGACAACAGCACCAGTTTTATTCAATTCGAGAGTAGCTTCGAGTAACAGTTTTTCCATAAAAGGATCGCCAACCTGAACAGAAGGAAGATCTTCGGCAGAGTTCTCGTTTAAATCGGCAGATGCAAAAGTAGCTCCATGAATACCATCTTTACCAGTTGAAGAGCCAACAATATATACAGGATTACCGACACCTTTAGCAATTGCAGAAATCATTTGATCTTTTTTCATAATACCAACCGACATGGCATTTACCAGCGGATTTGTATTGTAGCATTTATCGAAGAATACTTCGCCACCAAGAACAGGAATACCAAAAGCATTACCGTAATCACCAATACCTTTAACCACACCTTTTAAGTGCCATTTGGTTCGAGGAGCGTGAATATCGCCAAATCGTAATGAGTTAAGCTGAGCAACAGGACGAGCGCCCATTGTAAAGATATCGCGGTTTATACCTCCAACGCCTGTAGCTGCACCCTGATATGGTTCTACAGCTGACGGATGATTATGAGACTCTATCTTAAATGCACAAGCAAGACCATCGCCAATATCAACAAGACCTGCGTTTTCGGTACCAGGCTCGGCAAGTAGTTGTTTACCAGTTCGTGGCAATGTTTTCAACCATTTTATCGAATTTTTATAAGAAGCATGTTCCGACCACATTACTGAGTAAATACTTAGCTCAGTAAAATTAGGGGTACGACCTAATAGTTGCTTTATTTTTTCGAATTCTTCGGGGAGCAAACCTAATTGTTCAGCGGTTTTTACTGTAACTTCCATTGGTTAAAACTTTTGAATAAATACTATGGGTTTAAGACTCAACAAATATAAATAACAAAAACATCATTTAAGCATTTATCTGTTCCTTTTCGACCTGATAAACTTTTTAACATTTTATTATTGTTCACTGTCATTGGATTTTAGATCATTGATGATAATAAAAATGATCCATATTCATTTTATTTTAGCTAATTTTATAATTTTAAAATTTAAATCATTATGAATAAAATAGCATTAATTACAGGAGCTACTTCCGGAATTGGAAGAGCAACCGCTTTAAAACTGGCACAAAATAATTTCGACATTATTATTACAGGCCGTAGAATTGAATTACTCGAAGAGTTTGAAAAAGAGATCAAAGAGCAAACCTCCGCAAAAGTAATGATCTTGCATTTTGACGTAAGAGATAATGATCATGTAGTAAAAGCCATCGACAGCTTACCAAAAGAATGGAAAAATATAGATGTGCTGGTTAACAACGCAGGACTTGCAGTTGGATTAGAGCATATAGATGAAGGATCTATTGATGATTGGGAACGAATGATCGACACTAATATAAAAGGATTACTTTATGTTACCCGAAAGATTTCACCTATGATGGTTGAAAGAAAAAAAGGACATATTGTGAATATTGGGTCAATTGCCGGCAAAGAGGTTTATGAAAACGGAAATGTTTATTGTGCAACAAAACATGCTGTTGATGCGATTTCGAAAGGTATGCGAATTGATTTATTAAAACATAAAATTAAGGTAACAGCCATACATCCAGGAATGGTGGAAACAGAGTTTTCGTTGGTTCGGTTTAAAGGTGATAAAGACAGAGCTGAAAAAGTTTATCATGGCCTCAATCCATTAGTTGGAGAAGATATTGCAGATGCAATTTTATATTGCTTAACACGACCGGAACATGTTTGCATAAACGATATGATTGTTATGGCAACAGCGCAAGCCAGCTCTACCTATAAATATATTGAATAAATCTAATTATAACCCTGTCACCCTACGAGGGTTTTAAACCCTCGTAGAATTTTTTTTAAAAATTTCTTCTATTTTTGAAAGCACCCTACGAGGGTTTAAAACCCTCGTAGGGTACTTTCTTTTTGGAATTTACCTTCTGTTTTTGTAATTTGTTTGGATCAAAATAGCCTAGCATGAGTTACACAATAAATCTTAGCGAAATTGAAGAAGCGGAACTTAAAAGGATTGTTCGTGAAAATCAGAATCGTAAGAATATTTTAAAAAGGGTATATTGTATATTGCTTAAAAACGAGGGGCAAAAGAATAAAAACATTATTCAGTTATTAAAAATTCATGAAGACTCGATTGCTGATTGGACAAAACTATACCTCGACAAGGGAATCCAAGGTCTTTTAAAATATAAGTATTCCCAACGCCGAAAATCAAAACTAGCTCCCTTTAAGAGTAAAATAAAACGGATGGCATCAGCCAAAAAAACAAAAACTGTAGAACAGCTTCAGCAAAAAATTAAAGAAAATTTAAATATTGAAATTGAATACAGTTGGCTATACCGATATTGCAGAAAATATGGTATTTACGAAGAACTTCGCGGTCAATTAAATCATTCATAATCAATTGGGTTTTATTCCTCAAAAATTTGCTTTAATTTCGCAACCAAATTGTTTACACTTTAACACATACTATATTATGAAATTTTTTATTGATACAGCAAACCTCGATCAGATAAGAGAAGCACAAGATCTGGGAGTACTTGATGGAGTTACCACAAATCCTTCGTTAATGGCTAAAGAAGGCATTAAAGGACAAGCCAATATCCTAAAACATTACAAAGATATTTGTGAAATTGTTGACGGCGATGTAAGTGCAGAAGTTATAGCTACCGATTATGAAGGTATGATAAAAGAAGGCGAAATGCTTGCTGCATTACACCCTCAGATTGTAGTAAAAATACCTATGATAAAAGAGGGTATAAAAGCTATAAAATATCTAAGTGGCAGAGGAATAAGAACAAACTGCACGTTGGTATTTTCTGTAGGACAAGCATTATTAGCAGCAAAAGCAGGTGCAACTTACGTATCGCCATTTATCGGAAGACTTGATGACATTTCGACTGACGGAGTTGAATTAATAAGACAAATTGTTGATATGTTCAATTACTACGGTTTCGAAACCGAAGTGCTTGCTGCTTCGATTCGTCATACCATGCATATTATTCAATGTTTAGAAGCTGGTGCCGATGTAGCAACATGTCCTTTAAGCGCAATATTAGGACTTTTAAAACACCCATTAACCGATATAGGATTAGCCCAATTTTTAGCTGACTATAAGAAAGTTAACGGATAAAATCAGAAAAATTATTTATAAGAGGCTGAATCAAAACATTTTTTAGGTCATTGCGAACGAAGTGAAGCAATCTTAAGTTGCTGAATATCTATAGATTGCTTCGTTCACCCGTCCCGAAAGCTTTCGGGATTTATCGGGATCACTCGCAAAGACTTTATAAGTTGTTTTGATGCAGCCTCTTTTCTATTGTATTTATCGATGATTTAAATTAGAATTACTTCTAACTAATCTACTGTACAATATTTTAACCTTTTAAGTAATTTATCTCATTAGAATAATTACATTTGCCTTCTGTTTTTCAGATATTATGTTACTACAGATTCATCCAGACAATCCGAACGCACGAGAAATTGCAAAAGTGTGTGATGCTCTCAAGAATGACGGTTTAGTAATTTACCCAACCGACACAGTTTATGGATTATGCTGGGATATTAAAAGTACAAAAGCATTTGACAAGATAGTACGATTAAAAGGTAAAAATGCCTTAAAAGAAAACTTTTCGCTTATTTGTTCCGATATCAGTCAGGTTTCAGAATTTACTGCTCACATTAATAACGCCACCTTTAAATTATTAAAAAATAATCTGCCAGGGCCTTTCACGTTTATTCTGAATGCAGGCAACCATGTACCCAAGTTTTACAAATCAAAGAAAAAGACCGTTGGTATTCGTATTCCGAACAATAACATTGCCATTGAGATTGTTAAACATCTGGGGCATCCAATAATGACAACCTCCCTGCATGCAGATGAAGAAGGAGAATCAGAATATATGACCGATCCAGAACTGATTCATGAAAAATTTGAAAAACTTGTTGATTATGTAATCGATGGCGGCTTTGGAAATAATGAGGTATCAACAGTAGTAAATTGTACAGGTGATGAGTTTGAAATCATCAGAGAAGGAATCGGAGTTTTAGAGGTTTAATTATTTACGCCAGAAAGCAGGAGACAGAATCATTAATACGGTAAAAATCTCTAGTCGGCCGATCATCATTAAAAAAGCCAGAAACCATTTACCGAATGCAGGAATATGCGAAAAATTTTCAACAGGACCAACCTGTCCTAATCCCGGACCAATATTACCTATAGAAGTAGCCACAGCACTCAGAGATGTACTTAAATCATAACCCATTGAGGCAATAATTATAGTACTTATAATGGTTATAAGCATATAAATAACAACAAATGCAAGAATATTAGATAAAACTTGAGAAGGAACAGACTTACCGTTTATTCGAACTGGTATTATAGCATTTGGATGAAACATACGTTTAAGTTCAAGCCAGCTATTCTTTAGCAGCAAGCTAATACGAATAACTTTTATACTACCGGCAGTTGATCCGGCTGATCCACCAATAAACATCAACACTAATAAAATAATTGGAATAAAAGGTGTCCATAATAAATAATCAACTGAATAATAACCAGTAGTGGTCATTATTGATGAAACCTGAAAAAGTGAATCTCTGAATGATTTTTCGAGACCTATTCCATCATGCAAGAATAAATAACCGGCAATAATTAACGTAAAGAATAGCAGAAATCCAATATAAAACTTAAACTCCTCATCATTAAACACTTTACTGAACTTAAAATGAAGAGCATAATAAAAAAGAGTAAAGTTTACACCTGCAAATATCATAAAAACAGATATAGTATAATGAATAAATGGCGAATTAAAAAAAGCTATACTGTCTTGTTTAGTTGAAAATCCGCCTGTTGCCATTGTTGTAAACGAATGATTTACAGCATCGAACCAACTCATACCTCCAATTTTTAATAGGATCGTTTCAGTAACGGTAAGCGCAATATAGATAATCCATAATCTTCGTGCAATTTCGTTTACTCTGGGATGAAACTTATCATTGGTAGGCCCCGTAACTTCAGCAAAAAATAATTGCATTCCACCAAAACCAAAAATAGGTAAAATAGCCAATGAAAGTACAATCATTCCCATACCTCCGATCCATTGAGTTAAGCTTCGCCAAAAAAGCAGTCCATGTGGCATAGCCTCAATATCGTTTAAAATTGAAGCCCCTGTAGTAGTAAAACCTGACATGGTTTCGAAAAACGCATCAGTGTATGAAGGAATTGCTCCACTGATAACAAAAGGAAGAGCTCCAAATAAAGAAAAAATAACCCAAACAAGGCTTACTATAACATACCCTTCGCGCTTGCCAATATCTTTCTTTGTATTGCGGGTAAAAAACCATGACAATCCGCCAAAAATGATACAGATTAATGAAGATATAAATAAAGGGAATAAATCATTTTCGTTATAATAGAAAGCAACCAATGTAGATAAGAGCAAAAATACTCCTTCAATTATAAGAAGCATTCCTAATATATTAAAAATGATTTTGCCTTTGAGCATCACTAATTAAAAAAGTTATCGAGTTTTTTCATGGCCGAAGGCAAGGCGAAAACCACCACACGATCTTCTGCTTTAATATGAGTATCTCCTTTGGCAATAAATCCTTTTTGATTACGGATATATCCACCCACAATCGCATCTTTTGGAAATTCTATGTCGCGTAGTTTTCCTTTTGTAATTCTAGATCCTTCTTTAGCAATGAACTCAAGCACTTCAGCATCTGAACCCGTTAAACATTTCATAGATTCAATCATGGAACTCATAGTAAACTTGAATATTCTACTTGCGGTAATTAGTTTTTTATTAATAATTGTATCAATACCCATACTTTCACCCAAATCGATATAATCGATGTTTTCGATTTCGGCAACTGTTTTTTTAACTCCCATTTTTTTTGCAAGAACACACGACAGGATATTGGTTTCGGAATGACCGGTAACCGCAATAAATGTATCCATTTTTTGCAATCCCTCTTCCATCAACAGCTCAATATTACTACCATCGCCATTAATTACCAATGTATTTTTGAGATAATCGGCTAGTTTCAGACTTTTCTCCCGGTCTTTTTCAATCAATTTGATATTAAAACGACCTTCGAGCGATTTTGCAATACGTTTACCTATCCGGCTACCTCCAAGTATCATGATATCTTTAACTTCCAGTTTCTTTTTACCGGAATATTTCATCACATCATCAATACCTGCTTGGTTTGAAACAACATAAACCAAATCGTTTACCATAAATGAGTCGTGCCCACGAGGGATAATGGTTTGTCCGTTACGGGTAATTGCCACAGCTCTGAACTCGATATCTTTATTTTCTTTGGTAATTTGCATAAGCGTGCTATCAATTACCGGAGCCCCTTCGTCGAGCTTAAGAACGAATAAAGAGAGTTTTTGACCTGAGAAATCAACAAACTCAGAAACCTCATGACCCAGAAGGCCTATAATCTCTCGGGCAGCAATACGTTCGGGATAAATTAATTAATCAATCCCCATACCAATAAAATGATTAATATTTTCAGGTTCAATATATTCGTAATTATCAATTCTGGCTATTGTTTTC